>JACRTB010000092.1 GCA_014385025.1 Yanshouia hominis | reverse complement strand
CAGCACATTGTCAATACCCTCTTTGAGCAGGGACAAGCCTAATTTTTCTACATTCCCACACCACTGTTTTCCTGCATTTTTTAACCGGCGAAAAACTACAAAATCAAATCGGCGTTGACAGAAAGCGAAGAGGGGCAACGAGAATTTGCAGCGTGGAAAGCGCAGCAGACCGCTGCAAAAAATAATAACGAAAATGGAAAGGTGGAGCGATGTATTTAACACCGAGATGGGTTGGGGTGCAGACGGAAAGTTGGACCGACATTGATCCCCGCAGGAGGAACACAGAAGCAGTATGAGAAAGCACTCGCCTTACATAATGAATGAGGTTCCATCACCAAAACGATTGCACAGCTGGGATATCCCGCCCGCAGACGAATATTCTATAACCAGATTGCAAGGCTACAAATACTTACCAAAGAGACGCGCTACATTTCACGAAGTCAATACTCCAGAGCATCCAAGGCATTTGCCGGAAGATGTATAGTCAGTATCAGATGAGATTGGCTACAGAAT
>JACRTB010000091.1 GCA_014385025.1 Yanshouia hominis | reverse complement strand
ATAGGTTTTTTGCTTTTGGGTTCTTTATCTTTTTTAGGTCTGCGGCCTTCTGGAAGGTTGGAATTGTCAATGCTCAAATAGCCCTGATAAATCCAACGATAAATGGTAGTATGGGAAACGGTTATATTAAAATCTTTATTTTCGATATGGAGAGCGGCAAGAGCGGCGCGGGGACTATATTTTTCTTTCCCTATTTTTTGTTCAAGATAATTTGCAAAGGCGTGGTTATTCCCCAATTTCAAAGAGCGGCCTTTTGCAGTTGCATTTTCATCATGCTTTTTCTGTGCAATTACTGAACTGTATGTATGATAAGTGCGCCATGTTTTACCGTCTATCTGTTCGCACTTTCCACGAGATAATTCATAATAAACAGTACGAATTGAGCAGTTAAGAAAAGCCGCCATTTTTCGGCGGCTGTATCCAAGGCGGTATAAAGTTTCAAGCTCTATGCGTTGCTTTTCGGTCAGATGTTTTGCCATGGCACTACCTCCACACCGTTTGACAGCGCCACTACGCGCCTGTTGTAC
>JACRTB010000090.1 GCA_014385025.1 Yanshouia hominis | reverse complement strand
AAGAAGCGCCACGCGGCGGGACTGCGGACCCACATCGTCGTCTGCATCGGCGCGATGTCCGCGATGCTGGTGAACCAGTATATCATCACCTACTTTAATCCAAACTCCGACCCGGCCCGGATGGGCGCGCAGGTGATCAGCGGCATCGGCTTTCTGGGCGCCGGGACGATCGTCATCACCGGCCACCAGCGCGGACAGCAGGTGAAGGGCCTGACGACGGCGGCCGGACTCTGGGCCTCGGCCTGCATGGGTCTGGCGGTGGGGGTCGGATTCTACGAGGGCGCGATCATCATGTGCGCGTTTCTGTTTCTGGTGATCGTGAGCCTGAACCGGCTCGACGAACGCTACCTCAAGGCTTCCTCGGTGGTGCGGGTGTATCTGGAGTATTCGAGCGCGGTGCCCTTTTCGACCCTGCTGCGCGCGCTGCGGCAGAAGGGCTGGCACATGGCCTATGTCGAATATCTCAACCACGAGAACACGAGCGGGAGCAATGAGATCCTGCTTGACCTTCAGCGCACCGGACGGGACAGCGATCC
>JACRTB010000089.1 GCA_014385025.1 Yanshouia hominis | reverse complement strand
TTGTATTTTTAGCACCCGTAAACGGGTCCATATACTCCTTGAGCGAAATTTGATCTGCTGCTATATCCTCTTGGAGTTGGTTCTTTATGTATTCCTCTATCACCTTCTGATTTCGCCCAACTGTATCCACGTAATACCCTCTGCACCAGAAATGCCGATTCCCATATTTGTATTTCAAATTTGCATGTCTGTCGAATATCATCAGGATGCTTTTCCCTTTCAGATACCCCATGAAGTAAGCGACTCTCAGCGTTGGCGGGATACTCACCAGCATATGGATATGATCCGGGCACGCTTCCGCTTCTATCAGCTCCACACCCTTTTGTTCGCACAGCTTTCTAATGATTTGTCCTATGTCTACCTTGAGTTTCCCATAAATCTCTTTTCTGCGATATTTGGGGGCAAACACGATATGGTACTGGCATCTCCGCTTTGTATGTGATAAACTTTGTATGTCGTCCACGACAAAACCTCCTTTTGCTCTGAATGCGGTTGGCAAACCTGCGCTTAGTTTAGCAAAAGGAGGTTTTCTTGTATCTAAAGATTTTTTATTCCACCAGCATAGCTGGTGGTTTATTTTCGCTGAAGCTAC
>JACRTB010000088.1 GCA_014385025.1 Yanshouia hominis | reverse complement strand
CGCCTTTGCCTTGCCCCGCCCCGGCGCTCGTGTCCGCGCGGCGGCCCCGCTCGCCGGTCGCGGCAAGGCCGGGGGCCTGTCGGCCCCGGCGCGGCTTTCCGGAAAGCTGCTGCGCCCGCCCTTGACCTTCCGCGCGCCTTTGGTCGAAAACGCAAAGGAGGCTTCCCCATGAACGCGAACATCAAAAGCGCCACACGCCGCGAGGTATACCGCCGCGACGGCTACCGCTGCGCCCTGTGCGATTCCTCGCAGGGCTTGCAGGTGCACCACGCCATCCCGCGCGGCGAGGGCGGCACAGATTCCCCGCATAACCTCATTACCCTGTGCAGCTATTGCCATTCCCACGCGCATGGCCGCCCGCTCTACGACACGCCCATAACGGCAGCGGAGATCGCGCAGGCCTGCGTGGAGTATCTGGCCGACTACTACGCCCCGGACTGGAACCCTTGGGCAAAGGGCCGCTGGTCCGGGGGGTGAGGGCTTCGGCCCTTTCCTTTCTGCAGTACCGACGCTGTTGACAACAATAGGTCGCCCGGCGAGCCTCCCCCCTATGGGCGGCCCGCATGGCCGCCCATGTGGCCCCCCCTCGCCGGGCAATCGGCTCGGGCGGC
>JACRTB010000087.1 GCA_014385025.1 Yanshouia hominis | reverse complement strand
TATCCGGGGTGCGAGGTTGTTTCGATCCCGGTGGCCGACGGCGGCGAGGGGAGCGTAGACGCCTTCCTGACCGCCGTGGGGGGAGAAAAGATCACCCTGACGGTCGAAAACCCCTATTTTGAGCCGATGAAATCCTTTTACGGCCTGATCGACGGGGGAAAAACCGCCGTCATCGAGATGGCGGGCTGCGCGGGCCTGCCGCTCGTCGAAGACCGCAAGGACCCCCGGAAAACCACGACCTACGGGGTGGGCAAGCTGATTCTCGCCGCCGCCGGCCGGGGGATTTCCAAGCTGGTGGTCGGTCTCGGCGGCAGCGCGACCAACGACGGCGGCTGCGGAGCGGCCGCCGCCTTCGGCGTGCGCTTCTACAACAAGGCTGGCGAGGAGTTCGTTCCCACCGGCGGCACTCTGATCGATATCGACCGGATCGACATGAGCGGGCGCAGCAGCGCCCTCGACGGGGTGGAAGTGGTGACGATGTGCGACATCGATAACCCGATGTACGGACCCACCGGCGCCTCCCACATCTTTGGACCGCAGAAGGGAGCCGATCCCGCGATGGTCGAGGAGCTTGACCGCGGCGTGATCCATCTCTGCGAGGTCATCCGGAGAGATCTGGG
>JACRTB010000086.1 GCA_014385025.1 Yanshouia hominis | reverse complement strand
ACAGAGAACTCAGAGGGAGAAAGCCAGCCGAGGGGCCTCATAGGGAAGTTGTTTGAGCGGCGGTTGTGGACAGCGAGCTGCTTGGCGAAGTCGTTCAGTGAGAAAAAGCTGTGGCAGGAGTAAAAGCGTTTCTGGTCCTCTCTGTGGCTGCGCTCTACTTTGCCGTTGTGCCGAGGGGTGTAGGGGCGAATGAGCTTGTGCCGAATACCGAGCTGGGCAGCTGTTTGTTCAAAAAGGGTAGGCAGGTCACGCCTGCTGTTGGAAAAACGGTTGGTGAACTCAAAGCCGTTGTCGGTCTGGACGCACTCTACCCGGATGCCCCGGCGGGCATACCACTTCCACAACTTTTTCAGGAAGTCGGCGGAAGAGTAGGTGGATTGTTCCGGGTAGGCAGCCAGGAAGCGCAGACGGGTAAATTCATCAATGGCGGTGTACTGGTACAGGCGGAGCTCCGGGTCTGTAATACACCTGCGGGGCACTATTTTCACATCCACCTGAACCCTCTGGCCGGGATAGGTCATCTGCTCATAAGGTTTTGGCTTATATGCCTCCTTCTTGCCGGCTGGAGGGAAAAGTCCCAGTTTGCGCATAACCCGGAACAAGCTCTCCGGGCGGCGGGTATACCC
>JACRTB010000085.1 GCA_014385025.1 Yanshouia hominis | reverse complement strand
TCCTGCCACAGCTTTTTCTCACTGAACGACTTCGCCAAGCAGCTCGCTGTCCACAACCGCCGCTCAAACAACTTCCCTATGAGGCCCCTCGGCTGGCTTTCTCCCTCTGAGTTCTCTGTCCAATATGTTTGACAAGCCTACATGGCACTGGAGAGATTTGTAAGGTAAAGTCAAGAAATAAATTGCAGTTAGAACAGATTTTGTAGAACGCTACAATCTAGGCCGATGATTTTTAGCTCTTTTGTGAAAACATCAATGGGACGTTGCCAACCAAGGGAAGCGCGGGGATAATGGTTCATCCAATTTTGAATACGCTTAATTTCATCATCAGAATAATCATTGATAGATTTCCCCTTTGGAATGAAACGGCGAATTAAACGGTTAGCGCGTTCATTTTGCGGACGCTCCCAACTGCTATACGGATGACAATAATACAAGGTAGTACGGTTATTCTTTTCTATGCCCTTCCAATCCCAAAATTCACAGCCGTTATCACAAGTAAGAGATTGGAAAATTTTAGAAAAACGATTATTTAATTTGTTGTGAATATTATCTATAATTTTAACTGTTTCTTTAGGGCTTTTGCTATCCAATTTGTATATCAATTCAACGCTTGTTTTACGTTCAGTAAAGACTAATAAGCAAGGCTGTTTTCCGTCACGCTTTCCAATAACGATATCAAATTCCCAATGGCCCAATGTGGAGCGGCTTTCTATCTCCTTCGGGCGAAGCTCTATGGATTTATCGGGAATGATAGGTTTTTTGCTTTTGGGTTCTTTATCTTTTTTAGGTCTGCGGCCTTCTGGAAGGTTGGAATTGTCAATGCTCAAATAGCCCTGATAAATCCAACGATAAATGGTAGTATGGGAAAC
>JACRTB010000084.1 GCA_014385025.1 Yanshouia hominis | reverse complement strand
TTTTGCTCTGAATGCGGTTGGCAAACCTGCGCTTAGTTTAGCAAAAGGAGGTTTTCTTGTATCTAAAGATTTTTTATTCCACCAGCATAGCTGGTGGTTTATTTTCGCTGAAGCTACAATGAAAAAACTGATCCTCGCCCTGCCGGATCAGTTTTTTGCCTCTTCCACCTTTTCCGCGAAGGTCTGGCCCAGCTCGTTGAACCGCACATAGGTCGCGCAGAGTTTTGCATACTCCGGGTCGGTCACCAGCTGAAGCAGCGCGTCGAGCGGCTTCAGCAGGTTTCGCCCTGCCTTCTTGGACAGAGCCGCGAGAAGCTCCGCGTCGCGCAGATTAGGGAAAACAAGGGACTGCGCTACCGTCGCCCCGAGGATTTCCCCCGGCGTGGCATGGGCGTAGGTATTGCCCAGCTCAACCGATTCCTCCGCCGAAAGCTGGCGCATCTCCCATTCGACCGGCGCGCCATCCTCCCCGACAAAAGCGTCGGAGAGGATGAACTTCAGGTTTTCCTTCCGCTTTGGATTCAAAAACGCCTGCAAATTCTTCACTTGAATTCCTCCACCACGTCAAAATCATTGAAGGAAAATGCCGTCTCAAGCACCTGAGAGCTCTCGGAGCTGTCGTCCAGCGCGCCGAATCCGATGGTGTCCAGCACCGCTTCGCGCAGTGTGACCTCGCAGCGGCCACTACAGCAGGAATCTCACCACTACTTCCGGAGACGTCACTCTCAAGGTGTCCAAGCTCAAGGGGATCTCATTTGAGACAGCTATTATTGAACGGTACCGCCGCCGGGAGAGCAGTGTGGAGGAGGCCCTTATTGAGATGTACCTGGCGGGCGTATCCGTCCGGCGTGTGGAGGACATTACAGAAGCGCTGTGGGGAAGCAAGGTCTCACCCTCCAC
>JACRTB010000083.1 GCA_014385025.1 Yanshouia hominis | reverse complement strand
TCATTCAGGGTCTCTTCCACACTGCCACGAACCAATTCCTTGATCTGACCCTTGATTACTTCCTCATTCAGCTGTACAATCTTTTCAGGCATGGTTTGCTTTCTCCTTTCAGAATGGTGGTGTCGCAACTTCATTCTATCAGAGATCTGCAAACCTTGTCTCTCTTTTTATCTCTTTTTTAATTTGCGCAACTTATCTTACTTTATCCCAAAAAGCAAAAATATGAGTACATCGCAAATCAAATGAAACTGGCTAAAAAAGCCTATCTCAAGAAAAAAGAAGAAGAGGCCAAGCGCTGCAACGCTTAACCTCTAACCCGTAAGCAAAGGCCACTCGTTAAGTCCCCCTTGCTACACTCAATATTAGCAGACACAAGATAAAACGTCAAGAGAAGGGGAAACAAAAATAACAAAGGAAATAAAAATCGCTCGTAAAACCATGAATGACCTTTATGAAATGATTGAAAAGAAACTCGATGAAAACATCGCTTCTTCCTATTCTGAAAAGAAAGAAAAAGAATTTGATAAGCTGATTGTCCAGCGTTCCGCGATTCATGCGGCCTGCATGATTCTCAACGGTGATCTTTCCCCCGAAATTGCTTTATCAACTGCGGCTCGGATGCTTTCCCTTTAGTGGGGGCATCTAGCGGGGCACAGCGCCCCGCCCCTTCCCTTGTTCAGCCCGTATCTACCCACCCTTGCCGCGCAGGTAGTCAGAGTTTGCAAGCCATACGAGCGCAGACGGCCCCCTAGCATTCCGGGGTGCAGTACCTGCCCGGCACGTCATTAAACCTTGAAAGGATGTACAACAGGCGCGTAGTGGCGCTGTCAAACGGTGTGGAGGTAGTGCCATGGCAAAACATCTGACCGAAAAGCAACGCATAGAGCTTGAAACTTTATACCGCCTTGGATACAGCCGCCG
>JACRTB010000082.1 GCA_014385025.1 Yanshouia hominis | reverse complement strand
ACCGCCTCCACATCCTCCCGCCGGAAGGCGCAGCCGCAGAGCGCGCGCGAAAGCTCATCGAGCGGCCGCAGCGAAAGAAAATCCCCGTAGAAATCTGCCCTCGTGATCCGCCCGTTCTCCACCGAGAGATCCGGCTCGAGGAGCCCTCCCTCCCAGCGGCGGCGGCCGGTGAGGGTATACCGCGGGGAACGGCCGAAGTTCCATTCCCATGTGGCGTACTTTTCGTCCCGCAGCCGCCGGACCTCCTCCAGCTCGGCGGGGAGGAGCCTTCCCTCGGTCATCCCCTCCCCCGCGAGGGCGGTTTTGAGGTAGGACCAAAAGTCACCGAGGCTCATCGGCTCCGGCAGAAAATCGCGGATATTGCCGATGCGGCTTTGCACCGACTTCGCGCCCTTTGACCGGAATTTGGAGGGGTCAACCCGCAGCGCCCCCGCCACCATCTCCGGATTGGCGTCGAAGAGAAGGGTTCCATGGTGCAGGACCCGCCCCCGGCAGAGCCGCTGCGCCGTGCCCGAAACCTTGCGCCCCTCCACCAGAATATCGTTGCGGCCGGACGCTTCGGCATGAAGCCCCAGTCCCCGCAGCGCCTCCACGACCGGCCGGGTAAACCGCTCCATCGTCAGGCAGGCGGTATCCCCCGCATCGGTGATGAAGGAATAATTGAGATTTCCAAGGTCGTGATACACCGCTCCGCCCCCGGTCATCCGCCGCACAACCCGGATGCCGTGCGTCTCGACAAAGGAGCGGTTGATCTCCCCCTCGGCGTTCTGGTTCTGGCCGACAACGATGGTGTTGTCGTTCTGCCAGAGCATCAGGCAGTCCCCCACGGTCCTGTGGGTCAGCACATATTCTTCAAAGGCGAGGTTGTAATAAGGGTCGGTGGAATGGGTTTCCAGATAGACGGCTTTCAGCATTATACTGCTCC
>JACRTB010000081.1 GCA_014385025.1 Yanshouia hominis | reverse complement strand
GCCAAGTCGATTTTGATTTCCTGCGGCGCTCGCCTTGCCGTGTTCGACATTGCAGAGTTGCGTGAGGTCACGGCTTATGATGAGCTGGAGCTGGATACTCTGGGAGACAGGAAAACTGCTCTGTTCCTCATTATGAGTGATACGGATGACAGCTTTAACTTCCTGATCTCCATGTGTTATACCCAGCTTTTCAATCTGCTCTGCGAAAAAGCCGACGATGTGTATGGCGGCAGGCTTCCGGTTCATGTGCGCTGTTTGATTGATGAGTGTGCTAACATCGGGCAGATTCCGAAACTGGAAAAGCTGGTGGCCACCATCCGAAGCCGTGAGATCTCTGCCTGTCTGGTGTTGCAGGCACAGAGTCAGCTCAAGGCGATCTATAAGGATAACGCAGATACCATCATCGGTAACATGGATACATCCATCTTCCTGGGCGGTAAAGAGCCGACTACCCTCAAAGAGTTGGCTGCCGTGCTGGGAAAGGAAACCATCGACACCTACAACACCGGAGAGAGCCGTGGGAGGGAAACCTCCCATTCACTCAACTATCAAAAATTGGGGAAAGAGCTGATGAGCCAGGATGAGCTTGCTGTTATGGATGGAGGCAAGTGTATCCTCCAGCTGCGCGGTGTGCGTCCTTTCCTTTCGGATAAGTACGACATCACCAAGCACCCCAATTTCAAGTACACTGCCGACGCGGATGATAAGAACGCTTTTGACATTGAAGCATTCTTGTCTGCAAGGCTGAAACTCAAGCCCAATGAGGTCTGCGATGTATATGAAGTAGACACAAAGGGCGCTTAATTTCGTTCCGCTTTAGAAGGGAGTGATCTTATCTATTCGCCGCACTTGCCCTCTATGGGCCATTGGCGTACAAAGCGGACAATCGCGAGAAAAAATAATGAAAAAGGAGGACAGCCGGAATCATGCCCCCGGAAACCGGGCGGCAGATTGTTCCGGCTTTTGTAT
>JACRTB010000080.1 GCA_014385025.1 Yanshouia hominis | reverse complement strand
ACCGCCATTGACGAGTTCACCCGTCTGCGATTTCTGGCCGCCTACCAGGAGCAATCCACCCGCTCCTCCGCCGACTTCCTGAAAAAGTTGACCCAGTGGTATGCCCGCCGGGGCATCCGGGTGGAGTGCGTTCAGACGGACAATGGGTTTGAGTTCACCAACCGGTTTTCCAACAGCAAGCGGGATCTGCCTACCCTGTTTGAATCTGCTGCCGCCAGGCTGGGCATCCGGCATAAGCTCATTCGCCCCTACACGCCCCGCCATAACGGCAAGGTGGAACGCAGCCACCGGGAAGACCAGAAACGTTTTTACTCCTGCCACAGCTTCTACTCGCCGAACGACTTTGCAAAGCAGCTCGCCGTCCACAATCGCCGCTCCAACAACTTCCCTATGAGATCCCTTGGTTGGCTTTCTCCTTTTGAGTTTGCCGTCCAATATGTTTGACAAACCTACAAGGAATCGATTACTTTTTCGGAAATTGTGCTTGACAGATCAAAATCGCAGTGATATAATAACACTTGTCGCTGAACAAAGGCGTCGCTAAAATTGAATTTGCGGTAGTGCTGGAATTGGCAGACAGGCACGTTTGAGGGGCGTGTGTCGCACGACGTATGGGTTCAAGTCCCATCTACCGCACCAAAGCAATATAATCCGAACCAAATCTTCCTTGTAGGAGACGGGTTCGGATTATTTGTTTATTTCAATAAGTATGAGAACACCTATTTCCCAAACGGAGTAATCAGGCGTTCCGAATCCAAACCGAGAGAATCGAGAAAAAAGAAAACCCGCAAATAAAAAAATAGGCAGATCGCGGACCACGCTTTCTATCCTTTGATAGTGGCATAAGGCTCGCACGCCCTTCTTGAACACGCTTCCGTTCAATTGGTAAATCATGGGTATTCTGTAGCCAATCTCATCTGATACTGACTATACATCTTCCGGCAAATGCCTTGGATGCTCTGGAGTATTGACTTCGTGAAATGTAGCGCGTCTCTTTGGTAAGTATTTGTAGCCTTG
>JACRTB010000079.1 GCA_014385025.1 Yanshouia hominis | reverse complement strand
TCAGGGTGCGAACCTGTTCTTTCAACTCATTGCCAGACGGTATGAGAAGGTCCCAACAGTCTTCACTTCCAACAAGCCCTTTTCTCAATGGAACAAGGTCTTTGCCGATGTCACCATCGTCTCTGCGATCCTCGACCGTGTTCTGCACCACTGTACCGTCGTCAATATCAAGGGCGAGAGCTATCGGCTGAAAGAACGTAAAGAATATATGAAGCAGAAACAGCACATTGTCAATACCCTCTTTGAACAGGAACAAGCCTAATTTTTCTACATTCCCACACCACTGTTTTCCTGCATTTTTTAACCGGCGAAAAACTACAAAATCAAATCGGCGTTGACAGATCGGGACGGCAAAGCAATTGAACAGAAGGGGGCTCAGTCTTCCAACAGCGCCCATGCACGAGTGAGTACGCGTTTGGTATTAGTCAAAATGATGTCTTCATCCTCCCCGGGACGTGGCGTTACCTCAATCGACAGCATATAAGGTCGCTCTGCGTTGAAAAAGCCCTCATTCTTAAGCACACGAAGATAGTCAAACAACTCGACCGTATTGTTTGCGCTGTTGGGATAGTCCATACGGGGATGCAGATCACCGTATGCGTCACAGCCCTTCTTGACTACAGCGTTCCCAAAATGGAAGTGTGTGATATAGGGGCGCAAGGTACGTACGACAAACTGACTGTTTTCATGGGTGAGGGGGATATGGCTCAGATCGACCAGTAGACCGAAGTTATTGTGCGTCATACGCATTTGGGCGGCAAATCGAGCGGCAAGCGGTGCGGAGCCGATCAGGGCGGATTTGTCTACGTCATAGTCAAAAACCTCAAGCTCAACAGTCAAGTTTTTCGATGCGGCGTAGTCACAGACGGCACACATGGTTTTGAGCAGTTACTAGAAAGCCTCCTCTCTGGCTTCGCTTTTCCACTTTCCAGCAAGAAATGCGATTCCTTTTGCCCCCAGAAATTCAGCTTCGGCAACACATTCAATGATAAGGTAAGATAAGTTGCGCAAATTAAAAAAGAGATAAAAAGAGAGACATGGTTTGCAGATCTCTGTTAGAATGAAGTTGCGACACCACCATTCTGAAAGGAGAAAGCAAACCATGCCTGAAAAGATTGTACAGCTGAATGAGGAAGTAATCAAGGGTCAGATCAAGGAATTGGTCCGTGGCAGTG
>JACRTB010000078.1 GCA_014385025.1 Yanshouia hominis | reverse complement strand
GCGGGCGCAGCAGCTTTCCGGAAAGCCGCGCCGGGGCCGACAGGCCCCCGGCCTTGCCGCGACCGGCGAGCGGGGCCGCCGCGCGGACACGAGCGCCGGGGCGGGGCAAGGCAAAGGCGAAGCCAGGGCGCGGCGGCGTGAACCTCTGCCGCCCGCTCGTGCAGCCCTTGACCCGCGCGCAGAATGGGAGAGGCGCAAAGGAGCGGCCCCCACCCCGTTTTCAACACGAACATATGTTCTTTTCAACCACTGTCCCGCCCGCGAAAAGTCGCTCAAAATGCAACAAAATGCACAAAAAAAGGGTCAAAATGATCGATTTTTGCCCTCTGAACTGCACAACGGATATGGAGGGATATGCAGGGGGGCTATCCCCCTCTTTGCCCATTGAAAACAGGTTTTCAACAGGCAAATTCACCCCCGCACCCGCAGGGGCATGTTTGTAAGCAGGCTGGCTAACACCGTATCCGGAACCCTGCTCCCGCGCGCTCTGTTACCTATAACGCAACAACTGCCTGTCGTCTGTGTCATGCCCGTCCGAAGGAGCGGGCAGACCTGTTCTCGCTGGAAGGGCATATTACAGGCAGCCTCTTAAGAGGCATCGAAAGGTCTGCCAATCGCATTTTTTCTACAGGCCGGCGCAGGCGGCCCGCAGGCCGCCCGTTCTCTCCCGTCCCCCGTTCCCCCGCCTGCCCGGTGCCCGGCGCGCCCGAGCGGAGGGCGGCACCGCCCCCCCTTGTTTGCCGCCCGGAGCGAGTACGCGGAGCGCAGCGACGCGCGGGCGGCCTATTTGTTGTCAACAGCGTCGGCACCGCAGAAAGGAAAGGGCCGAAGCCCTCACCCGTCGGACCAGCGGCCCTTCGCCCATGGGTTCCAGTCCGGGGCGTAGTAGTCGGCCAGATACTCCACGCAGGCCTGCGCGATCTCCGCAGCCGTTACGGGCGTGTCGTAGAGCGGGCGGCCATGCGCGTGGGAATGGCAATAGCTGCACAGGGTAATGAGGTTATGCGGGGAATCTGTGCCGCCCTCGCCGCGCGGAATGGCGTGGTGTACCTGCAAGCCCTGCGAGGAATCGCACAGGGCGCAGCGGTAGCCGTCGCGGCGGTATACCTCGCGGCGTGTGGCGCTTTTGATGTTCGCGTTCATGGGGAAGCCTCCTTTGCGTTTTCGACCAAAGGCGCGCGGAAGGTCAAGGGCGGGCGC
>JACRTB010000077.1 GCA_014385025.1 Yanshouia hominis | reverse complement strand
CGATGGTGACATCGGCAAAGACCTTGTTCCATTGAGAAAAGGGCTTGTTGGAAGTGAAGACTGTTGGGACCTTCTCATACCGTCTGGCAATGAGTTGAAAGAACAGGTTCGCACCCTGAATATCCATTGGAAGATACCCGGTTTCGTCGATGATGAGCAACTTGTATTTGCCCAGAGTTTTGAGCTTATCCGGCAGACGGTTTTCAAAATGCGCCTTTTTGAGTTGCTCAATCAGTGTGTGGCAGTTGATGTAGTAAGTGGAAAAGCGATGCCGGGCAGCGACCATTCCAAACGCTGAAGCCAGATGAGTCTTGCCCACGCCGGGCGGGCCGAGGAAGACGATATTTTCTCCATTTTCCAGAAAACGCATGGTGGCCAGCTCCTCGATCTGTCGCTTATCAATGGAGGGCTGGAAACTGAAATCAAAGTCCTCCAACGTCTTTTTGATGGGGAAGCCCAACATCTGTACCTGTTTTTCATAGGCCCGTTTGCGTTTGCTGAGTGCCTCCCCGGCAAAGATGTGGTCGAGCACCTCCACGATGTTAAGCTCGTCCTTTACCGCTCTCTCGAGATAATTGTCCAGTATCTCCAGCGTGTTTTTCATCTTGAGACTTTCAAGGTTCTCCCTGAGGCGTTCCATCGTCAGCTCCGTCATAACAGCACCTCGTCATACCAGCTTAAATCATGTGGCTGGATGGGAAAGTCGATGATGTTGTCACCGTCCAGCAGCGTGTTTTCGATGTCGAAAGACTGCTTGGCAGTCAGCCTGCGGTAGTGATGAGCATTGACGACCATATCCTTTTTCTGATAGGATATCCGGTGCAGGGCGATTTGCTTTCCTTCGTGGTAGGCGGCGAGCAGGTTGTCCAGCACTACGACTGCCACATTTTTGCCGGCGTATTCCGATGGCACGAAATACTGATTACCGCCGTACGAGATGAGGCAGTCTTTTCGCACCCGGCGCAGATTGATTTTGTCAATGATATATTCACGCTTGAGAGGGTTGAGGCCCTCTTTTTTCAGTCTCTCGAAGGGAATCTCATTTGTTGTGGCATGCACCTTTCCATTGACCTTGTTGCATCAGGACAGAGCCTGGCCGTTAAGATCGTCCAGGGAGTTGTACCGGATGCCAATCATAAAATTGTTCCGGACGAACTGTACCGTGCGCTCGACCTTGCCTTTTGTCTGGCCCCGGTATGGCCGGCACAGCACAGGCTTGAACCCATAGAAGCCGGCAAAGTCCTCGAATTGCCGGTTCAGAGTGCTGTCCTCCTGCTTTAGCAG
>JACRTB010000076.1 GCA_014385025.1 Yanshouia hominis | reverse complement strand
TGAACTGCACCCCATTTGTTAGACAAGTATGATATACTTGCACTAAGAAATGGGGTGCTTTATTATGCGGAAAGGAATACCAAACAAAAGATACACAGGCGCGTTCAAGCAGATGGTGGTCGAGAGCATGATGCGGGATAAACTGAGCTACAAAGAAACAGCGCGACAGTTCGAGATTCCTTGTGACAAGCGAGTTGCAGACTGGGAAAGAATTTATCTTGCAGAAGGCCCGGAAGGACTCTGCATTGAGCGTCGTGGCCGAGGCAGCAAAGGTCGTCCCACAACTTTCCCCAAGGAAGTGGAAGAGGATCTGCTGAAAGAAGTTCAGCGGCTGAGAGCGGAAAATGCCTACCTAAAAAAATTGCAGGCCTTGGTTCTGGAGGAAGAGCGACACCAGCGCAAAAAGCAAAGGTGATCCAGGAACTGAGGCAGGAACACGGAGTGTCAGTGCTGTTGGAAATCGCTCAACTTCCAAGGGCTACATTTTATTACCATCTGAAGCAACAGAGCAAGCCGGACAAGTATGCCCATGAAAAAGAGGTCATTACAGCCATTTTTCACGAGAACAAAGGTCGGTATGGCTACCGAAGAGTCACAGATGAGCTGCATAACCGCAATATTCCCCTAAATCATAAGCTCGTTCAGCGACTCATGCAGGAGCTGGGATTAGTCTGCCGTGTCAGAATGAAGAAATACCGTTCTTACAGAGGGGAAAAGGGCGAAGTTGCGGACAATCTGCTAAACAGGAAGTTCCGGGCAGAGAAGCCGAACAGGAAGTGGGTAACAGATGTGACAGAGTTTCGGCTCTTTGGCGAGAAGCTGTACCTGTCTCCTATTTTGGATTTGTACAGTGGAGACATTGTCACCTACACACTTTCAGAAAGTCCCAATCTTGAGATGGTGACAACCATGCTGAAACAAGCCTTTGCGATGATTCCGGACAATACCGGGCTGTTGCTCCATTCTGATCAAGGCTGGCACTACAGGCACAAGCAGTACCGCCAGATGCTGAAGGACAAGGGAATCGAGCAGAGCATGAGCCGCAAGGGAAACTGCCTTGACAATGCGGTCATGGAAAATTTCTTTGGGCATTTGAAAAGTGAATTGCTTTACCTGCAAGAATTCGAATCTTTGGAACACTTCAAACAGGAGCTTATTGAATACATCGATTATTACAACAACAGGCGTATCAAGGCAAGATTAAAGGGCTTGCCGCCTGTTTTACACAGACAACAAGCCCTCTTGGTAGCTTGAACAATTTGAGTTGGAAATATTTGTCTAACTTTTCGGGGTCACTTCA
>JACRTB010000075.1 GCA_014385025.1 Yanshouia hominis | reverse complement strand
CGATAAGGTACAATAAGTTGCGCAAATTGAAAAAGGGATAAAAAGAGAGACATGGTTTGCAGATCTCTGATAGAATGAAGTTGCGACACACCATTCTGAAAGGAGAAAACAAACCATGTCTGAGAAGATTGTACAGCTGAACGAGGAAGTAATCAAGGGCCAAATCAAGGAACTGGTCCGCGGCAGCGTTGAGGAAACCCTCAACGAGCTGCTGGAAGCCGAGGCAGAGAAGCTGACCCAGGCGGCCCGGTACGAGCGCAGCGAAGAGCGTCAGGGCTATCGGAGTGGCCATTATAAGCGAAACCTTACCACGACTTCTGGTGACGTTACACTTAAGGTCCCAAAACTCAAGGGTGTCTCCTTTGAGACTGCTATTATTGAGCGTTATCGTCGTCGTGAAAGTAGCGTGGAGGAAGCACTCATCAAAATGTACCTGGCCGGGGTTTCTGTCCGGCGGGTAGAGGACATTACGGAGGCCCTGTGGGGCAGCAAGGTGTCTCCCGCTACCATCAGCGAACTGAACAAGAAAGCCTATGTCCACATTGAGGACTGGCGAAACCGCCCTCTGCAAGGCGGCCGCTATCCCTACGTCTATGTGGATGGCATCTATCTGCGCCGCAACTGGGGCGGAGAGTATGAAAATGTGGCTATTTTAGTTGCGATTGCGGTCAATGAAGATGGATACCGTGAGGTTTTAGGCGCAGCTGAAGGCATGAAAGAAGACAAGGCCAGCTGGGTGGGTTTCTTCCAATGGCTCCGCGGCCGTGGCCTGAACGGTGTGAAACTCATTGTGGGCGACAAATGCCAAGGTATGCTGGAGGCTGTGGGCGAGGTGTTTCCTGACGCCAAATACCAGCGCTGCACGGTCCATTTTTACCGAAATGTGTTTTCTGTGACGCCGCGTTCCAAGGTGAAGCTGGTAGCTAAGATGCTCAAGGCGATCCATGCTCAGGAGAGCAAGAAAGCGGCCCGAGAGAAGGCCAAAACCGTGGTGGCAGAACTGCGTGAGATGAAGTTGAAAGAGGCCGCCAAGAAGGTGGCGGACGGTATTGAGGAGACCTTGACCTATTGCGACTTTCCCTCTGAGCATTGGACCCGCATTCGTACCAACAACGTCATTGAACGGCTCAACCGGGAGATTCGCCGCCGGACTCGAGTGGTGGGGACTTTTCCAGACGGCAACTCAGCACTCATGCTGGTCTGTGCCCGCCTGCGCCATGTGGCTGGCACCCAGTGGGGAAACAAGAAGTACATGAACATAAAGCATCTGGAGGCTGCCCTTGAGGACGTCTCCTTTGCTGGCTGACTTCATTCATCCATGAGATCTGCAAACCAATTTGCGCATAAATCTTGACGGAACC
>JACRTB010000074.1 GCA_014385025.1 Yanshouia hominis | reverse complement strand
TACGGACCCACCGGCGCCTCCCACATCTTTGGACCGCAGAAGGGAGCCGATCCCGCGATGGTCGAGGAGCTTGACCGCGGCGTGATCCATCTCTGCGAGGTCATCCGGAGAGATCTGGGGATGGATCTTTCGAAGGTGCCGGGCGGCGGCGCGGCGGGTGCGATGGGCGCGGGGATGATCGCGTTCTTCGGCTCGCGGCTTCAGATGGGAATCGAGACGGTGCTCGACACCGTCAGTTTCGATCAGACGATCGGGGACGCGGACCTGATCCTGACCGGCGAAGGGAAAATAGACGGGCAGAGCCTGCGGGGCAAGGTCGTGATCGGAGTGGCCCGCAGGGCAGCCAGGCAGGGAAAGCCGGTGGTCGCGGTGGTCGGCGGCGCCGACTACGACGTGGAACCCGCCTATGGCGAGGGAGTGACCGCCATCTTCCCGATCAACCGCCTGCCGCAGGATTTCTCGGTCATCCGCGCCCACTCCCAAGAAAATTTAATCTTCGCGATGGATAATATTATGAGATTAATTCAAGCTGTTCTAATGTCTAAATTATATCATCGCCGATAAATATATTAATTTGGAGGTTTCAAATGCGCGATTCAATTCATAAGTATTTCGAGGTTGGAACGCTCCAGTGGATGAGCTTTCCCTGATGCGACCCGATAGATTCCCTGCGCACCATCTGTAAAGATGACTTTTTTGACGCGATTGAGGTCAAGGACTATGGAATAGAGCAGCGCGGGGAAGCCAGAGCGCTTCTCGCGCAAAGCCATCTGAAGGTATGTTTCGGTGCGCAATCTAGTCTTCTCAGCGCGAAACTGAATCCCAACTCACTTGATGAACAGGAACGGAAAAAGGCCGAGAAGCGTCTAATTGAATGGGTGCCATCAAGGTTTATGCGCAAATTAATCTGCAGATCTCGTGAAAATGAAATCAGTCGGCAACAGAGGCGTCCTCCAGGGCAGCCTCCAGATGCTTCATGTTCATGTACTTTTTATTGCCCCACTGGGTGCCGGCCACATAGCGCAGGCGGGCACAGACCAGCATGAGGGCGGAGTTGCCATCCGGGAAGGTGCCCACCACCCGGGTTCGGCGGCGGATCTCTCGGTTGAGCCGCTCGATAACGTTGTTGGTCCGGATGCGGGTCCAGTGCTCGAAAGGGAACTCGCAGTAGGTCAGCGTCTCCTCAATGCCGTCCTCCACCTTCTTTGCGGCCTCTTTCAGCTTCATAGAGTGCAGCTGCTCCACCACAGCTTTCGCTTTCTCACGGGCAGCCTTCTTGCTCTCCTGGGCATGGATGGCCTTGAGCATCTTGGCCACCAGCTTCACTTTGGAACGCGGGGTAACGGAGAATACGTTGCGGTAGAAATG
>JACRTB010000073.1 GCA_014385025.1 Yanshouia hominis | reverse complement strand
ATGAAGATATCTTCCACACCGCGATTGCGCAGACCGTTGAGCACAGTTGCCCAGAACCTGGCGCTTTCGTTTTCACCGACCCACATTCCCAGGACATCTTTCCGTCCATCGAGATTGATGCCAATGGCGATACAGCCTGCTTTTTTGACAATCTGCCCTTCGTTTCTTCGTGGTTCCTACGGTATGCAAAAGTTAAGGCTTATTTCGCCCCTCTAATTCCTTCTGGCAAAATGCCGTCAGCAGCAGCCGTTCTCCCGGAGGCTTTTGATAAAATTCCCCCGGCGTGATATTCTTTTCCCGAAACAGAAAATACAGCAGCATCAGCCGGGGGTCTTTATTCAGTTTTTTTTAACTTCCTCGAGCGTCGCCGTCCGATAGCCCGAAAGCCGCTCCACCTCGCGGGAAAGGTCCTCGATCTCCCCCGGCAGCAGCAGGCTCTTCACCAGCTCGGCAGGGGTCGGGGCGTGGTGTTTCTCCAGCAGAGCCTTGTCCCGCAGGTTGGGGGCCGTCACTCCCGCCAGCAGGATATCGATCGCCATGTCCTCCGAAGATGCCTCTTTGATCTCCGCCACCCGGTTATAGGGCAGCGCCCGCAGCGAGAACACCACAGGCTCGCCGCACTCCTTCGAAAGCCGCTTGATTTTGACCTTCTTTTCGGGCAGCTTCGCCTGATCCAGCCCCATCAGTAAATCCAATACGTCCGGCATAAAAGTCCTCCCTTGACTTTCTGTGCCGCCATGCTATAATAAAGACACGAAGGGCGCTGCCGTTTGCGGTTGCTTCCCCGAAACTGTGTGGATTACTCCGTCAGCTTGCTAGGGCGTGGACGGAGTAATTCTTTTTAGAACTACTTTCGCTTGATCGAAACGACCAGAGCGATGACCGAAACGATGAGCATACTGAAAGCAAACATGCTGTCGTATGTAACATACATATGGCCATCACCTCCCAAACAGGGAAGCAACCGTCCTGCCGCAAATGGCAGCGCCACGCTTATTCTAGCATGGCGCTTAATTTTTGTCTAGTTTTTCGCCGCTTCGCTCTGCATCCCTTCGGCTTGCCAAATTATGCTTCGCTTTCGCTCGCAAATTTGGAGTCTCAGCCCTCCGTAATCGTGTCGAGGTATTCGTAGTTGGTGAAGGTGAACGGGGCCTCCACCTTTCCCAGCGTGTCGGCCTCCCAGTCGGTGAGGTGATATGAGCACAAATACGCTAATCCGCTGTCATGCCAACGCGTTTCGGTATTGCGGGGGTTATCCCGAAGAAATCCTGTACGACAACATGAAGCAGGTTGTCATCAAGCGGCTGCTAAAGCAGGAGGACAGCACTCTGAACCGGCAATTCGAGGACTTTGCCGGCTTCTATGGGTTCAGGCCTGTGCTGTGCCGGCTATACCGGGGCCAGACAAAAGGCAAGGTCGAGCG
>JACRTB010000072.1 GCA_014385025.1 Yanshouia hominis | reverse complement strand
GTCCGGGTGAGATATAAAATCAGCTCGTCCCCGTCCACTTCGTAGATCAGCAACCAATCCGGCGTAATGTGGCACTCACGACACCCCGCATAGTCCCCGGAAAGTTGGTGATCCCTGTTCTTCTCCGGCAACGGCTCCCCCGCAGCCAACTTTTTAATAATATCGGTCAGCAAAGAAATATCAAAGCCGCGCTTTTTCACGCGCTTCAAATCCTTCTGAAATTTTGTGGTTGGTCTTATGTTATACATCGGCAAGTAGCTCCTCCATCATCTGATCGACATTGGAATAGGTCTTGCCGAGGCTCGGATCGGCTTTCATTCTCTTTACTTCCTTGATTGCCTCGACGGTTTCAGCGTTCGGCACATCGCCGCTGATTTCAAAGGGTATTCTATACTCCCTCACAGCCTTACGCGCAAAAACATTGAACGCCGTTGTCATCGTCATTCCCATATCAGCACAGAACGCCTCAAACTGCCGCTTCAAGTCTGCGTCCATACGAATGTTAATATTTGTATTTGCCATAGGTAGCAACTCCTTTCGCTCTTATTATATCCATTGTATAACTTTTTATTTACAATGTCAATATTCGTTCCTGGCCGTTTACCCAAGCACCGCCCCTTAAACTTCCACCCTGGTATGTACGCATTTAGGGGGCAAAAAAGCCTTGATTTATGCGGCTTTCCAGGCGCGGTAGAGAGGGGGCCTGTATATTTACCCTCGGAGGGCTGAAAACGGCTTCTAAAGCGTAACAGGGGCCTTTCTGGGCCTTATTCCTGGCCCCCATCGTGCAGCGCGTCCAGGAGCCAATCGCTCAACTCCTGGGAAGGGGACACCCGCACCGTTATATGCCCATTTTCAAAGCGCACCGCTGGCGGCGGGCAATCCCACCACTTACGGACGGTTTTCGGATCAAGGCCAGTTTCCCGGTGACAGTCGGCCTTGCGCCCCTCCGGGTGCTGCTGCCGCCATTCATAAACCCGCGCCTGGGCCGTTCCGCTGCCTTTGGGCCTTCCGTCCTTATTGCGCCAATTCTTATTACCATTGATCTCGTCCCTAATTAAATTCATCAGCTTGATATGTTCTGACTGTTTGCGCCAGTTCCGCTTATTGACAGGCATAGTCAGGCCGGAGAGCTTCGCTATATCGTCCCTGGGGAATGTCACATAGTCCTCATTGAACATTTCCAGGGCGCACACCACATCATCTTTTGTAAAGCGGTTTATATCCTCAACACTCATATCATCGTAGGGCCGGAGCAGCGCAAAAGCGTCCCGGCGCAGCTCGTCCTCGTCTATCCCGCATTTTTTCGCATAAATCGCCAGCGTCATAATGCCATAGAAACGATGGCCCACCCGGATTTCATCGGCGATCCGGTGCAGCCACCAGTCGTAAAGGTCACGCTTGACCGTCCAGCGGCCCCGCCG
>JACRTB010000071.1 GCA_014385025.1 Yanshouia hominis | reverse complement strand
GAGCATCAGGCAGTCCCCCACGGTCCTGTGGGTCAGCACATATTCTTCAAAGGCGAGGTTGTAATAAGGGTCGGTGGAATGGGTTTCCAGATAGACGGCTTTCAGCATTATACTGCTCCTTTTTGCTCAGATCACAGGAACGGCAAGGCCATGTCAGGCGATCCTGTTGATCCTATTATATCAAAAAAGCGAAGGAATAAAAGCCCACATTTCACTTTCACAAAATCAATACTGCAGCAAAATTTTCACTTTAAATTGAAAGTAAAAATTTTTACCACAATACCAATTGGCTCAAAGAATGGGGCTTTGATAACATGCAGGCCATTTTTCTGCTAATTCAGTACCAATATTAGCCGCAACGACAGGTATGTCACACTTTCTCAAATTGTCACGCTTTTACTATGGCCTTAATAAAGAAGAAATGTCGGAACAACTGAACGCTGTTCTGTGTTTTTTCAACCAGTGTCGGATACCCAATAAACGTGTAGATAATATCATGTATCACATGTGGAGATAATTAATGATAGATGTGAGCCTGAACCAAGTTTCTGTAGTATGCCAGCTTACTTACGGAAAACTGCTCAAAAACAAGCAGGCAATGGAAACGATATGCGCTGTTCAGGCAGAAGTAGTTGCGGTTGCCAACAGCTATGCCATGAGACTGGATTTGAACCCCATTATTTGAGTAACAGTTTGATATTTTCAATAATCTTTTCATAAGCGACTCCCTCCGCATAAGCAAGCTGCTTTCGATACTTATCCCACTTATCGTGCAGCTCTAGTCTGGTTCCGATTGGGTGGAGAATTTTTGGAACGTCTGTGATTTTGCTCAATTATTCCACGGTGGGCGGCTATTGTGGCCAATTTTTCAGCAAAAACCGTCTTATCGAATGTTTGCGTTGTTGCCAATATGTAGGCATCATAAAAATCTCTGGAACGGGTATTAAACACACCCCTGCGGAGAATGGTTTCCACTTTCTCGACCATTACAGTTTCAATATTATAAGTCCAGAGTTCAATGGTACAGATTTGCTCCAATACACTGCGGATTGCATTCAGGGTGAGGATCAGGTCCTTTAACTTGAAACTCTGAGACAGGATTTGCGGCAATCCCGCAATGCGGGCTGTTTTATCATATTGGTATGTTCGGGCGACAAAACAGTGTCAAAGAACCTGCCAAACAGCTTCTCCAGAGTATGGCAACCCAGTTTCTCGCGGGGCCGTCTATTTATGCAGAATTGACTTTACGTCTTCTATATTACAAGTAACAGCAAAATCATAGATTGTAGGCTTGTCAAACATATTGAACAGAGAACTCAGAGGGAGAAAGCCAGCCGAGGGGCCTCATAGGGAAGTTGTTTGAGCGGCGGTTGTGGACAGCGAGCTGCTTGGCGAAGTCGTTCAGTGAGAAAAAGCTGTGGCAGGA
>JACRTB010000070.1 GCA_014385025.1 Yanshouia hominis | reverse complement strand
CGGCGGGGCCGCTGGACGGTCAAGCGTGACCTTTACGACTGGTGGCTGCACCGGATCGCCGATGAAATCCGGGTGGGCCATCGTTTCTATGGCATTATGACGCTGGCGATTTATGCGAAGAAATGCGGGATAGACGAGGACGAGCTGCGCCGGGACGCTTTCGCGTTGCTTCGGCCCTACGATGATATGAGCGTGGAGGATATAAACCGCTTTACAAAAGATGATGTGGTGTGCGCCCTTGAGATGTTCAACGAGGACTATGTGACATTCCCCAGGGACGATATAGCGAAGCTCTCCGGCCTGACTATGCCTGTCAATAAGCGGAACTGGCGCAAACAGCCAGTACATTTGCAGGGCGCGAGAGCAATCCAGGAGATTAACGATAAGGCCAATGGTACGAATTGGAGAGAAGGGAATGGGCGGCCAAAAGGCAGCGGAACGGCCCAGGCGCGGGTTTATGAATGGCGGCAGCAGCACCCGGAGGGACGCAAGGCCGACTGTCACCGGGAAACTGGCCTTGATCCGAAAACCGTCCGTAAGTGGTGGGATTGCCCGCCGCCAGCGGTGCGCTTTGAAAATGGGCATATAACGGTGCGGGTGTCCCCTTCCCAGGAGTTGAGCGATTGGCTCCTGGACGCGCTACACGATGGGGGCCAGGAATAAGGCCCAGAAAGGCCCCTGTTACGCTTTAGAAGCCGTTTTCAGCCCTCCGAGGGTAAAATACCGGCCCCCTCTCTACTGCGCCCAGAAAGCCGCATAAATCAAGGCTTTTTTGCCCTCTAAATGCGAACATACCAGGGTAGAAGTTTAAGGGCCAGTGCTTGGGTAAACGGCCAGGAATATATATTGACATTGTAAATAAAAAGTTATACAATGGATATAATAAGAGTGAAAGGAGTTGCTACCTATGGCAAATACAAATATTAACATTCGTATGGACGCAGACTTGAAGCGGCAGTTTGAGGCGTTCTGTGCTGATATGGGAATGACGATGACAACGGCGTTCAATGTTTTTGCGCGTAAGGCTGTGAGGGAGTATAGAATACCCTTTGAAATCAGCGGTGATGTACCGAACGCTGAAACCGTCGAAGCAATCAAGGAAGTAAAGAGAATGAAGGCCGATCCGAGCCTTGGCAAGACCTATTCCAATGTCGATCAGATGATGGAGGAGCTGCTTGCCGATGTATAACATAAGACCAACCACAAAGTTTCAGAAGGATTTGAAGCGCGTGAAAAAGCGCGGCTTTGATATTCCTTTGCTGACCGATATTATTAAAAAACTGGCTGCGGGGGAGCCGTTGCCGGAGAAAAACAGGGATCACCAACTTTCCGGGGACTATGCGGGGTGTCGTGAGTGCCACATTACGCCGGATTGGTTGCTGATCTACGAAGTGGACGGGGACGAGCTGATTTTATATCTCACCCGGAC
>JACRTB010000069.1 GCA_014385025.1 Yanshouia hominis | reverse complement strand
CCTTTCTGCAGTACCGACGCTGTTGACAACAATAGGTCGCCCGGCGAGCCTCCCCCCTATGGGCGGCCCGCATGGCCGCCCATGTGGCCCCCCCTCGCCGGGCAATCGGCTCGGGCGGCAAACAAGGGGGGGCGGTGCCGCCCTCCGCTCGGGCGCGCCGGGCACCGGACAGGCGGGGGGACGGGCCGGGAGAGAACGGGCGGCCTGCGGGCCGCCTGCGGCGGATTGATGCCTCTTAAGAGGCTGCCTGTAATATGCTCTTCCAGGGCTTGGAGCAAACCACCAGTTCAACTGGTGGTTTTGATTAACTGATCGGTAATTGTTAAAAATTTTTTAGTTAATATTAGCGCTTTGAAACTATTTTGTCAATGATATTTACAAAATATTTTTTGGCGTATACTCCTAATGAGGTGATAACATGCCATATGCAAAGTTGTTAGACCAACTGATTCACGATTCTGGTAAGACGGGAAAGGAAATTTCCGAACAGTGCCAGTCGCAAGGAGTAGAGATTACACCATCTTATATCAGTATGTTACGAAATGAAAAGAATGGCCGCATACCTTCCCCGGAAATTTCAGCTGCGCTTGCAGAAGCGTTGGGCGTAGATGAAAACCTTCTCGTATTGGAAGGATACATGGACAACGCCCCACAGCCGCTTCGGGACGCAATATTAAACCTATATCATATCATGTCAGTTGTTTTCATCAAACAACTGGGTATTCCGACAACACCAGAGCAAGAAGAGAAGATTCTGGAACAAATGCGTCAGATGCCCATTGCTAAAATGATTCTTGAGATGGCAAAAGAGAAAGACTTGAGCCAGCTCAATCAAGATTCTATTACGGGGAGCGTCAAAGAGGACGGAAGACAAATCAATGTAACAATACAGGGAATACCAGAATTCACAGTGCAGGATGATTCACTTTCACCAAAAATTCAAAAGGGTGATAAGGTGAAGGTCAGTACGCAAAGCAGATACAATACAGGGGATATCGTGGCATTTTCATCAAAGGGCAAAGAAAAGGGTCTCCAATATAGACAACTTCAAGCAGTTGGCGATACTATTCTTTTGATGTCTTTTAACAAGGACTACCCTGCAATCCAATATAATCAAGAAGAAATGATAATATTTGGTAAAGTAATGGCTGTAACTACTTTACTGTAGCTCATAAGTGTATAGCGCCGCCCCGCATCCTCTGCTGTGCGGGGCGGCGTTGTCTTATATTGACAATTCAGTGTAGTTTGGGGCCTCCAGCGGGGAAACGGCAATCAGAGGGACGCAGCAGGGGGAGCGGCCTATAAGAGCGGCCCCTGTTGCCCGATAAGGTAAGATAAGTTGCGCAAATTAAAAAAGAGATAAAAAGAGAGACATGGTCTGCAGATCTCTGTTAGAATGAAGTTGCGACACCACCATTCTAAAAGGAGAAAGCAAACCATGCCTGAAAAGATTGTACAGCTGAATGAGAAAGTAATCAAGGGTCAGCTCAAGGAATTGGTCCGTGGTGGTTGTAGGTTTGTCAAACATATTGGACAGAGAACTCAGAGGGAGAAAGCCAGCCGAGGGGCCTCATAGGGAAGTTGTTTGAGCGGCGGTTGTGGACAGCGAGCTGCTTGGCGAAGTCGTTCAGTGAGAAAAAACTGTGGCAGGA
>JACRTB010000068.1 GCA_014385025.1 Yanshouia hominis | reverse complement strand
CATTTCTACCGCAACGTATTCTCCGTTACCCCGCGTTCCAAAGTGAAGCTGGTGGCCAAGATGCTCAAGGCCATCCATGCCCAGGAGAGCAAGAAGGCTGCCCGTGAGAAAGCGAAAGCTGTGGTGGAGCAGCTGCACTCTATGAAGCTGAAAGAGGCCGCAAAGAAGGTGGAGGACGGCATTGAGGAGACGCTGACCTACTGCGAGTTCCCTTTCGAGCACTGGACCCGCATCCGGACCAACAACGTTATTGAGCGGCTCAACCGGGAAATCCGCCGCCGAACCCGGGTGGTGGGCACCTTCCCGGATGGCAACTCCGCCCTCATGCTGGTCTGTGCCCGCCTGCGCTATGTGGCCGGCACCCAGTGGGGCAATAAAAAGTACATGAACATGAAGCACCTGGAGGCTGCCTTGGAGGACGCCTCTGTTGCCGACTGATTTCATTTTCACGAGATCTGCAGATTAATTTGCGCATAAACCTTGACGGCACCCTTTTTGGTGAGGGACTTGTATTTGACTATCATTTGATATCCTTTCTGCCCCCTTGCTACAATTATATTTTACTATATGGACATCCATATTTCAACGACAAAGCGGTTACGATATGGACATCCATATATTACAATAATGTAACAATCATTTTATATCATATTGAGCCGCCGCTTCGCGGCGGCAAAGAACGAAAAATCATTGACATCCATATATATTAATGATAAAATTACAAAGGGTGATAAAATGGCATATACAAAAGCAGGAAGTAAAGCAGTAGACAAATATGTGAAAGAAAATTACGACAGATTTCAACTGAAAATGAAGAAAGGAATAAAAGAAACAGCAAAGGCCCATGCAGAAAGCAAAGGAATGAGCCTAAATGCCTATATCAATGATTTAATCGAAAAAGATATGAAGGAGAAAAAGTGATAATAACAATTATTTTAACAATAATTATTGTAAATGTATTGTTAATACATTTTGGAAATAAGCATAATAATAGTAAAGTTTATAATCAAGAAAAAACAAATGAAGTAAAGACAGAAGAAAAAGAAATAGAACCAGAAAAAAACTACAGCGGAATATATAAACAAAAATGGTTATTATCATATAACGAAAAAGACCAATTCAAAAAAATTAAAGAAATTACAGACAAATACGAGCTTTATATTTTTACAAAAGTAAGACTTTTTGATTTAATTATCCTAAATAGAAATATAAAAAATTACAAAGAATATATGTGGAGAATGGTGCCGTCAAGGTTTATGCGCAAATTAATCTGCAGATCTCGTGAAAATGAAATCAGTCGGCAACAGAGGCGTCCTCCAGGGCAGCCTCCAGATGCTTCATGTTCATGTACTTTTTATTGCCCCACTGGGTGCCGGCCACATAGCGCAGGCGGGCACAGACCAGCATGAGGGCGGAGTTGCCATCCGGGAAGGTGCCCACCACTCGGGTTCGGCGGCGGATCTCCCGGTTGAGCCGCTCAATAACGTTGTTGGTCCGGATGCGGGTCCAGTGCTCGAAAGGAAATCCGCATAGGTCAGCGTCTCCTCAATGCCGTCCTCCACCTTCTTTGCGGCCTCTTTCAGCTTCATAGAGTGCAGCTGCTCCACCACGGCTTTCGCTTTCTCACGGGCAGCCTTCTTGCTCTCCTGGGCGTGGATGGCCTTGAGCATCTTGGCCACCAGCTTCACTTTGGAACGCGGGGTAACGGAGAATACGTTGCGGTAGAAATG
>JACRTB010000067.1 GCA_014385025.1 Yanshouia hominis | reverse complement strand
ACCCGGCTTCCGAATTTCCTTTTTGAAGCCCCCACATTCACGCCCCTGTCCAACGAAGCAAAGGTGCTGTATTCCTTTATCCTGCGCCGGACAGACCTGTCCCGGAAAAATGGCTGGGCAGATGAATATGGGCGGATTTACCTCTACTATCCCATCAATGAGGTAGTGGAGCTGCTCCGCTGTGGGCGGCAGAAAGCCGTCAATACCCTACGGGAATTGCAGTATGTAGGGCTTGTGGAGATCCAGAAGCAGGGCTGTGGAAAACCCAACCGCATTTACCCAAAATCCTATGAAGCGGTTCCAAACACCGACTTCAAGAAATCCGGTTATGGAACGCCGGAGGACTGAAAACCGCACTCGATGAGTACGATAATCAATCCTCTTGAAGTACGAAAACCGGACGGTATATAGAAATACAGAGATTAAAACGATTTATTTATATCTTATCCATTCCCTTCCTATCCGAGATATTTTCTGCGGGATTTTCCTGTGGAAAAGTCCCGGAAAGGAATGGAATGGGGAAAGGAGTTTCATGGCACAACACGCAATTTTGCGATTTGAAAAGCACAAGGGCAACCCGGCAAGACCGCTGGAAGCCCACCACGAACGGCAAAAGGAACAGTACGCCAGCAATCCCGACATTGACACCAGCCGGAGCAAGTACAATTTCCACATCGTCAAGCCAGAGGACAGGTACTACCACTTCATTCAAAACCGCATTGAACAGGCGGGGTGCCGAACCCGCAAGGACAGTACCCGGTTTGTGGATACGCTGATTACCGCCAGCCCGGAGTTTTTCAAGAAGAAGTCCCCAAAGGAGATACAGGAATTTTTCCAGAGGGCGGCTGATTTCTTAATCGGGCGGGTAGGCCGGGAAAATATCGTGTCGGCGGTGGTACACATGGACGAGAAAACGCCCCACCTGCATTTGGTCTTTGTCCCGCTGACAGAGGACAACCGCCTGTGTGCAAAGGAGATTATTGGGAACAGAGCCAGCCTCACAAAATGGCAGGACGATTTTCACGCCTATATGGTGGAGAAATATCCCGACTTGGAGCGTGGGGAAAGTGCCAGCAAGACAGGCAGGAAGCATATCCCCACCCGTTTGTTCAAGCAGGCGGTCAATCTCTCCAAACAGGCAAGAGCCATTGAAGCCACGCTGGACGGTATTACCCCGTTCAACGCCGGAAAGAAGAAAGAGGAAGCCCTCTCCCTGCTGAAAAAGTGGTTTCCGCAGATGGAGAATTTCTCCGGTCAGCTCAAAAAATACAAGGTCACAATAAACGACCTTTTAGCAGAAAATGAACAGTTGGAAGCCAGAGCAAAAGCCAGTGAAAAAGGCAAGATGAAAGATACGATGGAACGGGCAAAGCTGGAAAGCGAGCTGAAGGACATTCAGCGGCTGGTAGACCGTATCCCGCCGGAGGTGCTGGCAGAACTGAAACGGCAGCAGCAGCACACAAAGGAGAGGTGATTGATGACAGAAAACATTTCACGCCGCAGCATGGCGGCACTGCACTTTGAAAATTAAATACGGAGGTACTATGGAGCATATCAGATACAAGAAAGAAACCGAAGTCGTGACTTTTCAAGGAAAGGAAATCACGCTGGAAAATCTCTCCCCGGTGTTCACGCCGGAGCAGGAAGCGGCAAAACGCCGGGAGCTGGAACAGCAGCTTTATGAGGTATTCCGCAAGTATGCCGACAAACGGCAGAGTGAGGAAGCCGGGGCATAAGGTTTTCCGAAGCCATCATTGATTTGCGGGGCTGCTGGCGGTATAATAAAGGTGTCAGCAGCTCCGTTTCTTTTTTAAGAAAAGGAGCGACAATATGAACAATCGAATAGACGCAATCTATGCAAGACAATCGGTAGACAAAAAGGACAGCATTTCCATTGAAAGCCAGATTGAGTTTTGCAAATACGAATTGAAAGGCGGGAACTGCAA
>JACRTB010000066.1 GCA_014385025.1 Yanshouia hominis | reverse complement strand
TCGGCTCACGCCGTATTTCTCCGCATATTTCATCAGGGATTGCCGATATGCCATGTCCTGTGTTATACTCTTACTCATGAAGGATATGGCCCCCTCTCGTCAAGTTGTTGTCTGCAACTCCAATTTTAACCGATGATGCCTTATCCTTCATCCTTTTTTATTCATCTGTCCAACATGTATTGTAATCCTACACACAGCTTTCGCTTTCTCACGAGCAGCCTTCTTGCTCTCCTGGGCATGGATGGCCTTGAGCATCTTGGCCACCAGCTTCACTTTGGAACGCGGGGTGAGAATACGTTGCGGTAGAAATGGACTGTACAGCGCTGGTATTTGGCCTCGGGAAACACTTCTCCCACCGCCTCCAGCGTACGCCCATCTGCGCCGTAGCTTTCTTTGGCTACGATAAAATAGAGCGCGGCGCGCTGGATGTCGGTGAGGCCGCGTACAGCCTTGAGTGCCAGCGCATCCTCAAATATCTCGCGGGAATTGAGCATCCATGCCATCTGCCGCTGCAGTTCCTCACAATGAAATTTGACGCAGCGGAACAGATTGACCAGCTCGCCATCGATATCGTTGCAAATTTCCTCCGGTGCGTGGCGCTCGCGGGAGAAAAGGAGCCATCCGGCGCCGCCGAACACCTCTACATATCGCTGATTTTCGCTCGGAAACCGCGCCAGAATCTGCTTGCGCAGCAGACGCTTTCCTCCGATGCGCGGGATAAAGCTTTCCAATAAACATTCCTTCTTTCTATAAGGGCGGGGCTTTGAAGCCCCGCCTGTGAGTTGTCAATTATGTTGATGAAGGAGCGCCTCAAGGCCGCTGAGCAGAGCGGTGTGCTTAGCCTCCAGTGCGTCGTAACGCGCCTGCAGAGCCTCATAATCCGCGCGCGGCACCGTCTGGGCCGGGGTGACAGCCGGGATCTTCCACCCGTTGAGGCCGGCTCTCCGGATGATGGTAGGATAATCCCTGTAGGCATAATCCAAGTCAACATCCCCGGAAATCCCCGGAATACTGCCCTTCCAGCTGTGCTGCCAGACTCCGTAGGCACCAGAATAAGACGGCTTCGCAGCGTTAACGTGCGCGACCCAAGCGTCATACCGGCTGATCCGGTCCGGTGCATAGCGAAGCAG
Source organism: Yanshouia hominis (assembly GCA_014385025.1). Taxonomy (GTDB): domain Bacteria; phylum Bacillota; class Clostridia; order Oscillospirales; family Ruminococcaceae; genus Yanshouia; species Yanshouia hominis. The sequence continues at coordinate 982 of JACRTB010000066.1, read as the reverse complement.
CCGCTGGAGCGGTGATGCGGACATATAAATGCCGCCATAATAACCCGCGGCTTCGACCTCCTTGAGAAACGCCTCGATGATCTGCAGCTGTTTTTCCGGGCTGTATCCCTCATAAGTTATGCCCTTTTTGCTGCCGCCGACCTGAAATGCCTCCTCAAAATCAAAATGGACCGGGAACAGCGGCTTGCAGCCCTTGATTACCCGTAGGAAGAATGCTGCCTCCAGCCGGGCGTCCGCGACGCAGGTGGCATAGCTGTAATGCCAGAGTCCGTAGGGCAGACCTACGGACTCGCATCCGGAGACATTGGCGGCAAACTGCTTGTCGATCTGCTCATCGTTGTCCCAGCCAAAACAGGCGCGAATCAGCGCAAACTGCACACCTGAGTTCTTTACCTTTTGCCAGTCGATTATGCCTTGGTGGTGGGAAACGTCGATTCCTTTGAACAAATCAGCCATTACTGCCGCCACCCTTACCGCGGGTCATTGCCGCATATCCGCCGTTTGCGGTCAGCGATACGATCGCCGCATTGAAAAGCAACAGGACCGCGTTGTCTGCGGTGAGCTGCCCGGTGAAGTAAAACGCCAGAAGCAGCACGCCCAGCGAAAGCAGATAGCTCCAAAGCTGAGTGGGGAGCCGCTCCAGATATGGCCAGCCTTTGGTGAACTGCGTCAGAAGCCCAACCATGGCGGCACAGCCGCCATAAGTAGCGAGAACTTCCCATGTCGTAAAACCATCCATTTATAATCCTCCTATATGTTAACGTATCCGCGTACCTCAAAGAGTTTTTTCACAGGCTCTCACCCCCCGTCGAAACACCCAGGAGGAGTCAGCGCCCTTACAACGCCCTGTTAGCCATCAGACCGCCTCCTCCCAGCCGTAAACCCCCGGCTCCCACACGTTGGCGTCGGCGGTGCTGATCCAGTGCTTTCCGTTATGGGATACCTTCGCACCCATTGCGTAGGCGTCTGTGCTGCCCTGCGG
>JACRTB010000065.1 GCA_014385025.1 Yanshouia hominis | reverse complement strand
GCCTCCTCCCAGCCGTAAACCCCCGGCTCCCACACGTTGGCGTCGGCGGTGCTGATCCAGTGCTTTCCGTTATGGGATACCTTCGCACCCATTGCGTAGGCGTCTGTGCTGCCCTGCGGCTGTCTCCACTCCGGCCATTCAACCGCCGGATCATCGATGCGCACCCACAGGCTCGGCGCCGCGGGCGGCGTCCAGCTCTCCTGTGAGGTGTGCGCCGTCAGGCACTTATACAGCAGGTCGCCGTACTGCACCCGGTCCCCGGCCGCATAGGCAACCCCGGCCGCGCTCCATGCCGGGAAAAGGCTCGGGAAAGCTGCCGCCTGTTCGTCGCCCGCCGTCGCCGCGAACGCCATCATGGCCTTGCGGAGCTGCCGCATCAGATCAATGTTTGTCATGCTTGCACCTCCGTCTCAACGCCCAGCAGGGCGGCCATCTGCGCTTCCAGCTCCGCGATCTTCTCCGCGTCGGTCGGCACTGGCACCAGCGGACCACCATCACGTGAAAACACCCCATCCTCCCAGCGGTCGCCGATTGCCACCGGGTACTGCCCGCAGTCCCAAGAGAGCTGTTCCAGCGGCAGGGTGATACCTATCGCTGTGTCCGACGCGATCTCAATGATGTTGCAGACCGTCCCGGCGGTCATGCTGCCCTCATCGAGGGCGATAATTGCAAGTTTGCTCATGGTGTATTCCTCCCGTCAAATTAATAGCCCCAGCGGATAATCACGAGGCCAGAGCCGCCCGCGCCGCCATCTCCGTTGTTGGTGCTAGTGTAACTGCTACCACCGCCTCCGCCTCCGCCAGTGTTGGCTGCTCCCGCTGTCCCATCGGCTCCGGTAGAGCCGCCCGCGCCGCCGCCGCCAGAACCGCCTGCACCGCCGGGATAGCTGCTGTTGTACCCTCCGCCGCCGCCTCCTCCGGCATAGAGGGTATTGGTGCTTTCTCCAAACGCTCTGGTTGTGGTTCCCTGTCCTGTTCCTCCGGAACCGTACCCACCGCCGCCAGCAGCCCCATTAGAGCCGCCTGCACCGCCTTTATAATTTGTAGATGCCATTTTTTTATTTTCCCTCTCTCTGAATTCTAGTCGTCGGAAAATCTCCCGCCTGTGCCGCCTCCACCAGAACCGCCATAGCTTCCGGACAAATAGTTTGGAGTTGTATCGCTTGCGGAAGTATATCCTCCACCCTTACCGCTGCCTGCGGAAACATTCGTGGAGCCGATCACAACCTTGCTTTGACCGCCGGGGAGGCCGTTTGTCATGGAGGCGTTCCCGTCCCCCTTGCCTCCTCCCGCACCGACCGTCACCGCATAGGCTCCTTTGGGCACGTCAAGCGATAATCTGGTGGCAGTAAAGCCGCTGCCTCCTCCGCCTCCATGATAATTGCCGCCGGTGCCTCCCCCTACAACAAAAACATCAATCTTTGCATTGGTCAGGAATGTCAGCGTTCCGGAGGTCTTAATCACCATCTGTCCCTTTTTCTCGTCACCGCTTAGGACGTATGTGCCTGAAAATGTCGGAATCTTAAACCGCACGATGGAGTTAAGCCCCATTCGTCTGCTCATTCTCATGTTTCAGCCCCCTTATCCGAGACAGCCCGCGAGAACCCACGTATCAGTGCCTGTTTTCTTGAGACAGACTACTCCAAACTGGCTGTCAATCTTTTTTGCTGAATCCACACTATAAATAGTTACTCCGCTTGCCGCCGCAATCGTGATTGTCCCGGTGCCTCCCCTCAGTACTTCAATCTCGGTTCCCACCGGGAAGGCAACGGAGGAATTCGCCGGAACAGTTAGCGTACAGGCAGTAGTGCCGTTGTTAAAGTAGATGAAGCATCCAGCTTCGGCCAGAGCGAGCGTTGCGGAGGCAGTCTTGCTGATAATCCGCGCGCTTGCTTGCGCCGCCGCCACCTTGGCGCTGCCGTCCAATGTGGCCAGCCCGGAGGCCGCGCCCGCCCCGAGATTAGTGCGCGCCGCCGCTGCGGTCGCCGCCCCGGTGCCGCCTCTGGCGAGGCCGAGCGTCCCGCTCGTGATATCCCCCGCCGCATGGGTGTGAGACAGAGCCGCGAACACGTCCCCGAGCACCGCCTTGATCCGGCTCCACAGCACCCGCTTGGTCTTGCTGCCGTCCGCCGAATCGACCAGCGCCACGCTGTCCGCGTCGGCGGGGGTTTCCTTTG
>JACRTB010000064.1 GCA_014385025.1 Yanshouia hominis | reverse complement strand
CAGGCGTATCAAGGCAAGATTAAAGGGCTTGCCGCCTGTTTTACACAGACAACAAGCCCTCTTGGTAGCTTGAACAATTTGAGTTGGAAATATTTGTCTAACTTTTCGGGGTCACTTCAAATTTCTCGCGGCGTTTCATAAAGCTTCTTGACATTTGATCAAATAGCGGCTAAACTGATAATGCTCATCGGAGGGCTTGTCTCCGCAACGGTCAAGCTGGATAAGATGTCGGGTGATACCCGGTGTTTTATCCGCTTTTTTGCTTTCAGGAGGTTTTCAGATGCGGGTAACACAATTTACCGAAGGAAAAATTCTTTTCCCCTTGGTTCGGTTTGCTCTGCCGGTCCTGCTTGCTCTTTTTCTTCAAGCGATGTACGGTGCAGTGGATCTTTGGGTGGTCGGACGCTTTGGAAGCGCGGCCGACGTCTCCGCCGTCTCGACGGGCAGCCAGATCATGCAGACGGTGACGGTCGTTGTGACAGGGCTGGCGATGGGGATCACTATCCTGATCGGCCAAAAGATCGGTGAGCAGAAGCCGCAGGAAGCCGGCAGTGTTGTTATGGGAGGGGTCCTTCTGTTTGCTGCCATCGCCGTTTTTTTAACTGTTCTCATGCAGTTGGGAGCAGTTCCTCTGGCCCGGCTCATGCATGCTCCTCCGCAGGCCTTCGACCGGACTGTTTCCTATGTCAGAATTTGCTCCGCAGGCGCGGTATTTATCGTCGCCTATAATCTGGTCGGCAGTATTTTCCGCGGAATCGGTGATTCCAAAATGCCGCTGATCACCGTTGCGATTGCCTGCGCCCTCAATATCGCCGGGGATTTGTTCTTTGTTGCCTTTCTTCGGATGGGGGTCGCGGGGACCGCTCTGGCAACGGTATTGTCTCAAGCGGTCAGTGTTCTGCTTTCCGTTGGGATCATCCGCCGCCGGGAGCTTCCCTTTTCGCTTTCCCGGGAATCGCTGCGCCCAGGACTGGGATTGTGCGGAAGAATTTTCTTTCTCGGAGTTCCCATTGCCTTTCAGGATCTTCTGGTCAGTATTTCCTTTCTCGTTATTCTCGCGATCGTCAATTCGCTCGGGCTGATTGCTTCGGCCGGTGTCGGCGTTGCGGAAAAGCTCTGTGCCTTCATCATGCTGGTTCCCTCCGCCTATATGCAGTCAATGTCAGCGTTTGTCGCGCAGAATATCGGCGCCGGTAAGCCGGGGCGCGCAAAGCGTGCTCTCTTTTGCGGAATTCTCTCATCGTTGGCCGCGGGAATTGGGATGGCCTATTTTTCTTTCTTCCATGGCGAGCTGATGGCTGCACTTTTTTCAAATGACTGGGATGTGATTTTCGCCGCCGCGGACTATATGCGCGCCTATGCCATTGACTGCATCCTGACCTCCTTCCTCTTCTGCCTGATCGGATATTTCAACGGATGCGGTCGCACCTTCTTCGTAATGATTCAGGGAATTATCGGAGCCTTTCTAGTGCGGATTCCCTTCTCCTATCTGATGAGCAGGCTCCCCGGCGTCTCGCTCTTTTCAATTGGGCTGGCCACTCCGGCCTCCACTGTTTTGCAGATCATACTGTGCGCCGGATATCTGCTGCTGCTTGAGAAACGGCGTTCCCATATTCCGAAGGAAAATTTAATTTGAGTGCCGCGGACGATGAAATTTTGCAAAAGACTTGACAATTTTGGTGAATTCTGATAAATTATATCCGTTATGCTTTGTCCAAAGCAACATCCTTGCCTTGCGTTTCCCGCAAGGCCTTATGTCCAGAAGGAGGTGTATCAAAATGGCAAAAAACACTGCTAACTACGAAACCGTTGCGATCTTCAATGTGCAGGCCGGTGAAGAAGGGCTTGCCGCTCTGACCGAGAAGTTTAAAGCTCTCATCAGCGCGAACGGCACCATCACCAACGTCGAGGAATGGGGCAAGCGCAGACTTGCTTACCCGATTCAGGATGAGACGGAAGGCCACTACCTGTTTGTGGAGTTCACCAGCACCCCTGAGTTTCCCGCCGAGCTCGACCGTATCTACAAGATTACCGACGGCGTACTGCGTTCCCTGATCGTTGTGAAAAACGAGGGCTAAGGAGGAAACGTCATGTACAACAAGGTCATCATGATCGGAAGACTCGTCGCGGACCCCGAGCTGCGCACCACGCCGAACGGCGTCAATGTCGCTTCGCTGCGCATCGCGGTGGACCGCCCCTATTCGAAGGGCGGAGAGAGAAAGTCCGACTTTTTTAACGCCGTCGCATGGCGGCAGAATGCCGAATTTATCTCCCGTTACTTTTCGAAGGGAAGGCTGATCGGTATCGAGGGCAGCCTACAGACCCGCGATTATACCGACAAAGAGGGAAACAAGCGCACCGCGTTTGAGATTCAGATCGACCGTGCCTTTTTCACCGAGTCGAAAGCATCGGCCGGCGGCGGTATGCCGGGGGATTCCCCCGCGCCCGTTTCCGCCCCCGCTGCGGGAGTCTCCTACGCGAGCGGATCGAACGGAGATTTTCAGGCGATCGACGATGATGACGATCTTCCGTTCTGAGTGCACTTCACAAAACAGACTGTAAAGGAGTTGAAACTGTAATGGCTTTCGATAGAGATAACCGCGACAGCAGACCGCGCGGCGGCCGCAAAGGCAGAAAGAAAGTCTGCGCTTTCTGCGTTGATAAGATTCAGGATATCGATTATAAGGATACCCTCCGCCTGCGCAGATATCTTTCCGACCGCGGAAAGATTGTTCCCCGCCGTGTTACCGGCACCTGCGCCCGGCATCAGCGTCAGCTGACCACCGCCATCAAGCGTGCAAGACATCTGGCTTTCCTGCCCTATGTCAGCGATTGATTGTATCATTTACAAAAACGCCGCGAGAAATTTGAAGTGACCCCGAAAAGTTAGACAAATATTTCCAACTCAAATTGTTCAAGCTACCAAGAGGGCTTGTTGTCTGTGTAAAACAGGCGGCAAGCCCTTTAATCTTGCCTTGATACGCCTG
>JACRTB010000063.1 GCA_014385025.1 Yanshouia hominis | reverse complement strand
CTTGACCTGCCCCGCAGGACTTTTTCTTCGGACCTTTCCCAAGTGCCAACCGTCCAGCATTTCATTACAGAGGATGAGATCGACACCGCCATGACCGGCGGCAGCAGTTTTGCCGGAGGAAAAGGCCGTATCTATGCGTTCTTCATGGAAAACCATACGGATAAGGAAAAAGTGAGATTCCTTAAAGACGAGTATGGCATTGGCGGACGCTCTCATGCCCTGTCCGGCGCAACACACAGCGGCGAAGATCACGATGGGAAAGGACTGCACTATAAAAAGCAGGACTGCCCGGATGTTCACTTGAACTGGGAAAAGGTTTCCAAGCGCATTACCTCACTTGTCCAGAAAGGCCGCTATCTTACCGAACAGGAACAAGCGCAGTATGACAAGATCCAGGCTGAAAAGGATCTGGCAGAAGAAGATGCCATTCAAGCCCAGCAGCCGGAGATAGAGGAAGAAACGCCAAAGCCTACCCTTCGGGAGCAGTTTGAGCAGTATAAGCCTGTGGTGACTGCCGCCATATCTGAGGATATGGCATATCGAAATGCCTGCGGTCATTCCGACCGTGAAAATGCTGTCATCGAGGGCAATGCCGCTGTGCGCCGTGCGGTTCTTGGCTCTAAGGATATGGAGCTGATCCGCCTTTATTCGGATGCGCCGGAGTTCCGTCAGCGCCTGCACCGGGAAGTGATCGACGAAACCTATCCAAAGCTCCATGAGCTTCTGCGCCCTCTTTCTCAGGAAGATATTGATACTGCCCTTTGTGCATGGAACGGCAATATCGAGAGTAAACACGCTGTCGTCCGTTATATGAAAGACCATGCAAGAGAGAAGGATACCGCTGCATGGCTGGCTCAGGAATACGGTGGCAGCAACAGCCCGTTCGTTGTCCGTGCCGGAAGCCCGGAGGAAACACAGCTGCCCTGGCCGAAGGTACAGCGCAGGCTTGCCCAGCTGATTCAGGAGGACCGGTTCTATACCGAAGAAGAACAGGATCGTTTTGACAATATCGACCCTATCGCCATCCGGGAAGCCCTGGAGGAAAGAGGGATCGTCAACGGACAGGTGGCAGACCCGGAAAAACTGGACAATGACCCGTTTATCCAACAGGTGATGTCGGATGCCGAGCAGATCGCAGCTGCCGAGACAGAACAGACTTCCGAGGTTTCCATTTCCGATGAGGAATATGATGCAGTTCGCCGCCCGACTCCGCGAAGAACCTCCTATGATCCTGCCGCCCCGGTTTATGCCGTGGGCGATACCGTGTATATCGAGGATGACGCCTATCAGATCACCGAGCTACGGGATGACACCGTGCAGCTTCTGCCTACCGGCATGGTATATCCCATCTATCGGGCAGAGCGCAAAGAACAGTTCGAGCAGCTGCTTCGGGCAGACCGCCGCAATGCTTACTATACCGAGTTTCTTCCCATTGACCCGGACAAGGCAGATCAAGACCTGCGGGATGTATTGTCCCATGGACTGATGGATGAAGCAGATAAACAGCAGCTTTCCACGCTACTGCAATCCGGCAGGAGCAACGGTGAGATCGCCTACTGGCTGAGCAGGGCTTATCCTCGTGAGATTGAGACGCTGGATTTGGAGAACGGCGATATTGCCGATTACCGTACCACGACACAGGGCATGGAGCTGGAAGTCATGGATGCAGAGGAAAAGCGTCTGGCTGTGCTGTATTTCCGCTGGGATGAGGTTGCGCCTTTGCTGCGCGGGATGTATGCCCGTCAGCTGGATGGCTTTGGACAAGAACAGCCCCAACCGTCTGCTGAATCCCCGGCCTTTCATTCCGAGACCGTGGCCGTCTATCCGGGCGATAAGAACCATCTACCTTATGATGTGGTGGTGGAACGGTTGCATATTGAGGAGCCGGAGCCGCCAGCCCCTGTAACAGAGCCGGAAAAAACCTTTGAGGAAGTGTTGGATGAACACCCGGTTTCCATTCAGGTCACCGGCCAGTGGCAGACCTTCCCCAATGCCAAAGCTGCCGAGGAAGCCTCCTATGAGGAATACAAGGCTAACCTGCGCCGCAATGCACAGAACTTCCGCATTACCGATGAGCATTTGGGCGAAGGCGGTCCAAAAGCCAAGTTCCAAGCAAATGTCAATGCGATTCGTTTGCTGAAAGAGCTGGAATCTGCCGGACAGCAGGCAAGCCCCGAACAACAGGAGATTCTTTCCCGCTATGTGGGCTGGGGCGGTATTCCTGATGCTTTTGACCCAGAGAAACTGGCATGGGCTTCCGAGTATACCCAGCTGAAAGAGCTGCTGACCCCGGAGGAATATGCCGCCGCCAGAAGCTCTACCCTCAATGCCCATTACACCAGCCCTACGGTTATCCAGGCAATCTATGAAGCGGTGGGGCGCATGGGCTTTGAGACCGGAAATATTTTGGAGCCATCTATGGGTGTGGGCAACTTCTTCGGTATGCTGCCGGAGGAAATGAGAAACAGCCGTTTGTACGGTGTGGAGCTGGACCCGGTTTCCGGGCGTATCGCAAAGCAGCTCTATCCCAAGGCGGACATCACAGTAGGCGGCTTTGAGACCACTGGCAGGCGTGACTTCTTTGACCTTGCCATCGGCAATGTGCCTTTTGGTCAGTATCAGGTCAATGACAAAGTCTACAACAAGCTGAATTTCAACATTCATAATTACTTTTTCGCCAAAGCACTGGATCAGGTGCGTCCCGGCGGTGTGGTGGCTTTTGTGACCTCCCGCTATACCATGGACGCCAAGGATTCCACTGTGCGCCGCTATCTTGCCCAGCGTGCTGAACTGCTGGGAGCTATCCGTCTGCCCAATGATGCGTTCAAAAAGAATGCCGGTGCCGAGGTGGTGTCGGACATCATCTTTCTCCAAAAGCGGGACCGTCCGCTGGACATCGTGCCGGAATGGACTCAGACCGGACAGACGGAGGATGGGTTTGCCATCAACCGGTATTTTATCGACCACCCGGAAATGGTGCTGGGCAGACAGGAACCGGTAAGCACTGCTCATGGTATGGATTACACCGTGAACCCTATCGAGGGACTGGAGCTTTCCGACCAGCTGCATGATGCTGTGAAGTACATTCATGGCACTTATCAGGAGGCAGAGCTGCCGGAGCTGGGCGAGGGCGAAGCCATTGACACCTCCATTCCTGCCGACCCCAATGTGAAGAACTATTCTTATGCCATTGTAGACGGGCAGGTGTACTACCGGGAAAACAGCCGCATGGTGTGCCCTGATCTCAACGCTACCGCCGAAGCCCGTGTGAAAGGTCTTGTGGGACTGCGTGATTGTGTGCAGGAACTGATCGACCTTCAGATGGATGCAGCGGTTCCAGACAGCATCATTACCCAAAAACAGGCGGAACTGAACCGACTCTATGACAGCTTTTCTGCCAAATACGGTCTCATCAACGACCGTGCAAACCGGCTGGCCTATGCAGATGATTCTTCCTATTACCTGCTCTGTGCGCTGGAAGTTATCGACGAGGACGGAAAGCTGGAGCGCAAGGCGGACATGTTCACCAAACGGACCATCAAGCCCCATCAGGCAGTGGCTACTGTGGATACGGCAAGCGAAGCACTGGCGGTGTCCATCTCGGAAAAAGCCTGCGTAGATATGAGCTATATGAGTCGGCTTACCGGAAAAACAAAAGAAGCACTGGCCGGAGAACTGCAAGGCGTGATCTTCCGTGTGCCGGGACAGCTGGAACAGGACGGCACACCCCATTATGTGACTGCTGATGAATACCTTTCCGGCAATGTACGCCGCAAACTGCGTCAGGCGCAGCGGGCGGCACAGCAGGACCCTTCTTTTGCAGTCAATGTGGAAGCTCTTACCGCCGCCCAGCCCAAAGACCTGGATGCGTCGGAAATTGAGGTGCGTCTGGGCGCTAC
>JACRTB010000062.1 GCA_014385025.1 Yanshouia hominis | reverse complement strand
TAAATCGCCAGCGTCATAATGCCATAGAAACGATGGCCCACCCGGATTTCATCGGCGATCCGGTGCAGCCACCAGTCGTAAAGGTCACGCTTGACCGTCCAGCGGCCCCGCCGCTCCTTCTTGATGATCCGCCGCTCATACCAATCCGGGTACTTCTCTTTCGCCTCGGCCAGCGACAGTCGGCTCTTTCTCATAAGCCCCTCAAGCCGCTGCTGTTCCCCGTTGCTGTCCGGGATATAATCAAGCAGCCGCGCCAGCTCCACCGGCCCGCCGAGCCGGAACGCCCTCACAGGGTACTCACGCCCCAGCTTCGAGCCAGAGCCGACCACCCGAAAGCCCTGCAAAATCCCCTGCATTTGCGGCTCCTTGATGGTGGAGGTAAACTTATTCCAAATCTGCCGGGTGAGGGAATATTTCAGCTCTTTCAAGCATTTCTGGTTGTACGGGTACATAGGCACCGGCTCTTTCAGCACATAATACAGGTGAAGCCCTGTCCCGCTGTTTACAACAAAGGTTGCCTGGGGCAGAATATCCTTGTTCATCTGGTGCAGCGTGTCCCGGAGCTGGGGCATACCCACCCCATCCAAGTCAAAGACCAGGGCATAGAGATACCGGGCATTTTTGCCGCACCGCCGCCGTCCAAAATAGGAGATCGGGGACATAATCGTGAAATCGGTGTCTTGCAGCTCCCGCAGCTCGTCCAGCTCGTCAGTGACGGTACATCGTTTCGCTTTACCGTCCCCCTCGATCTGCAGGGCAATCCCGGTTGCCTTGTCAACCTCACTTTTGGCCACTGTCACCGCGATCCCGTTTCCCTTCCTGTCCTCAAAATGGCCCTTCCTCTCGAAAGATCCTTCCGGGAAGATCTCACGATAAAACTCATACGGCTCCACCGGCTCTAAAAACTTCTCTAAATGCTCGTTCTTTTCCCTGTAAAGTTCCCGCAGCCGTTCCAGTGCTACTTGCTGATCCGCCATTCCTTACACCTCTTTTCGTACATTCTGCAAACCCATAGGGGGAAAAGGGGGAGCCAAAGAGCGGCCCCTTCGGGGCCTTAAAGAGAAAGTCACCTCCCCCTTTTCCCCCTCGCTCTGGGGCATGGAAATGATGGAAAACCTTTCAGGTTTACCACATTCCCACACCCCGCCGCTCACCCCCATAACCCCCTCCGACTTTCTCCCTGTCCGAGAGAAAATATTTTTATTATTTATCCTGGCCTAAAGACCATAGGGGGGCATATATTATCAATACATTTTATTCCCTATTTTACGACACACTAACTCCCTGCTATCCCCTATACCCACAGGGGGGCATATATTATCAATACATTTTATTCCCTATTTTTACTGTTATTATAGCCTGTCCGGGCGGCTCTTGCAAGGCCCCCGGACAGGCTTCTTTTACAACTCCATACCGCCCCAGGTGTGGCCCCGTTCCTGCTCTCTTTCCGGCTGCTGCACCTCTGGCACAGGTAGCAGCTCCCGCGCCTTTTCGACCAGGGGCCGGAACTGCTCCGGCAAGTGCTGATCCAGAAAGTCCAGCACCGCCCCGATCCCTTCCTGGAGCCGCGCCGAAATCCCACGCTCCCAGCTCAAATCTTTTTCCAGGTATTCGACCTGCACTTTGAGCTGCCGGTTTTCATTTTCAAGCCGCTTCCGCTCCTGGGCCTCCTTCAGCTTTTCTTTCATCGAGGGGATTTTCTGCTGAAGCTGTTGGTTTTCTACCTTCAGCTCCCGCACCTTCTGCTCTGCCGCCGCACCCCGGATCACCGCCGCCTTCAGCTCCTTCACCTGCTCCACCGTCACACCCTTGACGGCCCCTGTCAGCGTCTTTTCTGGTTGTATCGCGTCCAGATCGGGCTTGACCTTCTCCACCGCTTTCAGCAGCTTCACATTCCCTTGCAGGGCCTTTCTCTGCTTTTCCAAGGCCGCGATCTCCTGCTCTGCCGCTATCACCTGTTCCTGGACAGCTTCAAGCCGCTGGGCCGCTGCCCTGTACTCTGGCAGCTCCATATGAGGGCGGCCACCGCCCAGGCTGATGATCTCAAACTCGTGCGCCTGGGCGATTTCCGTTAGGGCTTCTTTCTCCCGTTCCATCCAGGCTTTCCATTCCGTCTGCTTCCGGCCAAGCCCCTCAAATCCTTGCTGCTTTAACGCTTGTTTCATTGATACCCTCGTTGAGAGGCCCCGGCTCTGCTCCGTTGCCACCGGCACGAAGTCCACATGGAGGTGGGGCGTGGCCTCGTCCATGTGCAGCACCATATTGAACACCCGCAGATGAGGATTGCGCTCCTGGAAGGACTCTGCAAATTCTTTGAGAGCTGCCGCCGCCCGTTCCCCTCCAGGGGAGCCGCACCCGCAGTCCGTCAAGTTGCCGATCTGAAAGATAGCCTCGTGAAATAGCTTCTCCTGCTTGCTCTGCCGGATATGCTCATAGTAGTCTGGTATCTTGTCCCTGGTCTTTTTCTTTTTGGCATTGTAGGCGGCCAGGGCTTCATCGAAAAGTTCGTGGTACACCTTTTTCAAATCCTCGTTGCAAAAGGTGACATTCTGCCCCGACCTGCTTCGGTCTACATTCGCCGCTGAAAAGCTCCTGTTGTTGTGCCGGATACTTCCCCGGCCCGTCATTCCCGAAATGGTTGTGCCTATAAAATCACCCGTCCCTTTCCTGCAAAAGCCTATATCCTACTACTCCTATTTTACCATAACTGGCCGCAGTCCACAACCTCTTTGTTACTTTCTTGTGAGAAAGTAACGCAAAAGCACTTTCACACCGCCGCCCCTTCGGGGCTGGCAGTATGAAAGTGCTTTTGCGCCCTGCCGGGGGCTAAAAGAGGCAGCCTCACAACTGTCTCCAAGAACTTCTGTTGTCACTCTACTTCTTCTGGTGCAAGAGGATAGCCACACAATTCATCTTCCTGTGCAGAAACCTCTGCGTCCTCTGTTTTTACAAGACCGCTTTCTTCAAGCAAATCTGGCGGCACAGCACTTATAGCTAACTGTTGTTCTTCCGGCAAACTATTATAAAGTAAACTTACATTCAGGATAATTTGAACAACCATAAAACGATTTTTTTAATACAATATTGTTGCCACACTTAGGACATTTTCCTACAAGGGGTCCCGAGCGCTTAGTGGGAATTTGTACCCCTTATCGATACAAATTCCCCGTAGGCGCTAGGGACCTCTTTAGCTTCTTGGAAGCTGTCAGTAGTATATCTAATAATTTATCTCCATTCCCTTTAGTAACGTGTAACTTTCCAAATTTAAAAAAGCGACTCATAGAATTATTTCCTCCCGTTAAATAATAGATAACTATTAAAAATAGACAATACTTGCTCATAAGTAATGGTACTTAAATTGTTTACTTTGGCGTGTTTCATTGCTTGATGAAACTGATTTTTAGTAAACAGTTGACGATATTCTCGATTGACCCATTTTGAAACAAAGTACGTATATAGCTTCCAATATTTATCTGGAACATCTGTGGTATGGCGGGTAAGTTTTATTAAGACACTGTTTACTTTTGGTTTAGGATGAAAGCATTCCGCTGGCAGCTTAAGCAATTGCTGAATCGAGACTTGAGTGTGCAAGAGCAACCCTAGTGTTCGGTGAATATCCAAGGTACGCTTGTAGAATCCTTCTTCAACAATCAGATAGATGTCAGACGCACGGCTTTCAAAAACCACTTTTTTAATAATTTGTGTGCTTAAATGGTAAGGAATATTCCCAACAATTTTATACCTCTGTTTGTTAGGGAATTGAAACTGTAGAATATCTTGGTGAATTAAAGTGACACGAGTATTCAGTTTTAATTTTTCTGACGATAAGTTGAATAGATGACTGTCTAATTCAATAGACGTTACCTGTTTACTTATTTTAGCCAGTTTCGTCGTTAAATGCCCTTTACCTGTTCCAATTTCGTAAACGGTATCGGTTTCTTTTAAATTCAATTGTTTTATTATTTGGTTGAGTACTTTTTCACTCGTTAAAAAGTTTTGAGAATATTTTATATTTTTGTTCATGTAATCTCTCCTGAAGTGATTACATCTATAAACAAATACAGAAGTTAAACGATTTGTTTGTAATTTTAGTTATCTGTTTAAAAAGTCATAAGATTAGTCACTGGTAGGAATTAATCTAACGTATTTATTTATCTGCGTAATCACTGTTTTTAGTCTGTTTCAAAACAGTAGATGTTTTATCTACATTACGCATTTGGAATACCAACATGACGAATCCCTCCTTCTTAATTACAAATTTTTAGCATCTAATTTAACTTCAATTCCTACTACCACCAAAAATTTTTGAAAACCAGCTTTTTTTCTGTTCCGGCTCCTGCTGATCCGCTCCACTCTCCCCGGAAAGAAGCTGTTGCTTCATTGTTCCCGCGTGGAGTGCCTGGGCCGCTGCCGCTGTCTGCTGGGCGGCTACCAGGGCCTCAGTCAGCTTTGCAATCTGCCGGTCTTTTACTTCAAGCTGCCCTTGCAGCGTGTCGATAGTTGCCTGTAAAACGCAAACTAAATCGCCAACTTCGTGGTTTTCGGTTTGCGTTTTAGTTTGCGATTGGTTTTCGATTTCGGTTTGCGATTTTTCAGAAAAAGCCTGTTTTATCAAGGCTTCCTGGTGTTCATCAATCGCAAACTGGTTTCCGTTTTTTCGTAAACCTGATCGCAAACCCAGGTTTGCGATTTGCTTATTTACTGCTGTCTTTGATACCCCTATCTCGTCCGCTATCTGCCGGATTGTTTTCATACCTTCACGAACAGGCCCACAGGACACACGCCCTCAAACCCAGGCGTAGATATGTACCAGCAGCCGGGGCCTGTTGGCTCCCAGGCTACTTCAAGGGTAATCTCGTGCCAGCCATCAGGAAACAAGGCGGTAAAACCCTGCCCTGCGTGTATGCCGTCCCCTTCCAGGAGCAGCCGAGGGTGCGGATCATCGTCTGCCAGATCGGGGAGCTGCAACTGCGCGATCCTCTCTTTATCCCAGCTCATAGACCTTTCCTCCTTCCCCTAAAATAAATCGCTATGCGATCCCGTCCGGGTGAGATATAAAATCAGCTCGTCCCCGTCCACTTCGTAGATCAGCAACCAATCCGGCGTAATGTG
>JACRTB010000061.1:2500-5225 GCA_014385025.1 Yanshouia hominis | reverse complement strand
TCTGCACACTCAAAATTGAACAATGAAACCTTCTGCAAGAAGAACCTTGAACGCATCAAGGTCAAGCCCTCGACCGATTAGTACTCGCTAGCTTAACGCCTCGCGGCGCTTACACTCTGAGCCTATCAACCCGGTAGTCTTCCGGGGGTCTTACTTCCTTATAGGAATGGGATATCTTATCTCGAGGACGGCTTCACGCTTAGATGCTTTCAGCGTTTATCCGATCCGCACATAGCTGCCCAGCTGTGCCACTGGCGTGACAACTGGTGCACCAGAGGTGCGTCCATCCCGGTCCTCTCGTACTAAGGACAGCTCCTCTCAAATATCCTGCGCCCACGACAGATAGGGACCGAACTGTCTCACGACGTTCTGAACCCAGCTCGCGTACCGCTTTAATTGGCGAACAGCCAAACCCTTGGGACCGAATACAGCCCCAGGATGCGATGAGCCGACATCGAGGTGCCAAACCTCCCCGACGATGTGGACTCTTGGGGGAGATCAGCCTGTTATCCCCAGGGTAGCTTTTATCCGTTGAGCGATGGCATTTCCACTCACATACCACCGGATCACTAACTCCAACTTTCGTTACTGCTCGACCCGTCGGTCTCGCAGTTAGGCTAGCTTTTGCGTTTACACTCTAATGCATGGTTTCCGTCCATGCTGAGCTAACCTTTGAGCGCCTCCGTTACTCTTTCGGAGGCGACCGCCCCAGTCAAACTGCCCACCTGACAATGTCCCCCGGCCAGATTCATGGCCGCAGGTTAGAATTCCAGTACCTCAAGAGTGGTATCCCAACGGTGGCTCCATCAGAGCTGACGCCCTGACTTCCTAGCCTCCCACCTATCCTGTACATGAAATACCGAAATCCAATATCAAGCTGCAGTGAAGCTCCATGGGGTCTTTCCGTCTAGTCGCGGGTAACCGGCATCTTCACCGGTACTACAATTTCGCCGGGTGGGCTGTTGAGACAGTGTCCAGATCGTTACGCCATTCGTGCGGGTCAGAACTTACCTGACAAGGAATTTCGCTACCTTAGGACCGTTATAGTTACGGCCGCCGTTTACCGGGGCTTCAATTCGGGGCTCTCACTCCTCCTCTTAACCTTCCGGCACCGGGCAGGCGTCACCCCATATACGTCATCTTTCGATTTAGCATAGAGCTGTGTTTTTGCTAAACAGTCGCCTGGACCTATTCTCTGCGGCTCAGTTTCCTGAGCACCCCTTATTCCGAAGTTACGGGGTCAACTTGCCGAGTTCCTTAACAACCCTTCTCCCGCTGGCCTTAGAATTCTCTTCCTACCTACCTGTGTCGGTTTGCGGTACGGGCACCTTGGATATCCATAAGCCTTTTCTCGCCTTCGTCCAAACACACTTCCCTACTAAATTTCGGTCCCTTTCGCCCGGGGCTACCAACGCCCGGGATGTGCCCTTTCAAAGTGTCAGCTTACTTAAATTTTCGGTGGCTACGGAATTTCTACCGTATGTGCATCGGCTACGCCTTTCGGCCTCACCTTAGCTCCCGGCTTACCTGGAGCGGACGAACCTTCCTCCAGAAACCTTAGGCTTTCGGCCATTATGATTCTCACATAATTCTCGCTACTCATTCCGGCATTCTCACTCGTATGAAGTCCACCACCGCTTCCGCTGTGACTTCACCCCTCATACGACGCTCCCCTACCATTCCTTGCGGAATCCCAAGCTTCGGTACACGTTTTAGCCCCGTTACATTTTCGGCGCAGAATCATTCGACCAGTGAGCTATTACGCACTCTTTTAATGTATGGCTGCTTCTAAGCCAACATCCTGGTTGTTTATACAACTCCACATCCTTTTCCACTCAAACGTGTTTCGGGACCTTAGCTGTGGGTCTGGGCTTTTTCCCTTTTGACAATGAAACTTATCTCACACTGTCTGACTGCCATGCATCAATTATCCGGCATTCTTAGTTTGATAAGGTTCGGTAACCTCTCGGCCCCTAGCCTATTCAGTGCTTTACCTCCGGTAATCTAACATGACGCTAGCCCTAAAGCTATTTCGGGGAGAACCAGCTATATCCGGGTTCGATTGGAATTTCTCCGCTATCCACACCTCATCCGCCGCCTTTTCAACGGAGGTCGGTTCGGTCCTCCATGGAGTTTTACCTCCACTTCAACCTGGACATGGATAGGTCACCCGGTTTCGGGCCCTATGCAACGAACTGTGCGCCCTGTTCAGACTCGCTCTCGCTTCGGCTTCAGACCTGAAGTCCTTAACCTCGCTCGTTACATACGCTCGCCGGACCGTTCTACAAAAAGTACCCGATCGGACCTTGACGTCCTTTCGGTGCTTGTAAACACAGAGTTTCAGGTTCTGTTTCACTCCCCTCCCGGGGTGCTTTTCACCGTTCCTTCACAGTACTATCCGCTATCGGTCACTGGGTAGTATTTAGGCTTGGAGGGTGGTCCCCCCGGCTTCCCACCGGGTTTCACGTGTCCGGCGGTACTCTGGATCCTGCTCGCTGACGCTGCCTTTTCCTTACGGGACTCTCACCCGCTCCGGTCTGCCTTCCCATACAGTTCAGGTAGACATCGTCAATGCTAAATGCAGTCCGCAACCCCGGAGATCTTGCGATCTCCGGTTTGGCCTATTCCGCGTTCGCTCGCCACTACTGGCGGAATCTCTGTTGATTTCTCTTCCTCGCCCTACTTAGATGTTTCAGTTCAGGCGGTTCCCTCCGCACACCTATGA
>JACRTB010000060.1 GCA_014385025.1 Yanshouia hominis | reverse complement strand
TTTTGCTCTGAATGCGGTTGGCAAACCTGCGCTTAGTTTAGCAAAAGGAGGTTTTCTTGTATCTAAAGATTTTTTATTCCACCAGCATAGCTGGTGGTTTATTTTCGCTGAAGCTACAACAGAAAGCGGCGATGTTTCAAAAGAAGCATCGCCACTTTTTTGCGTTCAGGAGGAATTACAGATGCAGCAGAAGGAAAAAGGCCGCTGGCGTTTCGTCCCCATCCCGGACCGCTGCGAAGGCTGCCCTTATAGGCGTGTGGGCTTCATCTGCCACGACAGCAGGGGTGACGCCTGTATGCGGACGGATGTGGAGGAATTGAGCGGCCAGTGTCCCAGAAACAACAATGATCCAATACAAAATGGAGGCGATAAAAAGTGAACTTTTTCCAAGGAGAGCTGTTGACGCTCTTTAGAGGTAGACCCGAATTTCGGGATGCCAGATATGTAGGCCGGGCCTGCTATGTGCCTCTACCCGACGGCACAAAAATAAAAGCAGAGTTTGTCACAGGCATGATGGGAAACCAATATGACGCTCTGCGGCTGACTGCCATAAGCCCAACGGAGGGAAAAATGGACACGGAGCTTCTTCGGTTTTCGGATTATTTCCGTAAGGTCCCCCGATCAAATTTGGAGAGCATCACGCCATATATGTGGGTGTACGACGGCAAAGCCGAATGGTATGTCGCACCCAGTAAGGCAGATAAAGCTGAATTGGCAGATGCCGCCTGCGAATATGTGAATCTGTTCACCTCGGAGCAGCAAGAGCAAACCAGCATGAGTATGAGCCTTTAGGAGTACAAAATGGAATGATACAATAGTAGAAAGGATGGACAACCATGGATAACAAGCAAAAAATCAAGGAGTTTAACCGCGACAACGCTCCCCTCTATCTTGTCGATCATGAAAACGGAGAGTTCAGCCTGTGTCTCTCGCTCTCTTTTTTGCCAAAAGCATATGATGATTTCGGTCAGAGCGCCTTCAACAGATACGCCGGGCAGATTGGCGATCCCATAGAGGAACGGGGACTTTACACCCACGGCTGCGGATACGAATGGGAATCTGTGTTTAAAAAAGCATTTGAAAGCGATGCCAATCTCAGCAAAATCAGCTTTGACTGCGAAGCAGGCGGATTTTTCTGCTATGCGGACAATCTCTCGTTGCTTGCAGATTTGGGAAGCCGTTTCAGGACCATATGCATGGACGAGGACGGCTTCGGTGATCTTGTCTGCAAAGCATTGGAGGAAGGGGCGATTCGTGAGGCGGAGAAAGAAAAACTGCGGAATACCCTTCGAGGCTTTTTATGGAATGCCCGGAATCTGAGGCAGAAATCAGAACGCCGGACGGGGATATCCGGCTGACAGCAGAACAGGGGCAGCAACTTTTAAACGGTACGCTGAAATCCCTCATAATTGGAGATACAGTAATCAGCGCGGAGGATTTTCTCGAACAGGAAATTACGCATATCAGGCAAGACCTGTTTCATGAGGAGCATTTCCAAATGAAAACCATGCGGCCGGAAGAGACAATTGCTCCGATCATGTCCATGTAGGACGGAGGTATGCAGTTATGAGTATCAAAACAATTCAAGCAGAACAGCTCCGGCAGATGGAGGGCAAGGAGGGCCTGATCCTGCAGGGCTGCGGCGGCAGCCTGGACGAGTGGATAGACGGCGTCAACGAGATGTTTACCGAAAACGGCATCCTGTTGGAAGGCACGAAATTTGAGCATTGTTCCACCTTTGAGCATGACGGACTGACCTGCCTGCTGTTCCCCTTTGAAGATGTAAGATTGGATGTGGGTAAGCTGGCCATGTGGAGGCTGCAGACCCATAATCAATTCGGCGGCACCTGGCTTTCGGATTATGTCCCCAATCGGCTTGGCGGCTTTAGCTCGGATGAATGTCCCGCGCAGAAAGAAAAAACTGACTGCCCTCTCATTGGCGCCGACGGCAATATCTTCAACCTGATGGGCATTGCCTCCCGAACTTTGCGGGATAACGATATGGCGCAGGAGGCCAAGGAGATGTGTGAGAGAATCCGAGAGTCCGGCAACTATCATCAAGCCCTCAATATTATTGGAGAATATGTCAACATTACTGCGACAGCGGATATGAATGAGGACTTGGATGAAGGTATAACCATGTAAAAAGGACAACAGAATTGTGAAAATCAGTATGACCGATATCAATCGCCCGGACGATTGGTGTTGGCCTTTTTTGTTTTCAGGAGGTGAAGAATATACTCAATAGTTTCATCAACTGGGTGGGCGGCAAGAAAGCACTTCGGGAAGAGATCTATCAGATTTTCCCGAAGGACCATAAGAAATATGCAGAGGTATTTGGCGGCGGAGGCTGGGTGCTGTTTGGAAAGCGGCAGCGCCCCGGCTGTATAGAGGTTTACAACGATTTCAACGGAGATCTTGTAAACCTCTTTTTGTGTGTCCGGGACAAGTGCCTGCCGCTGCTTGAAGAGCTTGGCTTCCTGCCGCTCAACAGCCGGGACGAATATAGGAGGCTACTGAAGAAGTTTCTCAAAAAAGAGAGTTTTCCGAATGGGTATCTCTACGAAAATCTGGAACTTGCCGACCGATATTTGCCGGAACCAAGCGCAAGGGAGATCAAGGAAATCCTGACCATCCAGGCGGAGCAGTACGATGTGCGCCGCGCGGCAGCCTACTACAAATCCATTCGATACAGCTATAGTTCGGGAGGCTCATCCTATGGCGCAAGGCCGCTGAACATCCGGGACTTTAGGAGCGTCCCGAATTTTGTGTAAACGGACAAATGCAGTGCAAATAGAGCAAATTATCTCAAGCGAGAACAGGTCTGCCCGCTCCTTCGGACGGGCATGACACAGACGGCAGGCGGTTGTTGCGTTATAGGTAACAAAGCGCGCGGAAGCGGGGCTCCGGATACGGTGTTAGCCAGCCTGCTTACACACATGCCCCTGCGGGTGCGGGGGTGAATTTGCCTGTTGAAAACCTGTTTTCAATGGGCAAAGAGGGGGACAGCCCCCCTGCATATCCCTCCATATCCGTTGTGTGGTTCAGAGGGCAAAAATCGATCATTTTGGCCCTTTTTTTGTGCATTTTGTTGCATTTTGGGCGACTTTTCGCGGGTGGGACAGTGGTTGAAAAGAACATATGTTCGTGTTGAAAACGGGGTGGGGCCGCTCCTTTGCGCCTCTCCCATTCTGCGCGCGGGTCAAGGGTTGCACGAGCGGGCGGCAGAGGTTCACGCCGCCGCGCCCCGGCTTCGCCTTTGCCTTGCCCCGCCCCGGCGCTCGTGTCCGCGCGGCGGCCCCGCTCGCCGGTCGCGGCAAGGCCGGGGGCCTGTCGGCCCCGGCGCGGCTTTCCGGAAGGCTGCTGCGCCCGCCCTTGACCTTCCGCGCGCCTTTGGTCGAAAACGCAAAGGAGGCTTCCCCATGGACGCGAACATCAAAAGCGCCACACGCCGCGAGGTATACCGCCGCGACGGCTACCGCTGCGCCCTGTGCGATTCCTCGCAGGGCTTGCAGGTGCACCACGCCATCCCGCGCGGCGAGGGCGGCGTGGTGCCGCCCTCCGCTCGGGCGCGCCGGGCACCGGGCAGGCGGAGGAACGGGCCGGGAGAGGGGAACGGGCGGCCTGCGGGCCGCCCCGAATTCTGTGTAAACGGACGGATGCAGTGCAAATAGAGCAAATTATCTCAAGCGAGAACAGGTCTGCCCGCTCCTTCGGACGGGCATGACACAGACGGCAGGCGATTGTTGCGTTATAGGTAACAGAGCGCGCGGAAACGGGGTCCCGGATACGGTGTTAGCCAGCCTGCTTACACACATGCCCCTGCGGGTGCGGGGGTGAATTTGCCTGTTGAAAACCTGTTTTCAATGGGCAAAGAGGGGGACAGCCCCCCTCCATATCCGTTGTGCAGTTCAGAGGGCAAAAATCGATCATTTTGGCCCTTTTTTTGTGCATTTTGTTGCATTTTAAGCGACTTTTCGCGGGTGGGACAGCGGTTGAAAAGAACATATGTTCGTGTTGAAAACGAGGTGGGGCCGCTCCTTTGCGCCTCTCCCATTCTGCGCGCGGGTCAAGGGCTGCACGAGCGGGCGGCAGAGGTTCACGCCGCCGCGCCCTGGCTTCGCCTTTGCCTTGCCCCGTCCCGGCGCTCGTGTCCGCGCGGCGGCCCCGCTCGCCGGTCGCGGCAAGGCCGGGGGCCTGTCGGCCCCGGCGCGGCTTTCCAGGATCCTGCCGCGCCCGCCCTTGACCTTCCGCGCGCCTTTGGTCGAAAACGCAAAGGAGGCTTCCCCATGAACGCGAACATCAAAAGCGCCACACGCCGCGAGGTATACCGTCGCGACGGCTACCGCTGCGCCCTGTGCGATTCCTCGCAGGGCTTGCAGGTGCACCACGTCATTCCGCGCGGCGAGGGCGGCACAGATTCCCCGCATAACCTCATTACCCTGTGCAGCTATTGCCACTCCCACGCGCATGGCCGCCCGCTCTACGACACGCCCGTAACGGCCGCGGAGATCGCGCAGGCCTGCGTGGAGTATCTGGCCGACTACTACGCCCCGGGCTGGAACCCATGGGCGAAGGGCCGCTGGTCCGACGGGTGAGGGCTTCGGCCCTTACCCTTCTGCGGTGCCAGCGCTGTTGACAACAAATAGGTCGCCCGGCGAGCCTCCCCCCTATGGGCGGCCTGCGGGCCGTCCATGTGGCCCCCCCTCGCCGGGCAATCGGCTCGGGCGGCGCGGCCGTCCGGTGCCGCCCGCACTCGCCCTCCCGCGCGTCGCTGCGCTCCGCGTACTCGCTCCGGGCGGCAAACAAGGGGGGGTGGTGCCGCCCTCCGCTCGGGCGCGCCGGGCACCGGGCAGGCGGGGGGACGGGCCGGGAGAGGGGAATGGGCGGCCTGCGGGCCGCCCCGAATTCTGTGTAAACGGACGGATGCAGTGCAAATAGAGCAAATTATCTCAAGGGAGCCGTTCACTTTCTGGGGCCGCTCCCTTGGCGTCATATTAGCGGCAGAGATGCCGCGCGTCAAGGATCAACCGCTCAATCCGGCATCCTGTCGGAAAAGAAAACTGCGAGTTGAGCGTGGATCATGCTCCGGTCCTGGCGTCTGCCGGTCCATTTCTTTGTAATATCCATCATCGCCGGATACAGCATTTTCAGCAGGCTGTCATCTGTCGGGGAAACAGATTTGGCCCTGGTTACTTTGCGAAGCTGGCGGTTAAAACCCTCAATGGCATCGGTGGTATCAATCAGCCGCCGGATTTCCTGAGGAACCTTGAAACAGGTGCTCAGATTAGGC
>JACRTB010000059.1 GCA_014385025.1 Yanshouia hominis | reverse complement strand
GTGATCACGCTGTTGTGTAACGAGCAGCCGTTGCCGGAGGCGTATCGAGATCATGCTCTCACTAATTCCAGAAATTATAAGGACATGAGAGAATGTCACATCGAGCCGGACTGGCTGTTGGTCTATAAAGTTGTTCGGCAGACTTTGATTTTGAAATTGATAAGGACGGGATCTCATAGCGATTTGTTTTGAGATTAACTCCGGATGAAAGAGTGGTGATGATATTTGGCGGGTGTAATAACGGAAATTGCAATAGAATGTGGCGTGTCGGAACAGGCAGTTCGTGCATGGTGTAGGCGAAACCATGTTGCGAAAGATGCGAAAGGAAGTTTCGCAATCAGCGAAAGTCAAAAAACCGCCATATATCAGCATTATTTAGGTGTTGAACGAAAGCAAGTTTCGCAACAGGCGAAAGCAAGTTGCGAAACTTGCGAAACCACTTTGATCGCTATGCTGCAGGGAGAATTAGACCGGAAAAGCGAGCAACTTGCTGTAAAGGACAAGCAGATCGAGG
Organism: Yanshouia hominis; assembly: GCA_014385025.1. Lineage (GTDB taxonomy): Bacteria > Bacillota > Clostridia > Oscillospirales > Ruminococcaceae > Yanshouia > Yanshouia hominis. The sequence goes on along the minus strand of JACRTB010000059.1, from coordinate 4,852 downwards.
AACTGAACGCAAGGTTGGCGGAGGTCAGCTCGGCGTTGGTGACGGCACAGCAGACTGCGGCAGCGGCCCAGGCTCTCCATGCTGGGACAATGCATCAGCAGCTTCTTTCCGGCAAGTCCGGAGCCGATCAGCCGGAGCGTGAGACAGAACCGGTTCAAAAGCGTAGCTGGTTTAGTAGGTTCTTTGGGGACTAAACAGAACGACAAATCGGAATTTGCGGAGATGATAAGATGGTCAATATAACAGATGTAAAACAGATTCTTCAATTTGCAATAGATGCGGAGATTAAAGTCTTTCTTGATGGCGGCTGGGGTGTAGATGCTCTTCTTGGATATCAGTCAAGAGCCCATAACGATATTGATATTTTTGTAGAAAAGAAAGATTATCAGAACTTTATAGAGATGATGAAAGCTAATGACTTTTATGAGATTAAGATGGAATATACAACATTGAACCATACTGTATGGGAAGATGCGAAAAACAGAATTGTTGATTTGCATTGTTTTGAATATACGGGCGAAGGTGAAATTCTTTATGAGGGGGATTGTTTTCCGATAGAAACTTTTTCGGGCAAAGGAAAAATTGAGGAGATAGAGGTTTCCTGTATTGAACCATATAGTCAAGTAATGTTCCATCTGGGATACGAATTTGATGAGAATGATGTGCATGATGTGAAGTTATTGTGTGAGACATTTCATATCGAAATTCCAAATGAGTATAGATAACTACAAATTCCAGTTTATCGGTGGGATGAAGGTCGGGGAGCCGTCCGCAGACGGCAGGGGCAGCGCCCCTCCGGAGCTGGCAGAGCAGCAGGCACGAGCCGGCAGTGAAGCAGCTCCGGCAACCCCTCCCCTTTAGGGGCGCAAAGCACTTTCACACCGCTGCACCGATGGGGTGGCGGTGTGAAAGTGCTTTTGCGTTACTTTCTCACCAGAAAGTAACAAAGAGGTTGTTTTTAGCGGAAATTTATGATAAAATAGAGGACGGAAGAATAAGCGGAAAGGGGGCGATTTTATGGGAGTTACGATTTCGGGTATGACAGGTGCAGGGAGCATCCGGCACAACAACCGCAGCTTCTCAGCGGCGAATGTAGACCGGAGCCGGACGGAGCAGAACATTGTTTTCTGCAACGAGGATCTGAAGCAGGTCTATCATATGGTCTTTGATGAAGCTCTCGCAGCCTACAACGCAAAGAAAACCAAAACGAGAGATAAGATACCGGACTACTATGAGCATATCCGGCAGAGTAAACAGGAAAAGCTGTTCCATGAAGCGATCTTCCAGATCGGCAACATGAGCGACTGTGGGTGCGGTACGCCGGACGGAGAACGGGCGGCGGCAGCTCTGAAAGATTTTGCGGAGTCTTTTGCAGAACGCAACCCCCATCTGCGGGTGTTCAATATGGTGCTGCACATGGACGAGGCAACGCCCCATCTCCATGTCGATTTTATCCCTGTGGCAACGGAGCAGTCAAGAGGACTTTCTACAAGGGTATCTATGAAACAGGCATTGAAGCAGCAGGGGTTTGTCGGTGTCGGCAGAAAGCAGACCGAATGGGCGGCGTGGATGGAACGGGAGAAAGAAGCTCTGACGGAGATCGCCCAGCGGCACGATTTTGAAATTATCTCTCTCGGCACGAACAGACCGCACATGGACTTGCCGCAGTTCAAGGAAGCGGCTGCGAGGCTGGAAGCGGTGCAGCAGCAGACAGCGGCAGTAGAGCGGGAGGTTGCTGAGCTGGAACGGCAGCGGGACGCTCTGAAAGGCACTGTGCGGCTCTTAAAGGAGGCTGACAGGGTAAATGCACCCCTGCATGATATTCAGCCGGAAAAGACGCTCACAGGGGCAGTAAAGGGCGTGACGGTGGATCAGGTCGAGCAGCTAAAGAAAATGGCACTGCGCAGCGTGACGGATCGGCACAAGGTACAGGAGCTGACGGAGGAAAACACCCGTCTGCGGTCACAGGTGCCGTCCATGAAGAAGCGGCTGGAAGAAGCGCAGCGGCAGCAGAGGCTTGAACAGGAAAACCGGAGGCTGCGCGATGAAAACTATTATCTGCAATCCGAGCTGCAGGAGGAACGCAGCTTCACCGAGCGTCTGACGGACGGCATCGGTCGGATGCTGGACTTCTTGGAAGAACACTTGCCGGAGCGTCTGCGTCCTCTGCTTGAAAAGGCGAGGGAGCTGCTGCCCGATCCGGAGATTGGACAGCAGCAGGAGCAACAGCAGCACCAGCGAGGAATGGGCGGCATGGAGCTGTAAAAGAAGCCTGTCCGGAGGGCTTGAAAATCTCTTTCGGACAGGCTATAATAACAACTGAAAATAGGGAATTGCTGTATTGATAATCTAAGCCCCCTGTAAGGGTACTCCCAACCTATATTTTTTCTCTCTGAAAGGGAGAAAGTCGGAGGGGAAAAGGGGGGTGAGCGGAGGGGTGTTGGAAGTGTGGTAAACCTCGTTAGAGGTTTTCCAAGCCACTGTGGTAAACCCATCGGGTTTTCCATAGTGGCGGCACTTTCAATGCCCCGCAGCGAGGGGGAAAAGGGGGAGGTGACTTTCTCTTTAAGGCGGCGTAGCCGCCGCTCTTTTGCTCCCCCTTTTCCCCCTTCCCGCCCGCAGGCGATCCCCGCCGCAGCGGATTTTCTTTTTGGTACTTTTTCTTTTGTGAGGTGGTAATATGACCGAGAATTATCGAGGCTGCTACGAGTATTTGAGCGCACAATATCCGGAGGTCGGAGGCTATGAGTTTTATAAAGAGCTGTTTCCGGACAATGAGAACTCCGGAGAACGGCACACGGATTTTTCCCATCCGAACGCTGTGTATCTGTATCGGGACGAACAGAGCGAGGATAAGAAGCTCCGGCGCAGGAAGATGTATAACGACACATGGGAACAGGATTACATGGAGTTTGTCGAGGGGAACAGCCTTACTTTGTGCAGCGGTCTTGCATATCGCAGAAAGGAGAACAGGCTGGAGAACGCCCAGCGGATGTATGCTCTGATCTTCGATCTGGATGGCGTAGGTCTTGCCGAGCTGCGCAACCTCTTTCTGCGCTTTGGCGGCGATCCGGAGCGAGTGCGCCGGTTGCCGATGCCGACTTTCCTTGTTCTGTCGGGGACAGGGCTGCATATCTACTATGTTTTCCAGCAGCCGATTGACCTATACCCGAATATAAAAATTCAGCTTAAAAGTCTGAAATATGACCTCACTTTCCGGCTATGGGAGTATGGCAGCACTTCGCAGGTCAAGGCGATCCAGTATCAATCCATCAATCAGAGCTTCCGCATGGTGGGCAGCATCAATGACAAGCATGGGACGGAGCTGGTCGCTTTCCGTACCGGAGAACGGGTAACGCTGGATTATCTGAACGCCTACGCAAAGCCAGAAAACAGGGTGGATGTCAATAAGCCTTTCAGCCCATCCAAAATGACACGAGCTGAGGCGAGGGAGGCATATCCGGAGTGGTATGAGCGTGTTGTTGTGAGAGGCGAGAAAGGACGCAAGAAGTGGGATATTGCCGGAAAGGTGCATGGTGATGATCCGTATGCGCTCTACCATTGGTGGCTGCGGCAGATCGGAGAGATAAAGGGCGGGCATCGGTATTTCTTTTTGATGTGCCTTGCTATCTATGCTTACAAATGCGGTGTGTCGAAGCAGCAGCTCCGGCAGGATATGAAAGAGGCTTTTGATGATCTGCAGATGGTGAAGCATGAGAACGCATTGACCGAGGAAGATATACGGAGTGCGCTGGAAGCCTACGACAAGGAGTATTACAATTTCACGATTTCCGATATTGAAGCTCTGACCGATGTTCGCATCGAGCGCAACAAGAGGAATGGTAGATCACAGAAAGAGCATTTGAAAAGAGCAAGGGCGGTGCAGGAAGTGGATTATCCTGGCGGCACATGGAGAAGAAAAGGGGCAGAAGAAAAGAAAGCGCAAGTCTATGCGTGGCGGCAGGAGCATCCAGAGGGACGCAAGGCCGATTGTCATAGGGACACCGGACTTGATCCGAAAACGATCCGCAAATGGTGGGACACCGTACCGGAGGGGCATATAACGGTCAAAATACGCCCATCACAGGCTTTGAGCGATCTGTTGGTGGAGGAATTTAAGAAAGGGCTGTAAACGCCCCAGAAACGCCCTACAAGGCGTTTTCGGGGCGGGTAAGGGTTTTTATATTACCCCACCGAAAACGAGGCTTGAAAACCGCGCGAAATAAGGCTTTTTCACCCCCTAAATGTACACGCTGCGGTGTTAGCATATAGAAAGCACTGTTCATAGAAAAGTTGCAAAAAAACATTTGCAATGCACTTGCAAATGTCACGAATATTGAATATAATATTAGTGCAAGCTAAAAATGACGAGGAAAGGAGTGCTATTATGGCTAAAGGAAATATGACGATAAGAATGGAGCCGGAGCTGAAAGCACAGGCGGCAGCTCTCTTTAAGTCCCTCGGAATGGATTTGAGTACGGCAACGGGTATTTTTTATCGACAGGCACTTAGGTGTCATGGACTTCCCTTTGAAGTCAAGGTTGACGAGCCGAATGCTGTTACCTATGCGGCGATGGAGGCGGCAGAAAAGGGAGAGGATATGTATGGTCCGTTTGATAGCGTTGCAGATCTGATGGAGGCGCTGAATGCTTAAGCCGGAGTTTTCGGGGCAGTTCAAACGAGATTACAAGCTTGCGATCAAGAGAGGCTGCGATCCGAAGAAGTTGGAGGAAGTGATCACGCTGTTGTGTAACGAGCAGCCGTTGCCGGAGGCGTATCGAGATCATGCTCTCACTAATTCCAGAAATTATAAGGACATGAGAGAATGTCACATCGAGCCGGACTGGCTGTT
>JACRTB010000058.1 GCA_014385025.1 Yanshouia hominis | reverse complement strand
CACATTACGCCGGATTGGTTGCTGATCTACGAAGTGGACGGGGACGAGCTGATTTTATATCTCACCCGGACGGGATCGCATAGCGATTTATTTTAGGGGAAGGAGGAAAGGTCTATGAGTTGGGATAAAGAGAGGATCGCGCAGATACAGCTTCCCGATCCGGCAGACGATGATCCGCACCCTCGGCTGCTCCTGGAAGGGTACGGCATACACGCCGGACAGGGTTTTACCGCCTTGTTTCCAGATGGCTGGCACGAGATTACCCTTGAAGTGGCCTGGGAGCCAACAGGCCCCGGCTGCTGGTACATATCCACGCCTGGATTTGAGGGTGTGTGTCCCGTGGGCCTGTTCGTGAAAGTATGAAAACGATCCGGCAGATAGCCGACGAGATAGGGGTATCAAAGACAGCAGTAAATAAACAAATCGCAAACCTGGGTTTGCGATCAGGTTTGCGAAAAAACGGAAACCAGTTTGCGATTGATGAACACCAGGAAGCCTTGATAAAAGAGGCTTTTTCTGAAAAATCGCAAACCGAAATCGAAAACCAAACGCAAACTAAAACGCAAACCGAAAACCACGAAGTTTCCGATTTGGTTTGCGTTTTACAGGCCACCATCGACACACTGCAAGGGCAGCTTGAAGTAAAAGATAGGCAGATTGAAAAGCTGACGGAGGCTCTGGTTGCCGCCCAGCAGACAGCAGCGGCGGCCCAGGCCCTTCACGCGGGGACAATCCAGCAGCAGCTTCTTACCGGGGAGGCCGGAGCGGATCAGCAGGGCCAGGAGCCGGAGCAAAAGCGCGGGTGGTTTAGTAAACTGTTTGGAAAGTAGAAAGCAACTTAAAGTTGCTCAATAATTGGTGGTAGCAACCGAGAAGTTATTGCTAAAATGATGATCAGAAAGACTAACTATTAAAAGTCAAGCCCCAAAACAAAATTTTCGAGAGAAATTTTAAGGTGGTGAAAATTGGTATAGCAAACAAGAGCATCCGTTGTCGGATACTCGCTCCGTATAAAATCGCACGCTTAATAATCAGCTAAGAAGGCTTTTCCAGAACGCTGCATAGCAAAAATAAGCCTTACCAGCTTTTTAGCAGCATGAGAGATGGCAACATTGTAATGCTTTCCCTCAGAACGCTTCTTTTCAAGATAGGCCGAGAATGTAGGACACCAAAGACAAACATATTTGGCGGCATTGAAAAGAGCATATCGCAAATATCTGGAGCCACGCTTTTCCATGTGAGCATAACAGTTTTGCAGTTGCCCTGACTGATATGTAGATGGAGAGAGTCCAGCATAAGCCAGCAACTTGTCTGCGCTTGCAAAGTTGGAAAAATCTCCAACTTCAGCAAGAATCATTGCACCCATATGTCGACCAATACCGGGGATTGTAAAGATGGGAGAATCCATCTGAGATGTAATCTTGTCAATTGCGGATTCTACCTCAGAAATTTCTTTGTCCAGCTCGCGGATGAGAGCAATCGTGTGTTTCAACTCCATAGACTTAGCAGGCATTTTCGAGCCAATGGAGGCCCCTGCGGCTACTTGGATTTCCGCGGTTTTAGACTTGGTATAACGACCTTTAGAGGCGGTGCAAAGAGTCTCAGCGAGTTCTTCAGTATTGGCGTTTGCGATATAGCTTGCACCCGGATAGTTGCTCAGCAGTGCGTATACAACAGCGATGTGCAGGCTTGAGACCAGCTTTTCGAGCTCCGGAAACAGAATATTCACTAACCGCGCAACGGAGCTTTTCAGCTTGGCGCGCTCTTTTACCTTATCAAATCTGTATCTGGTTAGTGACTTTAGCTCTTCATTGTGGTATGCTGTATTTGAGTAGGACTTGAGGTCCACATCAGACATGAGCATCATTGCAATGGTACGCGCGTCTATCCGATCTGTTTTGGTTCTTCGCAGGCTGAGACTTTTCCGATAGAGGTTCGTGTGCAGAGGGTTAATGACATAGGTTGCTAGGCCGCTGTCTAAAAGAAACCCCAGCAGATTGTAGCTGTAATGTCCTGTGGCTTCAAGCCCTACTTTTATTTTGCTTTCACCTTGGGAACAGCTTTGGATTCTTGAAAGAAGCGTCTCAAAACCGATGCGGTTATTGGCAATGGTAAATACATCTGCCAAGACCGTTCCTTCCGAGTTAAGAATAAAGCAATCGTGCTTGTCCTTTGCAACATCGATACCAACAAAAATCATTTCTTTTTACCTCCGGCGTTTTATTTTACAGTGCTGCTTAGAGCCACACCTCTTTGCTATGTAACCTCGTTCTATATAAACCGTCTGGCGGTATCTAACTGATTAACACTAAAAACAAAGAGCCATGGTTGGAGCCTTTCTGAAACCGTCTTGCGGTAGGAGGTTTTAACCAATCCACAGCACCTTGTCTATTGTAGCATTTTGTCCTTGGAGAGGAACTTTAATAACTACTACTTTATAATACGAGGAGGAACAAATATGAGTATAGCGGCACCAATGCTGGTTATTTCTTTGATCATCTATGCAGGTCTTTTCGGGCTATTTATCTATCTGGTTATCTTGATTATTCGAGCTTTGAAGAAATATATTAGGTCTAAAGATGTAAGAGCTGAAAAAAGCGTCCTTAAGCAAAATTTAGGTGAAGTATTGAAAGACTTGCGGACTAAAAATAAGATGACCCAAGAATTTGTAGCAGAAACAATAGGGGTTAGTCGGCAAGCAGTATCTAAGTGGGAAAGCGGAGAATGTGATCCGAGTACCTCTAATTTGATTGCGCTGGCAAAGTTGTACGGAACGACGGTTGAGGAAATTTTGCAGAGCATAAAGCAGTAATTTGACAGTGTGGCCGAAGTCCCAGCCGGAGCCGCCCGAAAGCAGCGGGAAACCGTAGCGGTTGGCAGCTCCGGCAATCCCCCGCGGGAGCGCGCAAAAGCACTTTCATACTGCCAGCCCCAAAGGGGCGGCGGTGTGAAAGTGCTTTTGCGTTACTTTCTCACAAGAAAGTAACAAAGAGGTTGTGGCCTGCGGCCTGGTATGGTAAAATAGGAGTAGTAGGATATAGGCTTTTTGCAGGAAAGGGACGGGTGATTTTATAGGTACAACCATTTCGGGAATGACGGGCCGGGGAAGTATCCGGCACAACAACAGGAGCTTTTCAGCGGCGAATGTAGACCGAAGCAGGTCGGGGCAGAATGTCACCTTTTGCAACGAGGATTTGAAGAAGGTGTACCACGAACTTTTCGATGAAGCCCTGGCCGCCTACAATGCCAAAAAGAAAAAGACCAGGGACAAGATACCAGATTACTATGAGCATATCCGGCAGAGCAAACAGGAGAAGCTATTTCACGAGGCTATCTTCCAGATCGGCAACTTGACGGACTGCGGGTGCGGCTCCCCTGGAGGGAAACGGGCGGCGGCAGCTCTCAAAGAATTTGCAGAGTCCTTCCAGGAGCGCAACCCTCATCTGCGGGTGTTCAATATGGTGCTGCACATGGACGAGGCCACGCCCCACCTCCATGTGGACTTCGTGCCGGTGGCAACGGAGCAGAGCCGGGGCCTTTCGACGCGGGTATCAATGAAACAAGCGTTAAAGCAGCAGGGATTTGAAGGGCTGGGCCGGAAGCAGACGGAATGGAAAGCCTGGATGGAACGGGAGAAAGAAGCCCTAACGGAAATCGCCCAGGCGCACGAGTTTGAGATCATCAGCCTGGGCGGTGGCCGGCCTCATATGGAGCTGCCAGAGTACAGAGCAGCGGCCCAGAGGCTTGAAGCTATCCAGGAACAGGTGACAGCGGCAGAGCAGGAGATCGCGGCCCTGGAAAAGCAGAGAAAGGCCCTGCAAGGGAATGTGAAGCTGCTGAAAGCGGTTGAGAAGGTCAAGCCCGATCTGGATGCAATACAGCCGGAAAAGACGCTGACAGGGGCCGTCAAGGGCGTGACGGTGGAGCAGGTGAAGGAGCTGAAGGCGGCGGTGATCCGGGGCGCGGCGGCAGAGCAGAAGGTGCGGGAGCTGAAGGTAGAAAACCAACAGCTTCAGCAGAAAATCCCTTCGACGAAAGAAAAGCTGAAGGAGGCCCAGGAGCGGCAGCGGCTTGAAAATGAAAACCGGCAGCTCAAAGTGCAGGTGGAATACCTGGAAGAAGATTTGAGCCGGGAGCGCGGGTTTTCGGCGCGGCTCCGGGAAGGGATCGGGGCGGTGCTGGATTTCCTGGATCGGCACTTGCCGGAGCAGTTCCGGCCCCTGGTCGAAAAGGCGCGGGAGCTACTACCTGTGCCAGAGGTGCAGCAGCCGGAAAGAGAGCAGGAACGGGGCCACACCTGGGGCGGTATGGAGCTGTAAAAGAAGCCTGTCCGGGGGGCCTTGCAAGAGCCGCCCGGACAGGCTATAATAACAGTAAAAATAGGGAATTAACTTCATTGATAATATATGCCCCCCTATGGGTATGGGGGGATAGCAGGGGGTTGGTTTGTCGTAAAATAGGGAATTAACTTCATTGATAATATATGCCCCCCTATGGCCTTTAGGCCAGGGAAAAAATAATAAAATATTTTCTCTCGGACAGGGAGAAAGTCGGAGGGGGTTATGGGGGTGAGCGGCGGGGTGTGGGAATGTGGTAAACCTGAAAGGTTTTCCATCATTTCCATGCCCCAGAGCGAGGGGGAAAAGGGGGAGGTGACTTTCTCTTTAAGGCCCCGAAGGGGCCGCTCTTTGGCTCCCCCTTTTCCCCCTGTGGGTTTGCAGAATGTACGAAAAGAGGTGTAAGGAATGGAGGATCAGCAGGCGGCATTGGAACGGCTGCGGGAACTTTATAGGGAGAAGAACGAGCATTTAGAGAAGTTTTTGGAGCCGGTGGAGCCGTATGAATTTTATCGTGAGATCTTCCCGGAAGGATCTTTTGAGAGGAAGGGCCATTTTGAGGACAGGAAGGGAAACGGGATCGCGGTGACGGTGCCGAAAGGTGAGGTTGACAAGGCAACCGGGATCGCCCTGCAAATCGAGAGGGACGGTAAAGCGAAACGCTGTACCATCACTGACGAGCTGGACGAGCTGCGGGAGCTGCAAGACACCGATTTCACGATTATGTCACCGATCTCTTATTTTGGGCGGCGGCGGTGCGGCAAAAATGCCAGGTATCTTTATGCTCTGGTGTTTGACCTGGACGGGGTAGGTATGCCCCAGCTCCGGGACACGCTGCACCAGATGGACAAGGATATTCTGCCCCAGGCAACCTTTGTCGTAAACAGTGGGACAGGGCTTCACCTGTATTATGTGCTGAAAGAGCCGGTGCCTATGTACCCGCACAACCAGAAATGCTTGAAAGAGCTGAAATATTCCCTCACTCGGCAGATTTGGAATAAGTTTACCTCTACCATTAAGGAGCCGCAAATGCAGGGGATTTTGCAGGGCTTCCGGGTGGTCGGCTCCGGCTCAAAGCTGGGGCGTGAGTATCCTGTGAGGGCGTTCCGGCTCGGTGGGCCGGTGGAGCTGGCGCGGCTGCTTGATTATATCCCGGACAGCAACGGGGAGCAGCAGCGGCTTGAGGGGCTTATGAGAAAGAGCCGCCTGTCGCTGGCCGAGGCGAAAGAGAAGTACCCGGATTGGTATGAGCGGCGGATCGTCAAAAAGGAGCGGCGGGGCCGCTGGACGGTCAAGCGTGACCTTTACGACTGGTGGCTGCACCGGATCGCCGATGAAATCCGGGTGGGCCATCGTTTCTATGGCATTATGACGCTGGCGATTTA
>JACRTB010000057.1 GCA_014385025.1 Yanshouia hominis | reverse complement strand
TCATTCAGGGTCTCTTCCACACTGCCACGAACCAATTCCTTGATCTGACCCTTGATTACTTCCTCATTCAGCTGTACAATCTTTTCAGGCATGGTTTGCTTTCTCCTTTCAGAATGGTGGTGTCGCAACTTCATTCTATCAGAGATCTGCAAACCTTGTCTCTCTTTTTATCTCTTTTTTAATTTGCGCAACTTATCTTACTTTATCGTCGATGGCAGCGGTATTATCAGTTCGCAAACAGCAATTTCTTGTCTCTGGCCCGGCTTTCGGCGTTCATACAAACGTTTTTCTCATAGGGATACTGCAGACGGTTCAATGCGCGATAAACTGTTTTTTTCGCATTGGTGAAGCGATTCGAATCGACATACCAAGTGCTGGCTGAGCCGTCCTTTATTCTCCTACAAAGGTCATTTTCAAAAATTTCTCCGTAATTTCATAACTGTTGGTATGCATCATGTTGCTCTCAATGTCATCTTTAGAAAACGGATTCATGCTGCCGTACCATACAATTCCATTGTCAATACAGATATGCTAATCGCAGCTGACTGCATCAGTTTAGCTTGAAATTCCAAGGCAGGGATTTGCGGCAATCCCGCAATGCGGGCTGTTTTATCATATTGGTATGTTCGGGCGACAAAAACAGTGTCAAAGAACCTGCCAAACAGCTTCTCCAGAGTATGGCAGCCCAGTTTCTCGCGGGGCCGTCTATTTATGCAGAATTGACTTTACGTCTTCTATATTACAAGTAACAGCAAAATCGTAGATATCTTTTACAGAGAACAACCGATAATTGGGAGTATTCACTTCACACTGAGAACTTTTGGAAATGTCTTTGCGCAATATTACATTAGTTTTCTTTATATAAAGGTCCAACCATTCGCCTCTACAGATTCCTTTAAGGCAATACGATATTGTGTGGTAAAATAACTATGGGGGAAGAGGTATGTTGGGGCGACAAGATAGGCAAATGGCAATAGTTTTTATGGACATGGAATCCTTGATTCCAGAAAACCATTTATTTTATTGCGGAAAATTGACCGGATCATATCCTTCGAGTTCATATACGACTTGCTTGCACCATATTATCCCTCTATCGGGCGTCCATCTGTGGATCCCGTCTGTATGTTCAAGATGCTTCTGGTGGGCTATCTATATGGCATCAAATCAGAACGCCGGCTGGAGGAGGAAGTGAGGCTCAATCTCGCTTACCGTTGGTTCTGCGGCTTTAAGCTGGATGAGACAATTCCGGATCACTCCACTTTCAGCAAAACCAGAACACGCAAATGGCAGCAAAGCGATCTTTTCCAAAAAGTGTTTCAGGAAATTGTAAAGCGGTGTATTACCAGCGGCCTCATAGATGGGAATAAAGCTCGGTGTTCCCATAAGAAACATTACTCTGGACCGCGGCTATGAAACCGGCGCGGTTCACCGCGGCCTGGAACTGCTGGGGATTACTGGATATACCCCTGCTATTCAGTTCTCCAATCCCCCTGAAAAGTACGGCTTTGCTTACGACCTGGAGCGAGATACATTTATATTTGCAAAAGCATGTGAGTTATTGTCCTAATTACTGAATTGATTACTTTTCTATTGTCTTCACCAATTTATCTGTGGGGTACTTCTTCGAGCGTCAAAGCGCTACTGGTTCCAAAATCGAAAGCCGGACAGGTACCCGAGGCTAGCGCTGCCTGGTAAACCTTGTTTGCGCAGGCAATATCCATTGCACCAGTACCAATTTGGATACAAATCTTTTTTTATCAGGGTTCCGAATCAATGTTACCTTTCCCGCCGCCACATCTCCAATGGTGCAGGTAATGCCTTTTTCATTGAGAAGACCTCTCTCCACTAGTCTGGAAAGTGCGCCTCTGTGTAAGGTCTGGTCAATGTGATCCACAACAATCTCCCCTGCATTCAACAGCAGAGCATCGTCTGCCTCCTGATAGGAACCCATAGGGAAAACGATAGTCCCTGGTGAAACCCATTCATCTTTTAAAAATTGGGTGTTGGCTTGAGTTACACAAATAATGGCATCACCCTGAGCCGCTTCCTGTGGCGAATCACAGAGAATGATCCTGCCAGACACCACGCCGGACATATCTTCTTTAAATTTAGCCAGCGCTTTTTTATCGATATCATATACTATCATATACTCTGAGCTCCATAATCTCAAAACGCTTAGAAATTGCCAGTGTCTGCATATGCCCCTGCATCCCCGCACCGTAAAGGCCCAGCCGAATTGATTTCCGCTCGTTACTGCCATCGGCATAGAGATATTTCAGGGCCACCGCAGTTTGGGCCCCGGTTCGGGCATTGGTAATGTAGGAACCATCCAATACAGCGATGAAGTTATTGATCGCCGGATTCACAAGCATGATCAGAGAAGAACAATAAGGCATGTGCCGTTTCTTTCGTTCGCCCAGATTTCCGCCCGCCCACTTGAGTCCAGCGATATCAGTAAAACCAATGTAGGCCGGCATGGCATTCATAAAGCCCCCATAGTTTGGAAAAGATACCGATTCTCCTAAGTCCAGATTTACCTTCGCTGGGTTTACTACCGTGCCTTCTCCCATGCCAATGAATGTTTTTCTACGCTGTCGATAATTTCTTCCATTGGCAAATATTTTTGGACTTCTATTTCGCTGATCAGGAGAGTTTTTCCCATAATTATTTTCCCCTTATACTATAGAGTAGTAGTTATTAAAGCCTCTTTTTAAGGACTGTGTCATACTGCAAAGGATGCTACAGATTAGTGCCGTTCTCCTATCTTAATGCCCTCTACAAAGTGGGTATGCCGGATCATCTCAAGGAAAACAACTCACAAAGGCTGTGAAGCAGGCTGTTCACTTTTCCGAAACTTAGGGCCTAACCGTTTTAAATTCCGCCTGAACGTTTCAGTGCTATACTTCTCATGCCCTGAAAACGCTCTCGTGAGCAGGGGGCCCTTTTCGGACGATGCTAAAACCTGATGGTCTTCCACGCTGTTGCCCCGCCAGCTTATTTCCACTGAGTCGGATTTATTTTATTTCCTATCGCTGCCATAGGTATAATCCCATGCTGGAATATAAACTCCGCCATAGGTGTCAATCAGCACCTTGGCCACTTCATCGCTGTGATAGGCATCTACCACCTTTTTATAAATTTCATTACCGGCATCAGTCGTTCTTGCCGCAATTACATTGATATAAGGGTTGTTTCCCCCAAGATCCGCCTCTTCCTCAAAAAGGGCGGTTGAGGGATCTAGATTTGCGTCAAAAGCATAGTTGTTGTTGATAACGCCGATAGAAACGTCCGGCAACAGAGAGGGAATTGTGGATGCGTCTACCTCAACGATAGCAAGAGAAAGCGGGTTCGCCGCAATATCCTCCACTGCGGGTGTATATCCTGCAGCCTTATCCACCTGAATCAGCCCTGCTGTTTCCAACAATTTCAGAGCGCGTCCCCCATTTGTCACATCGTTCGGGATTGCTACCTTATCACCATTGGACAAATTCTCTAAAAAGGCGCAAGAATCGGAATAAATCCTCATGGGCCCCAAGATCGTATCCCCAATCACTGTGATATCATAGCCATTTTCTTTAATCTCGTTATTTAAGTAGGCATAATGCTGAAAAGCATTCAGATCAATTTCCCCATCGACGAGAGCTTTGTTGGGGGTGACATAATCCGAAAATTCCACAACCTCTATCCGGGTGCCTTCGTTTTCCAACTTCCCATTTACGATATTCCAGGGTTCAACCAAATCTCCAACAATTCCAATCTTTACCGTTGTAACAGAAGATTCCTTTGCTCCGCAGCCGTTAAAGACGGTCAGAATCATTCTCAATGCCAATGCAAGCGTCAAAAGTTTTTTAAAATAATGTTTCATGTTCAATCTCCCTTTGCATCACTAATGTTTTGTTCTTTTAACAACCTGAGAACCAAGCATTTGTATGAAATAAACCAAAATTACGATAGCGGCGACGGAAAAATAGGCCACATCTGTTTGGTGACGATTGTAGCCGTAGCGAATGGCAAAATCACCAATGCCTCCCGAGCCTACCGCGCCGGCCATGGCCGTCAGCCCGATCAGGCTGATCAGGGTAATCGTAGTCACCCTGGCAATGGAGCTGGCGCCCTCCCGCAGGTACACTCTAAAAATGATCCGCAAGGGCGAATCACCCATAGACTGTGCCGCTTCTACCAATCCCGCATCCAGTTCCGAGAGAGCCGACTCAATCTGTCCTGCATAAAAGGGTGTTGTCCCAAAAATCAACGGTACGATGGCGTCTCTTACACCGATGGCAGTCCCCATAATAAATCTGGTCAAATCAATCAGACAAGCCAGCAAAATGATAAACGGAATAGAACGAAAAAAGTTTACCGCTTTATCAACAATTTGAAACACCGCACTGCTTTCTAAAATCCCCCCTTTTTTGCAAACCACCAATACAATGCCCAGCAGTGTTCCAAAGGCCAACGAAAAGATGCCGGCCCAGGCAACCATCAGCAACGTATCGCAAAGGGCTTCAAAAAACTTTGGGAATTTATCGATCATGTTGGGCATAAAAGCACTAACAAATCTATCCATCCTTGAGCACCTCCACTCCTACATTTTTTCTCTTAAATATGCAAGCGCCTGATCAATTTGCTTTCTTTCTCCGCTGACGATTGCGACCGTACCACCTACAGGTGCGCTCTGTACGATTTCTATATTGGCAAAGATAATGTTAAGCGTAATGTCAAACTTTTTGGTTATAATGGAAATCAACGGTTCTGAGGCGTTTTTTTCCACATAGGAAAGCCGCACGATCAGCTCACCAGGCCTAATTGTCACCATGGAAGAATTCGTTTCAAGCAATTCTTCGATCTTTTGCAGATTGGAAGTGGTTTTTATGAAATTCCGCGTCAATTCCTTCTCGGGAGCTGAAAATACGGAAAAGACCTCGCCTTCTTCAATCACCTTACCATGGTCCATGACAGCCACACGATTGCAAATCTCCTTGATAACCGACATTTCGTGTGTAATAATAACGATTGTAATGCCGATTGAGTCATTCAATTTCTGCAGCAGCCTTAGAATTGATTTCGTGGTTTGTGGATCAAGTGCTGATGTTGCTTCGTCACAAAGCAAAATGTTAGGATTGTTGGCGAGCGCTCGGGCAATAGCCACACGCTGTTTTTGACCGCCGGATAATTGACTTGGATATGCATTCTCTTTTTCTGATATTCCAACCAGCTCGAGCAATTCATGCACTCTATCTTTGATTTGTTGTTTG
This sequence comes from Yanshouia hominis, assembly GCA_014385025.1. Lineage (GTDB taxonomy): Bacteria > Bacillota > Clostridia > Oscillospirales > Ruminococcaceae > Yanshouia > Yanshouia hominis. Next base: position 1,410 of record JACRTB010000057.1, on the reverse strand, counting down.
GTCAACCCACTGCCCTGCAGGGGGTAGGCCACATTGTTAAAAATCGTCCGGGATGGCATCAAATTGAAATGTTGAAAAATCATCCCAATCTTTTTTCGTGCGATCCGCAGCTCTCTGGAGGATAATTTTGTCAGATCGCTCCCTTCAACCTCTATCGTGCCGGATGTTGGACGTTCCAAAAGATTGATGCATCGCACCAATGTGGATTTCCCAGCACCGGAAAATCCAATGATTCCAAAAATATCCTTTTCATTGATTGCTAAATTGACATCCTGCACAGCATATACTTTTCGATCAGAGTCCGTAAATACCTTGTTGATATTCTTTAGTTTTATCAAATGCTCAGCTCCCTATCTGCGTATCAAAGCACACTGGATTTCATATTTCGAAACTAATTTTACTAATATCATATATGAATAATATGAATTAATGGCAAATGATTGCCTGCCAATGTCCCCGCACAGGAATCCTATCTGTATACCGCTCACCGGCTGGCGGCGCCGATATACCCATTACACACAAAATATTTTAACCAGAGCGGCAGGCCAATGATCCTTCCTTTGCTTGATTCGCAATCTGGGCTTTTCAAAGATAAGGTAAGATAAGTTGCGCAAATTGAAAAAGGGCTAAAAGAGAGACATGGTTTGCAGATCTCTGTTAGAATGAAGTTGCGACACACCATTCTGAAAGGAGAAAGCAAACCATGCCTGAAAAGATTGTACAGCTGAATGAGGAAGTAATCAAGGGTCAGATCAAGGAATTGGTCCGTGGCAGTGTGGAAGAGACCCTGAATGAGCTGCTGGAGACCGAGGCGGAGAAACTGACCCAGGCGGCCCGGTACGAGCGCAGCGATGAGCGTCAGGGCTACCGCGGCGGCCACTACAGCAGGAATCTCACCACTACTTCCGGAGACGTCACTCTCAAGGTGCCCAAGCTCAAGGGGATCTCATTTGAGACAGCTATTATTGAACGGTATCGCCGCCGGGAGAGCAGTGTGGAGGAGGCCCTTATTGAAATGTACCTGGCAGGCGTATCCGTCCGGCGTGTGGAGGACATTACAGAAGCGCTGTGGGGAAGCAGGGTCTCACCCTCCACGATCAGTGAGCTGAACAAAAAAGCCTATGTCCACATTGAGAATTGGCGTAACCGCCCCCTGCAGGGCGGCCGCTATCCGTACGTCTATGTGGATGGGATCTATTTGCGCCGAAACTGGGGCGGAGAGTACGAAAATGTGGCCATTCTGGTGGCAATTGCGGTCAATGAGGACGGATACCGAGAGGTTCTTGGCGCCGCCGAGGGGATGAAAGAGGACAAGGCCAGCTGGGTCAGCTTTTTTGAGTGGCTTCGTGGCCGCGGTCTGAACGGCGTAAAACTCATCGTTGGCGACAAGTGCCTGGGGATGCTGGAGGC
>JACRTB010000056.1 GCA_014385025.1 Yanshouia hominis | reverse complement strand
ACACCCTTTCCGCCTCCACTACGGCAGGCAGATTCGAGTGTACCATATTGCATTCCTCTCCGCTGCAAACCTGCATTTTTTGACCGGCGTTTTTTTGCATTTTATCACTGGCGCTGACACTGTGCCATGCCCGTCCGAAGGAGCGGGCAGACCTGTTTTCGCTATAAGGCCCTACTTCTTGCAGCGTCTCAAGACGCATGAAAAAGCCCGCCAATCGCATTTTATTTACAGGCCGCCGCTAAAGCGGCCTGTTTTTATGCCTTTTGACTCTTTTCACCCGTGGACGGGTCGCTTTACAACGATTTTGAATATTACCCCGGCGCGCGGGGCGAAAATTTCCGCGTCTCGGTCTATAACGCGGGCATGCTGGGCTCGGCGGTGAGCTGGGACGACCGCTACACCCCGGTTAAAACCGATGAAAACGCCGAAACCGCCACCTGCCGGGTGCGCTACCAGAACGGCGGCGCGAGCGGGACGACCGAATACAACGACGGCGTCCTCACCTACGACATCGGGCTGCTGCGCTACATCGGCGTCGAGCTGGTGGGCGGCGCGCTGGAAGAGAGCGCGCTCCAGGAGCTCGCCGAAAGCATCGCCCTTTCCCGCTAGCGCAACAGCGCAAGGAAAAACGCTCCCCCTCACCCTTTCTCCTGCTTCAGCATAGCATAAAAGCAGAGAAACGCGCCGAGGGGGAGCTTATCCATGCCCAAAATCTACCTGGGTCCTTCCACCCAGGAGCAGAACCTCTATGTCACCGGGGGCTCCGAGGAATACTACATGAATCTGGTGGCCGACACGCTCGAGCCCTATCTGCGCGCCTCGGGCATCCGTTTTACCCGCAACCGCCCCGAGATGATCGCTGGGCAGGCGATCCGGGAATCCAACGCGGGCAGCTACAACCTGCATCTGGCGCTGCATTCCAACGCCGCTCCGGTCTACGAGACGCTGCGCGGGGTGGACGTCTATCACTTTCCCGGCAGCGTTAACGGCATCCGCGCCGCCGAAATCCTGGCCGACAACTTCAAGGTGATCTGCCCCGATCCCAACCTTGTCGACACGAGACCTACCACCTCGCTCGGAGAGGTCGACCGGGTGCGGACCCCGGCGGTGCTGGTCGAGATCGCCTACCACGACAATGTGGACGACGCCAACTGGATCATCAACAACATCGGCCTCATCGCCCGCACCCTAGCCCTCTCGCTGACCGAATACTTCGACCTGCCCTTCGTCGAACCGCTGCAGCCCTTTGCCGCCGAGGTCGACACCGAAGCGGGCGGCAATCTCAACCTGCGGGACCGGCCGAGCACCCGCTCGACGGCGCTCGGCTCGATCCCGTACGGTGCAACGGTCACCGTCTACGGCCTGCTGCCCGAGTGGGCCGCGGTCGAATACCGGGGGCTGGGCGGATCTGTCCGGCGGAACTACCTCGATCTGGATTAACCTGTATGAGAGTCGTCGTGTATGAACAAGAGAATTTGGCTATTCGCACATAGCAAATGTCCCCATTGAGAGCCCGACGAGCAAAGATTCCGGGCTCTCTTTTTGAGCGGAGGAGGATATAGGAAACCTTACTTTTTGGTGTAAGCGGAACGCCTGCTTTCGAAGAAGGAAACTGCCAGATAGACCGCCAGCATGACGAACGGCATGAACATGTGGGGAATGACTTGGCCCAACTCTACGCCCAAATAGGTTGCTGGCGGCAGGGCGTTCGTATGCCAGGGAATCACGCAGCAGAACAGCAGGCTGCCAATCGAGATTCCACAGCCGAGATTCAGACGATTGAGCTTCATCTCATCGTACACCGAGCTCATGGTTTCACCAGTGAATATCAGACTGAAAGTTGTAGTGCCACCGATATTCACCAGAAGAGCGATGAGAAAGCTGAGGACGGAGGCGCCGAAGCTGCTCTTCACTTTTTTGAACAAGGGGGTCAACAGTACCTCAAAGGTACCTGCGGCAGCAAGGATACCAAAGAGGCCCATGGCGATAATGACCATAAAGGCAGTGCCAGACATACTGTTCATACCGCCGCGGCTGAACAGTTGGTCAATCATGGCATTACCGGAATCGATGCTGAAACCGCCCCACAAGGTATTAAACACGCTCTTCATGGTTTGACCCTGATACAGCCAAGCAATGAGTCCGCCGCTGATGCTGCCGCATAAAACAGAGGGGATGGTGGGCAGCTTGCAGACAATACAAACCACCACGATAATTAAGGGAATCAGGGGAATGAATCCCAGCTGGTAGTTAGCGGCTATGGCGTTACGCAGGGTCATAATCTCTTCCGTGCTGACCGCGCCGGAGGTATTGGACAGGCCCATAAATAAGTATATGATGCAAATGATCATAATGCCGGGTACGGTGACCCGCAACTGATACCAGCACAGTTTCATCACGTTATTGTTGGTGGAACCGGCAATCAGGTTGGGTGTGTCAGAAATGGGGCTGGACATATCGCCCAGGAAAGATGCGGCAATAATAGGAGTGGCAGCGGCGGGGGCATCCAACCCCATACCCAGTCCCACACCCATCAGGGCAATGCCGATGGTGCCGGCAGTGCCCCAGGAGGTTCCGGTTACACAGGAGAAGAGCAAGCACAACAGAAAGGCGCTAAGCTGGTAGAAATGGGGGTTAATGAGGGCCAAACCGATATGAGTCACAGTGGCAATGGTGCCGCTAGCGTTCCAGATACCGCTCATAGAACCAATAACAAGCATGAAGGTCACAGAGAGAATGGCCTTTCGCATATAGGCAAAGAGGCTGTCCTCCAACTCTTTATAACGATAGCCCAGCCGCATGCACAGAGGGAAGGCTAGCATCCATGCCAGTATGAACAGAACCTGAAGCTTTAGTCCGAAAATTGCATTTCCCAAGATACAGGAACCAAAAACCAACACTACCATAAACAGGGCATATCCAAAGGACAAGGGGCGCTTTTCACTGGGATTCAAAAAAGATCACCATCCTTTTCTATTACTTCCAAAATTGGAATTGTATTTCCGTGTCGAAGGCTTTTCTTGCCGGTTCCGGCCTACATGGGTGGAATGCGAGGTAAAATGCAAATGCGGGATATCAACCCCCAATCCCTCTGGGAAATTACGCCTTTGGAAGGCATATGCCAGCCAACTCATACCAATAGTTCACGCCTGTCATAATAATCTTGTCGTTAAAGTCGAAACGGGGATTGTGCAGCAGGGTGTTATTGGACATCACCTCATTCTCACCGGTACCCAGGAACATATTGCAGCCTGGGATTTGTTGCAGGAACACGCCGAAGTCCTCCGAACCCGTGGAGGGCTCAAAGTCATCAAAAGTGTTTTCAGCGCCTGCCGCCCTGACGCCTGCCGCTACACACTTTTTCACCTGGTCCTTCCAGTTTATGGTGGGATCAAACACACGGGTATAAAGAAAGTCACACTTGGCGCCGTAGGCTTGGCAGATATTCATGCAGATTTCGCGCATCCTCTTCTCAAGCAGATCTTGCACCTCTGGAGAATAGCTGCGGGTGTCACCGGTAATGACAGCTTTGGAAGGGATGGCGTTGTGTGCACCGTCGGTATGAATCTCTGTGCAGGAAATCACGGCACAGGACTGTGGGTTGACATTGCGGGACACAATGGTCTGAAGACCCAGAATGACCTGAGAGGCCACTATCATAGGGTCAATGGTGTTCTGGGGAGCCGAGGCGTGCCCGCCCTTGCCTTGGATGGTGATGGTGAAGTTGTCCTCGCTAGCCTGAATGGGACCTGATGTAGTGTTAATCGTGCCGAAGGGTTTGACAGGGCGGTTATGCAGACTGTATATTTCTTCCATGGGAAATTTCTCTAGCAGTCCGTCTTTCATCATAGCTTTCGCACCCGTACCCGGCTCCTCAGCAGGTTGGAACACGAAGCGGATTGTGCCGTCGAAGTTGGGCTGCACAGCCAGCTTCAGTGCCGCACCCAGCAACATGATCATATGGCCGTCATGGCCGCAGCCGTGCATCTTTCCAGGAATCTGGGAGCGCCATGGCACTTCTCCCTCCTCAGTCATGTTTAGTGCGTCCATGTCCGCCCGCATACCGATGACTCGCTTGCCGGTTCCCACCTTTAGGTTGGCTACGAACCCGGTACCGCCAATGCCGCGGTGAACGTCCAGCCCTGCAGCTTCCAGAAGGTTTGAAATGAATCGGGACGTCTCGACTTCCTCAAAGGCCGTTTCCGGGTGCATATGCAATTCGTGCCGCCAAGCGATCAGCTGCTGCTCCAGTACGGCGGGATTGTTTGCCATCGCAATCAGTTGTTCCTTTTTCATACGTTACCTACATCCTTTCTGTTTGTGCCTGATCGAATCTATTTCAGATGACTGGGGTTGGGGTAGCGTCCCTCCCAGACAGCAGAACGATAGTTGGCTGTGTCGGTAGCACCCTCGGTACTGAAACACAGCACCCTGGAATTTTTGTTCAAATCCAGTTCCTGACGTATCGGATACAGCTTGGGATCACTCATAAGTTCGTATACCAGTCCAGCGGTCACAGCCCCGCTCTCACCGGAAATCACCTGCGGATCTCCTGCAGGCGGATTCCCCAGAAGCCGCATGCCGTCTGCCGCTACATAGTCGGGACAAGAAATGAAACAGTCTGCGTGATCCTTCAGAATATCCCAGCCAATGGAGCAGGGCTCACCGCAGCACAGGCCAGCCATAATGGAATCCATATCGCCAGTTACAATCTGCAGATTTCCATCAGGGGATTGAGCTGTTCTTTGGAGGCAGTTGGCCACACTGGTTTCTACAATAATAACCTTGAGTTGATCCGTTCCGCGGTACAGGTCACGGAAGAAAGCCGTGACGGCTCCGGCCATGGCTCCTACGCCAGCTTGCAGGAAAATATGGGTAGGCGGCTCGTCGGGCAGCTGCTCCGCTGCCTCCAGCGCCATCGTGGTGTAACCCTGCATGATATAGCTTGGGATATCCGTATACCCCGGCAGAACGGTGTCCTGTACCAGAATCCACCCCTTTTCCCGAGCCATATGTCCGGCGCGGCGAACGGCATCGTCATAATTCAGGTCAGTAATGCTGGCCTCCGCCCCTGCAGCGCGGATATTTTCCAACCGCTCATGTGCGGAGCCTTTCGGCATATAAACAACGGATTTCTGTCCAAAGGTGTGCGCGGCCCAGGCAAGCCCACGGCCATGGTTCCCGTCTGTGGCCGTGACAAAAGTTATATCTCCCAGCCTTCTCCGAATTTCCGGGGAGATCAACGACTGGTAATTCATCAGACCAGGATCGTCCCCCAGTTTCCTGGTCATGATTCGGCCCAGTGCATAGACACCGCCCAGAGCCTTGAACGCATTCAGACCGAATCGATAACTCTCATCCTTCACATAGAAGGATTTCAGCCCCAAATGGCGGGCTAGGCGCGCCATAGAGTGCAGAGGTGTGTACTCATACGTTGGGAAGCTCTCGTGAAAGCGCTTCGCCGCCCGAGCTGCATCAACTCCGAAGCGGCTCGCGGCAAACGGGGACGCTGACGACTTTCGAAAAATTGCGATGATGTTTGTGTCCATAATTTCCTCTCTGTTCCCGCTGGAATGTTGTAATTCAATATTCAATATGCAATATATTGGTTTAGTCATAGTATAGCACTTGCCAGTTCGATGTCAAGAGATCTTTGTAAATTATTTTTGCCTGTTTCAATACAAGACGTGAAGAATGAACCTATCCCCCATTCAACCCAATATTGTTTTTTCAAATATTTTTGTGTTATAATGTAAAAACAATATTTTTACCGCGTTCCATGGCAGGATAAAAGGAGTTACAGCTATGCCGATTCCTGAACAAAAGCAGGCGCTCCAGCGCATAAGCGCCAAAGAACATATCTATCAAACACTCCGGGAGTGGATCGTGGACGGAACGATGAGGCCAGGAGAAAATATTAACGACTCTGCTCTGGCGGAGCACTTTGAAGTCAGCCGCACCCCGGTGCGCGAAGCGCTGCTGTTGCTGGCAACGCAGAATTTTGTGGAAGTAATTCCATCCTGTGGGACGCGGGTTTCCCAGATCAATAGAGAAGACGCCTTAGCGGTGTATGAGGCTTTAGCCGTTCTGTCAGGGCAGGCAACCAAATTGGCCTGTGAGAAGCAGAACGTGGGTGATCTTGAGCAGCTCAGGGCGTTGAATCGGGACTTTGCGGCTGGCGTGAAGAGCAGCGCCGACTGGAAGCAGATGTACTGGCTGGATCTCGATTTCCACCGATATATCTTCCAGATGGCGGCCAACTCTTATTTGGCAGACTATTTCGGCCAACTTGTCAATCACGCCTACCGCTATGAAAACGTATATTTCTCCACGGGAATCGATAAGTCCAGCTCCGTTATAGAGCATGAGCAGATCATCAGCGCCATACAGGCGCAAGATCGGGTTGCTTGTGTTCAGGCAGGAGAGGACAACTGGCTTGGATTTTACAACTCCCGTCTGAAAAATATGCTTTAATTGATACATCCTGCGTCTTCAACACCGCCTCGTTTTTGCGGTCGCCCTTGCCTTCGGCTATATCCTTCCCGCTGTCGAGTACATCAGGAGAGCCCGGTCCGTCGCAAAAAGTTTTGCGACGGACCGGGCTCTCTTTATTTATTATATTCTTGGGGATCCCGCGCTTCTCACTTCCTCCGGATGCGCGGATACCGCCGCTTGGAACCGGCAGGCCGACGTTTTCGCACGGAGGCCGCCTGCGGTGCGGGAGCGGCCTTCCGGTTGGAACGGCGCTGAAATTCGGGGGCAACGTCGATCACGCCGGCCGCGAGCCGGGCGGCGCGCTCCCTCCGGTGTCTTTTGCGTCGGCTCAGATTATAGGAACGGATCAAAAAGAGGAGCGCCGCAATCGCCCCCAGCGCGATCAGACCCGTTTCAAGCGGCGAAAAGGGGAAAGCGAGGGCGGCGTCAGGTCTCTCAACCGGCGCTGCGGCGGACGCCGCAGGCTGCCCCGTTTCCCGATACTCCCATGCAAGCGGCAGCTCGGCGAGCTGGTTCCCCTCCCGGTCGGAAAGGCGCAACGCCGGGGCGATCTCCGCCCCCTTTTCGTAGCGCGCGGGGGCGATCAGCTCCTCCTTGATATCGGCCTTGGCGACGGTGGCGGGTCGGGCAAAGGAGAGGGTTTCACTGGTGACCGCTACCTCGCCCACCCTGGTTTCCCCGTCGTAGACTGGGATCGGCTCCTGGACATACTGCCCGACCGGCAGCTCGCAGGCCGAATATCCGGCGAAGCAGGCTCGAGCAGCGCCGCCGCGTCCTCGTACTTATCGTACTGGCTGCCGCTGCGCATCACCACGCAGATCAACTTAAGGCCTTCCCGCTCGGCTAGGGTGACGAGGGTGTGGCGCGCCTCGGGGGTCCAGCCCAGCTTCCCTCCGGTCGTCCCCTCGTAGTAATACTTGTCAGCGCCAATGATAAAATGCAAAAAAACGCCGGTCAAAAAATGCAGGTTTGCAGCGGAGAGGAATGCAATATGGTACACTCGAATCTGCCTGCCGTAGTGGAGGCGGAAAGGGTGTCAAAATGGAAGG
>JACRTB010000055.1 GCA_014385025.1 Yanshouia hominis | reverse complement strand
TTTTGCTCTGAATGCGGTTGGCAAACCTGCGCTTAGTTTAGCAAAAGGAGGTTTTCTTGTATCTAAAGATTTTTTATTCCACCAGCATAGCTGGTGGTTTATTTTCGCTGAAGCTACAATCACAAAAAAGGTGAGCGGCATATGCCGCTCACCTTTTCCTATATAGCTTTAGTGCACAGAACCGCCAGCTCTTCTGGTGAGGGTAAAAAGATTTCGTTGCAGGAATAGAGCGAAGCGGGCAGTCAACAAGAACTTTTGGATGATAGAAAACCTGTCGATAGAGGGGTAATAGCCCGTTTATGGACTTCGGGGCGGGCGATACACGAAGAGAAATTTTCAGCAGCCCTTGGGAGGTATGCCAGTACAAAGCCCTTTCAGGGCTGACTCAAGCCCCCGGCATTGCCCCGGGGCTCCTGGCTCCTTTGAAAAACCGAAGGAAAGCGGCTTGGTGTAGCTGATTTTCGAAAAGCTTTGGGAGACAGGCTCCGTGGCCAAAACTGGGCGACACATCTCCGCCCGGCCGCACGGTATGTGGAGCGTTCCGCTTTAAGGGATTTGCAGACAACCGGCGGGTGGCATCCTCCGCATCGGTGATGAAAGAACAATTGAGATTTCCGAGGTCCAGAACGGACCTTTCCGGTACACTGGCAGGAGGCCCTCAAACGAGGGCCTCCTGCTTCCTTGCCTTTTTCCGCTGTGCCTGCGCCACCTGAATCATGATGGCGCATTCGATTCGTTTGCGGAACAGCTCACATCCGTATTCATAAACGCCCCGGATCGAGCCGGTGGCATGGTAGGCGTTTGCCGCGCATCCGCCGCTGCAATAGAGCTTTGCCCAGCAGTCCCGGCAGCCGGGACGGGCGTAGGCGTTGCAGAGCTGGAACTCATCCCGCAGCGCGGTGCTGGTTACCCCGTCCCAGACGTTGCCCATGCTGTAGGCCGGGTCCCCCACGAATTGATGGCAGGGGAAAAGCTCGCCCCAGGGAGTCACCGCCAGATATTCGGTGCCGGACCCGCAGCCCGAAATCCGTTTGTAGATGCAGGGGCCGCCCTTGAGATCGATCATGTAATGATAGAAGGTAAAGCCGCGGCCCTCTTCCTCCCGGCGGAGCATCTCCCGGGCCAAAATCTCATACTGCTCGAAGAGCACCGGAAGATCCGCCTCGGTCAGCGCGTAGGGATCGCTGGGGGCGCAGACCACCGGCTCCATTGAGAGCTCGGTGAAGCCGAGGTCGGCCATATGGAAGATATCGTTGGTGAAATCAAGATTGTTGCGGGTGAAGGTTCCGCGCACATAGTAGTTTTTCTGTCCGCGCCGCGCCGCGAACTCCTGAAACTTGGGAACAATCAGGTCGTAGCTGCCCTTGCCGTTGACGGTGCGGCGCAGCCGGTCATGGACTTCGCGCCGCCCATCGAGGCTCAGGACGACGTTGTGCATCTCCCGGTTGCAGAAATCGATTACCTCGTCATCGACCAGCACTCCGTTGGTGGTGAGGGTGAAGCGGAACTTTTTATTGCACTCCTGCTCGCGCGAGCGGGCGTAGGCGACGAGCTGCCTGACGACCTCCCAGTTCATCAGCGGCTCCCCGCCGAAGAAATCAACCTCAAGGTTGACGCGGCTGCCGGAATGGGCGATCAGGAATTCGAGCGCCTGACACCCCACCTCAAAACTCATCAGCGCCCGCTCGCCGTGGTATTTTCCCTGACTGGCGAAGCAGTAGTCGCAGTTGAGGTTGCAGGTGTGGGCCACGTGCAGGCACAGCGCCTTGACAACGGGATTGCGGCGCTTGAAGTCGAAGGCCTTGCCGGCGTAGACATCCTCGGTGTAGAGCTTGCCCGCGCGGCGCAGCGCCTCGATGTCGTCGAGGCAGTCAAGCAGCTCCTGCCGGGTGATCTCGGGATTTCCGGCGTACTTTGCAAGAAGGGCCTCGACGGCCTCCCCGGCGCTCTGGGTTTCGCACAGCCGGATCAGGTCGTAGGCGACCTCGTCCATCACGTGAACCGAACCGCTGAACACATCGAGGATGATATTGTAGCCGTTGAGCTGGTAGGCATGAATCATTTGTTACACTCCAGTTTCTCAGACGCAGAAAAAGGCCGCTCGACCGCGAAGGCGGTCAGGCGGCGGTTTTCCGGCTTTCCGAATTAATCTTCGCTGCAGCACTTCTCGCACTGCTGGTTGGCGACGCCGCAGGAGGTCTTGCAGGCCGACTGGCAGGAGGTCTGGCATTCGCCGCATCCGCCGTCCTTGGCGCTCTGTGCGAGATCACGGGTATCGAGAGTCTCGATTCTCTTCATAGGGAACAACTCCTTTTCAATGGAACTGTGATCAAACAGTTTTTTCTATTTTACAGCGGCAAAGGGGCGCTGTCAAGCTCTTCCGGCGTTCCTCAGCACGGCAACTGAGCCGAAAGGCGCCGCGCGGGTCGCTTTCAGAGAAATACCCGCCCTTTCGGCGCGCAGGACGGCGGAGATGCAGTCGGCGCCGATGCGTTCCCCGGGGGTCAGGGGCCTCTGGCGGCGGGGCACTGTCAAGCTCTTCCGGTGTCCCTCAGCACGGCAACCGAGCCGAAAGGCGTCGCGCGGGTCGCTTTCAGAGAAATACCCGCCCTTTCGGTGCGCAGGACGGCGGAGATGCAGTCAGCGCCGATGCGTTCCCCGGGGGTCAGCCAGGGAATTCCCGGCGGATAAGCCCAGACATAGCCGGCTGAAACCCGTCCCGCGGACCGTTCCCACGGGAGAATCTCCCATTCCGCGCCGAGCGCCTCGCGAATGGGGAGGACGGCCTCCGGCAGAGCGGGCGGCACCGGGCGGGGCGGAGGTTCAGGCACGGAGCATCCGCAGTCAATCTCGAACAGCGCCTGTGCCAGACGGTCAAACCCCGCGTCCTCGTCCATCAGACTGGTCATGGCCAGCAGAAAATCCGCCTGTGCCATCTCGGTTTCAATATGATAATGCTCCCGCAGAATCCGCGCGAGGGAGGGCCCGCCGGACGCGCCTTTGCCGCAGCCGATGACCAGCTTGCCGGGATCAAGATCCCAGCAGAAGCCTTCCGGGACCCGCAGAGCCGCCTTGCGGAAGAGGATCAGGCGGCGGAGCGGCGCGCACTGCTCCTCAAACCGGCGAAGCCGCCGGGAATAGGCGGCAAACCGCTCCGCCCCCTCCCGCTCGAGGAAGCGCAGGCAGGCGTCTGCCATCGCCATCAGCAGATAAGAAGGACTGCTCGTTTCAAAGATGTCGAGCTGGTGCGACACCTGTTCGGGGTCAACCAGTCCGCCGCAGAGATGCAGCAGGGCGGTCTGAGTGGGGGCGGGCAGGGTTTTGTGGAGGCTTTGCACCACCAAATCGGCGCCGCACCGCACCGCGCTTTCGGGAAAGCCCTCCGCAAAGCCGAGGTGCGCCCCGTGCGCTTCATCGACAATCAGCGGAACCCCCCGGCGGTGACAGATTCCGGCGATGGAAGCGATGTCGCTGACGATGCCCTCATAGGTGGGGGAGGTCAAAATCACAGCCCTGGCCTTTGGATGCAGGCGCAGCGCCTCCCCGACGGTGTCGGGCGTCACACTGCCGCAGAACGGAAAGGGTCCGCGCTCCGGAAGCAGGTAGGCCGGCTGAAGGCCCAGCAGCTCGGCCGCATGATAGACGGATTTATGACAGTTGCGGGCAATCAGCACCGGGTCACCCGGCCGGACAGCCGCACAGACCGCGGCCAGAATCCCGCAGGTGCTGCCGTTGACCAGAAGCCGGGATCGTTCGCTGCCCCAAAGACTTTCCGCGCGCAGTTCGATCTCCCGCAGAATCCCCCGCGGGTCGTGGAGGTCGTCGAAGCCGTCGATCTCGGTGATGTCGCAGCTCCAGGGGAAGCCGCCGCACACCGCGTCTCCGCGGCGCTTGTGGCCGGGCATGTGCATGGGATAATAATCGGAGCGGCCGTATTCCTCCAGCATCGTCCAGAGGTCCCGCTTTGCGTCCGCCTGCTTCTCCATCCGGCATCCCTCCCTTGTGTTTTGGCACGACGTTTCCTGATACCGCGGGAGCGGCCCGAACGGGATTGACCCGCCGGCCCCTGCCGGGTTTTGCCGCATCCGCTTTATGGACATTATACCACAGGATGGCACGCGGGAAAACCGCGGGAGTTCCGCGGAGCGCCTTTTTAAAAATGAAGAAAAACCTGCACAACAGAGCGAATGAGAAATTACGCAGTTCCCACAAAGAAAATTCCGAAAAAGTTCAAAAATCAGCAATTTGCGGAGTATAAAAGTTTTAAACTTTACTTTCTCTTTATCCAACATTAACATGAAAGCGGTCCAGAGAACCCGCTCCGATTTGCCAAATGCACCAAAGAGAACGGCTGCATGGGTGGCGGCGCGGCATCGTTTGTGAATTGAAAGAGAGGAAGGAAAACATTATGAAAAAGACCCTGTGTACTGTTCTTGCCCTTGCTCTGATGCTGGTTTTGGCTGCATGCGGCGGTGCGTCTTCGGGCGCGTCCTCGCCGACTCCCGCCGCCCCGGCCTCCTCCGCGGCGTCCGCTTCGGGCGAGGCCGCCTCCGGTGCCTGGACGCCTGCCGAAAACGTCACCATGATCGTCGCCTACAAGGCCGGCTCGGGCACCGATAATACCGCGCGTGTGCTTACCGCCTATGCCGAAAAGTATGTCGGCAAAACCCTTGTGATCGAAAACCTCGAAGGCGGCTCCGGCTCGATCGGCTGGACCGCGCTCGCTCAGGCCGATCCCGACGGTTACACCCTCGGCTTCGTCAACCTGCCGACCTATGCCTCCAACATTGTGGAGCAGCTCGGCGATTACACGATGGAGGATATCGTCCCGATCTGCAACCATGTTACCGAGACTTCGGTGGTGCTGGTTGCCGCCAACTCACAGTTCAATACGCTGGAAGAGCTGGTCGCCTATGCCAAGGAGCATCCCGGCGAGCTGAAGGCCTCGACCAACGGGGCGCAGGCTTCCAACCACATCGGCGCACAGCTTTTCGCCAAGACCGCCGAGCTTGAATATTCGGCCATCCCTTACGGCGGCACCGCCGACCAGCTCCTTGCGCTGCGCCAGGGAGAGGTTGACTTCTCGGTTGCAAAGGTCGCGGACTTCGCTTCCTTCAAGAGCGAGGTCAAGGTCCTCGGCGTCTTCGACACCAAGCGCCTTGAAGAATATCCCGACGCCCCCACCCTCGGCGAACTCGGCTATTACGATCAGTGGTACGGCAGCGCCCGCTGCATTGTCGCTCCCAAGGGCACCGCGCAGGAGGTCATCGATTTCTATGCCGACGCCTTCAAGCAGACGATGGAGGACCCGGACTACCTTGCGGCCGCCCAGCAGGCCAGCATGAACACCGAGTACATGGCCCCCGCCGCGACCGGCGAGCTGCTTGCCGCGCAGTATACCTTCTGCACCGATACTGTTTCTCAGATCTGGGAGTAAGCCGCGGCAAAAGAATTTGCGCGGGGTTTCACGGCTGGAAGCCCCGCACAAATTTTATTCTCCCGCGTATTCCGCGCGCCGGCAATCCCGGCACCTGTTTGCCTTCAAGGAGGTATTTCCGTGAAAAAAACCGATATCGGCGTCGTTGGCTTTATGTACGGCGTCTGCGTCCTGTTTCTGGTAATGACGCTGCGGCTGAAGAAGGCGGCCCAGACCTATCCGCTTTTTATCATCACTCTGCTCGCCCTGCTGACCACCCTCTATGTTTACAACATGGTCAAGGACGCCAAGCGCCTCGGCGTCACCAGCGGCCTCGAGGAGGTCTTCGGCGAAACGCTGCCCGGACAGTTTGCCCCGGTGATGGCAATGATCGTTGGCTACCTGCTGGCGATGTACTACATCGGATTTTATCCTTCCACCCTGATCTTTATGGTAGCCTGCCTTTGGTTCCTCAAGGTGCCGAAATGGCAGATGGCCGCGTCAACCCTTGCCGTTGTCTGCCTGGTTTATGCGGCGTTTGCCATGTTCCTGGGCGTCAAGCTGCCGGTTGGCCTGCTGTTTAAGTAAGGGGGAGAAGAAAAATGCTTGAAACGTTAGCTTTGATGGGCGGCGGCTTTGTCAACGCCCTGTCCCCCACGAACCTCTTTGCCATGGCGGCCGGCACCGCCATCGGGATTGTCATCGGCTGCCTGCCCGGACTTTCGGCCGCGATGGGGGTCGCGCTGCTGCTGCCGATGACCTTCAGCATGGAGGCTTCCACCGGCCTGATTGTGCTCGGCGCCATCTACTGCGGCGCCATCTTCGGCGGATCGATTTCCGCCATTTTGATTCATACCCCCGGCACCCCCGCTTCGGCGGCGACCGCCATCGAGGGATATCAGATGACTTTGCAGGGCAGGGCGGGCAAGGCGCTCGGCGTCTCCTGCTTCTCCTCCTTCTGCGGAGGGCTGCTCTCCTGTATTTCGCTCTATTTCTTTGCTCCTCTGCTGGCCCAGCTGGCAATGAAGTTTGGCTCCCCCGAATATTTCTGGCTGTCGATCTTCGGCTTGACCATCATCGCGGGGGTTTCCTCCAAATCGATGATTAAGGGCCTGATGTCCGGCGCACTCGGACTGCTGATCTCGACCATCGGCATGGACCCGATGGAAGGGGTCAAGCGGTTCATGTTTGGACAGTCCTCCCTTTATGAGGGAATCAACGTCACCTGCGCCCTGATCGGACTTTTTTCGATGAGTCAGGCGATGATCCTCGCGGAAAAGAAGATCAGGCAGCGCGCCAAAGCCGCCAAATTTCAGGATAAAATCGGCGTGACCGGCGCGGAGATTAAACGGCTTACGCCGACCATCCTGCGCTCGTGGATCATCGGCAATCTGATCGGCATTCTGCCCGGCGCGGGCGCCTCGATCGCCTGTTTCATGGGCTATAACAGCGCCCGCCAGTTCTCCAAGCACAAGGAGGAGTTCGGCCATGGCTCCATGGAAGGGGTTGCCGGCAGCGAGGCGGCGAACAACGCCGTCACCGGCGGCTCTCTGATTCCGATGCTGACGCTGGGAATTCCGGGCGAGAGCGTCACCGCCGTTCTGATGGGAGGCCTGATTATTCAGGGCCTGCAGCCGGGTCCGGAGCTTTTTACCAAGTACGCCCCGATGACTTATACCTTCTTCGCCGGCTTTGTACTGGTGCAGTTCTTCATGCTCGGCATCGGCATTCTCGGGTGCCGCGGCTTTGCTCAGATTTCCCGGCTTTCGGACGCGATTCTGATTCCGAGCGTAGCGGTGCTCTGCGTCGTCGGTTCTTATGCGATTCATAAGAATTTTGTGGACGTCGTCATCATGATGATCTTCGGCGTGCTCGGCTATTTCTTCCGCAAGTTCGACCTCAATCCCGCCGCCGTCGTGCTGGCGCTGATCCTCGGACCGCTGGGTGAAAAGGGTCTGCGCCGTTCACTGATGCTGTCGGGAGGCAATCCGGCGATTCTTTTCTCCACGCCGATCTGCTGGGTGCTGATGGTGATGTGCATTTTCGGCATTCTTTCCCCGGTCTTTATGGCGCGGATGGAGAAAAAGACCGTCGAAAACGCCGGCGGCGACATACCCGGCGAAACCGGCGACGATCCGGTTCGCACCAGCGATTAAATCTCTCGGAAAAGGCAGGTGCAGAATATGGCGGAGCTGGGGGAGCTTGACTGGGCGGGACTGGCCGCCTACCTGCGGCAGATGAATCTGGTATCGATCCTCTGCCGCTTTGTCCTCGCCGCCGTCTGCGGCAGCGTCATCGGCTTCGAACGGGGTAAGAAGCGCCACGCGGCGGGACTGCGGACCCACATCGTCGTCTGCATCGGCGCGATGTCCGCGATGCTGGTGAACCAGTATATCATCACCTACTTTAATCCAAACTCCGACCCGGCCCG
>JACRTB010000054.1 GCA_014385025.1 Yanshouia hominis | reverse complement strand
ACATGGTTTGTTTTCTCCTTTCAGAATGGTGTGTCGCAACTTCATTCTATCAGAGATCTGCAAACCATGTCTCTCTTTTTATCCCTTTTTCAATTTGCGCAACTTATTGTACCTTATCGTTTACGGGTAACAAGTAACAGTCTTTCGCAGCTGACAGACCGTACCAACGCGACGTGACGCGTGCCGCTAGTACCAGAGGGCTTCGCCCGTCTAAGAAAAACCCCCGGCTTCGCCGGGGGATATTTATTATGCCCACCTCGCCCTGCAGAACCATGATATTCTTCCGAGCGACTATATGGCTTTGCCTGTGCCCGACCGGGCGTTTTTGCTGGCGAGCGACATCGTGCAGGCGGAGGATGTGAAAAAACGGATGCCGAAGGGAGGTTAGCGGATGCCGGTATCTCCGAACACCTTGCAGGCGGTGTTTGAGCTTTATGACGATTACACTGCCAGCATGAAAAAAATTATCGAATCCCAGAAGGAATTTGAGGGCCGCCAGAAGCGGGCAGACCAGTCGGCCGTAAATTTTCAGAGCACCCTCGGCAAAACCGAAGGGAAGGCGAGCTCCGCCGCAGCGGGCATCAATCAGCTCGTGTCGAAGCTCGCCAAGATCGTTACGGTGACTGACCTCACAAAAAAAGGCTGGGATTTGATGTGGGAATCCATCAACACCTCCGCCATGCAGAAGATGCAGGAGACGACCTTCGGCGCGCTGCTGAATAACCGGACGGCAGGCTCGGCGGTGTACAACTGGGTTTCCGAATATGCGAAAACCTCCATGCTGGGGCGGGAGGATCTGGCAAAGGGAATGACCAATTTCCTGACCTATTCCCGCAACGCCGCCGAGCTGGAGCGGATGGTAAAGATGACCGAACGGCTCTACGCCAAAGACCCGACACAGGGGGCGGAGGGTGCGGTGTTCGCTCTCAAGGAAATTCTTTCGGGCGACACGATGTCGATGCGCAGCCGGTTTAATATCTCCGGCTTTGACGGCGCGAGCATCCGCGGCAAGATGCAGGCGGGCGACGTGACCGGCGCACTCGACGAAATTGACGCGGTGCTCACCCGCTTTGGCGCGTCGCAGGAGGTCGTGGACAGGAACTTCAAAAACATGACGGTGCAGGCCGGCATGTTCGCCACCAACATTAAATCCGCGTTCGGCGAGGAAGCGGCGCCGGTCATGGAGGAAATGGGCGCGATGTGGACCCGGCTCAACGAGGATTTCGCGGCAGGAAAATTCCAGCCCTTTATCAACACGATGGTATCGGGGTTTAAGCTGGTGGGCACCGTTGTCATATGGGCGGCGGATAACCTCAACTGGCTGATTCCGGTGCTGGGCGGCGTCGCGGTTGCAGTCGGGGTGTGGAGCGCGGCGCAAACAATCCTGAACCTGAAAATGTTCGAGGGCGCGCTTGCCGCGAACGCCATGATCTGGCCGGTCACACTTGTGATTGCCGCCGTCCTGGGGCTGGCCGCCGCGATCGGAATCGCCAACGGCGGGATGGACAGCTTTGTGGACAAGGCGTCAAAAATCACAGGGGTGGATGCAGCGTATAAAAAGATGGAATCCGGGCTTGCACAGACTGTCCCGGTGGAAATCACCAACAGCAGCCCCATTTCGGTGAAAGGAGACGTTCAGATCGAGGAGGAAAGCCTGAAGTGGGCGATGGACATCGCGGGAGCAAGGTTCTTCGCAAGCTATTCGCACGTTGTCCCGCAGCTTGTGATGCAGGGCGTGCAGATTACCGAAAAAGCGGACTGGCGGGAAGGGTTTGAGCAGTTCGGGGATTTTATTGCTTCGGACTATGCATCAAAGCCCAACGGCGCGCCCGCAACGGCGTGAGGTGAAGCATGAAATATGAAGTTTGGATCGGGAGCATCGAGCTGTATGCGGTGGAATCGGTGGAGGAATCCGCCGAGCGGAAGATCACCGTATATGACGCGGTGGGGGCCGGGAAGTTTCCGCAGGCGGAGAACCGGGGCCTGAAAAGCTGGGGGATTCAATGCGAGCTGACCGAGCACAACGACCGGGGGCTGCCCAACTGGACGGAGGCTTCCGAAATCTTTGATGGTCTGGAAGCTCTTCTGAACAAAAAATCACCCGCCCGTCTGGTCATCCGCAGCGACTACGGAAAGGCCAGCGAGCGGGTATTGCTCAAGAGCTTTTCGAAGGAAGAGACGGTTTCGGGGGTTTACGCAGTCAAGATCGCATGCACCGAATACGTCTCCGCGGCGGTCAGGACAACGGATGTGCCCTATGCGGCGAGGCCGGGGAAGCTGCCGGAGGTGCCCGCAACAATTACAGTCGATTATTCAAAGCAGGGGGAAGGAACATCAACACCGGCAGATGTGGAGCTTGCCCGCAAGCTCCATTCCGACCCCATGAACTTTGATACCGAAAGCTTGTTTCTTGACCCCGATGCGTTGAAAAGACGTAACCCCGCCGCACTGAAGGACGGGGACAAGGTGCAGGTTCAATCGGTTTGGTCAGAGCGGCCGGAATGGGCCGGCAACGATACCCTTGTTGGCATGGTGTGGTCGGTGGACGAGGCTATCAAATCCGGGTTAAAAAAGCTCGGGGAGGCAGCTGACGCGGCAACAAAATTCGATCTTCCGGCGGCCATTGACCGGGGACTGTCTCAGGCGAGAAACGCGATGGCGCAAGCCTATGACAGTTATGAACATGAGTGGAAGTATCGGTAATAATTGCCATAGCCGACAGAACGTGCTAAAATAAGCGTGGCGCTGTCGCATACGGCGGTATCGTTTATAAAGAAAAAGATTAGTCTCTTACGCTTGTGTTTTCTAGAATTCTGGCGATTGCAAGCATCAGAAATGATGCGGTGACAGATCCGATCAGTGATGAAACTGCAATAAGGGCAGAAATCCAAGTGATATCAAGCCCAGCTGAAAAAATCAAAATAGCGGCTACCAATATCCCGATAATGAGCGTAGCCCAAGCAAAGAAAGAGATGACCTTTGAAATAGTGGTGTTGCTCAATAGATGTTTTGGCATATATTTTCCCTCCTGAAAAATAAACTACCATATTGTTACAAAAAAGTCTACTGCCGAAATAACTAAGAGTGGTTGGGTTTGATAGGAAACTTTTCAAAACCTCATGTTAGACGTCGGAGCCAAGGCCGAACAAGCCATCGCTAAGGCGGAAAAAGCCGTCATGGTTTACGCCCGGCCCGACAAGGCTCATTGGACAGAGGACATGGCCGCTTCCATCGCCCGGCTTGCCAGCGTCACCGGGTGGACGCCCTCTGGACTGCGCGGCAGTCTCTGCGCCGAGTTGGAACAGGCCGCCGGGCGCCCCAACATTGACGCGGGGTTGTCTCGATTGCGCGAACGGATGAAGAAAAACGGCATGCGGCACCGCGATGCAATGGCGCTGAACAAATTGGACGCCGTTGCAGCCGGCGGCAAGCTGCGGGTGATCTTTGAGGGAATCGTTAGAAAACGGCTGGCGCAATAGACAGGTTGTCACTAGTCATTGACACAGCAAAAAGCACCATGCTAAAATAAGCGTGGCGCTGTCGCATACGGCAGGCGGTTAGTCACTTCCCGCGAAGGGAGGTGATGCGGATGGTTACATATGAGGGGCTTTTTGCTTTCTGCATGGTGATCATCGGTGTTGTGGCTCTGGTTTTTCAGAGTAAACAAAAATAACCGCCCCACGTCCAATGTAGCGGTTACTTTTGTAACTAACCTATGAGGACTAACCGTCTGCTGACAGCGCCCTTTTGTATCCCCATCATAGCAAACCGGACGGAAAATGTCAAGGCGCGGTGGCAGCAGAGAGATTGCGCCGCCTGTGATAATTTTTTAGGACAGCCCCGCCTGTGCTTTTGCAATCACCTTTCCGTTTTGGAACGTTACGTTGGCATTGGCGCCGATCTGTCCGGTTCCGTCCCACCCAACGATTACTGTTTGATAGCCTCCCAGCTCTACTCTGGATTGCTCCACACCATAACTGCCTACAATTTCACATACCTCCGCATAGGTCATTCCTGTTTTTATGGATGAGAATTCGCTAAGTGTCATTCGAGGGTCATTTTCTTTCGGCGGTATGCTGGACGAATAATAAGCGGTGGATGGGGTAGATTCAGCGGGTGCGTCGTCGTTTGGTCCCAACAGCACGCCGCATCCGAACATCAGAATAAGAAGAATTGCAAAAAATTTTACAAACCCCAAAAAAACGCGAAAAAACAGATATGTGGCAGAAGGCTTTTTTTGCACACGTGATGATTCTTCGGATAAAGAGCCGTCGCTTGGTGTGAAATTATCCTCTGCAATATTTTCTCCGCAATACTTGCAAAATTTGCTGTCTTGCTCTATTTCTTTTCCGCAGTTTTTACAGTACATGAAATCACCTCTTAGTAATTAAAATATCATATTGCGAGAAGGAAATCCATTTCCGAAATATCTAAAAATGCGCAAAGGCTCTTTTGCGATTGAAAAGGAGGCGTATGCCTTTGCTTCTGGTCAACGGCAGCGATCTTTCACAGATCGCCTGCAACATCAAGTATACCGATCCCTTTAACAACGGGGCATCGTCACTCACATTTGAATACCCTGCCGCAAAAGCAGGACTGTTCCCGAATGGCTCTGCCGTAGTGTTCACCTACGGCGGGGCCAATGTATTTTACGGGTTCCTGTTCACTTCAAAGGCAAACGATGCAACGGTGAAGTGTACCGCCTGCGACCAGCTCCGGTATCTCAAGGCGGAGGCGTTCCTCACCCGGCAGGAGGAACCGCTGGATTCCTTCTGCAATAAAGTTTTTGCGCAGGCGGGAGACCGGATTCGGGTGGGGGAGATGGATTCCACCCAGATCAGCCTGAAGCAGCACGTCTTCGACAACAAGACGTGGCTCGACATGATCTACGATTCCATTCGGGAAAACCTCTATCTCAACGGATACCTGTATGCGCTGCGGGATGAATTCGGGGCGCTGACGCTGCGGGATGTTTATGATCTTCGGCTGCCTCTGGTCATCGGGGACGGAAGCCTTGCCACCGGGTACGACTATTCGATTTCCATCGACGGGGATACCGCGAATTACGTGAAGGTGGGTCACGACAACGACGCGGCGGGGGTTCGGGACGTATTCGTCGCGGAGGATTCCGCCAATATCGCGAAATGGGGAAAACTGGCGCTTTACAAAACGGTCTCAGGCAGCGTGAACGAGGCGCAGCTCAAGGAGCTGGCAGCCAATATTCTTGCGGTAAAAAACCGGGAAACGGAAAGTCTCACCCTTGACTGTACCGGAGATCTGCGGGTACGAGCCGGGTGCGGCGTGAAGGTTGTGCTTTCGGCGGCCGGCATCAACCTGTGGGCGATGGTAACCAAAGCAGCGCATTCCTTCGCGGGCGCGTCGCACACGATGCGGCTGGAACTGCAATACGGGAGGTGGCAGAGTTGGATGTCGTGACCGCCATCAAAAAAATTATAGCCGGTTACCTTGAAAACGAGGCGTTGACGGACGTTATGCACGCGACCTACACCGGGACGGGTCTGAGGCTTGACGACCGCCCCAACGAGATTCCGGCGGAGTTTGTGGACATTCCACTGGCATTGCAGTCCGCCGAAGCGACTGTGTCAGGAGAGTTTACCGCCGAGGTCAGTGTGGACGGCGGAGCGGCTACAGAAAAAACGGTCAGGCTGAACCAGGCAAAGGTAACGATCACGCGCGGCCTCGCCGCGGGCGACCGGGTTACAGTGGTGCGGCAGCGCGGCGGGCAGCGGTACAGCATAATAGACCGGACGGGGGATTGATATGTCAGTATTAAAAACCTATGGCAGCGATACGGCGAGCCGCAAGCCGTCAAAAACCTATCGGATTGTTGGAGACCGGATCGAAGGCTTTTGCGACGGGAAGCAGGCGGTGATGCAGGCAATCGACCTGATGTTGAATACCGAACGGTGGCGGCACCTGATTTATTCGGGCGATTATGGGGTTGAGCTTGAGGAGCTGCTCGGGCAATCCAGAGGCTATCTCGAAGCGGATATGGAACGGCGTTTTTCCGAGGCGCTGGCAGAGGACGACCGGATTACCGGCATCCGGGATTTTGCGATGTCCTTTGAGGGGGACCGGGCAGTGATTTCCTTTATTGCCGAGACGGTATTCGGAGACGCCGCGATAGAAAGGGGTGTGGAAATTGGCTGATTCCTATGAATTCAGTGCGGTGCTCGGGCGGATGCTTTCGAAGGTGCCGGACACGATCGACAAACGGGAGGGAAGCATTATTTACAACGCGCTGGCTCCCACTGCCTACGCGCTGGCGGCGCAGAGCTATATGCTGGGCCATATGGCCAACCTGCTTTTCGCAGACACCGCCGAAGGAGAATGGCTCGACCGGGTGGTGTACGACTTCGGGCTGGAACGGGAAGCGGCAACCCGCGCGCTGCGAAAAATCACCTGCGCCGACAAGGACGGAGCCGGGATTGCCGGGCTTACGGGTAAGAGGTTTGCAATCAACGAGCTGACATTCCAGCTTACCGCGGCAGCCGAAACAGCCGGGGTGTATCAAGCCGAATGTGAACAGTACGGGACGCAGGGAAACTGCTACTCCGGCGCGGTGCTTCCGGTGGACAACATTTCCGGACTGGGAACGGCGGTGCTTGATGCCGCGCCCCTGATTGCCGCGCGGGATGACGAAAGCGACGACGATCTTCGGGCGCGTTTTTATGAGGCGGTGCGGCAAACCCCGTTCGGAGGGAACAAAGCCGACTACCGCGAAAAAACACTGGCGATCGACGGAGTGGGGGCGTGCGCGGTATTCGGTGCGCCCGAACTGGCCGCCGGCGCGGGAAATGTCGGAATTGTCATCGGAGACGAGCAGGGGAAAAAGGCCAGCGACACTCTGGTGCAGGAGGTTCAGGGCCTGTTTGGAACCGCGGGCGACGGGCTGGCTCCGATTGGGCATACGGTAACGGTAAAAACCGCCGCTGAACTGACCGTCAACGTGGCGGCTTCGGTGCAGCTCAAAAGCGGGAGCAGTTTTGCGGCGGTCGAGCCTTTGGTGGAGGCCGCGATAACAGGCTACATCGGCGGAATCGGTTTTGAGGACGCCACGATTTATTATGCAAAACTGGTGGCGGAAATCCTCAACAGCCACGAGGCAATCGTAGATGTGGGAACGGTGACGCTGGGCGGAGCGTCCGCGAATCTGTCGCTTGTCAAGACATTTTCCGGATACCAGATTCCAAAACTCGGGACGGTGACGGTGACGGAGGTGAGCGCCTGATGTTCTATGACGCGAAAGCCAACACCCTTGCCATGCTCCCGGAGCGGCTGCAGAGCATTCTCGAATTTCAGGCGATTGCCGGAGCCGCGGATCCAGAGCTGGATGGGCTGAACGGAGCGATCGGTCTGCTGGCTGCGAGTGCCAGCGTTTCGACCGCTTCCGGGGATGGGCTGCTGAGGTGGGAGAAGATTCTCGGGGTCTCCGCGCCGATCAACTCCACCGATGAAGCGCGGAGGCAGGCGCTGCGCGCCCGTCTGATGACCAAGCCGCCGATCAATCTCACCACATTGCGCGGGATCGTCGAAGCGTTCATGGGGGTCCCGGTTGAGATTTCGGTTGCCGATTCCGTCGTGTCGGTGGTCTACCGCGGGACCTCGCGGGTCGCGGACTTGACTCCCCTGTACGCGGAGCTTTATGAGACGATTCCGGCAAGCCTGATCGTTACGATCGCCTATAAATATGTTGTCTGGGCCGAGCTGGACGCGCAGGATCTGACCTTTGACGAGCTGGACGCTCTGGGCCTTGACTGGGATACGTTTGAAAGAGGTGAATGGATTGGCTGACATTATGACACAATTCGCCGCCAGCGATGCGGTAAGCAGAGAAAACTTTAATAGTAGGTTTGCAGATGCTAACGCCGGGTTTGAGGCTGCGGTAAAAAACGCAGAAACAAAGGAAACCCCCGCCGACGCGGACAGCGTGGCGCTGGTCGATTCGGCGGACGGCAGCAAGACCAAGCGGGTGCTGTGGAGCCGGATCAAGGCGGTGCTCGGGGACGTGTTCGCGGCT
>JACRTB010000053.1 GCA_014385025.1 Yanshouia hominis | reverse complement strand
TAACTTTTTCGTTAAGACTATTGACTCTGATACCTCGAAAGAGATATAATATAGTTGCTACTTAGCAAGCCTAAGTAGCGAAACTAAAGAGAGGCGACGATATGAATAACAAATATGTCCAGCAATTCAAAAAAGGCTCTCTGGAAATGATACTCTTATGCCTAATCGGACGCAAGGAAACTTATGGATATGAAATTATAACCGAATTGAACAATAGTGCGTCTGTTTTGGGATATGCGAAAGAGGGAACCATTTACCCTATTCTGTATCGTTTACAGGAAGCAGAACTAATCAAATGCCGATTGGCTCCGGCTGCGGCAAATGGCGGCTCAAAAAAGTATTATTCTTTAACTGATAAAGGCAGGAATGTACTTGATGAACTAATCTTATTTTGGTCAAGCTATGAAAACTGCGTAAACGGCTTTATAGAAAGTTATCAACAAGCGAGGGTGTCCAAATGAAAGAACAATATATCAAACAGGTTGAAAAGGAACTATCTTTACCACGCAAAATGAAAAAAGAGGTTGTGCGTGACTTGAATGAAGTTTTTGCGTCTGCTATGGAGCATGGAGAAACAGAGCAACAGGTTATCCAACGTTTGGGCACACCAAAAGAATTTGCAGACAGCACCGCAGAACAGTTTGGCATTGATAACACCACATTGAAAAAAAGGAACGGTATCATTTCTACTCTTGTTGCGCTTGTTATCGCGGTTGCTGCCTTTTCGGTATATGCTGTTGCACAATCAGGAAAAGTACCAGAAGGAGCAATCGGACAGGCAGACGCGACAACAAATATACAGATTGAGGGCGCATTTGCCTTTGATGTTTCACAAATCCTTTTGACTATTGGGTTTGTAGCAACGGCTATTGCTGTTTTGTTAATTATTAGAACCATACACAAAAACAGGAGGTAACCAATGAAGAAGTATATTTCTGTATTCGCAATCATGCTTATGATTTTTTTGGCTGCGTGTTCTAATCAAAATATCTCATCTGCACCAACCAGCAATGAGAGCAATACACAATCTAACAGTGTTACAAAATTGGAAGAGGGCGTTTGGCCTGCGAATGAGTACACGGAGGGGCTTCCTGTTCCGCCTGGTACGGTTGCATGGGCTACACTTGATACAGAACATGGGAATTGCAGTATCAACCTTACCGGCGTTAGCGAAAACGACTATAACGAGTACATGGAGATTTTGAACCAAGAAGGCTTTTCCGTAATTGAAAATGTGTCAGAGGAAATCGAGGGAGAAAACTATGTTTCTATCGGAACACTTTTGTCAAATGAAGAAAAGTGGATAAGCATCAGCTATGTTCCAGACAGTTTCGGTATCTACATTTCTTTTGTCAACAACTGAATGAACATAACGAAATAGCAAAGCCAGTCGAGCCAGTCAACGGTTAAGATGAACGGCGCATACGCGCCGCCGTTGACAGCCCCGCCCGCCTTTGCTGGCAGGCAATCAAGGGGTGGACAGCAAGGAGTGCTGCCCGCCCCGTACTATTATTCAGAGAGGGGGAATTTCCATGACCGAGATTGAAGCCTATCAAGAGTATATCCGGTGCAAGCACAACGCCTTTTGTAAAGCCGTTATTCGGTATGCCGCCATCGGGAAAATCATACGGCTGCGGCAGAAATGGGAACGGGAAATTTCCCTTGACTATCTGACAAATGAGAAGTTTGTCCAGTTTGCCGAGCCGGAGCCGGACGAAGAACACCCCTTTATCGTCTGCGGCCAGACCGTCCTGCTCTGCAACGTCACCCTTGCCGCTGCACTCTCGACTTTGCCGGAACAAGCGCAGGAAGAAATCTTCCGCTACTATTTCCTGCACCAGCCGCAGCGCGTGATCGGTGCGTACTTTGGTCAAACACGCAGCACAGCGGGGCGGCATATCCAACTTGCCTTGCAGCGGTTACGGGAGGAAATGGAGGTGAGCCGCCATGAGTAGGCTACTTCCCTATGAAACCATTGTCAAAGCCCATGAAGGCGACCCGGAAGCCGTGGACGCAGTTCTTTCCCACTATGCCGGATATATCCGATACTTTTCCAAAATGAACGGGCAAGTCAATGCCGAAGTTGAGGACTATGTGAAAGAACGGTTGATTGCCTGTCTGCTCAAATTCCAATTTGACTACCCGCCGGACGAGCCATAAAAACTGAATACTTGCCGCCCACCGGCGGCCATCGAAAGCAGTAAGTCTTGAAAAAGATTTACTGCTTTTTTCTATTCTATTTCCGGCCATTTTGCCCCTTGCCGGTTGCAGTAGTGAGTGAAAAGAAAAATTCTCTACCCCGCCAGTTGCCAAAAAGCTGTTGCCCGGATTACAGGAGCAAAAGGAAATTTGAGAAAATCCCCGTCCAGCGGGTAGATGACGGTCTTTGAAATGTATCTTTAGCGGAAAGGAAAAAAGACCGCCTACAGCGGGCAGCAAAGCCCTTTTCGAGCGTTATATTAGCGGAAAATGAGAAGCCCCCATATGCGCCGGGGTTTGCAGTTACGGAGAGCAAGTTTCTACCACGGTGCCAAAATCCGCAATTCTGCGGTTTTTGCCCCTCGCGGGAAACTTGTTGGGGAGTGCCTTCCCCAAACCCTGCTTTGCGGCTTACGCCGCTTATCCCCGCCGCGCTCATGCGGCAAGAAAGGAGGTCACGACCATGCGAAAGAAATACAACACGCCCCACCGCAGCCGCGTTGTGAAAACCCGGCTGTCCGAAGATGAATACGCCGACTTCACAGCGCGGCTTGCGCCCTATGGTATCAGCCAGTCCGAATTTCTCCGGCAGGCGATACGGCGGGCGACCATACGCCCCGTAATCCATGTGTCGGCGGTCAATGATGAACTGCTTTCCGCTGTCGGGAAGTTGGCCGCCGAGTACGGCAGGATCGGCGGCAACCTCAACCAGATAGCCCGGTATCTGAACGAGTACGGCGCACCTTACAATGCGCTGTCCGGCGAGGTACACGCCGCCATAGCCGACCTTGCCGCCCTCAAGTATGAAGTCCTCAAGAAAGTAGGTGACGCGGTTGGCAACACTCAAGCATATCAACTCTAAAAACGCCGACTACGGAGCCGCCGAACAATACCTGCTTTTTGAGCATGACGAGTTTACCATGAAGCCCGTCCTTGATGAATCCGGCAGGCTTATCCCCCGCGAGGACTACCGGCTGTCCACGCTGAACTGCGGCGGGGAGGATTTTGCCATTGCCTGTATGCGGGCAAATCTCCGCTATGGAAAGAACCAGCGGCGGGAAGATGTGAAAAGCCACCACTACATCATCAGCTTTGACCCACGGGACGCAGCGGACAACGGCCTGACCGTAGACCAGGCGCAGGCGTTGGGTGAGAAGTTTTGCGCCGAGCATTTCCCCGGCCACCAAGCCCTTGTATGCACCCACCCGGACGGCCATAACCACAGCGGCAATATCCATGTGCATATCGTCATTAACAGCCTGCGGATTGAGGAAGTGCCGTTCCTGCCCTACATGGACAGGCCAGCCGATACAAAAGCCGGCTGCAAGCACCGCTGTACCGACGCTGCCTTGCGCTACTTCAAGTCCGAAGTCATGGAGATGTGCCACCGGGAGGGGCTTTACCAAATCGACCTCTTGAACGGCAGCAAGAACCGCGTGACCGACCGGGAGTATTGGGCGCAGAAAAAGGGACAGGCCGCGCTGGACAAGCAGAACGCCCCCGTGATTGCAGGCGGTATCACGCCCCGGCAGACCAAGTTTGAAACGAACAAAGAGAAGCTGCGGCAGACCATACGGAAAGCCCTTGCCACCGCCGCCAGCTTTGACGAATTTTCCTCTCTGCTGCTGCGGGAGGGCGTGACCGTCAAGGAGAGCCGGGGGCGGCTTAGTTACCTCACGCCGGACAGGACGAAGCCCATTACCGCCCGGAAGTTAGGCGACGACTTTGACCGCACCGCTGTCCTTGCCGTTTTGGAGCAGAACGCCGCCAGAGCCGCAGAAAAGGCCACGGCTATATTCAGCACCCCGCCCTCTATCCAAGACCAACTGCGGGCAGACAGAGCCGCCCGAACCGCCCCGAAACAGGACGGCGTGCAGCGGCTTGTGGATATTGAGCAGAAGAAAGCCGAGGGCAAAGGCCGGGGCTATGAACGCTGGGCGACCATGCACAACCTCAAACAAATGGCCGCGACGCTGAATGCGTATCAGGAATACGGCTTCACTTCCCCGGAGCAGTTAGAAGCCGCGGTTGATACCGCCTATCAGGAAATGCGCCAGACCAGCGGCAAGCTGAAAACGCTGGAAACGAAGCTGCAAGGGAAAAAGGAGTTGCAGCAACAGGTACTTGCCTACGCCAAGACCAAGCCCGCCCGCGACGGGCTGAAAGCGCAGAAATCCCCCAAAGCCCGCGAAGCATACCGGCAAGCCCATGAGAGCGATTTTATCATAGCCGACGCAGCCGCCCGGTATTTCCGGGAGCATGGCATTACCAAGCTGCCCACCCGGAAAGCGTTGCAGGACGAGATCGAGCAGCTTGTTTCCGAGAAAGACGGGCTTTACAACGGCTACCGGGAACAGAAGCGGCGCTTTGCCGAGTTGCAGACGGTCAAGCGGAATATCGACCAGATCCTGCGCCGGGAAGAACCCCACCGCAGAAAGGAGCAGAGCCATGAACGATAAGCTGCCCCGCATGGACTACCGCCAGCACCGGCGGGCGCGGCGGCTGGTGCATGAGTGCTGTAACTACGATGAGGGGAACTGCCTGCTGCTGGACGATGGGGAGCCTTGCGTGTGCGTCCAGAGCATTTCCTATTCCCTTATGTGCCGCTGGTTTCGTGTGGCTGTCCTGCCCCTTGACGGGGAACTGGCCGCAGCCCTCTTGTACCGGGGGAGCCGGAAACAGTGCGCGGTCTGCGGTGCAGCTTTCGTCCCCAAGTCCAACCGGGGGAAATACTGCCCCGACTGCGCCGGACGCATGAAGAAAATCAAAGCCACCGAGCGAAAGCGGAAACAACGGCAGAGATGTCACGCTTTAGGGGCGTTCAAACCCTTGTAAATCAAGGCTTTTTTGCCCGCCCTCAACGGGGACTTGATACATTTATCCTTTTCCCCCGAAAACGCCGTTCTAAATGCGTACAAATGCCCCAAACCCACCCAAGGAGGAACTATGTCAGACAACCGAAAATATTACTACCTCAAACTGAAAGAGAATTACTTTGACGAGGACGCCATTGTGCTGCTGGAAAGTATGCAGGACGGTATCCTCTACTCCAACATACTGCTGAAGCTGTACCTGAAATCCCTGAAAAACGGCGGGAAGTTGCAGCTTGACGAAAATATCCCATTGACCGCACAAATGATTGCCACCATTACCCGCCAGCAAGTCGGCACCGTAGAACGGGCTTTGCAGATTTTTATGAAGCTGGGGCTGGTGGAGCCGCTGCAAAACGGCGCGCTGTACATGAGCAACATTGAACTGCTCATCGGCCAATCCTCTACCGAGGGGGAGCGAAAACGGCGGGCAAGGCTGGCTTTGCAGGGACAGAAAGCCTTGCCAAAAGCTGGGGCGGACAAATGTCCACCATATCAAGCGGACATTTGTCCGCCAGAGATAGAGATAGAGAAAGAGATAGAGATAGAAAAAGAGAGAGAGCGAGAGTTAGACACGGGACAGCCCACCCCCGCCGCCTATGGCCGGTATGAAAATGTCTTACTGAACCAATCAGAACTGGACGGGCTGAAAGCAGACCTGCCCGACAAATGGAACTACTACATTGACCGGCTATCCTGCCATATCGCGTCCAGCGGCAAGCGATACCACAGCCATGCCGCCACGATCTACAAATGGGCGCAGGAGGACGCAGCCAAGAAAGCCCCGAAAATGGGCATACCCGACTACTCATGCAAGGAGGGCGAAAGTTTATGAAGAACGAAATCAACGCTGTTTTGGAGAATATGACGGCCACCACGCCGGAGCAGGAGGACTACACCGGCGAGGACGGTTTGCTGTACTGCGGCAAGTGCCGCAAGCCCAAAGAAGCCTACTTCCCGGAGGGCAAGGCATTGTTTGGGCTTGACCGCCACCCGACAGAGTGCGACTGCCAGAGGGCGCAGCGGATTGAGCGTGAAGCCGCCGAGGAGCAGCGCAGGCACCTGGACACCGTGGATGAACTGAAACGCCGGGGCTTTACCGACCCCACCATGCGGGACTGGACTTTTGAGAACGACAACGGCAGAAACCCACAGACCGAACTTGCCCGCCGGTATGTGGAGCATTGGGAGGATATGCGAGCCGACAATATCGGCTGCCTGTTCTGGGGCGGCGTGGGAATCGGGAAAAGCTACCTTGCGGGCTGTATCGCAAATGCCCTCATGGAGAAAGAAATCCCCGTCCACATGACGAACTTTGCCCTTATCCTCAATGACCTGGCCGCCAGCTTTGAGGGGCGCAACGAGTACATTTCCCGCCTTTGCCGCTATCCGCTGCTGATCCTTGATGACTTCGGCATGGAGCGCGGCACCGAATATGGGCTGGAACAGGTTTTCAATGTGATAGACAGCCGTTACCGCAGCGGCAAGCCGCTGATTGTCACGACCAACCTCACGCTGGACGGACTGCGAAACCCGGAGGACACTGCCCATTCCCGTATCTATGACCGTCTGCTTTCCATGTGTGTCCCGGTGCGTTTTACCGGCGACAACTTCCGGCAGGAAGCCGCCCAGCGGAAAATGGAGAGCATGAAGAAACTGATCGTTGGCTGAAAGGAGTATTGCCTATGGCAGATAAGAAACCACAAGAGCGCCGCCCCGACTGCGTGACGGAAATCCGCATGGGCAATTCCGTCCTTGTCGTGTCCGGCTATTTCAAGAAAGATACCACGACCACCGCCGCCGACAAAATGGCGCGGGTGCTGGAAGCGGAAGCCGCTGCTACACAAAAACCAGCAATATAACAAATCATAAAGAAGCAGATTTTACAGTTTTACCGCTATACAGCCAGCCCCCACCCGTGGTACAATGAAGTTACGGAATAGTGGGGCTGGCTGTCGGAAACGGAGGATTTTATGTTAAGACAAGCCACCCAAAACCTCATTACTGCCCTTTATCCGAGATTGTCCCACGAGGACGAACTGCAAGGCGAGAGCAATTCCATTTCCAACCAAAAGCGGATTTTGGAAGCCTACGCCAAGCAGAACGGCTTTACCAATCTGCGCTGGTACACCGACGATGGTTATTCCGGCGCGAACTTCCAAAGACCCGGTTTTCAAGCCATGCTTGCGGACATTGAAGCCGGGAAAGTGGGAACGGTCATCGTCAAGGACATGAGCCGGTTAGGGCGCAACTACTTGCAGGTGGGATTTTACACGGAAATGCTGTTCCCTCAAAAGGGAGTGCGGTTTATCGCAGTCAACGACAATGTGGACAGCGAGAACGGCGGCATGGACAACGATTTTACCCCTCTGCGAAATCTGTTCAACGAATGGCTGGTGAGAGATACGAGCAAGAAAATCAAAGCAGTAAAACGGTCAAAAGGCATGAGCGGCAAGCCCGTCACCAGCAAGCCGGTTTACGGCTATCTCATGGACGAGGACGAAAACTACATCATTGACGAGGAAGCTGCCCCGGTGGTGCGGCAGATTTACCAGCTTTGCCTTGCTGGGAACGGCCCGACCAAGATTGCCCGTATGCTGACGGAGCAGCAAATCCCCACGCCGGGGACGCTGGAGTACCGCAGGACGGGCAGCACCCGCCGCTATCACCCCGGCTATGAGTGCAAATGGGCGACCAACACCGTTGTCCACCTGCTGGAAAACCGGGAGTACACCGGCTGTCTGGTGAACTTCAAGACGGAGAAACCCTCTTACAAGGTCAAGCATAGCGTGGAGAACCCCATAGAGAAACAGGCGATTTTCCACGACCACCATGAGCCGATTATCGACACGGAAACATGGGAGCGTGTGCAGGAGTTACGCAAGCAGCGCAAACGCCCCAACCGCTACGATGAAGTGGGGCTGTTCTCCGGTATGCTGTTCTGCGCTGACTGCGGCCATGTGCTGTACCAGCAGCGGTATCAGAACAAAGACCGCAAGCAGGACTGCTACATCTGCGGCAGCTATAAGAAGCGCACCCGCGACTGTACGGCGCACTTTATCCGCACCGACCTGTTGACCGCCGGTGTCCTGGCAAATCTCCGGCAAGTAACCGAATACGCCGCCAAGCATGAGAGCCGCTTTGTGAAGCTGCTTGTCCAGCAGAACGAGATCGGCGGCAAGAGAAAGACCGCTGCGGCCACCAAGCAGCTTGAACAGGCGCAGGAGCGCATTGCCGAAGTGAGCCGCATTATCAAGCGGCTGTATGAGGACAATGTAAACGGCAAAATCAGCGACGAGCGTTTCATGGAACTGTCACAGGACTATGAAGCCGAGCAAGCGGAACTGAAAAAGAGAGCCGCCGCCCTGCAAGCCGAACTGGACAAGTCACAGGCAGCTACCGTCAACGCCGAGAAATTCATGGGCATTGTCCGCAAGCACCTTGCCTTTGAAGAACTGACCCCCACCCTCTTGCGGGAAATGGTGGAGAAAATCGTGGTGCATGAGTGCAGCTACGACGAGAACGGCACCCGCAGGCAGGACATTGAGATTTATTACAGCTTTGTCGGCAAGATTGACTTGCCCGAATAACCGCCCGACCTATCCGACACAATGGCCAAGTGCCGGATAGGAACGGCAAAATTTTTTACACTTCTAATGCTTCTTTATCACACACAAGCAAA
>JACRTB010000052.1 GCA_014385025.1 Yanshouia hominis | reverse complement strand
GTGGAGGGAGATACCTTGCTGCCCCACAAAGCCTCAGTGATGTCCTCCACACGACGCACCGAAACGCCCGCCAGGTACATCTCAATGAGGGCCTCCTCCACACTGCTCTCCCGGCGGCGATACCGTTCAATAATAGCTGTCTCAAATGAGATTCCCTTGAGCTTAGGCACCTTGAGAGTGACGTCTCCGGAAGTAGTGGTGAGATTCCTGCTGTAGTGGCCGCTGCGGTAGCCCTGACGCTCATCGCTGCGCTCGTACCGGGCCGCCTGGGTCAGTTTCTCCGCCTCGGCCTCCAGCAGCTCATTCAGGGTCTCTTCCACACTGCCACGGACCAATTCCTTGATCTGACCCTTGATTACTTCCTCATTCAGCTGTACAATCTTTTCAGGCATGGTTTGCTTTCTCCTTTCAGAATGGTGGTGTCGCAACTTCATTCTATCAGAGATCTGCAAACCTTGTCTCTCTTTTAGCCCTTTTTCAATTTGCGCAACTTATCTTACCTTATCCTGGACTTTGCAAGCAAAATCGTGTTCCAACAGGGCGCTGCTCGCCCCTATTGGATGACCCAGAGCCAAGAGGTTTCCCCTTTGGATACCCCTGCATTTTCAAACATTTGGTACCCACACAGGAAAACTATGGTTTCTGTGTATATACAAATGCTTGAAAACGTAAAACAGGCACGGGATTTTTCGTCATTATGAATGAAAATTTGCACTCGCTTTTTGCAGGGAAAGCGGTAGCCTTCTGCTCGCTTCCTCTACTTTATGGAGAGATGATAATTATGTGCAACGGTAATTCTGAATCTCGCAGAACAAAAAATCTAAATTCCGATGAATGAAATTGCAAAATCGCTCTGAATAGGCTATACTGTATCCAGAGGTGAGACGCATGAAAAAGAACGATTACCGGCCGCGCGTGATCGATGGGCGGGTTGAAGAATACCTATCTGCATTCGGCGCGGTCTGTATCGAGGGCCCGAAATGGTGCGGCAAGACTTGAACTTCTTCTTATCACAGCAAAAGTGAAATCCTGATCGGCGACCCTGCTGGTAATTTTCAAAACAGAAAGTTGGCAGAGCTCCAGCCCTCACTTGTGTTGGAGGGTGATACGCCGCGCCTGATTGACGAGTGGCAGGAGGTTCCGCCGCTCTGGGACGCCGTCCGTTATCTGGTGGACGAGCGCGCTGCAAAAGGACAATTCATTCTAGCTGGCTCGGCGACGCCCAATCACAAGGGCATCCTGCACAGCGGAGCCGGACGCATTGCGAAGCTGCGAATGCGCCCCATGTCGCTTTACGAATCCGGCGATTCGACCGGCAAGGTCTCGCTGCAATCTCTTTGCCGCGGAGAGCTTACGCCGGTCATGACCGGTGAAGTCAACCTCAAAAAGCTCATCGACCTCATTATACGTGGTGGCTGGCCCGGCAACCTCGGCCTTACCACAAAGCAGGCGGCGCTGCTGCCTGCCGAGTATCTGAACGCGGTCGTGGACGACGATGTGTATCGCATCGACGGCATCAAGCGTGACACCACAAAGATGCGTTTGCTATTGCGGTCTCTTGCCAGAAATGAAAGCACGACGGTGACGAACAAGACGCTGCGGAGTGACATCAAAGCTATTGATGACGAGGATATTGACGCCAACACCGTGGCGACTTATCTCGATATTTTTAGGCGCCTGTTCATTACGGATAACCAGCCGCCATTCTCGGAGAAGATTCGTTCTTCCGTCCGCGTCAAGCAGGCGGAAAAGCGCCATTTTGCCGACCCTTCTCTTGCCTGCGCACTGCTGAAGGCAACGCCGGAGGAGTTGCTGGGAGACCTTGAAACGCTTGGCTTCTTATTCGAGGCGTTGTGCGAGCGGGACTTGAAGATCTACGCGGAGAGCTTCGGAGCGAACCTCTACCACTATCAGGACTATGCCGGTCGGGAGATCGACGCAGTCATAGAGCTGTCTGACGGCAGTTGGTGCGCGTTTGAAATCAAGCTGGGGGCGAACCAGATCGACGCTGCGGCCGCAAATCTAACCAAAATCCGCGACGAGGTCGCCCGCGATGAAGATGGAAAGCCGCCCATCGTCCTCGGCGTTCTGTGCGGCCTCACCAATGCAGCCTACCGCCGAGCGGACGGAGTATTTGTGGTGCCGATCACAGCACTGAAAGATTAGCAGAAACAGCAGAGACACCGGAAGTAATCTTCCGATGCCTCTGCTGTTGTGGTTTCACACAACGTGAACCAGCGAATATTTCAATCCACGCCCCACGCCAATACATCGGGCGATAAAAATATTATAGCAGATGTGTCATGTCTTGACAAGGTAACGTTGGAATGCTATTATTATATTAACCAACGAATGAACTTTGAAAAAACAATATAAAGTCCATTTTATTGTACTCTTCATATGGTACACTTAAACAAGAGAGCTAAAGGCAGAGACAACCGATAACGCTATAAAGGAGGAGGTCAAAATTGATTAGGTTATCTTACCCTGTGGAAATGGAGATAGCCGGCAGCACGGCGATGTGGACTCGTCCGGATACCGGCGATTGTCCAGTCAGCTATCCGGCGCCGACTTATTCAGCGGTGAAGGCCATCTTCGAATCAGTTTTATGGGGACCGGATGTGGAGATCATCCCCACAAGAGTGGAGCTGTGTACGCCCATCCAATATCACTCGTATTGCACTAACTATGGTGGCCCATTACGAAGCAGCAAGGCAATCAAGGATGGAAATAACTATCAACTTTATGCGACAGTATTGATAGACGTCTGCTACAAGCTGTATGCGGAGGTAGTTCCAAACCGTATGAAAAATCAGTTGCCCGAGAGCGCGATACAGTGGGACGCAAAAACAACATCGCCGGGACACGCCTATCAGTGTATTTTCAAACGGCGGTTGCGGAGAGGCCAATGCTATTCCATACCGACGCTTGGGTGGCGCGAGTTTACCCCCTCCTATTTGGGCGAGCGGAGAGAAATGACATCCGTACTCGTGGATATGCCGGACGTTGTGATCCCCTCCATGCTTAGGCAAGTGTTTTCCAAAGGCTACAATTCCCCAGTGTCCTATGTATATGACAATGACCTGATGATCCGAAATGGCGTGCTGGAATACCCGAAGCGGGGTGTGGCAGTATGATTAATGAGCTGTACAACCTGTCAAAAACGCTGGACGGCAGCGGGGTCGAAGTAGACGAATGGCACAGGAGGTACAAAACGCTTCCAAAAGTGACTTCCAAGGCTCCGTGCATCCGCATTTGGCTCGATGGCAATGGCATGGTATGCGGGTTGGAGAGCTTATCACCTGAACACGCAAGCTTACTTCGCAAGTTTGGGGACAATCAAAGCAGTTTTCCTGCCTTTAACATCAGTTCACTGTATCGCGTTACCTCACCGGACGTCATTACGGAGCTTGAGAGCATAAGCTCAGGAAAGTCAAAGCCGGATGTGGATAAAATTCAAACATGGTGTACCAACGATAACTGGATCAAGGGTGCGCCTGGGCAGGTCAGGCGCAGCATGAACGATTGTTCCAACGAGCTTGTTGAACTTTGCAAATTGGATAGTCAAACAGATATTATTGCTGCTCTGGCTGAACTTTGCCGAAAAGCTGGAGACGGCTTCCGCGCTTCACTTGAAAAATGTATATTAACTAAGTTGAGTAAACAGGAAGATGTGTCCCTGGCGCTTTCATTGCTGTTCCATGCCGGTTCTGAACGCAAGGAACATTCAAAAGATACCGGAAACAAAATTTCTGTGATTTTGGATGTTGAAAATTGGGCCCAATATGGGCATCCGGTTGCCAGCGAATATACAACGATTCAGATTAACGCCTTACTTATAGCTGGAAACGGATCGAGTGATGAAGTTGTCGAAACACAGCAGACCGACGCCTTCGGGACGCCCTTTGTAAACCCAGATGAACCCATGCCGAGCGTGAAGCTCTCCGGCTTTGAGGTAACGCTTCGCTCCATGTTTGACGGTCAACCCTGTCAATACCGCTATGAACAGATCAACGACGGATCATATCCCATTGCAGCAGAAAACCGCTCATCAATCAAGAAGGCGCTGGAATGGATCGCGCGGCCTTCGAACCGGCAGATAACATGGGTAAAGGTCGATAAAAACGAGATTGCATTTGTTTATCCATCAAGGCTTCCCGACGTACCGCCGAGATTCGCGGCGATTTTCGGTCGGGAGCAAACTGCTGAACCCAAACAAACGGAGGCCAGATTTGAAAGCGTCGCAAAGACCTTTGCGAAAGCGTTCCGGGGTATTCCGCCGGAGCAAAAACCCGATATGATGCAGATATTTACTATCAGTAAAATAGATAAAGCCCGCTCCAAGGTGCTTTTTACCCACAATTCCACACCGGAGCAGCTGATGACAGCCGCCGAAAGCTGGTTGGCGGGGTGTAAAAACTTACCTGCGCTCGACGACGGTGAGCCGGACACGCCATTCCCGCTGGAGGTGCCGGATATTCTGAACGCCGTGTGGAAACAGGACGGAGAACGGGCGGACGGCAAAACGCCGGTCAAGCGAATGAAGTATTATCAGGGCATGGAGCTGCTTCTTGACGCTCTGCCGCCGTCGGCGATCCAAATCTATTTGCATTTTGCTGTCGAAAACTCTGCCGGACTGTTTATGCGCCTCGGATACCTGCTGCACAGTGGAAAGAAACTTGACGGAAAGAGCGAGTATAAGAAGCTGAAAGACAGAAAGACAGCAGCCGCTCAATCGCTTTCCGTCATAGGGCTGCTTTTATACAAATGTAGAGAAAGGAAGGAAAACTATATGGACGAACTCGCGTTCCTGCTCGGCCAATGGCTTCATGTGTCGGACGAGCTTCACACGCTTTACTGTGTCGTGAAGCGGGACGGAGACGTTCCACCGCAGCTTGCGGGTAGCTCATTGCTTGTAAGCGCCGGTGAAATGCCCTACCAAGCACTGGCTCAGCTGTATTCCCGGATGAATCCGTTTACATCTTGGGCAAAGCAATATCGGCATCAAAACATCGAAATACCAAACAAAGAGAGCTGGAGAGCCGGATGGTTGCTGAACCTGTTCGAAATGCTTGCGAATAAGATCATACCGCAGATGGACAGGGCCGTGCGCTTCGGCGATTTTGAAAAGGCAAAGCTTTACATCGGATACATGGCGTCGCTCCCTAAAAAAGAGAAGTCCGAAATTTCTGATAATAACGAAACAGGAGGCACTGGAAATGAGCAATGAGATCAAACGTGCAACAGGCTTTTTGGTTATTGAAGTTGTGAATTCCAACGCGAACGGCGACCCGGACAGAGAATCCGACCCGCGCCAGCGTTCAAACGGAATTGGCGAAATCTCTCCGGTATCTTATAAACGCAAGCTTCGCGACCTGCTTGAGGATCACGACAGCGTTTTCTTTAAGAGTCTGCCTGAGAAGTTTCAACGCGATGCAGACCGTTATTGCATCCTTGAATCCCGTGGCCGGGACAGAAAAGCGATTCAAGGCGAAATGGCGAAGGATATCAAATCGTTTGACCAGAAAGAATTTCTTGACAGCCCCTTTGTCAGTAAGTACTGGGACGCTCGTGTCTTTGGCAATACATTCCTTGAAGAAGGCGCAAACAAGGGCTTTATCAAAACCGGAGTTGTACAGTTCGGCGTTGGAATATCAATTTCTCCCGTGGAGATCGTGCGGCACACGAATACGAACAAAGCTGGTGTTCAAGAAGGCAAAAACGCAGGTATGGCGCCGCTGGCTTTTCGCATCGTAGAGCACGGTGTATATTGTATGCCTTTCTTCGTGAATCCCAACTTCGCACAGAAGACAGGTTGTACGGCAGAGGATATCGAGTTGCTGAAGCTGCTCATTCCCAAGGCCTATGACCTGAACCGGTCCGCCGTCCGCCCCGATATACGTATCCGCCACGCGTGGTACATAGAGCATAAAAACGCGTTGGGGAGCTGCCCCGACTATATGCTTTTCGAGGCGTTAACGCCGACCCGCATCGGGAACGCCGGCGATCCGTCAACAAGCTGGGCTGACTACTGCGATCAAACCGCCCTACCGGAGGAGTTGCTTGCAAAGGTCAGCTCCGTGGTAGATCTGATCACACTATGAATTACTTTGCGCACAGCCCGAAAGACGGCGTTGAAGCGCAGACATACGCCGCGCATATTCGCGGCGTATGTCATTTGGCGGATCGATTCGGGCGGGAAGCGGGAAAATACTCAAAAAGCGACGGAGAAGCGCTTCGCCGGCTTGTGGAGAAAGCTGCGGAGTATCACGATATCGGAAAGCTTGACGAGAAGAATCAAGCCGTTTTGTCCGGAAAGGTCAAGGCAAAATCATTACCGGTCAATCATGTGGACGCCGGAGCCGCACACTGGCTTACGCAGAGCTCTCTTTCTCCGCTGGCCGCATCAGCGATACAGGCTCATCACATTGGGTTTCCTGATTATTCCGAGGAATACAATAAGGGCGATCGTATGTTCCGCGATCTCGCAATCGCGGCTGATATTGACAAAAAGCTATCGTCATATGAAGCTGTTCAGTCCTCTACGATCGGACACTTGTATGCTGACAAAGCTGAGATCAAACCGCAGGGAGATCCGTCGATGTTCATGCGGATGCTGCTGTCCTGTCTTGCCGACGCGGATCACACAAACACGGCACAGCATTATGGGCAATATCCGGCAGATGAACAGATTGTCGGCTTGCGGGCCGAAGAACGGCTGGCACAGCTTGACGCGTGCATAGAGACCCTGCGTGTGGATAGCGCTTCAACGACACGTAATGAGCTGCGCAATCAAATGTATCGCGAATGCCGAGATACCAGTATGACTTCGTGGATAAGTTCCTGTGACAGTCCGGTCGGCTCGGGCAAGACGACTGCTGTGATGGCTCATTTGCTCAGGCAGGCACAACAGCGCGGCCTTCGCCGAGTTTTTGTGGTGCTGCCCTTCACCAATATTATCCGGCAGTCAGTGGAGACATACCGAAAGATGCTTGTCCTTCCGGGCGAAAACCCGGAGGAAGTAGTCGCCGAGCTGCATCACAGGGCGGACTTTGAAAGCGAAGACGCCCGTCATTTGACGGCGTTGTGGCGTGCTCCGATCATTGTAACGACGGCAGTGGCTTTTTTCGAAACGATCTCGTCAAATTCCACCGCCACACTACGCCGCTTGCATGAATTGCCAGGCAGCGCCATTTTTGTTGACGAATCCCATGCCGCACTACCTGCGCATCTTTTACCGATCGCATGGCGCTGGATTCGGCTGCTGTCTAATGAGTGGAGCTGTTATTGGGTGCTGGCCTCCGGTTCGCTGAGCCGTTTCTGGACGGTCAGAGACATTGTCGGCGATGAGATTGATACCGGCGTTGCTGAGATCGTCAGCGATAAAACCCGCTGCAAGCTGTCGTCGTATGAAATTAACCGTCTTAGCTACCGGCATGATATGACGCCAAAGAACACGGCACAGCTAGCCAAATGGATTTCTTCTTTTCCCGGCCCGCGGCTTGTAATCATGAATACAGTTCAAAGCGCCGCTGTTCTGGCAGAACACCTCGCAAACCACGTCGGCAGGAAACAGGTGGAACACATTTCAACTGCGTTGACACCGGATGACAGAGATGCTGCTTTGGAACGTGTTAAGTCCAGACTAAAGGATAAAACAGATACGGACTGGACCTTGGTGGCGACTTCCTGTGTGGAAGCCGGTATGGATATCTCCTTCCGCACGGGCTTTCACGAGCTGAGCTCCCTGTCCTCTCTGCTGCAGGCCGCCGGCAGGGTCAACCGGGAAGGCGAGTTCGCAGACGCGGAGATGTGGACTTTCCAGATCGTTGAAGACGGTATGTTGAAGCTGAATCCTGGACTAAAACAGACCGGAAACGTCCTGAAAAGCTATTTGGACAAAGGAATGCAAATCTCTCCCGCTCTGACCACAAAATCTCTTTCTGATGAAATTGCGATGTACGGGCTTGGCGGTAAAAACAGGCGCTTGATTGAAAGCGAGAAAGTGCAAAACTTTATACGCGTAGAACGCGACTTCAAGGTCATTGATTCCGATACAAAGCTGGCAGTCGTGGATGAAGGGCTTATCGCTAGACTGCAGAGCGGAGAAATAAACTGGAAGGAACTGCAAAGAGTATCTGTGCGGATATCCAAATACAAGCTGCTTGAACTGGGTATGCCAAAGATTATCGATGACATTTACCTCTGGAATCTTGAGTATGATCGCTTTCTCGGTTATATGGCAGGAGTAATTAAGCGCAAGCAGTACAACGGCGAGGCGATCATTGTATAGCATGACATACACAAAAGGTCGGGCGCCCAATATGGACGCTCGACCTTTTGCGCAGCGTTTCCCATCTATAACACAATCCCCGCTAT
Organism: Yanshouia hominis; assembly: GCA_014385025.1. Taxonomy (GTDB): domain Bacteria; phylum Bacillota; class Clostridia; order Oscillospirales; family Ruminococcaceae; genus Yanshouia; species Yanshouia hominis. The sequence goes on along the minus strand of JACRTB010000052.1, from coordinate 987 downwards.
GTATCTGACCTCAATTTCATGCCCCGTCGCCGTTCGATCCGCACGGACAAACCTCGCGCGTCGTATGGTCTTCATGTTCTTGACCATCTGTCCGCCGACCGAGCCGGCCTGACGGGAGGTCAGATCGCCGTTATAGCCCTGCTTGAGGTTCACGCCAACCTCGTTGGCGGCTTCCATCTTAAACTTCTCCATCGCGGCCTTCGCCTCGGGGACAACGATCTTATTATTCGATCTAGCCATAGTGTGAAATCTCCTTATCCATTTGTTTTGTTCTGAATCTTCTTTTCAGACCCTTTGCGTTTGCAGTAATAGTATCGTAATTCTGAAAAAAAATATAAGTGTCAAAAGCTTGAAAAAACAATGGTATCAAATCATCAACGGAGGATTTCGGATGTCCGGCAGATGATAGAGGAGTGATTTCTTGTAAGGAGCCTTGCTACCGAGCGGGAATTGTCCGCTGCTTCAACGGATTTGCCATGATCATAAAAACGTCCGCGGTGCCGTCAAGGTTTATGCGCAAATTAATCTGCAGATCTCGTGAAAATGAAGTCAGCCAGCAACAGAGGCGTCCTCCAAGGCAGCCTCCAGGTGCTTCATGTTCATGTACTTCTTGTTGCCCCACTGGGTGCCGGCCACATGTCGCAGGCGGGCACAGACCAGCATGAGGGCGGAGTTGCCATCCGGGAAGGTGCCCACCACCCGGGTTCGGCGGCGGATTTCCCGGTTGAGCCGCTCAATAACGTTGTTGGTCCGGATGCGGGTCCAATGCTCAGATGGGAAATCCGCATAGGTCAGCGTCTCCTCAATGCCGTCCTCCACCTTCTTTGCGGCCTCTTTCAGCTTCATAGAGCGCAGCTGCTCCACCACAGCTTTCGCTTTCTCACGAGCAGCCTTCTTGCTCTCCTGGGCATGGATGGCCTTGAGCATCTTGGCCACCAGCTTCACTTTGGAACGCGGGGTAACGGAGAATACGTTGCGGTAGAAATG
>JACRTB010000051.1 GCA_014385025.1 Yanshouia hominis | reverse complement strand
GTACCTATCGCAAGAAGGCCCGCAAAGATTTTCTCCAGTTCAGCCGCAGCCGCAAGAAGAGTGCAAAAAAGACCCGTAAAGCAGTTGGACAGCAGCTGCGCTATCTGAAACGCAGCCTTGCCGCAATTGACGAAAAAATTGCTTTGGGGCGGACATTGACAGCCGGACAGGATGCTCGTCTGGCCTCCATTCGGACCCTCTATGACCAGCAAAAGTGCATGTACGATAATCACAGCCATACAGTCGCCAACCGTATTGTCAGTGTCAGCCAACCGTTTCTGCGGCCTGTTGTGCGCGGGAAGGCCGGAAAGCCGGTAGAATTTGGGGCGAAGCTGGACATCAGTGTTGTAAACGGCTGGAGCCGATTGGAATGCTTTTCCTTTGATGCGTACAACGAGGCAGGAAATCTACAGGCCGTGGTGGAGCGTTTCCGGGAACGGGAAGGACACTACCCCAGCAGGATACTGGCCGACAAAATCTATCGAAATCGGGACAATCTGCGTTTTTGTAAGGAGCGCGGGATCCACTTGGCAGGTCCGGCCCTTGGCCGGCCGAAAAAGGATGAGGTTCGTAACAAAACACAGGACTTTTTGGATGAATGTGAGCGTGTCGAAGTGGAGCGGCGGTTCAGCCTGGCCAAGCGCAAGTGTGGTCTGGGTTTGATCGTGACCAGGCTGCAGGAGACCATCGCTCACACGGTTGCCATGTCCATATGTCCAAACGGGGTTCATCTTATCTGCGCCGGGCTATTTGGCTGGCTGCAACTGTCGCTGCCTTCAAGGATCCCGCCATCTCTGTCTACTATCAGCGCAAGCGCTCTGAAGGAAAATCCCATCTCACTGCACTGGGACATGTTTCCCGCAAAATGGTGAATATCATCTTCGCTGTCCTTCGTGACAATACCCCCTATTCCCCAGCTATTTAGAAATTTTCTCTTGACAATCCTTTATAGCCGGTCTCGAAAATAAAATTGACTTGGCAATCGACGCTCGAGAGAATGTCCCTGGGCGCCAATTGTTCAGATCCGATGAAAATCTACCTATCTATTTATACGTCCGCCTGTGACCTACGCACCTTTTCGACATCTGTGATGGAAGTAGTTGGTACACAGTTTAGCAACGGAACGATCCGCTCATGACTTGCATCGAAACCCCACTCTTTGCTTGGAGAATAGAATTCGTCGAACTCGAAAGGCAGAGTGATCCAGTTCTGCGCACCGAAGATTGCGGGAGGTGTATCCAGATCGTCCAAGCAGAGGTTGGTGATATTCTGGGCGATATCATTGAGGAAGAATCCCCCATGTGCAGGCCAGGACACATCCGGTCTTTTTAACGGGCTTGATAATCCTAGTACTGCCGAGTCGATGTTTTGCATCGGCTGATGGAAGAAATGCAAAAAAACCACTGTAATTTTATTTTGCAGGATGGCACACCGCCTATGGCGGATGATTCCAGGCTTTGCGGTTTTATCATTCCGCTGTGCGGTTGCGACGGATAAAAAATTTGATGCGCCGGTTGTCCATATAATCGAAAGAGTAAAAGATGGCACGGTCATGCTCGTCGAAGTGCATCTGGCGCAGCAGCAGGGTTTCCTCACCCAACAACGCGAGAGCCGCAGCGTCGCGCAGGTTGTCCTTGCGGGGAACGGCGATCTCGCTGAACGAGTAGGAGATACGAATGCACAGCTTTTTTTCGAGAAATTCCAGCAGCGAGCCTTCCAGCGTTGTACCAAAGGCATCGCCACACACCGCCTGCGGCAGCACATTGAGGGAGCGCACAATAGGCTGTCCCTCAGCGCTGCGGGTGCGTTCGATCATGACGAAGGGTCCGGGTGCCTCAAAGCGCTCCTCCCATTCGGGAGAATGTGTCGTCAGCGAAATGCGGCAGTCTTCCACTTTATCCGCAAAGCCCGCCCCGTTGATGAGCGACTTGGTAGTTACCAGCCGTCCCAGATCGCTGTGCAGCACGCGGGTAACAAAGCTGCCCACTCCGTTTACACTGCGCACCAGCCCGTCGCGCTGCAGCATGCGCAACGTTTCGCGTATCGTGGATTTGGAAACTCCGAACTGCTCACACAGTTCTCATTCGCAGGGTAACTTTTCTCCGCTGTGGTAGTCGCCGCGCAGAATTTGTGACTCGATGCGCTCTTTGATCTCAAGGTAAAGCATGGCTTCCTCCCTCCATCAGCAGGCGGTAATTACCGGCGCACAGCAGTGCTGCCAGCTCCGCTTCCGAACGCAGTGGGCGGTCGGTTAGAATGCCGGTGCGTCCCACATCCTCGGTGCAATGACTGTCGCTGCCAGCGGTGAGGATGAGCCCGGTCGTTTCCTTGACCCATGCCATCGTCACCTCGTTGTGGCTGTCGTGGCGCGGATTGGTGTTGTATACCTCCACCCCGTGCAGCCACCGCCGGTCCGCTGGGTGGGTGGAATCCCAGCGGTTCGGGTGTGCCTGAATGATCAGCATTTGTTCGTGATATTGGGCAAAAAAGTTTTCCAGTCCCATGGTCAGCCAATTATGTCCCTCGGCCAAAAACAGCTCCGTACTCCAGCCGTAGAGCAAAAAATCGTTGGGGCTGTCGTCAAAACGTATCTCCATGCCGCGCCCCACCCAGAAGCCTTCCAGCGCCAATGCACAGCCCTCGCGCCAAGGCGCGAGAAAGCGTTCAGCGCAGGCGTTCCAGTCGCCCTCTCCGTTCCAGAAATCGGTGCGAAAATGATCGGTGAGAACAATGCCATCGTACCGGAGGGCGCGATATTGTGCGATCAGCTCGCGCACCGACAGTCTGCCGCAGGGGCTTACCGGCGCAGTGTGGGTGTGCAGATCATAACAGTAGCGCTGCATCGTTGCGCGCTCCTTTCCATTGTATTGTTCCGCCGCCCTTATGCGAGCGGAAGAATTTCGGCGCCATTTGCCTCGCCAGTGACGATCAGGCATGCGGTCGGGCAGATGTTTTCCCATTCCGCCCTGTGCTGCAGAGCAAGTGCCCGGCTGCTGGTGATCACCAGCGTTTGCGGCGAAAGCGTTTGCAGAAAGTTACCAACAAAATAAAGGTTTCCCTTGTCGTTTCGCCCATGGTGAGAAAGCTTGATGAGCGAAACAGCGGGTGTACGTCCTGCCAGCGCCCGCAGGAGGGAAGTGTGAAAACTGTCCCCGCACAGCAGCGCCGAGGGCTTGCCCTCGTGTTCCAGCAGAAGGATGGAGCTGTCGCCGTTGAAGCGCAGCCGCACCGATTCATAAAGGTCGTGCGCCTCGTGGGAGGAACGATCGCGCATGCGGCAGAGCGCCTCGTAAACAGGCGAAGTGTCCTTTACTGTGGGGAAAATGCAGGAAAGGCGCCATGAGCCAAAGACGAACGGGGCGGCCGTGAGCGGAAAGGCCGTTTCCACCCGGCAGCCCTGCCGTAAAAGGTCTGCCCACATGCGGTTGAACACCGCCACGTCATTTCGGCGCTCCTCCTCCACCACACCGGCAAGGTCGTCTTCGGTAAGCGGAATGGGAGGATAAGGCAGCAGCGCACGCCGCACCGGCAACACAGCCGCCACATCGCCGAGATACCCCTGATGGTCCTGATGAAGATGGGTAAGCGCCAGAAGATCAATCTGCCGGATGCTGTGCGCCTCAAGATAGGGCAGCAGCGGCATGACCGGCTCGTTTTTGCTGCCCCCGTCGATCAGGAGCACCGTCTTTTCGCCGTTTTCCTCAAGCTCAATCACAAAGCAGTCGGCCTTGCCCGCGTTGAGGCAGTGCAGTCGTCCGCTCATCTGCATACTCCGAGGCGTTCTGCTGCCTTTTGCAGAATTTCACGCTCCCGCGTGGTGCTGATGCGTTCCAGCGCCTCTTCGGCTGAAAGTAACCAGCAGTCGGTCAGCTCCCCATCAGCCGGTGAAACCGGCCCGTCGGGCAGCTTTGCGAGAAGGTAAACGATTTCCTTGTATTTTCCCTCGTCGGTGGTGCAGTAAAAGATTTCGCGAAAATCCGCTTCAAAATCGCGCACCTGCACGCCGGTTTCCTCTGCGATTTCGCGGCGTGCCGTCTGCTTCTCACTTTCATCTCCGTCCATATGTCCCTTGGGAAAACTGATGTGGCCCGAATGACTGCGCACGATCAGATAACGCACCGCACCGCCCTCACGACGATACAGCACCGCGCCGCAGCTCTTTTCTTCAACCGTTCTCATGTTTTTTCTCCTTATGGATAAAGGAAGGACGGCTGCCAGCCGCCCTTCCCAGAGATGATTTCTCAGGGCTGGACAGAAACCCAGTAGTCCTGAACTTCCTTGATGTGCTGGTAGGTGTATTCCATATCCTGCGGGAAGGTCTTGACCTCCTCAAAGGGAACATTGCCCTTGGCAGAGGGGCCGTCTCTGCGAATCGACCAGCCGCCCACCGTGTTGTAGGGGGCGAAACCGTTGCCGTTGCCATCGGCCTCGCCCGCCAGATAGCGCACTACCAACTTGGCACCATCGGGATTGGGGGCGCCGTCGGCGATCTCAACGATGTTCATGCCGTAGATACCGACTGCGGGCTTGAAGTTGAGCGGATCCACGCCGAGAGGATACCCCTGCTCATCACGCTCGCGCAGCTTGGATGACACCGCGTAGCCAACCGGCGGGTCGCTCTGGCCCGAGGCACCCACCGCTTTTACCACGCCGTTGGAGGAGGTTTCAAAAACAGGCCTGTTCTGGGCAAATCGCTTGAGGAAAGCATGTCCGGCATCGGGTTCATCGGCCGCCAGCACGATGGGAGTGCCGAACTCCTCTTCATAAGCCTTTGCCATGAGATCGGAATTTTCGATGATGGTGGTCAGCAGTGCCATGTAGCCAATGTCCGACATCGGATCGACGCAAAGGAACTTTCCCTTCCATTCCGGACGGGTGAGATCCCACCAGGAGTCGATGGGGGATTCCTTGTATACCTCGGTGTTGAAGTACCACCAGTCGGCTTCAAAATACATGGGCGTCAGCGCGAGAAACTTTTCATCCACCTTGCCGTAGATGTCGGAGGGATGATAGTTATGCATCATGCCGGTCTGTACATATTCCTTGAGGATTTCGCCGGTCTGCTCCTTGAGATGGATCACATCGGCGGTGTGGATACCCGCCTCGTATTCGCGGTTGTACTTTTCAAGCAGCTCATTGACATTCATGTCGTGCACCACAAGAGTCATGCCCGGATAGTCCTTCTCGAAGGCTTCCTTAACGCGCTGCATGCGGCCGGACACAGTGTAGATGTTGACCTCGCCGCCCGCCGCAAGCGCCTTTTTGTAGAGTTCTTCGGGCGTTTCGGTTTTGTCAAGGCCGTTGTCCAGCGCCCACTGCTCGGAGGGGCTGAGCGCCGCGTCAGAGGATGCGGGAGCTGCAGAGACAGCAGGCGCAGAAGAGGCCGCGGGTGCGCCACAGGCGGAGAGCAGCATCGCCCCCGCAAGCAGCAGGCTGGTCAGAACGTTTCTCTGTTTCATGTTTGATCTCCTTTTATTCATTGTTTGCTTTTGCATGGATACCTGTATCGGGCAGGGCGGAACGCTTGATGAGCGCGCCGTCCGCCGCACGAAAGAGATTGATCTCTTCGGGCGCAAATGTCAGGGAAACCTCATCGCCAGGGCGGCAGCCGCTTCCGTTTCCCATCTCCTTGATAAGCAGCGGCGTATCGCCGAGCAGAACCTCGGTGAGTGTTTCAGAGCCTGCGGGCATGGAGGAGGTCACGCGGGCATGACGCACGGCACCGTCGCGGCGCAGCGAAAACTGCTCCGGCCGTATGCCGAGCACACAGGGGCATTCGGTGGTGGTGCTGTCCGTCAGACAGTCGGCCGAAAGGGTAAAATCTCCGAGCGGTGAGGATACCGCCCATTGCTCCCCCATCCGGCGTAGCGTGCCATTGATAAAGTTAAGCTTGGGGTTGCCGATGAAATCGGCGACCCGGAGCGTGGAGGGATTCTGATACAGTTGGGAGGGGGTGGCAAGCTGCTCGATGCGCCCATCAAAAAATACGGCGATGCGGGTGGAAAGGGTGAGCGCCTCCACCTGATCGTGTGTGACGTAAATCATGGTGGTGCCCATCTCGCGGTGCAGCCGCTTGAGCTCGCTGCGCATTTCCAGCCGCAGTTTGGCGTCGAGGTTTGAAAGAGGCTCGTCGAGTAGCAGCAGCCGCGGCTCGGACACAATAGCACGGGCAATGGCCACCCGCTGCTGCTGTCCACCCGAAAGCTCGGCGGGATAGCGATCGCGATATTCGCAGATACGCATTCGTTCGAGCGCGGTGGACACCTTTTTTTCGATTTCGCTGCGAGGTGTTTTTTGCAACGTCAGCCCAAATGCAACGTTTTCAAACACCGTCATGTGCGGCCAGAGCGCATAAGACTGAAACACCAGATTCAGTCCGCGTGCCGAGGCAGGCAGAAATAGGTGCTCCTCCGCGTTCGTTACCTCGCGCCCGTCGATCAGGATGCGCCCGTTTTGCGGACGCTCCAGTCCGGCAATTACACGCAGTGTTGTGGTTTTTCCGCAGCCGGAGGGACCGAGAAAAGTCATGAATTCGCCGCTTTCGATCTCAAGGGAAAGGTCGCGCAGCACATGATTTTTCCCATAAAATTTATCGATGTGCTTCAGTTGAATGTGATGCATTTGTTTCAGCCTCCCAGACTTTCGGTGATGTCCGCCCCGGCAAAGCGATTTGCAAGGCAGTAAACCGCGAAGATAATGAAAAACATCACCAGCGCCACGACATTTGAAAGCTGCTCCACACCACCGGAGAGGTAGGAATACGCCATGTAAGGCAGAGTTTTATACTGCGGAGTCACAAGAATAATAATGAGGTCGAGCTCTTTCATGACGCTGATGAAGATCAGGAGAAAGCCGGATACGAAACCGCTCCGCGCCAGCGGCAGCACGATTGACCGCATACGCCGCACAAAACCGGCCCCCGCGATCTCAGCGGCTTCTTCAAGTTCCACACCGATCTGCATCATGGTGGCAGTACCGGAGCGGCTTGAAAAAGGCAGATTTTTTACCACGCTCACCAGCACCAGCAGTGCAAAGGTACCGTAAAGCGAAGGAAATACCTGTATTGCATGCCCGAATAGATACACGGTTTTAGCGGTGGAGAACATCGAGAGATACATGGCGCCGAAAGCGATGGACGGGATGAGGTAGGGTATGAACACCAACAGGTCGATCAGGCGGCCCGAAAGGCGCGAGCGCCCTCGGGAGCTGAGATAGCCCACCAGTTGTCCGCAGAAGGCTGCGATAACTGAGGTGGAGAGCACCAGCGCCATCGTGCTTTTCAGCGTTCGAAAGAAGTCCGGATTTTGCAGCACGCCCGGTTCCCCGTTGACGATCATGGGATCACGCCCGCCGATCCAGTAGTGCAGCGTGAGGTTATTGAGTCCGTACTCCCCGAGACGCAGCTGTAGTGTTTGCATCAGCAGGATGACGAGCGGAAGCACCACTGCACAGAGGATGACGCCGAGCAGCAGCAGTGCGAGCGGGCGGCGCGCCCGTCCCAGATGGATGATCCCGCCCTCGTGCCCGCCCTTGCCGCTGATGGTGACGAAGCTCTTGCGAGTGCCGATCAGCCGCTGGTTGAGGAGAATGTTAAAAGAGGCCAGCGCGATGAGCAGCAGACTCATCGCCATTGCGGTGCCGGTATTGTGCTGCATCATATTGTTTTGCAGCATGGTGGAGAGGGTGTAGTAACCGGATTTGAGGCCTAAAATGGCCGGTACGCTGAAGGTTCCCATCGTCTGTGAAAAGGTGAGGATGAAGGCGCCTAGAATGGCCGGCAGCACCAGCGGGAAAGTGATCCTGCGCAAAATCTGTACGCGGGAGGCGCCAGACACCTCCGCCATCTCCTCAAATTCGCTGCCAATGCTACTGAGCGATGCCGAAACCAGCAGATAGGCATAGGCGTAGTTATGCATTGAAAGTACCGCGATGATAGCAACCGGCCCGTAGGCGAACCAGTCCGGAACGGTTATGCCGATCGCGGAGAGAAAACCGGCACTGCCGCCGATGCGCGGATTTTTGAAGACGGCGATCCATGCCATGGCCTTGCACCATGCGGGCAGCATGTAAGGAATGATGATCGCCAGCGAGAAGAATCGTTTGCCGGGCAGATCGGTGCGTACGATCAGCCACGCGGCGAGCGAGCCGACCACAATGCTGATGGCCGACACCGACAGCGCAATGGAAAGCGAATGCATGAGCGGCTGCCAGAGCATCTTACGGGATATGGTACCGGCAAAAAGCTGTTTCCAATAGGTGAACGTGAATCCCTGCGCCGCGGCGTCGCCAAGGCGGCGCGCATCGGAGGGGGTCAGCCGCAGCGTGCTCGCCGCAATGTCCGCAAGCGGCCAGAGGATGAGCAGCGCTAAGAGCAGAATGACGGCTAAGGCCAACGGCATATACGGCTGCGAAGCCCATCCCCGCACAGTGCCAAGCGTACGTCCGAGTGCAGGTCCGCCCGAAAATCCCGTGTGCTGTTTCATATACCGTCTTCCTTTCGATACCCGCGTTTCGGGCACCTTTCTGATAGCTTCATTTTAGAAAAAAGACCGCGCCGCTTCTATCAGGCTGCCATTAAATGTTTGTAAAATCCGTGGCTATGCGGCAGATGTATAAAAATCGATTGATGAACTGAAACAACGCGCCGGCATAAAAGGATCGGTGTGCTGAACTTGCGCTATTGGAACAGCACCTGCGCATTTCCATCCGACCGGCAAGGTGCTTTTTATTCGGCAGACAGACGAAACGGAAGAAAACATAGAATATTAAATTTTCTGCTTCAAAGACAACTGAAAGAGTTCGATAACAGTACAGAAAGATAAGAAAGGCGATTGCATGTTCCGCAGGAATGGCATTTTTCGAACCTTGGAGGAAGTCCATATTATTTCGAAGGCATCCAAGCGTTTTTTTCGAGACGCCGAGGTCCATGCGTCCGTGGCAATAATGTAATTCTCCAATTCAAGTTTTGCTTTTGTCAACAGGTTCCTTATTCTACCTGACCGATGGCGTGGGCTTTTCATGTCATTGCGCGATGTTGCCTTAATAATGCGCGTTCTCCATTTGACAAACCTCCTGTGTTTTGTGCGGTTGCCACACCGCACAAAACACAGGAGGTTTTTCCTTTTGCTAAAGTTTTTATTGCCCCCCAGTTCAACTGGGGGCATCTTGCCTATTCGGCGACAATCAAAACCACCAGTTGAACTGGTGGTTTGCTCCAAGCCCTGGAAGGGCATATTACAGGCAGCCTCTTAAGAGGCATCGAAAGGTCTGCCAATCGCATTTTTTCTACAGGCCGCCGCTAAAGCGGCCTGTTATTATGCCCTTGTATTCTTAGCACCCGTAAACGGGTCCATATACTCCTTGAGCGAAATTTGATCTGCTGCTATATCCTCTTGGAGTTGGTTCTTTATGTATTCCTCTATCACCTTCTTATTTCGCCCA
>JACRTB010000050.1 GCA_014385025.1 Yanshouia hominis | reverse complement strand
TTGTTTGGTGCAGTTGGCAGACCGCATCTTTATTCTAGCAAAGGGAGTTTTTATTTCTACATCATCGGCAGCAGCCTTCTTTGGAACCACTCGCCTAGCGAGTGGTTTTCGACATACAAAAAAGCCGGCCGTTTTTCAAAAACGGCCGGCATGGATGAGAATTAAAACCTCAATATTTTACTGATTGCGGGTTCAAAGCACCGCAGTATAGGAAAAATGGCCTTTGGCATCTAAAAATACCAGACTGAAAAATATCCTCAGAAAATGCAAAAAACCTCGATAAAATCGAGGTTTTTTGCTGGGCATCTTTTTTGTGGCCTTTTTATGGTTGGGCTGGCGGGATTCGAACCTGCGGAATGCCAGAGTCAAAGTCTGGTGCCTTACCACTTGGCGACAGCCCAAAAGATCCGAATATGAAAAAAAGGCATAACGCCTTTTTACATATTCGATGTGGGGTGGATAATCGGAATCGAACCGATGACCTCCAGGGCCACAACCTGGCGCTCTAACCAACTGAGCTATACCCACCATATAAAAAGGGCGGCAAAAAGAAGAACGGAAAATTCCACTGCAAGACTTCCGGCATGAGTGGTGCGCCAGAAGGGACTCGAACCCCTGGCCTACTGCTTAGAAGGCAGTTGCTCTATCCAGCTGAGCTACTGGCGCATAAAATGGAGCGGGTGATGGGAATCGAACCCACGTAGCCAGCTTGGAAGGCTGGAATTCTACCATTGAACTACACCCGCACACTGTTTTAACAGCGTTATCTATGATAACAAATCATAGTGTATTTGTCAACTAAAAATTTTCTGTTTGCGGCAATTTCTGAAAGGATAAAAACTATAAAACACGCTTTGGGCCGGTAAAACGCTAATCCAAACATAGGATGAGCTTCCCGCCCGGAGGCCATAATGAACAGGAAGCTCCGCCCTACCATTTAATCAGCAGCCCTTTGCCGATTCCTCACAGGACTTTACAAGATAAAACCGCCGCTGTACCAAGCCGATCGAAAGGACTTGTACCGGCAGCATCACCAGAACCTTTGTGATCCGCGCGGGAAGCAGCGCGATATATCCTTTTCCCGTGAGAATCGCCACCCAGAGGGTATCAAAAACAAGCTGCAGAAGCAAAACGGTTGCCGCCGCACAAAGAATCTGCATCCATCCAAGGGTTTTACCGGGACGGTGGAGAATCATGCCGTATGCGATTCCGCAAAGGAAGCAGGTTGCCGTAAATCCGGGAAAATAGGCTCCGATCGGAAAAAGAACCGCTCCGATAAAATCAGCGGCGGCATATCCGGCGCCGGCGGCCAGCGGCCCGTAACGCATGGCAATCATTGCAATGGGCAGGAAAGAAAACCCGATTTTCACAATCGGAGTGGCAATGGAAAGGAATCGGGACAACAGGATTTCTACCGCGATGAGCAGTGCAATGGTAGTGATTTTCCGTACTTTTTCTGAGCGCATAAAAATTCTCCTTTCTGTGTCGTTGCCACATGATAAGGAGAACTTCCCTGTCTGTGGCAGCGGATGCGAAACGACACCGCACAACCGCAAGGGCTGTTTCGTCCGGCGGCAACCTCCCATCCGCCGGCACTTAACGCGTCGTTCCTACTCTGTCATGACTTTTATTTATTTTTACCGTCCGCGATAAGGCGGGCGGGAAAAAACGGACACAGCGGCACGAACCTCTCCGGCCTGATACAACGATCCAAAGGCGCAGATAGCATCCTTTGGAGATGCCAGGCTTAAAATTCTCTCCACTCCCTCTGAAACTGAATTACAGCTTTCCGCCTGAACTCCCAACGTCCGCAACTCATCGGCGAGCCGCTTTCCCGGCAATGCGCGAGGACTGTCAGGGGTTACCGTAACAAAACGAACTGCCATCGGCAGAAACGGAGCAAAGACATGCTGCCTGTCTTTATCAGCCAATACTCCGGCTAAAAACAGGAATTTACGGCCGGGCATGAGTTCGGTGAGGGCATCCGCGAGGGCTTGCGCACCCTGCGGATTGTGCGCGCCATCCAAAAGAAAGAGCGGTGCTTCCAAAAGAATCTCGAGCCGCCCCGGCCATGATGTCTTGGCGAGCCCGCGTCGAATTGCCTCGTCGGAAATTTGCCAGCCGCGTCCACACAGCGTCTCAAGCACGGTCAAAGCGGCAGCGGCGTTCTGAAGCTGGTGGCGCCCAATCATCGGAAGCGTGAAGGGCTGCCCGCGATAAAGGAATTCCAGCCCATGCAGCGTTATGCGCGGCTTCTGAAAAAGCTTCTTCGGATCAGCAAGCCGCAGCGGACACCCTAACTCCTCGCAGCGCCGCCGCAGGACCTGCTCCGTCTCCGGGGCCTGCCGGGAGAGAATCACGTCGCATCCAGCCTTAATAATTCCCGCTTTCTCAGCTGCAATTTCTTCCAGAGTATTGCCAAGAATACCGGTATGATCAAGAGAAACAGGCGTCACCACCGCAACCTCCGGACAGGGAATTACATTGGTGGCATCCCTTAATCCGCCCATTCCAACCTCAAGCACAACAATATCGCAATGACTGTGCAAAAAATATTCCAGCGCGGTGCAAACCAACATTTCAAATTCAGAAGGATGGTCCTCCATCCGGTCGGCAAATCCGCTTGTAAACGCGGCGTTTTCTTCAAAGTCCCGATCGGGAATGGGCATCCGGTTAACCTGAATCTCCTCGTTCATCCGTTCCAGGTAAGGGGAAGTAAAAAGCCCAACGGTCAGGCCCGCCTCGATCAGAGCCGAAGCAATCATTGCCGCCGTTGAGCCCTTGCCGTTGGTTCCGGTGACATGAATAAATTTCAGCCGTCGTTCGGGATTTCCCATCAGGCGGAGCAGCTCAAAGGTGCGCTCAAGTCCAAGGCGGCTGTCCTTCCATCGTGGGTCGCAAAGAGATTCAAGCCCCTTCCCCACTGAATTTTCATTCTTCACCAGCCGCACCTCTTTTCGCAGGAGATATTCTTTTCACCTGCATTTTCCCACGAAATGAACAAGGTGTCAAGCCCCATATGATTCCATACAGACCATCATTGACGCATTTAGGACGACGTCGTCAATCCCTGTGCTCCGCACGGATGCAGGTAAAAGAAGTATGGGTCCATTGCTTCAAAAACTCCAGCTGCTCCGGGGTATGAAACCAGTGCTCCCCATTTGGCATCACCGTCATCTCGCAGTGAAACCGGCATACAAATTCTTCCGCCGTGCTCCGTTCGGTCAAAGGTTCGTTTTCTCCGAATAAAATCCGCGTGGGAAATGCCCATGCCGCAATCGGGTGCCGCTCTGCGTACAGCAGATATTTCCAGGAAAGCGTATGTCCGAAATTTGTATTAATCATTTGCTCCTGCTCCAGCCGTTCTCTTGAGACATCTGCCCAGCGCATCATATTGGCAATAAGCCTTTGCATATCCAAAATCGGAGACACGAACAGGCAGCTTCCCAGCCTTTCTTTTTCAAAGGCAAGCATGGAAAACCACGCACCGATGCTGTTGGCACGAAGGGATATCGTTTTCCACCGACGCTTAGCCGCAATCATGACTTCGGCCAGTTCCGGAAGCACATGCCATGGATCGAAACAGTTTGTTTCCGCCCCGCGTTCCCCATGTTCCGGCAGGTCGATGCTCAGGACCTGCCAACCATAATTCGCCGCGATTTCGGCAAAAGCTTCGGCCTCTTCTTTACAGCCATGCTGGCCATGGACATACAGATAAAGTCGGTCAGACGGCGTTCCCCAAAGAATCGATGGAATCTTTCCAATAAGGATTCTTTCTCGTTCCATAAGCTCCCCTCCCAGATCGCTAATTTAATTAGTTTATTTACTATTTTAATTAGTATAATAACTTTTGTTTTTTTCGCTGTCAAGCTGTTTCAAAACAAATTACAAGGCTTTTGCGATTGACGAGTTTACCTGAATCCGCTAAACTAGAAAAAAAGAATGAAGGAGACCGACATGCGCGTTACGAAAGAGGATGTCATACGTGCCGCATCGGACCTTGCCGACCAGCAGGGTCTGAACGGAGTTTCCTTGAAGTCGGTTGCGGAACAGCTCGGGCTTCGCGCACCTTCTCTTTACAACCATGTTTTGAGTCTGGATGACCTGCTGCGTGATATGGCGCACCGTGGGATGAGAGAAATGAACCGCCGAATGACCGAAGCGGCGGTTGGCGTTTCCGGAATCGAAGCGATTCAAGCGGCGTCCCGCGCCTATTTCGGATTCATGATCGAACATCCGGGTGTCTATGAAACCATCCAATGGGCAGTTTGGCATGGAAGCGATGAAACAGCGGAAATTTTCAGCAGTTACCAGGCACTGCTGGCCAGGCTGATCTCCTCCTGCGGAATAGACCGGCACTGTCTGGAAGAAATCACAGATCTGCTTGCGGGGCTTCTGCACGGCTACTGCACCCTTCAGCTCGGCGCCGCGCTGGACGATCCCAAACGGGCGGAAACAGCTCTGCATGGATGTCTGGATACCGTTTTGACCGGCATCTGTGAAAAATACAGCCCACGGGAAAAACCGCATAAACAACAGTTGGGAGGAAGCTGAACATGCATGTTTTGGTTGTCGTGGATATGCAAAAGGATTTTATTGACGGCTCCCTTGGAACAGAGGAAGCCAAAGGAATTGTTTCCAGAGTCACGAAACGAATCGCCTCCTTCGATGGATGGGTTCTTTATACCCGCGATACCCATGAAGAAAATTATCTGGAAACACAGGAAGGCGCCAATCTTCCTGTACCACACTGCGTTCGAGGAACCGACGGCTGGTCGCTCTGCCCCGAGGTAGCCGCCCTCTGCCGGGAGACGCCGGTCGATAAGCCGACCTTCGGCAGCGTTAAACTGGGCGAACAGCTCCGCGCTGCCAACGAAAAGGAACCGATCGAATCGATCACTTTGATTGGTCTCTGCACAGACATCTGCGTGATCTCAAATGCTCTGCTTCTCAAAGCGTTTCTGCCGGAAACCTCTATTTCGGTTGACGCCTCCTGCTGCGCGGGCGTCACCCCGGAGAGCCACCGCCGCGCCCTCGAGGCCATGAGGGTATGTCAGATCAAAATTGAAAACGGGTAGAAAAATGCCCTGCGCCGGAAATCCGGCACAGGGCGTTTTGACATTTACAGGCCGTTTCCGGAGAATTTTGGAATCCCGGCAAAGCCCTTGGCAAGATCCGCGTCGGTGGGGATATCGTCGCCCATCTGACCGTTATTGTACTTTTCATAAGCAAGCATGTCAAAATATCCGGTTCCGATAAGCCCGAAGACGATGGTTTTATCCTCCCCTGTCTCCCTGCAACGGAGCGCTTCATCAATCGCAGCCCGGATAACATGGCTGCTTTCCGGCGCGGGAAGGATTCCTTCGATGCGCGCAAACTGTTCCGCCGCCGCGAATACCGCCGTTTGCTCGACGCTGCGCGCTTCCAACAGCCCATCATGGTAGAGCTGGGAAAGGATGCTGCTCATTCTCCCCCATAAACGGGGGGGATCAGTCCGCCTAAATTGGAGCCGCCGCCCGCACAGCCGATGATAATATCCGGCTTGATTCCGTACTTGTCGAGGGCAGCCTTTGTCTCCAAGCCGATCATTGTACCACCGGCGGGGAATCTCATTTTCTTCCAGGTAAATTTTGTAGGGAATTTTGATATTGGGCATCGTACTTGTCTCATTTCATACACTTGACAATGTTTAGGGACAAAGAAAAAGCTTCTGTCCCCGCTTACCTGCCGGGACAGAAGTCAACGATGCTTCTGCGGTGCCACCCTGCTGGGTATGGAATCCCATACCCACTCAATGCATACAATCATATGCAAGAAGTTGATAACGAAGATTTCGCTCCGGCGCGCCTACTCAAACTTCGGTCTGCTCTCAGAAGCCCTTTCACCGCTGGTTTCCGCGCCGCAATCACACCGCCTGCGGCTCTCTGCACCGGAAGGTCCATCGGGTACTTACACTTCCTCATCGATTTGTTCCTAGTCTATCACAGAGACTTAAAATGTCAAGAAAAATTTGGAATTGATTCCGAGACGGAAAATCACTTCCGGCTCGAAAAATAAAGGGTTGCATTTGCGCTTCGTTTTTGATACAATACAGCATGTTGTTTACATATGTCATGACACGTTCGTATTCCACAAAAAGAAACGGAGCGATCTCAAATGAAACTCAAAAATCTTTTTCAGCGTGTTTTTATCGACGGTCTCGGCGGAATGGGCCTTGGCCTTTTTGCCACATTGATCATTGGCACCATTATTCAGCAGGTGGGTACGCTGATCGGCGGAACAGTCGGAAGTACCCTGTTCCTGCTTGGAAAAATTGCCGCCGCTATGACCGGCGCCGGCATCGGTGTGGGTGTTGCCTATAAATTTAAGGAATCTCCCCTCGTTGTCGTCTCGGCAGCAACCGCCGGTATGGTAGGAGCCTTTGCGGGCAATATTGCAAAAGGCACCGTGTTTGTCGATGGTGTAATTCATTTTGCCGGTCCCGGCGAACCTCTTGGCGCCTTTATCGCGGCTTATGTTGGAATTGAGCTTGGACATCTGATTTCCGGAAAGACCAGCGTGGATATTCTCCTCACTCCTTTTGTTTCCATTGTCGGCGGCTCGGCGGTCGGGCTTTTCGCCGGCCCTCCAATTTCGGCTTTTATGACATGGATCGGCTCGTTGGTCAATTGGGGCACCGAGCAGCGTCCCTTTTTGATGGGGATCATCGTTTCCGTATTGATGGGGATCATTCTGACTCTGCCGATCAGCTCCGCGGCGCTGGGCATCGTCCTGAACCTCTCGGGAATCGCCGCGGGCGCGGCAACCGTCGGGTGCTGTGCCAATATGATTGGTTTTGCGGTGGCCAGCTACCGCGAGAATAAGGTCGGCGGCCTGCTTGCACAGGGATTGGGCACCAGCATGCTTCAGATTCCCAATATCATGCGCAAGCCGATTATCTGGCTGCCCGCCATTGCAGCGAGCGCGGTTCTTGGCCCCGTTTCCACCGTCGTCCTCGGGATGACCAGCAATGCGACCGGTTCCGGCATGGGTACGGCAGGCCTCGTCGGACCGATCATGACCTATCAAACGATGACATCTTCCCTTTCCCCCGCTGTCGTTCTGCTGGAGATGGCGGTGATGTACTTCATTCTTCCCGGTATCATCGCGCTGGGCGTCTCAGAGTGGATGCGCAAAAAGGGTTGGATTAAGGCAGGCGACCTGAAGCTCGAGCTTTAAGAAAAATTTTTCGTTGACCTCCGCCGTTCTGATAAACGGCGGAGGTCTTTTGGGTTACGGAAACCACCGGCTCAGCCAGTGGAGGTACCCCGTAAAAAATTCAGCTTCAAGCATCGGGAGAAGCGAACCGCTAATAACCCACCTTATAGTGTGGGAAAGCTTTCATTGGAACGGGGATTCGCCTGTTTACAGGCTGTGGTCAAGTGATGTTTATATAAAAAATTTCAGTGCGTCTTGAGATACTGGCCGGTAATATGCCCTTCCAGCGCCGGTGCATACCCCACGTTCAACGCGCGGTTTTTATTGTATTGCTTTTGCAAACAAAATCACCAGCTCTTCTGGTAAGGGTGAAAAGCTTTCGCTTCAAGAAGCGGGCAAAACGAGCTGTTCACAAGAATCTTTGTATGATGAGAAACCACAGTGATAGGGGCAGCCGGCCATGTACGGACGGTGAAGTAAACGATGAAGGTGCGAAAATGTTCAGGCCTTCGGAGTGAGGACAGGCCTGATCTCTCATCCGGACTGGCACGTCATCGGCCATTGCCTCCTTTCGGGTGCTGTTGCCCACCCCTCCGGACAGATATGTCATCGACGGCAGGCGGTATTGCGTGGACGGCAGCAGCCCCGCTCCGATGCGCCGCTCACCGTGCATGATCACAGAGAGATGAAAACAAGAGGCGCTCACTCGTTTGGGGGCCGTGGTAAATGACGAAGGCGCGAAAACGTTCAGTCTTTTTGAGAGGAACGTCCATATTGCGTCCTCACAAGGCTCTTTCAATTTCGTCGGCTTGACCACGACTACTCTGAGCGATTTTTGAAAAAAGGGTACCTTATCGAGTTTATTTTCCTCTTTTCTCCAAATAAAAAGCTTGTATTTTGTTGACTTTATGCATAAAGTTGCGTATAGTATGAAAAGATAGCATTTTAGTAGAATATCCCCGACAAAAGAAACGAACAGCCGTCCATATTTCGGATAGCTGAGGAGGAATCCAGGATGTTAAAAGCGGAACATCTGCGTTATACCGTCGATGATCTCGGCGCAGAGGAGACGATCATTCACGACGTAAGCTTCGCCGTCGAGGACGGCGAAATTCTTGTCGTCACCGGTCCAAACGGAGGCGGAAAGTCAACGATTGCCAAATTGCTGATGGGCATTGCGCAGCCCACCGGCGGACAGATCTTTCTCAATGGGCAGGATATCACAGACTTGTCAATCGACGGGCACAGCAAAGCGGGAATCGGCTTTGCGTTCCAGCAGCCGCCCCGTTTCAAAGGAATGACGGTGCGGCGGCTTCTGAGCTTGGCCGCGGGGCGCGAGCTTCCGGAAAAAGTATGCTGCGACCTGCTCAGCAGCGTTGGTCTCTGTGCGCGGGAGTATCTCAATCGCGAGGCTGACCAGACCCTTTCCGGCGGTGAGATGAAGCGGATCGAAATTGCCACTGTTTTCGCAAAAAAGCACCAGCTTTCCATCTTTGACGAGCCGGAGGCCGGCATTGATCTTTGGAGCTTTTCCATGTTGGTCCGCCAATTCGAAATGATGCAGCGCGAGCGGGACGAAAGCCTTCTGATCATCTCTCATCAGGAGAGAATTCTTCGGATGGCCGATCATATTCTGGTGATTGCCGAAGGAAAGGTACAAAACTTCGGTACGCGAGACGAAATTCTGCCGCAGATTCTTGCCGGACAGAATCAGCCGGCAGGCTGTTTCTGCGTCCGCCGCGGAGAGGAGGGCTTCCATCATGAAGCTTGATCTGACCACAGAAAAGATGCTTGAACAGATCGATGCACTCGGCTTTTCCCAGGCAGGAGCCTTCAATCTGCGCTTTAATGGCACGGCGCTTGGTCACAGTGACAGCGAACATATTAAGATTGTCAAGAAATCTGACCGTCCCGGCATCGACATTCTGATTGACGGCGCGGCCAATGGTGAAGAGGTCCATATCCCGGTAGTTCTTTCGGAATCCGGCCTGCACGACGTGGTATACAATGATTTCTTTATTGCGGACGGCGCAAATGTAACGATCGTCGCCGGCTGCGGTATCCATAATGACGGATGCGATCAAAGTCAGCACGACGGAATTCACACCTTCCACATCGGCAAAAACGCAAACGTCACCTATCTGGAAAATCATTACGGGGAAGGAAGCGGCACGGGCGGCCGGGTTCTTAACCCGGTCACACAGGCCTTTGTAGGCGAAAATTCCGTCTTTACCCTCAATACCGCCCAAATCCGGGGAGTGGACTCGACGGTTCGAGAAACCAATGTCTCGCTCGGCAGGGAAGCAAAGCTTTTTGTCTCGGAAAAGCTGATGACACACGGCGGCCAGCACGCCGAATCCAACATGTCAGTGGAACTCAACGGCGAAAGCAGTTCCGCCCAGATTGTTTCCCGTTCGGTGGCTAAAGATGACTCTCAGCAGGTGTTTCATCCCAAAGCGATTGGAAAAAATCTTTGCAAGGCACATATTCAGTGCGATTCGATTATTATGGACCGCGCTCAAATCCGCTCGATCCCAGAAATTGACGCCCGGCATCTCGACGCGCAGATCATACACGAGGCGGCCATCGGACGCATCAACAATGATCAGCTCATCAAGCTGCGGACCTTCGGCCTTTCGGCGGAGGAAGCCGAGGCGGTCATTATCGAAAACTTCCTGAAGTGATTTTTCCGACCCGCTGCGGTCCAAACCGCGCGTAACCTCGTGGCTCACGACGGCCCTGAAGGTGCATTACCCTTGCACCGCGGCTGCTAAACAGGATGCCCTCTGATTGGCATTTCTGATTCCCAACGATTTGTATTTCACTGCGCCCAACGCTTAAAGCAAAAGCTTTTTCGTTGCCGCCGGTTCTGCTGGCATCTCGGGTGCAACACAAAGGCTCCGCCGCCCAGATTGGGCGGCGGAGCCTTCTTGTATGTCGAAAACCACTCGCTAGGCGAGTGGTTCCAAAGAAGGCTGCTGCCGATGATGTAGAAATAAAAACTCCCTTTGCTAGAATAAAGATGCGGTCTGCCAACTGCACCAAACAA
>JACRTB010000049.1 GCA_014385025.1 Yanshouia hominis | reverse complement strand
CTTTCTTCACCCAACGGTTGCTCTCTTTCAGGTTCATCCCCACCGGCTGCTTAAAATCCGCTAAACTGATTTGCACGTTGCTGTATTTGTACATGCCAATCACCACCTGTGCAAGCTTTCTGTCCCTTTGGTCCGTTTTCCCTTACATTTATTATACTGCCAATTAGCTACAAAGTCTTGCACCACAAGGGCTTTGGATATATTCAGTAGACATTATTTATGAGCATAATTGTTTCTCCTTTATTCTTTATCCTTTTGCTTCCCACTCAAATAGGCTCATTTGATTTTCCTTTTGTGAGGGTGTTGTGCGGTCTGTCACGATTTCATTCCCTGTTGGATAGCCCGTAAGCATAGGGGCTTTGGGGTCGTGAGCCTTGAAATGCTGCAATACCGTTTTTTGACTGGTGGTGGCATAACAATAAGTACAGCCGTTGGGACAAGTATCATATGCGCCAATATCTACGCTTTCAATGCAGCAACAGGCCGCCCGTTGATTTGCGTCCTTTTTTGCTTTGATTCGATAGCCTGCGACCTGCTCGACCAAGCCTTTATCAATGCATGAAGAATGTAATATTCCATACGCCGATAAATCAATGACTTCCGCACAGGTAAACAGTTTTATTCCATGTTCACGGGCTATTTTGGAAAATCCGGAAGCAATCCCCGATATTTCTGTGTCTGTCATAGCTCTGAAACTATGACTTGTACTTTTATAGGAATCTATAAAACTGATAACGCAGCGTTTTGTATATCCTCTCAATTTCCGACACATGGACGAAAATTGTTCTATGTGCCATTCTAAGGAATGTTCCCTATCAATAAAAATAGGGTCATACCGCCACACGACGCCCTCGGATTTTGCCCTTTCAGCCAATTCGATAAAGGCTTGCAACAAAACCGATTTTGGCGGCAAATTACGCTCTATCCTTGTTTCATAGGGCGTTAATGTGAATTGAAAATAATAGCGATAGCCCATTTCATCAAGTTCATCGAGCCTGTTTATCATGGGAATTGGATTCTTTGTCCAAAACACAATACAGTCTATCCTATCGGGCGATAGTTCAACCCGACCTATGCGGTCGGCGTTTCGCGAATTTGGAATGAGGGCATAGCCTTCTTTTAATCGGTTTATAAACCACTGCGAATAAAATGCTGGTATATCTGTCCTACGGCTGGCACTGATTACCATATCTGTTACCCCATCTGTAAAAATGGGAGAACACCCATGCTTCGGGTATTCCCCCATAGGTTTTTATCAGCTTTCAAAGGGCTGTACCATTTAACGGCGCAAACAGATGTGTCATATCCACGCCCTCCAATTCAAGAAGTTTTGTCTTGGCGGCAATGCCGCCGGAGTAACCTGTCAGACTTCCATTTGAGCCGACAACTCGATGACAGGGAATGATGATAGAGATTGGATTATGACCGACAGCCCCGCCGACCGCCTGTGCGGACAGCTTTTCTTTGCCTGCCTTTTCTGCCATTTTCTTTGCAATGCCGCCGTAGGTGATAACCTCCCCATACGGTATTTCACACAAGATACGCCACACAGACTGTCTGAAATCGCCGCCGATGGGGGCTAAGGACAATTCATGAATTGCGATTTTTTCCCCGGCAAAGTATCTGTCAAGCCATTCTTTGGCGGCGTCGAAAACCGGGAGATGATTGTTTTCTGTCATCGTTTCGGGAATGGTATCGCCATGATATTTTTGCCCCTCAATCCATAAGCCGACCAGATTTTCTCCGTCGGACGCTAAAGTAAGGTTTCCCAAAGGTGATGGGTAAGTAGTCTTGTAATACATTATAAATCCTCCTGTTCTTGATGGAGCGAGTTCCAAAGATTGATTGTTGCGTAGCTGCGCCACGGTCGCCATGTTTCGGACATTTGCAAACGCTCTTTCGTTGAAAATGGTTCGAGCGCCTTTTTAATGCCGACATCCGTTTCTAAAAAAGCGTCTGTCCATTCCATTGTCCGCATAGCGATATACTGCGCTGTCCAGCTTCCAATTCCCGGTATGGCAAGCAGCTTTTTAATCTCCGCTTCCGGTTGGGCGCAAAGCTCAAAATCAATTTCTCCGTTTTTCATTGCCATAGCTAAAGTGTAGATTGTCCTTGCTCGTGTTCCAATGATACCAAGCACACCTAAATGATTTTCAATCGGCAACTCCAAATCAAGAATATCCTCCGGCAGCGGAAAAGCATGAGTCAATTCTTCAATATCAGTTTTTATAGGCGTACCATATTTATCAACTAATCTTCCCGTCAATGTGCTTGCAGACTTCACCGTGATTTGCTGTCCTAAAACTGCCCTGACAGACATTTCAAAAGCGTCAAAGCTGCCGGGCAATCGGGTTCCCGGAACACAAAGGCCGGGGCGAATATCATTCATCGCGGCGAGTGTTTCGTATATGGCCTCCGGGTCGCAGTACAGGTCAAACAAGCGCCGTACTCTTGCCAACACCTGCGGCAAAACAGGTAAAAGCGTTTCACTGAGCGTAACACGCAAAGCATTCTTTTCGGGCGTGTGCCTTACCTGAATCCAGCCGGTCACATATTTTTTATCCGCATTTAAGAGGCGTACCGTCCGCATATACTGATTGTCTTTGACGGCCTCCACACCGGGAATGGAACGCTGTGCAAGAAAGTTTAGCATTTCCTCCCAGCGGTAGGGCGGGCGATAGCCTAAAGACAGTGCGATACCGCCGCTTTGCCCTTTTTCTTTGGCTATTTTTTGCGTAAAGCCGTGGGGGAAAGATGATAGTGATTTTTGAAAAGGTCGTTGAAGCGGCGCAAGCTACCGAAGCCTGCGGACATTGCAACATCAAGCACCGACAGGTCTGTGTCTGTCAGGAGATTTTTCGCAAGGAGTAAGCGGCAGGTTTGCAGATACTGCACTGGCGATACATGATATTCGGCTGTGAATACCCGCCTTAAATGACGGTCTGTGCAGCCAAGTTTCCCTGCAAGTTCTTCTATGCTCTGACCGTTCCCGCAGTTTTCTTCCAGCATTCTTGTTGCCTTATGAACCAGTACGGCGGTGGCATCCGTAATGGATGAGCCCGGCGCAAGCTCCGGCCGGCACAACAGACAAGGGCGGTATCCGGCCTGCTCCGCCTGTGCAGCGGTGGAAAAGAACGTGCAGTTTTCTTCTTTCGGCTGTCTTGCCCGGCACACCGGGCGGCAATAGATACCTGTGGAGGATATGCCAACAAAGAAGCGTCCGTCAAAGCGGACGTCCTTTGCTTTGAATGCGGCATATAGCCTGGTACTGTCTGTTTTCATCATTCTTTTCGCCTCCTTTCTTTGTTTTGGTATGGCTTTATTATAGCATATATTCTGTTTTATTCTCGCTGTTTTCGGACATATATATCTGTTTCTTCTTTTGAGCTATGAATATTTCCACCACATGCGTATTTACGGAATAGCGCGGGGCGGCTGTCCTTATGCGTTGTGTGTTGTCTGCTTCTTTACTAACCATGAGCAATTTACGCGGGACTGGACGCAATGCTGCCGATCGTCTATCCGACCGAGGCGAGCGGGGAATACCTGGACATCCGGTGCGCTTATTACGGGATCACCCGCAAGGTGGGGACTGCGGCAAAGGTCGCGCTGACCGTATCCGGCCAGGACGGCGTGCAGGTGCCGAAGGGTTCGGCGTTTCTGACCGTTGCGGGGGTGCGGTTTCTGACCGACGCGGCGGCGGTGATCGCAGATGGGTTGGCTCAGATCGCCGCGGTGGCGGCCGAAGCCGGCATCACCGGCAACGTAGCCGCGGGGTAGATTACGCGGCAGCTCATCAGCATTTCGGGGGTGACGGCAGTGACCAACGAAGCGGAGGCCTCCGGCGGAACCGACCCGGAAACCGACGCGGCGCTATTGGGGCGGCTGCTCACCCGGCTGCGGGAGGCGGCGACCTCCGGCAACGCGAGCCACTACAGGCAATGGACGCTGGAAACCGACGGCGTGGGAGCGGCGAAGGCGGTTCCGCTCTGGAACGGCGCGGGGACGGTCAAGGTGCTGATCGCATCGGCGGGGATGGGGCCGGTGGACAGCGCCGTAACGGCGGCCTGCGCGGCGCACATCGAAAGCGTGCGCCCGATTGGCGCGGCGGTAACGGTGCAGTCGGTCAGCACGACGGCCATCAACGTTTCGGCAGCGGTAAGCGTCAGCGCCTCCACTACCGTCGGGGCGGTTCAGGCGGCTTTTGAATCTGCTTTGGCCGAATACCTGCAAAGCATCTATTTCCCGAATGCTGACCGAAAAGAGACTGCCACAGCAGCTTGCGGCAACCGGATCGTCGGGCGGCATGACCGATTCGGCGGTGCTGCGGATGAACTCGGATTATGAAAACAGCCGCAACGATATTATGAATGCGAAAAATAACGCGCTGGCCGACCTCAACAGCCAGATCGCCCAGGTGGAGGCAACCGGGGATATTTCTCTGGCACAGCAGCGGAGCGAATGGGCGCAGCAGCTCGCCCAGATGCAGTGGCAGCTTGCGCAGCAGGAGGCCGAACGGCAGCAGGAGCTTGAGCTTGCGGCGATCAATGCAAGCAAGAGCGGAAGCGGAAAAGGCGGGCTTTCGATCAGCGAATTGCGGAACCTCTACAACGACGGGCTGATTGACCAGGAAACTTTCTATGAACTGTCTGGTATTCCGCATACTGCGCAGGAGACTTTAACCGGGGCTATCACCAATAGGACCGGTGCGGGATGGATCGCGGTAGACGGTTTGGGCCGGTTCTCGACGGGCGAGCTGTCGAAGCTGATAGACAACGGAACGGTGCTGGCCGTCCGGAATGCGGATGGAAGCATCACCTACCAGAGGGCATAAGAAAAAAGCCACCTCGAAAGGTGGCATTGACAATGGACGGCACTTTGTGTAGAATCAGGTTGGCGATGTCGCATACGGCAGGCGGTTAGCTCACTCCCCGGGAAAGGGGGTGAGGCCGATGGTAACATATGAGGGGCTATTTGCTTTTTGTCTGGTACTTATTGGCTTGGCTGCTCTTTTGAGCAAACAAAAATAACCGCCCCAACGTCCAATTGATGCGGTTACTTTTGTAACTTCACTCTGGAGCTAACCGTCTGCTGACAGCGCCCTTGTATCTTCATTATAGCAGAACGCGCCGTCCTGTCAAGAGACAGGGCGGCTTTTACTGTTGGAGGAAAAGAAAATGACAGTTCTCACAGCCGAAGAGGCGAAGGAGGCCCTGAACGGTATTTCCTCGCGGCCTTTTCAATCGGATGTTTTGAGTGCGGAGGAAGCGAAGAAGGCCCTACGGAGCGTTCCAAAGAGCGACAACAGGGAACCGAGGACTTATACGGTATCCAAGCCGCAGGAACCGAAGGTGTATCGCAGAAACGCAGACGGGCTGATGACGCAGGCTGGAATCCAGCCCACCATCAAGCAGCAAAAGCAGGCGGAAAACGCCGCGCGGCTCGACGCGCTCGCAGGTCGACCGCAGACAGGCGCACAGAAGGATTTGCCTGCACATATTAGCCAGCCGCAGGCTATTCGCGATTTCACGACCGGGGACATTGTGCAGACGGTGGTTCCCAAAGCGCAGAGCGCGAAACAGAGCGGTGTTGAAAGAATAGGCAACGCGCTGCAATCAATCATGGAAGCGCCGGTGGCCGCAATGGAGTATGCGGGCGAGACGGCGATCCAAGCCGGGAAGAACATTGCAGAGAACGTGGGCAACCCCGAATGGCGTCAAGCACTGGGGGATAAGGTTGGAGCGGGGCTGCGGAAAACCTTCTCGGGTTCTCTCAATGAAACGAGATGGGACCCGAATCAGCTTAAATGGGTGTCGGTTCCCATCGGGACAAAGCCCGAGGACGTGACAAGGGTATCACAGGAACAGGAAGCGAAGCGCATTGCAGCGCTGGCTCCTGTGCAGGAAGCGGACGAACGCCTGCGAGAACAAACCGTCGATACTCCCGTTGACCCCGGAAGCATCGGTTCGAGAATGATGCGCAAGGTGCAGGGACGGCAGGCCGCCGCAGTGGAGGGGCTTTCTCCAACGGGGCAATTTGTAGGAAATACTCTGATTTCGGTGGGGCAGAATGCCGCGATGCTGCCGGCGGCAGTAATCAATCCCGCTGTGCCTCTGGCCGGAATGGCGGGTATGGCAGGCGCGGGAAAAGCCTATGAGGTACAGCAGGCGGGCGGCGGCGCAATGGAAGCGCTGGCGCGCGGAACCGTCGCTGGCCTGATCGAAGCGGCAACCGAAAAGCTGCCTCTGGACAATTTGTTAAAAATCGCCTCCTCCCCGGTTGGAAAGGAAGCGATCCGGAATATCCTCAAGCAGATGGGAACCGAAGCGACCGAGGAAACAGTCTCGTATGTGGCGAACTACATTGCGGACGTTGCCGCGAATGACCCGAACGCGGAATTCTCTCTCAAGGATATGGCGCTGTCCGCTTTGGGCGGCGGGCTATCCGGCGGAATCATGGGTGCGGGCGGCACCGTTGTCGGCTATGCAAGGAACGGAAACGTCAACGCACAGGCGGCACAGGCCGCGCAGGAAAGCGCATTTACCCAGCAGGCGGGAACGAATGCAAATGCGCCACAGAGCGCGGCACAGGCGGATTCTGCGGGGGCGCAGGCCCGAAAACAAAACGCGCTACGAAAGTATCTGGGGCAGATTGTCGGGGCGATGAAAGGAGAACTGGCGAGCGATTCGCCGATTCGGGTAGGAGAAACGCCAGATATTCTCAGAAAATACGGTGCACAGTCAAGAATCATCACGCTCAACCAGTCCGATATTCGTAAAATCGCCTACCCGGAAGGGTATATGGGCGGAAAGCATAATTTGGGATTTCATGCGCTGGAGGTGCTTCCCCAACAGCTGGAAAACCCGGTTGCGATTTTGAAGTCATCGTCTCAGCCAAACAGCCTCGTGATCTTTACAGAACTGCTGGATACAGAGAACCGGCCTGTCATGGTCGCCATGCACCTTGATAAAAACGGGGTACTTGGGCTGACCAATCATGTTGCCAGTATGTACGGAAGGAAGAACTTCGAGAATTTCATCGCCGCGGAGCGAGCGGCGGGCAACATTCTGTATGAGAACGAAGAAAAGGACCTGAGTTGGCTTCCCGTCAGCGGGCTACAATTGCCCGAGATGGAAGCCAAGACAGATCCTATCAACATCACTCTACCACAACAGGCAGAGGGTGTCAATACCAGTATACCCGGCTCCGGGGCCGAAAATTCCAGGCAGCCGGGCCTGCGCTCCACCAACCCCGATGTGCAGGCGATGATGGACGCGCAGGGCAGGATTCAGGTCGCCCGCCGGACGCAGCGCGTCTTTGACAGGCTGGGGGAAAAGCTGGGGGTCAATATCGTGGTTGATGCGCGCGGCAATGGGGAAAACGGCTATTACGATTCGCAGACCCGCACCATTCACCTGAACGCGGATTCCAAGGACCCGCTGGGGCAGGTGTTTTCACACGAGATCACCCACCGGCTGAAAGAGGCAAGCTCTGCGGATTATCTTGCCTTTGCCCAGCTGGCGGAGGAACAGCTCCGCAGGACCGGGGAATATGATTCTCTGGCGTCCAGAATCCGCGACGCATACGGAGAGCTTTCGCCCGACGCTCTGGCCGACGAGATGGTGGCGCACTATGCCCAAAACCTTGTGACCAACATCGACGAGTTTGAACGTCTGGCCGGGATTAACCGGAATCTGGCGCAGAAGCTGCTCGACTGGCTCGACGAGATACTTCATCAGGCGCGGCTTTCGCTGCAGGGCCTGACCACCGACGAGCAGGACGCGATATTCAGGCGTTATACCTTCAATGAAGTTGCCGACGCGACCAAGGCGTGGAAAGAAGTTCTGAGAAGGGCGGACGCGAGGGCGCAGGGAAGCGGGGAAATCCGCCGCATGTTCGTGCTGGCGAATGATGCCGAAGCCATCGCGAGGGCTGAGCAGATGGAGCGGGAAGGAAAGCCTCCGGAAGAAATTTGGCGCGAGACGCATATGGGGCGCGATATTAAGAACAACTGGATCACCGAGATTGTGGACAGGGAAGAAGATTTCCGCGAAAGCGGGGACGCGAACCGCGCAAAATATACCGACAACGAGGCCAGGATCAATGAACTGTGGGCAAAAAAGGACAGCCTAACCGAAGCGGAAAAGGCCGAGCTTGGCAGACTTGTTCGCGAAAACAGTAAGCGGGGCAAGATGCTGCTCGATTATGTGAGCAACAGGCAGCTGCAGGAGAACGTTCCGGGACTGGAAAAGACCAGGTTTCGCAAGGGTAAGCTTGACGGCGGCTCTCTCGGAAGCTATAACGCCCGTACAGACGGGATCACCGTTGCGGATGGATTGACCGGAGAAGAGTTTCGGGAAGTGGTTGGGCACGAAATGCAGCACGCGATACAGAAAAAGCAGGGCATGGCCAACGGGACAGACGGCAGATCGGCACTGGCATGGTGGCTGAGCACGTACTATGAGACGATCAAGGATAACCCTGCTTTCAAGGCACTGCAAACGCCTCAGGAGCGTTTTGATTATCTTCTTTCCCCGGCGAAAAAGAGATTCGGAACCAGTGACATCGATATGATCGCTCTTCAGCTTTACAAATCGAATTATGGAGAGCAGCAGGCCAGAAATACCGCAAGCCGCGTTGGCATGACCGAACGGCAGCGTTTTGAAAGCATGCCTCAGTATGAAAACGAGTGGTACAGTGACGGCGGGGATATTTTAAAAGCAAGAACTGTTTTGAAAAACATCGGCTTACCCATTGACTATCTCGACCGCATTTTGTATTCTGGTAAAAAAGGGGTGCATCATGATGGAAGAAGAGAGAGCAATGACACCGGAAGAGCTGGAACAGTGCAAGCTGAAAGGAGAAGAAGATTTTATCACGAAAATATGGGGGCCGAACCCGGATTTCAAGGGAGCCTTCGAGCGAATGAAAAAGGACAAATACTGGGACAAGATTCTGTAAGGTATTCCCGCACCCTCGCCCCGGAGCTGGCCGAAGAGTACGGCGCCATCGAGCCGGGCGAGCACCCCACAAACGATGTGCTGCCGCCCCGCAAGGACGGTTCGGGCAGCCCTGTGCGCAGAACATACCGCACCGCGGCGGAATCTCAGCATGCGGACGAACGAATGCAGGCGGAGATCGAGCAGGTAATCCGGGACGGAGCGGCTTCCTATCAGGTGTCGGGGGACAGGGAGGCCGCGGATTACGCCGAAGCCACGCTTTCCCGCGAGGGCTTCGACGGGGCGCGCGGGTGCTGGAACGCTGCTCTGGAATCCGGCAAAACAAATAAAAACGACATCGCGCTGGGCGGACGGCTTTTCAAGGAAGCGAGCAGCAGGGGCGACTATCAGGCCGCGAGGGAGATTTTGGGGCAGGTAGCCGCCGAGGCCACGATTGCGGGCCAAAAGGTTCAGGCAATCCGGCTGATCAAGCGGATGGGGCCCGCGGGCGAACTGCTTACGTTGGAGCAGACCGTTCGGAAAATCCAAAAGGAGATTGAGCCGCAGGCCAAAAAGCTCCAAAAGAAAAACGACGGGGAAATTAACCGACTGGAACAGGAGGCTCGCAAAGCGAAGGAGGAAGCCGAGCAGGCTGGCGACGCCCAGCAGAAAAAAGCGATTGAGCGGGAAATCGCGCGGATGGAAAAGCGAATGGCCGAGCTGAAAGGGGAAATCACCATCCCCGACGAGGTGGTCGCGGACATCATGGGCCAGAAAACGCAGAAGGGCCTTGATGAAGCGATGACGCGGGCGTATGCCGAGATCGGGAAGCAGGTTCCTTCCAACTGGGCGAACAAGTGGAACGCGTGGCGCTATATGGCAATGCTGGTCAATCCTACGACCCATATCCGCAATATCACCGGCAACCTGTTCTTCCGGCCTGCGATTGCGCTCAAGGATGCGATCAAAATCCCGATGGAACGGGCACTGATGCCGCGCTATAAAGGGGACCCGACGGCGGCAATATTAAATCGCAGAAACCCCACAGACCGAAGCTATCTGGCGCAGGGGCGGGAGAGTTTTGAGGAAAACCGGCGGATGCTGATGTCCTCGGGGAAATATAACCCCTCCAATGAAATCCGGGACAACATGCGAATCTTCAAAAACGGGGTGCTGGAAGCAATCCGCCGGGGAAACGGCGGCGCGCTGGAAGCGGAGGACCTTGTATTCCTGCGCCGGTCGTATGAGCGGGCTTATGCGCAGGTGCTCAAGGCCAATGATTATGCTGCGCAGGACGGCGCCCGTCAGGCGGAAATCCGCAAACAGGCCGAGAGCTGGGCCGCCGAAGAAGCGTGGCGGGCAACCTACCGCGACGCTTCGGCAATCGCGGACGCGATCAGCAGGTTTTCCCGGATGAACGCGGCGGCGAACTTGGTTACGGAAGGTTTGTTTCCTTTTAAGAAAACTCCGATCAAGGTAGCCAAGCGGGGTCTTTCCTACAGTCCGGCGGGACTGGTAAAGGGCCTGTATGATATGACCTATGGGGTGAAATCCGGGAAAGTGGACGCCGCACATGCGATTGACCAGTTTGCTTCCGGCCTTTCCGGCACTGCGATTGTGGCGCTTGGGGCCTATCTGGCGTCGCAGGGGCTGCTCAATGGAGCCGGGGACGACGACGACAAAGCCAGAGCCTACAGGAAGCAGGTGAGCGGGCACCAGCAGTATTCCCTACAGATCGGGGATAAGAGCTACACCATCGACTGGCTGGCCCCTTCCTCAATGCCCCTGTTTGTCGGCGCGGAACTGTGGAAGCTCAAGCAGGGCGAGGCCGCGAGTTTCAAGGACTTCTATGAAGCGATGAAAACGCTCCCATCGCCAATGGTGGAAATGTCAATGCTTTCCTCGTTAGAGGACGCAATCGATGCGGCATCCTATGGACGAAGCGGCGGTGAGAAGCTGGTTAATTTCTTCGGAGATGCCGTCGGAAGCTACTTCGGGCAGGCGGTGCCGACGCTGGGAGGAAAGGTCAATCGGATTATTGACGGGACGCAGCGCAATGCCTACTATAAGGACAAGACGGCGCTGGTTCCGTCTGACTGGGTGGTTGCGTATAACTCCACAATCCGGCAGAAGGTGCCGGGCATGTCGAAAGGACTGGAACCAAAGCTGGATGTCTGGGGCCGGGAGCAGAAGGAGGGGCTGGGCGAACGGATCGCAGAGAATCTGGTATCGCCGGGCTATCTGTCGCACAACAAAGAAACTCCGGTGGACAAGGAGATTCTTCGGCTTTATGAAAAGACCGGGGAAAGCTCGGTGATCCCCAATACCAGTCCGAACAAGTATTTCAACGCAAAAGGCAGCCTGCCCCGGTACGACATGAGCGCGGCGGAATACACCGCTTATATGAGGGTGAGGGGTACAACCTCGTATGAGCTGATCAATCAGATGATTTCTTCTTCCGCTTACAAAAAGATGGGGGACGAGGAAAAAGCCAAAATGATCGGCGAGCTTTACCAGTACGCCGGGGAGATTGCCAAGCGCAGAATCGCGCCGAAATATGCGGATAAAGGCATGGACAAGGCGATTGAAATCTGCACCAAAGCAAATCTGACCTATGGACAGTACCTGACTGTCCGGGCGCAGGCCGACACCGACGGAAACCACAGCGTTTCACAGGTGGAGGCGAAAAAGGCGATGTTTTCAGGGAGCGTCCCGAATTCTGTGTAAACGGACAAATGCAGTGCAAATAGAGCAAATTATCTCAAGCGAGCGGTCTTGTGTTCAGGGAGGCCGCTCCCTTGGCGTCATATTAGCGGCAGAGA
>JACRTB010000048.1 GCA_014385025.1 Yanshouia hominis | reverse complement strand
TCAGGGTGCGAACCTGTTCTTTCAACTCATTGCCAGACGGTATGAGAAGGTCTCAACAGTCTTCACTTCCAACAAGCCCTTTTCTCAATGGAACAAGGTCTTTGCCGATGTCACCATCGTCTCTGCGATCCTCGACCGTGTTCTGCACCACTGTACCGTCGTCAATATCAAGGGCGGGAGCTATCGGCTGGAAGAACGTAAAGAATATATGAAGCAGAAACAGCACATTGTCAATACCCTCTTTGAGCAGGGACAAGCCTAATTTTTCTACATTCCCACACCACTGTTTTCCTGCATTTTTTAACCGGCGAAAAACTACAAAATCAAATCGACGTTGACAATACTTTTCGCCGATATTTTGGGGCAAACATTATGTGATATTTGCAATTCCAACTCGTATGAGATAAACTATTTACGTCATGCATCTTGGATGACCTCCCTTTGCTTCTTTGGTGCAGTTGGCAGACCGCATCTTTATTTTAAGCAAAGGGAGTTTTTTTCGTCTACATCTTCGGCATTAGCCTTATTTTGAACCACTTGCCTAGCGAGTGGTTTTCGGCATACAAAAACAGGAGTGGCGCCGCTGACGCTGTGCCACTCTGCTTAAAACTGAATATTTTCCTACTCAGGTGCTTTTTCTACTGTCCGCACAATCTGAGGCAGTTCACTCATCTATTCCGGCTGCGGCTGAGGTTATTCTCCTGGCATCTCCTTCTATCACATCCGAGACAAGTGCACTAAAGAAGAAGCAGGGCGGAAACAAATCCGTCCTGCTTCTTTTCCAGCTTTGCATCAGCCCGATTCCGTGCCGGTCATGCTGCCCGCCTCGTACATATAAGAGAGATAGGAGCTGACCGCCTTGGCAATTCCTTCGGCCATCGCCTGCTGATAATCCTCGTTGATCAGCTTGTGATATTCCGTCTGGTTGGAGACAAACCCGCTTTCGATCAAAATCGCCGGATACTGCATGCTGCGCGTCACATAGTAGTAACCAAATTTCTGTCCCCGGTTCGTGCTGCCAAGTGCTTTGGAAATATTGGCGGACGAGAACTGCGCAAGCCCCGAGGACCAGAAGTTAAAGTAATAAGCTTCGGTACCAGAGGCGGACGCACTGTAAGCAGAAGAATTGGAGTGAACACTGATAAAGAGGTGAGGATCTGCCGCCGTCGCCATCTGCACCCTCTGCTGAAGAGAATAGTTGTTATATTTGGTGTCGAGCATCACAACATCCGCACCGCGTGCCTCGAGAAGATCGGCAAGTCTGGTGGCGATTCCATAGTTGATCGTCTTTTCCGGATAGGCGGCGAGGTAGCCGAGCGCCCCGGAATCGTTTCCGCCATGTCCGGGATCAATCACAATTTTGGCGTTGGACACTGAGGAGGGGGGATTGTTGAAGCGAAGCACCAGCTTCCCGTTCTTGTAGAAAGGAGCACATCCCATAAACCGTGCCTGATTCCGCAGAGTCAGGGTCAGCGTGTCCCCGGAGAAGGTGGCCGCCGAGAAGAGCGGATTGCGGGAAAGAGTCATTGAGTCGGGCAGCGAATTGGTATAATGGAATTGAATGGTAACCGCATCGGCGCTGTAGCGCATGGTGTAGGAAACCTGCTGTTCGGTATCCAGAGTGAGGGTGGTGTAGCGCGAATCACTCTTGACGGTGTAGCCGGTGATCCGGTTATTGACCGGCGCCGAGGTGGCAGACACTGCGGCAACGTCCGAACTGAGCACCCGCAGGCCAGATTGCAGCCGGTAGAAGGAATAGGCCTTGGTCTTACCGCTCTCGGTGACGTTGTAGCGGATCTCATCGCCGACCACATAGTCGAGCGCCCCCTTGGGAAGCGGAAAATAGGTTGGCTCAGAGTAATGGGACATATTGGCCGCCGAAAATGTTTCCGCTGTATCGGAGATTACCGCCACCGGTGTGCCGTCCGACGGAAGAAGCTTTTCGTTGACCTGAATTGCTGCGCCGCTCTTGGATTTAGTCAGTCCCCCCCACTCGCCGTAGACGGTCATTGTGCCGAGGCTCTGCACCGATGTGGTGGCGTCCGGGATGGTGTAACTGCCTACAAAGCGGGAATAAGCGGTATCGCGATATTCTTCATCAGGATTTTCATCAAGGGTCATCGGGATTGTTGTCCCATTGATCACAGCATAGACCTTGGCCTCGGAATAGGCGACCGCGTTGAAGGAAAGTTCGGTTCCGCCGTCCACCGCCAGTGTCCCTTCACCGGGCGAAACCTCTTTGACAACCTCGGTGATTCGGGTAATGTCATAGGTCACGCTTTTGCCCTTGTGGACGATGGTGAAGATATTCTCCCCTTCCTCCAGCTGCATTTCAAGCTGGAAATATCCGTTCTCATCGGTTACGATCTTCTGGCCGTTGATGGTGGCGTCGGTGTTGGGGTCGGTATGCCCAGTGAAGAGAACCGAAGGATCAAAGGAGGTGAAGGTCGTCTTTTCCGGCTTGGTCAGCTCGAGATCCTGCATGATATGCTCAGCTTTGACGGTGCCGTCAAAATAGCCGATCAGCTTGCCCGCACAGTCCTTGGGGTTCTCAATCAAGCGGGCGAGGCTGTTAAAAACGCTGCCCGAATATCCCGGCATCTCGCGGGCGTCGATCACCTGTCTGGCAAGCTGGTCGTATTCGCTCCAACCCACCGCGTCGGTCACCGCGCGATCCGCTGCATGAACGATGTAACAAGGGAGATTCAGACTGCCGGCGAGTCTCGTCCACCAGGACGCCACCGCCTGATAAGGAATATTCCGGTCGGCGATCGAGCCATAGGCCTTGACCGCCACAAGATCAAACATTCCCTCCTCAAGGTATTCCACCACATCGGCGTTTCCCTCGGTACGGGCGCAGAAATAGGCGCGGGTCACCGAGCCGCGCTCATCCTCGTAGTTATTGGCCCAGACCGCTTCTGAGAGCAGACCGGATGAAACGCCCGGCGCGTGCTGCTCCATCGTCTTCTTCGCCAAAGTCAGAAGGATTTTGGGAACCGAACGCATATAAGTTTCGAACCCAATACCGCCACCTTCTGAGAGATAGCGGAGGTAGCTTCCGGTATCCTGCGGGTTGTAATAACCGTCAAAAAGCACCGCATCAGGCGTATAGCGGCTGCCGAAGCTCTCAAGATCGGCACGCACCCCATCGATCAGGCCGGCGTCCACCTGTTTGAGAACTGAGGGCGTTTCCGTAAATGAGCCATCGGTCAGATAGTAAATCACCGCAACATAAAAACCGTTTTCCTTTGCCTGGCCGATCGCGTAGGAAAGCGGATCAAGCTCGGACGAAGGGCCGCGGCAGGGCAGCTGCCGCGAGGAATAGATCACCGAGCCATCTTCCGAGAGGGTATCGATGACAATTCCGTTCATCGTAAGATTTTTGGCCTCTTCCAAAGCCCGGTCGATTCCGGCCTTCAGAGCATCCGCGCTCCCCTCCGCCGGGAAGTCGCGTCCGGGCTTGATGGTGACCGCCCGCAGCTCAGACGGAGGTTCTGTTTTGGGAATCTGCTGAGGCGGAGGTTCCTCTCCCCCCTGTGGTTCAGCAGCTTGTCCTGACGGAGGCTCGGAAACAGGCTGAGAGGTCCCTGAAAGCCCGGGACGCGCCGCGCTTGGCCCGAGCCCGGCAATGACGGGCAGAGTAAATGCGCCGTCACTGTTATAGAGCAGCGCAACGGCGCCCATGACACAGGTCACGAGCGCAAGCACAAGGCAGAATGCCGCCGCCGGTATGGTTCTT
Source organism: Yanshouia hominis (assembly GCA_014385025.1). Lineage (GTDB taxonomy): Bacteria > Bacillota > Clostridia > Oscillospirales > Ruminococcaceae > Yanshouia > Yanshouia hominis. Next base: position 9,441 of record JACRTB010000048.1, on the reverse strand, counting down.
CTTTTTTTCTTCCTGCTTCTTGCCAAATGTTGTTGCCTCGGATTTCTTTATAATGACTGGTCAGAGGATTGAAGAAAGATGCTCCTTTTCCTGTTCAACCCTCTTTTTTACCCCGCTCTCGGGATGAAAAATGGAATCGTAGCGATAAAGCGCAAACCCGCCGTACTTGGCGGAATTCCGCGCAGAGGAAACCATGCGCTGAAGAAGGTCATTTTCGTTGACCCATTCATTCTGGCCCGCTCCGGCCCACTGGTCGATGGCGCCGCATTTATAAACCGCAAGCCCAACATAGAGCTGAACGCCGGAGTTTTCGGTCATTGCGTCCCACTCGGCCAGCGACGATGCATAGGGCACCGTCTGGTTCTGGAAGCCGAAATAAATCTGCGGACAGATGTAATCGACATATCCCGAGCGGTTGATCCAGCCCTTTACGTCGATAAACTGACCGTTGTAATTGTTGTCCATCCGCGCCTGCGGGCTGATGCCGAAGATGACCGAGGAATCCGCCTGCTTGATGGCGGTATAGACCTGCCTGATCAGAAGATCGACATTCCGGCGCCGCCATTCGGCTTGGGAAAGGGTTCCGCCGGCCTTGACGTAGGCGTTGTAATAGGCGGCATCAAAGGACAGATCGGTGGTTGGATAGAAATAGTCGTCGAAATGGACCCCGTCAATCGCATAATTTTCCACCAGCTCCACCACGCCGTCGGTGATGAGGTCCCGCGCGGTCTCGCTGGCGGGATTATAGAAAAGTCCCCCCTGCCATGCGATGGCGGTATCCTTGCCCGCGTTCAACGCCTTGACGGCGGGGTTTGAAGCGGAAAGGGTCCGGCTGGAGCCGATTGCCCGCACCCGGTAGGGATTGATCCACGCCTCGGTGCGCAGGCCGTATTCCTTTGCCTTGGAAACCATAATCTCCAACGGATCATAGCCCGGGTCCTCCCCCTCGGTGCCGGTCAGAACATAACTCCATGGGAAGTAATCGGACCGGTACATCGCATCCCCAAACGGACGCACCTGCAAAAAGACGGTGTTGAGCCCATAATCGGAAATATTGGCAAATGCTTCGTCAATGTTGGCAGAAAACTGCGAACGGCTTTTGTTCTGGGCAAGGGTGTAAAAATCAAGATAGGAAATCCAGACGGCGCGCACCTCATTCGGAACCGAAACGGTCGAAACAGGGGCCTGAGCCTGAAGCTCATCGTAGCGGTCGGGATCTGCCGCATCCTCCTTCGCCGGCTCAGCGGGCGCCCCGCTTTGAGAGGCGCTTTGCTGGTTCCCCGGCTCCTGCGGAACAACGATGAAAGAGCCGTCAGGATCGGTAACCTCGAAAGGATGGGAGGCTTCCTGCGGCGGCGTTTCCGGGGAGGAAGGCGTTTCCGAAGAGGGAGCGGGCGCCTCCACGGAGGAAGGCGCCTCAGAGGAAGCGGATTCCTCCGGCTGCTCAGAAGACGCCCCGGCGAAAGATGGTTCCGGCTCGCTTCCCGCTTGGGATGAAACTTCCCGCGGCGGCGCGGGCGGGTCGGTCGGCAGCTCTTCCAGCGCCGATGGAAACTCAGAGGGATAAAGCTCAACAGCGGAACTGCTCACTTCCGAAAGGGGTTCCAAAGGCTTGGTCGCCGTGATCACATCGCCGCCTGAACAGCCGGTCAAGAAAAGCGCCAGCGCAAGAGCCCCGGCGTGAAAGAATATTTTTCTCATGGAATTGTTCTCCCGCTCCTGTATGTTTGGGCGGCGTGCAAAACGATTCATGAGAAACCCGTCATTTGGAGGTTTCCGCAAAATTCGTCAGTTTCATACATGAATCGGTTTTTATTTTACCGCTTATCGCCAGTCCGGTCAATAGATAAGTGGCAGGCACAGCGCCAAATTCCTGCCTGCTGCGGCTGGAAATTTTATCTTCCCCCTGATTTCGGCAAAAGGCCCGGTCTTGACCGAAGGGCCGCCCGGGAGTATCATAAGGTCGGGCAGATCAGATCGCGCGCCATGCGTCTCGGCAGCCGCATTTTGGAAACGAACGGCGCCTCTGACCGCGGCAAACAACATGCAGGGAGGAAAAAACATGTTTTTTATCGGGCTTTTCGGAGTCGGCGCCAAAGCTGAGCCGGCGGGGCGGATTTATGCTGAGTGCCGGTGCTGTCATGCGCCGGGACCGCTGCAGCTCTCCCGGAAGTATCAATATTTTCACGCTTTTTTTCTTCCGCTTTTTCGTTTTCATTCGCAGTATTTTGCCACCTGTCCGTCCTGTGCGAGCATCTATGAGGTTGAGCCGTCGGTGGGCGACCAGGCCCGCCGCGAAGAACAGACCGCTGCCGCCCCGGAACAGCTCCACCTGCTGCAGGATAATTCCCGCCGCTTCTGCCCGCGCTGCCGAGCGCTCATCTCCCCAGACGACCAATTCTGCCGCCGCTGCGGCGAACGGCTTTAAGCGTCACGCCGCCCCTTTTCCCGGCTTCTCGGCCACCGGACCCGCTCCGGTAAGAGGAGCCGGTTTTGTTTTGCGGGAAATAGTGAGGGAAAACGAGGAAACGATGGGCGCCGCCAGCGAACAGAGCAGAACCAATCCGAGCTGCCGCAGCGTAAGGGGCGCGGTCATGAAGATCCGATGGCAGGCGGGCACCCAGATCGCAGCCACCGTGCAGGCCGCAGAAAAGATTCCGGCCGCCAGCAGCAACGGGTTGCCGAAGGGGTTGAGCTCGAACAGCCCCTTTGTTTCGCTGCGGCATTCAAAAACATGGAAGAGCTGGGTCATTACCAAGGTCAGCAACGCAGCCGTGCGGCAGAGAACCAGCTCCTCCCCCCGCGCGGCAAACAGAGAAAACACCCCCAGCGTGGTCAGCCCGATGATGACTCCGCGAAAGAGAATTTTCCCCATCAGTCCTTCGGAGAAGATCGACTCATCCGGGGCACGCGGCGGCCGGCGCATCACACTTGGCTCGGCAGGCTCCAGCCCGAGCGAAATCGCCGGGAACCCGTCGGTCACCAGATTGACCAGCAGAAGCTGGATCGGCGTGAGGATGACCGGCATCCCCATCAGCATCCCCAGAAACATGGTGAGCACCTCGCCGGTATTACAGGAAAGCAGGTAGCGCAGAAATCTCCGGATGTTCTGATAGATCACCCTGCCCTCTTCAACGGCGGCGACAAGAGTGGCAAAATTATCATCCAGCAGGATCACCTGCGCCGCCTCGCGGGTAACATCGGTTCCCGATTCCCCCATGGCGACGCCGATGCTCGCCTCCTTGACGGCGGGAGCATCGTTTACCCCGTCGCCGGTCATCGCTACAATTTCCCCGTTGGCCTTCATCGCCCGCACAATCCGAAGCTTGTGGGCCGGGGTGACTCTGGCAAACACTCCGGCGGTGCGGCAAACCTCCCGCAGCTTGCCGTCGCTCATCGAGTCAAGCTGTGCGCCGGTGTAGATTCCATCCTCTCCCTCTCCGACAATTCCGATTTGCCGGGCAACCGCACGGGCGGTCGCTACATGGTCCCCGGTAATCATTACCGTTCGGACTCCCGCGGTTCGGCAGGCTGCCACCGCCGCGGGCGCTTCCTTCCGCGGGGGATCGTAGAGTCCCGCAAGTCCGAGGAAGGTCAAGCCCTCCTCGACCGGATCGGAGGAGGACCCCCGCTGCCGCAGTGCAAAGCCAAGCACCCGCAGCGCCCGTTCCGCGAGCCTGCCGTTCTCCGCGAGAATCCGGCGGCGGTGCTCGGCGGTAAGAGGAACCGTTCCCTGCGAGGTCATCACCCGGGTGCAGCGCGGCAGCAGCAGCTCGGGAGCGCCCTTGACATAGATGCGGTCGGCTCCGTCGGCGCAACGCCCCCAGACCGCCATTCGCTTTCGGTCGGAATCAAAAGGAATCTCCCCGGTACGGGTGAAATCCGAGAGGCGCACCCCCGCCGCGTCCGCCGCCTCAAGGAGCGCGGCCTCGGTCGGCTCTCCCAGAAAACCGCGCTGCTCCCGTCCCAGCAATCCGATGCGCCTGCTTTGCGGCTTGGCGTCGTTGCAGTAGGCGGCCGTCTCCAGCAAACGGCCGACGCTTGGCCGCAGGGGCTCGGAAAAGGGGGCGGAAAATTCCCCTTCGGCGGTCAAAACCGTTTTGACGGTCATTTTATTCTGCGTAAGGGTCCCGGTTTTGTCCGAGCAGATGACGGTGGCACAGCCCAGCGTTTCAACGGCGTGCAGCCGCTTGATCAGGGCGTTGCGGCGCAGAATCCGGCGCACGGCCAGCGCCAGTGAGATCGTCACGATGGCGGGCAGCCCTTCCGGAACCGCCGCGACCGCCAGGCTCACCCCTGTGATCAGCATGGCAAATGGATCTTCTCCGCGCAGTACACCGACCGCCGCCACGACGGTGCAGATCAGAATACAGCCGATTCCGATGGTGCGGCCCACCTGATCGAGTCGTTTTTGCAGCGGAGTTTGTTCCTCCTCGATTTCGTCGAGCATTCCTGCAATCGCGCCCATCTCAGTATTCATGCCGGTCGCACTGACCCGGGCCGCTCCGCGTCCCGTCAGAATGCTGCAGCCCATGAATACCATCGATTCCCCGGCGGCCTTGCCGGTTGCCTCCCGGCCGGTGGAGGCCCGTTTTGCGACAGGGTGGGATTCCCCGGTAAGCAGCGCTTCATCACAGGTCAGCGCCGACTGCTCCAGTATCACCGCATCGGCGGCGACACGGTCTCCGGCCGAAAACAGAAGGATGTCCCCCTCCACGACCTGTGCCGCCGGAATCGAAAGCTCTGTACCCTCCCGGAGGACCCGCGCGGTCGGGGCGGCCATCTCCTCGAGCGCCTCAAGGGTCTTTTCGCACCGCCACTCCTGAAAAAAGCCGAGAAGCGCGTTGGCCAGAACGATGGCGGCGATGGCAAGCGCCTCGCCCTGCTCACCGAGCACCGCCGAAAGCGCGGTGGCTGCCAGAAGGATCAGAACCATGCCGTCCTTAAACTGCCCCGCAAAAATGAGAACGGCTGAACTTTTCTTTCCTGTTTTGAGGCGGTTTTCCCCCTGTTCCAACAGCCTGCGCTGTGCTTCCTGACGCGTGAGGCCGGAATCTGTCATCCGATCCATAACCGATACCCCTTTCCGCTTGTACGTCGTTTTTTTTCCATTCTATTCGGGGATGTCCAAAAATAGTACGTCCAGCCTTTGACATTCGGGCATGATCTGGGTAAAATAAGGATATTCTATCAATCGGAGGAATCGCCGTTATGAAAGATGGCTTTATCCGCGCGGTCTGTGCCGCGCCCTCTCTGCGGGTCGCAGACTGCCGGTATAATGTCTCGCAAATGATCGAAGCGATCAAAGCCGCCGCCAAAAGCAAGGCCAAGCTTTTGGTTTTTCCGGAGCTTTCGGTAACCGGCTATACCTGCGGAGACCTGTTCGGCCAGAAGGTCCTGCTCGACGGCGCCGAAGAGGGGCTTTCCCGGCTGCTGAAGGCGTCGGTTGGACTTGACCTGATCATACTCGCCGGCCTTCCCGTTCCGTCGGGCGGGAAGCTCTACAACTGTGCCGCCGTATTTCAAAACGGGGTTCTGCTCGGCGTAATCCCCAAAAGCAATCTGCCGGCCTATGGCGAATTTTACGAGCGGCGCAACTTTACCCCGGCTTTCGAGGGCATCCGCGAGGTCGTTCTCTGCGGGCAGGCCGCTCCGTTCGGCACCAATCTGCTTTTCTCCTGCTCCGAGCTTCCCGATTTTGTGCTGGCGGTGGAGATCTGCGAGGACCTCTGGGTGCCCGCTCCGCCCTCGGTGCGGCACGCTTCCGCGGGCGCGACGGTGATTGCAAACCTTTCGGCAAGCGATGAGATCGTGGGCAAACCGGCTTATCGCCGTTCTCTGATTGCCGGCCAGTCGGCCCGGCTGCTTTGCGGTTATCTCTACGCCGATGCGGGCCGCGGCGAGTCCACCACCGATATGGTCTTTTCGGGGAACTCCCTCATCGCGGAGAACGGCGCAATTCTTGCAGAGGCTCCCATCTTCTCCGGCGAGGCGGCCTCCACCGAGCTCGACGTCGCGCGGCTCGCTGCGGAACGGCGCAGGATGACCACCTTTCCCGCCGCATGCACAGACGGATATCGTGTGATTTCCTTCTCTTTCACCCCGGCTGAAACAGAGCTGACCCGCACGGTTCCGGCGAGGCCTTTTGTCCCCCGCGATGAGCAGGAGCGCGCCGACCGCTGTGAAGAGATCCTTTCGATCCAAGCCAACGGCCTGCGAAAACGTCTGGAGCACAGCCGCGCAAAAACCGCTGTGCTCGGACTTTCGGGCGGGCTGGATTCCACCTTGGCTCTGCTGGTCTGTGCGCGGGCGATGTCCTTGCTCGGACGCCCCGCATCGGATATTGTCGCCCTGACCATGCCCTGCTTTGGTACGACTGCCCGGACAAAAGGAAACGCCGAGCATCTGGCCGAGAGAATCGGCGCGACGCTGCGCATCATCGATATTGCGGCGGCGGTAAAGCAGCATTTTCAGGACATCGGGCATAATCCGGACGAATTCAATGTCGTTTTTGAAAACTCGCAGGCACGGGAGCGCACCCAGCTTTTGATGGATGTGGCGAATCAGACCGGCGGCCTTGTCATCGGTACCGGAGATCTTTCGGAATTAGCGCTTGGCTGGGCGACCTACAACGGTGATCACATGTCGATGTACGGAGTAAACGCCTCGATTCCCAAAACGCTGATCCGCCATCTTGTTTCCTATGAGGCGGACCGCACTGCGGATGCGGACCTTGCGGCAGTGCTGCGCGATGTGCTCGATACCCCCGTTTCCCCGGAGCTGCTTCCTCCGAAGGACGGCGAAATCTCTCAGAAAACAGAAGGCCTGGTCGGTCCCTATGACCTGCACGACTTCTTCCTTTACTATGCCGTCCGCTGGGGATTTTCGCCTGCCAAGATTCTGCGATTGGCCGAACGCGCTTTTGCGGGTGATTTTGACCGTGAAACAATTCTGCACTGGATGAAAATCTTTTATCGCCGCTTCTTCTCCCAGCAGTTTAAACGTTCCTGTCTGCCGGACGGCCCAAAGGTCGGCTCGGTCACCCTTTCACCCCGGGGCGACTGGCGGATGCCAAGCGACGCGGCCTCCGGGCTGTGGCTCTCCGAGTTGGAGAACCTGTGAGCAAATGTTCGCCCCACCGGCAGTTTAAATTCATATTGATTAGGAATTTTTCTTTGAAAAGCAATCTAGCTTTACAGGTATAAATTTTGAAATTGTAAAGCATACTGCCTTCACCGGCACTTTTTTCGATCCTCAAACGGCAAGTTTGTGACATCGTGATCAGACAGCCGTTTTTGGTTATACTAAAATGAGACGCAGCGTCGCTGCGCCCGATCCAGAAAGGAGCTTTTTAATGAAAAAGTATGTTTGTGAAATCTGCGGCTACATCTATGACGAGGCCGCCGGAGACCCCGAGCACGACATTGCGCCCGGAACCAAGTGGGAGGATCTTCCCGAAGATTTTGAATGCCCGCTTTGCGGCGTCGGCAAGGACCAGTTTAAGCTGGAGGATTAAATCCATTTGCCGGAACGTCAAAGGAGGGTCTCTGTGATTGCATCCAATCAGCGGGCGCTCTGTTACCTTCCCGCCCATACCGATCCCCGCGAGCTTAGCCTATTGCGGAAGGTATTTGCCCGGTCCAGGCTGCGCTTCCGCGAGGTATCGGAAAAGGAGCTTTCCCTCCCTATCGGCAAACTCGCTGGATATTCCGATTGCCGGGAACAGGAAGCGGAGAAAAGCTCTTCCCCGCTTCCTGAGCCCGTGCTTGTTCTTTGCGGCCTGCCCAGTGCAAAAATCAGCGAATTGCTCGAAAAAATGAGAGAGACCGGAGCTTCTCCGATTGCCTGCAAGGCGGCGCTTACCGACACCAACCGCCATTGGAGTTTTTACCGGCTCTACGAAGAGCTTTGCCGCGAGCGTGAAGCAATGGCAAACAGCGCGGCTGTCCGGCATAAAAGAGCATGAATCGGCGTCTGCCGCAAAAGCTATAGAACGTAAACCGCAATTCGGCGGAAATGCGCCGCTTTATCTGATCTCCCATGGCTGTTTGGACTCGAAAACGGTTTTCGGCAAGCGACGTGTGGGTTCGAATATGGATTTTTCTACAAAAAATAGTGGCTGAAACGCAATGTTCCAGCCGCTATTTCTTATAATGTGTGAACTACCCCAGATTGTGCGGACAGTAGAAAAAAGCATCTGAGTAGGAAAATATTCAGTTTTAAGCGGAGTGGCGTAGCGTCAGCGGCGCCACTCCTGTTTTTGTCTGGATGCGCTCATGATTATAAAAATGGATATAAGCATCTATCATTTCTGTAGCGCGTCACAATAAACGCAACTATGCGGCACAATAAATGATGTTAGAAACCGTTAAAAGGGGTTGCAGCTAGTTAAAACAGCATATAATCATGTTATAATCGTGTTAATTTATGCAATGGATCTGTTAAAATATTCAGCGGTGGGAGGACCATTCTTCCCACCGCTGTTCTGTGTTGGGGGTTATTCCGTAACGGGGGACGTGGATGCTGTTGGATCGACTGAAACCAGAATTCCGCTCGCTTTGTTGGTCAGTACAAAGGCATCATAGTAAACCCTTCCTTCTACCAACCAGCCATTCAAACCGGGGGGATCGTCGTGCGTCTTGTACTCGCTCAGCTTGACCGGGGAAACCATTGCCGAATTATGGACAATGATGAAGTTGACGCCTTTAGGGAAGTAAGCTGTGGGAACCAGAATGATTGGCGTCCCGTCGATCTCCCCGACCACACCCTTCCGAGCCAGATCATTGGCTGCGTCGCCTCTCCCAGTGAAGTTTCCATCCTTCTTGATCTTCTTGTAGAAGTCCGGCGTCACAAAAGCAGAACGGCCTTCTATGGGAATCAGCTTATCAACAAGAGAGGTGGAAGCATCCAAGAAACTGTGGTAGGCGTTGTTCTCGGTGATCGTCTGTTCCAGTTTGGTTCCGGCTTTAGTCACCATAACCCCGATCCGGTACTTGTCGATGGTGGGGATGATAATTTGGTTGATCTGACGGTTCAGGGCGGCCCCCGCGCTGTTGGCCATCATGGTGTCATCATAGTTGCGGCGGTCAATGGTGAAGGTATGTCAACACCGATTTGATTTTGTAGTTTTTCGCCGATTAAAAAATGCAGGAAAACAGTGGTGTGGGAATGTAGAAAAATTAGGCTTGTCCCTGTTCAAAGAGGGTATTGACAATGTGCTGTTTCTGCTTCATATATTCTTTACGTTCTTTCAGCCGATAGCTCTCGCCCTTGATATTGACGACGGTACAGTGGTGCAGAACACGGTCGAGGATCGCAGAGACGATGGTGACATCGGCAAAGACCTTGTTCCATTGAGAAAAGGGCTTGTTGGAAGTGAAGACTGTTGGGACCTTCTCATACCGTCTGGCAATGAGTTGAAAGAACAGGTTCGCACCCTGA
>JACRTB010000047.1 GCA_014385025.1 Yanshouia hominis | reverse complement strand
CCACCATCTGCTTGAACGCGCCTGTGTATCTTTTGTTTGGTATTCCTTTCCGCATAATAAAGCACCCCATTTCTTAGTGCAAGTATATCATACTTGTCTAACAAATGGGGTGCAGTTCACGGCGGGACGGCGTACTCTGCCGGTCTATTTGATCCATCAGCCGATTTTGATGGGAATCTGTCTGTTGATTTTTGGAGAAATGTAATTTGAATTGTCGTTTTCAACAAAGCGCGATGAGATATTTTGTAGTGCTTGCACTGGTGGAACAATCTTTGCAGGGAAATCCCTTCGCCCCTTGAATTTTGGAAACGAATCGTATATGATAAAATTATCGATGCAGGGGAGGGAGTCTCATGGCGTTGCGCTTTTTTGCATGGGGATCGGGCAGGATTTCCCGAGGATTCGTGCGCCTTTGCGCCCCGTTATGTTTTTTTGCCCCCAATTCTGCTCATCGGTAACAAAGGGATAGGTGCAGGCTGCGTTTTTCGCAGCTTGTTTTCTTTTTCAGACGGAAAGGAGAAGGGGACATGAAAAAGGTAGCAATTATCATGGGATCGGACAGCGACCTGCCGGTTCTCAAGCCCGCTGTAAAAATGCTCGCGGAGCTGGAAATCCCGTTTGTCGTGCGGGTGATGTCGGCGCATAGAACCCCCGCGGAGGCCGCGGATTTTGCCCGCAATGCCCGCGCAGAGGGGTACGGCGTCATCATTGCGGCGGCGGGGAAGGCGGCTCATCTCGCCGGAGCGCTCGCGGCTCAGACCATCCTGCCGGTCATCGGCGTCCCGGTGAAATCCTCGACCCTCGACGGGCTGGACGCCCTGCTCTCCACCGTGCAGATGCCGGGAGGAATTCCGGTGGCGACGGTGGCGATTGACGGGGCGCAGAACGCGGCGCTGCTCGCGGCCCAGATGCTTGCGCTTTCGGACGGAGAGCTGGCGGACAAGCTTCTGGCCCATCGCCAAAAGCAGCATGACAGTGTGGCGGCAAAGGATGCGAAGATCGATATCTCCGCCATCCTTGCGGAATAAAAATTCATCACAAAAGAGGGACCGCCGGTCGGGGAACTGCCGACGATCGGAACAACATCATTTTTGAGGAGGAAGCAAAAATGGCTTATCAGAAAGGCGCGCAGCTTTACGAAGGAAAGGCAAAGAAGGTTTTCGCCACCGACGACCCCGAGGTTTATATCGTTGACTATAAGGATGACGCCACCGCTTTTAACGGCCTGAAAAAGGGCACCATTGTCGGCAAGGGGGTCATCAACAATCGTGTGACCAATTTCATGATGAAGCAGCTTTCCGAGAAGGCGGGCATTCCGACCCACTTCATCGAGCAGCTTTCGGATCGTGAAACCGCCGTCCGAAAGGTAACCATCGTCCCGCTGGAGGTCATCATCCGCAACGTCGCCGCCGGCTCGATGGCCAAGCGCTACGGCGTGGAGGAGGGCACCGTCCTCAAGCGCCCGGTGCTCGAATTTTCCTACAAGTGCGACGCCCTCGATGATCCGCTGATCAACGACGATCACATCATCGCCCTGGGCTTTGCCACCGAGGAGGAGCTGGCCACGATCCGTGACCTCGCGCTGCGGGTCAATGCTTTCATGAAAGACTATCTGCTGGAGGCGGGAATCAAGCTGATCGACTTCAAGCTCGAATTCGGCAAAACCACCGACGGGCGGATTGTCCTCGCGGATGAAATCTCTCCCGACACCTGCCGCTTCTGGGATGCCAAGACCAACGAGAAGCTCGACAAGGACCGCTTCCGCCGCGACCTCGGCAATGTGGAGGGCGCCTATCATGAGATCCTCCGCCGTCTGATCGGCGAATAAACGACCAATTTTCGAAAGGCGGTAACACCATGTTCGATTCGATCCATGAGGAATGCGGCGTCTTCGGAATTCGTGCTCCGAAACGATGCGATGTGGCGGCCAGCGCCTATTACGCGCTTTATGCCCTTCAGCACCGTGGACAGGAAAGCTGCGGCATTGCGGTCAATACCAACGGCGTGATCAAGTGCCACCGCGATGTTGGGCTGGTTCCGGATGTTTTCAACGAGCGGGTGCTTGGCGAACTCGGCACCGGTCATATGGCGATCGGCCATACCCGTTATTCCACGACCGGAGGGGTGTCCCGGATCAACGCGCAGCCGCTGGTGGTGCGGCATGTCAAGGGCACGCTGGCGATTGCCCACAACGGAAACATTTCCAACGCGGCCGAGATCAAGCAGGAGCTGGAGCTTTCAGGCGCGATCTTCCACACCACCAACGATTCCGAGGTGATCTCCTATGTGATTACCAAGGCGCGGCTCACCGAGCCGTCCATTGAGGCGGCGATCGAGAAGGCCATGTATAAGCTCGAAGGGGCTTACTCCATGGTGGTGATGTCGCCGCGCAAGCTGATCGCGGTGCGCGATCCCCATGGCTTCCGCCCGCTCTGTCTGGGAAAAACCGAGGACGGCTCAATCATTTTTGCCTCTGAGAGCTGCGCCCTCAACACACTGGGCGCTTCCTATGTCCGGGATGTGGAACCGGGGGAGATCGTTATTGCTGAGGACGGAAAGGAGCTGCGCTCAATCCGGGCCCATTGCGGCGGTCCCCAGAGCTTCTGCGTCTTTGAATTCGTCTATTTTGCCCGCCCGGATTCGGTGATCGAGGGAGCTTCGGTGCACGCGGCCCGTCTGCGCGCCGGCGAGCTGCTCTGGCAGGAGCATCCCGTCGAGGCGGACGTTGTCATCGGCGTGCCTGATTCCGGCCTTGACGCGGCGCTTGGATTTTCCAAGGCTTCCGGCATTCCATATGGGGTCGGCTTTATCAAGAACCGCTACATCGGCCGGACCTTTATCCAGCCGAGTCAGGGCCAGCGCGAAAATTCTGTGCGGATCAAGCTCAACGCCCTTTCGGAAACGGTGCGCGGCAAGCGGGTGGTGATGATCGACGATTCGATTGTCCGCGGAACCACCAGCCGCAACATCGTCGAGCTGCTGCGCGGCGCCGGGGCCAAGGAGGTTCACGTGCGGATTTCCTCGCCGCCCTTTATCCGCCCCTGCTACTTCGGCACCGACATCGACAGCACTGAAAACCTGATTGCCTGCAAGATGTCGATCCCCGAAATTACCGAGAGGATTCACGCCGATTCGCTCGGCTACCTGAGCGTGGAAGGGGTGCGCCAGCTCGCCAGGACCCATAGCTGCGGCTTCTGCACAGGATGCTTTACCGGCGAATATCCGATTGAGATACGCGATCAGGGTTCGAAGGATAAATTCCAGTTCGAGCTGCCTGCCAATCAAGAGACAGAATAAGAGGAGGGAGCAACCCATGAGCAAGAGCTTTTCCGAAAGCTACCGCGCCGCCGGGGTCGATGTCACCGCCGGTTACCGTGCGGTTGACCTGATGAAGCGCCACGTATCGCGCACCCGCACCCCCGAGGTGCTTGACACCATCGGCGGCTTCGGCGGGATGCTGATGCCCGACCTGACCGGCATTGCCAAGCCGGTGCTCGTCTCGGGGACCGACGGAGTCGGCACGAAGCTGAAGATCGCTTTCCTGATGGACAAGCATGATACCGTAGGCATCGACTGCGTGGCAATGTGCGTCAATGACGTCGTCTGCTGCGGCGCCAAGCCCCTGCTCTTCCTCGACTATATCGCGCTGGGCAAAAATGTGCCGGAAAAGGTGGCGGAGATTGTTTCCGGCGTCGCGGAGGGCTGCGTGCAGTCCGGCTGCGCTCTGGTCGGCGGCGAGACAGCCGAGATGCCCGGTTTCTACCCTGAGGATGAATATGACCTCGCCGGATTTTCGGTCGGCGTTGTCGATCAGGCCAAAATTTTGACTCCTGATCGCTGCCGCAGGGGGGATGTTCTGATCGCTCTGGCCTCTTCGGGTGTGCATTCCAACGGTTTTTCGCTGGTGCGCAAGGTCTTCGATATCGAGAAGGCCGACCTCAATGCCTACGAGTCGGAGCTGGGCTGCGGACTCGGAGAAACCCTGCTGACCCCCACCAAACTCTATGTCAGGTCCGCCCTTGCGGCGATTGCGGCGGGCGGCGTCCGTTCGATCGCTCACATCACCGGCGGCGGTTTTTATGAAAATATTCCCCGCGCCCTGCCGGAAGGACTCTGCGCAAAGATCGAGAAGCAGGCCGTCGAGGTTCTGCCGATCTTCCGGCTGATCCAGAAGGTCGGCGGGATTCCCGAGCGGGATATGTTCAACACCTTCAATATGGGCGTTGGGATGCTGATGACCGTCGCGAAGGAGCAGGCCGACGGAGTGTTGTCCGCCCTGCGTGAGAGCGGCGAACATGCCTATGTGATCGGTGAGCTGGCGCAAGGCGAACGGGGAGTCGAGCTGTGGTAAGGATTGCGGTTCTTGTTTCGGGGGGAGGCACCAACCTTCAGGCGCTGATCGACGCCGAATGCCGGGGGGAGCTTCCCGGCGGCCGGCTGAGTCTCTGCATCGCTTCCAACCCGGATGCATATGCCCTGACCCGCGCCCGGAACCATCAGATGAAAACCACGGTGGTGCGGCTGCGCGATTATCCCGACCGCGCGGCCTATTCCGCCGCGCTTGTGGATGCCCTGCGTGCGGAACAGATTGAACTGGTGATTTTGGCGGGCTTTCTGACCATCTTGCCCCGGGAGGTGATTGCGGCTTACCCCGGCCGGATCATCAATGTTCACCCGTCTCTGATTCCCTCCTTCTGTGGGGAGGGCTTTTATGGACTGCGGGTGCATCAGGCCGCGCTCGATTATGGGGTCAAGGTTACCGGAGCGACGGTCCATCTCGTCAGCGAGGTGGTGGATGGCGGCAGAATCCTGTTGCAGAAGGCGGTGGAGGTCGAGAAGGGGGACACCCCTGAGACGCTTCAGCGCCGGGTGATGGAGCAGGCCGAATGGAAACTGCTGCCCCAAGCCGCCGCCATGCTCTGTGAAGAGATCAGATTGGAAAAGGAAAGGAAATCGGAAGGATGAATCTTGAGCTTTCGAAGCTCCTGCGGGAGAACAGTTATCCGGGACGCGGCATCGTGCTCGGACGCAGCAGCGACGGCCGGCATGCTGTCATCGCCTATTTCATCATGGGGCGCAGCGAGAACAGCCGCAACCGGGTGTTTTCCGCCGACGGCGAGGGAATCCGCACGCAGGCGTATGATCCCTCGAAGCTGACCGACCCGTCGCTGATTATCTATGCGCCGGTCCGGGTGTTCCACGATGAGAACAATACCGTTACCATTGTCACCAACGGAGATCAGACCGATACCGTCTACGACGGCCTTGCCCATGGAATGAGCTTTTCCGACGCGCTCCGCCAGCGCACCTTTGAACCGGACGGCCCCAACTATACGCCCCGCATTTCGGGGGCGGTCGAGGGCTTCGGCTATGTCCTCTCCATTTTGAAGAGTGCGAACGGAAATCCCGATTCGGTCCGCCGTTACTATTTTGAATATCCCCAGCCGGTCGCGGGGGAGGGACATTTCATTCACACCTACCGCTGTGACGGAAACCCGCTGCCCTCCTTTGAGGGAGAGCCGGAGCAGGTTTTAATCGAGGGAGATATCGATTCCTTCACAAACGGAATCTGGGACAGTCTCAACGCCGAGAACCGCGTATCGCTCTTTGTCCGCTTCATCGATGTGGAGTCGGGCGCCTATGAGACCCGTATTGTCAACCGCTATAACTGATTGAAGGGGGAAACTGTGATGGCTACCGAATTGGAACTGAAATACGGCTGCAACCCGAACCAGAAGCCCGCGCGCGTCTTTATGCGGCAGGGTGAGCTGCCGGTTACCGTCAGAAACGGCCGCCCGGGTTATATCAACCTGCTTGACGCCCTCAACAGCTGGCAGCTGGTCCGCGAGCTGAAGACCGCCACCGGGCTGCCTTCCGCTGCCTCCTTCAAGCATGTCAGCCCGGCGGGTGCGGCGGTCGGACTGCCGCTCGATGAAACGCTCCGCAAGATCTACTTTACCGGCGACGGAGAGCTTTCTCCGCTGGCCTGCGCTTATGCCCGCGCCAGAGGGGCGGACCGGATGTCCTCGTTCGGGGACTGGATCGCCCTCTCCGATCCCTGCGACCTTGCCACGGCCAAGCTGATTCAGCACGAGGTGTCGGATGGGATCATCGCCCCCGGCTATGACGACGACGCGCTCGAGGTGTTGAAATCCAAGCGCAAGGGCGGTTACAACGTCGTGGAGATCGACCCCGCCTATACCCCCGCCCCCATCGAGCATAAGGACGTGTTCGGCATTACCTTTGAGCAGGGGAGAAACGAACTGGTCATTGACCGCGCACTGCTCGGCAACATCGTGACCCGCAATCAGGAAATTCCCGAGGAAGCGGTGATCGACCTGATGATTTCCCTGATCACCCTGAAATATACCCAGTCGAACTCGGTCTGCTATGTCAAGGGCGGACAGGCGATCGGCATCGGCGCGGGGCAGCAGTCGAGAATCCACTGCACCCGCCTCGCCGGAAACAAGGCCGACATCTGGTGGCTGCGGCAGCATCCCAAGACCTTGGCGCTGCCGTTTCGCGAGGATCTGGGGCGTGCCAACCGCGACAACGCGATCGATGTTTACCTCTCAGAACAGAGCGAGGATGTGCTGGGAGAGGGCGTTTGGCAGCAGACCTTTACTGTCCGCCCCGAACCTTTGACCGCGGAGGAGAAGCGCGAGTGGCTTTCAAAGCTTGACGGCGTTTCGCTCGGTTCGGACGCTTTCTTCCCGTTCGGCGACAACATCGAGCGGGCGCGGCGCAGCGGCGTGCGGTATGTCGCGCAGCCGGGCGGATCGATCCGCGATGACCAAGTGATCGAAACCTGCAATCAGTACCAAATGGCGATGTGCTTTACCGGCATCCGCCTCTTCCATCATTAAGGGGGCGCTCTCATGGATATTCTGGTAGTGGGCGGCGGCGGCCGCGAACATGCGATCATCAAGAAGCTCAAGGAGTCGCCCGAAGCAGGGAGAATCTACGCCGCGCCGGGCAACGGGGGCATCTCGGCGGACGCGGTCTGCGTCGGGATCAAAGCCACCGATATTGAAGGAATGGTTGCTTTCTCCAAGGAGAAAAAGATCGGTTTTGTGGTGGTTGCCCCCGACGATCCGCTGGTCCTCGGCATGGTGGATGCGCTGAATGCTGTGGGAATTCCCGCATTTGGACCGACCGGTGCCGCGGCCGCCATTGAGGGGAGCAAGGTATTCTCCAAGAACCTGATGAAAAAATACCGGATTCCCACCGCGTCCTATGAGACGTTTGACGATCCCGCCCAGGCGGTTGCCTACCTCAAAGCGCGGAACAAATATCCCACTGTGATTAAAGCGGACGGGCTTGCACTCGGAAAGGGGGTTGTCATCCCTGAAAACGAGGCCGATGCGGTTGCCGCCATCCATTCGATGATGGAGGAAGGGCAGTTCGGTGAGAGCGGCCGAAGGGTGGTCATTGAGGAGTTCCTGCAGGGAATCGAAGTTTCTGTTCTGACCTTTACCGACGGAAAGACCGTTGTGCCGATGGTTTCTTCGATGGACCACAAGCGCGCGCACGATAATGACGAGGGGCTCAATACCGGGGGCATGGGCACGATTGCTCCGCATCCGATGTTTACCGCTGAGATGCAGGCGCGCTGCATGAAGGAGATTTTTCTCCCCACCATTGAGGCCATGAAGCAGGAGGACCGGGAATTTCGCGGCTGTCTCTACTTTGGGCTGATGCTCTGTGCCGACGGCCCGAAGGTGATTGAGTACAACTGCCGGTTCGGAGATCCCGAAACGCAGGTGGTTCTGCCGCTGCTCGACGGCGATCTGCTGGAAATTATGCAGGCTGTCGCTGACGGACGGCTTTCGGAGGTTAAAATCGGTACCAAACCCGGCGCCGCCGCCTGTGTGATCATTGCGAGCGGGGGGTATCCGGTTTCTTATCAGAAGGGATTTGAGATTCACGGCCTCGATGCCGAAGGCCAAGCTCCGGGCGTTACCGTCTATCATGCGGGGACCACGCTTGCGGACGGCGTTTACCGAAATAACGGCGGACGCGTCCTCGGCGTAACCGCTGTGGGCAAGTCCCTGCGGGATGCGTTGTCAACGGCTTACCAGGCGGTGGGACAGATCGGATTTGTGGGCAGCTTCTACCGCAGGGATATCGGGCAAAAGGTATTGTGATCTGCGGTATTCAGGCATGATTGGGATTCGTGCCGGCAAGTATGTCAGGTGGTTCTGGAATTTCTCCATTTGCACCGTCTGCTTTTGCAGTTCTACAGCTTGTAAGAGGGTGCCCTGCGGCTTCGCTTCTCCCTTTGATTCTTCCGTTTCCTCCTCTCCCGTCCTGCCCCGCGGTGTGTGGTGTGCCCGGCGAAAAGCGGCACCGTCATCCCGTAAACGGGCAACTGTCCCCCTCCATAATGATCGTTCCCTGTATCCGACGGGGTTATGAATGCCGAGTATGATGACGCTGATGAGGAGTTCTGCTTCAACACGCGAATACTTGACCGTTATATATATTCCGACATATAACTCGACCTTTCCGCCGAAGATTCTGACGAAGGTGATGATTTTGCTGTCGTCCCCGTGGAACCGGCCGAACCGGTTAGTCCCGGTACGGTAAGCAGAGCCTAAAGTTAAAACCAGCCAGTCAAATAAAACGGGTGCAGATGAAGCCTGCGGATGCCCGAAAGTTAGAGCGAGTCCCCGAAATGGCTAAAATCCGTTTCGGGGACTCGCTTTGCAGCTTTAACGACAGCAACCACCAGCTATGCCGGTGGGCAGAAAAAAGCTTTGGTTTATAGCATTGAGCGCGGCGAAATGACAAATGTTCAGAAGCGAAGAAGGTCAATCAAAAAAGAAAATGACTGCTTTGGCAGTTGCAGTGTGTGTGATGCGTAAGAAAAATAATTCGATGCCTCTAAAAGGGCGGGCCGGTATCACGCTCTTTTAGAGCTGGTACAAACCACGCGTTTGACGCGTGGTTTTGATTGAGTATAACAGCCATCAGCCGATGGGACGCTTTGACTATTTTGGATCTTGTGCTTTATGAGGCAAGCAAGCATCAAAATCTTCAACAGATGTTTGGGATACTCAAAACAGATTCTATATCCAAAATGAATATGAAAAAGGCTCACTCAAGCATTTGAATGTCTTATCATAATAGCCATCAAAGATTTCAGCATGTCTTTGCTTCCAATATCATCAACCTTAAAGTCCTTTCAATATGGATAAAGCGATTCGGGGCTGGGATTTGTTCAAAATTTTTAAGGCTCGGAAGACCGTCCGTCGTTTCTAAACCGATTCCGAGAACCCGTTTATCAGGGGCGGAGGCGTTTGACGAAGTTCGAAAATATTGTGGGACAGCCTCTTGCTTTTATGTTGTGAAGTGGTAAAATATAAAAAGAAAAATTTATTCAGCAATCAATTGAATGGAGGAAAGTGTCATGACCTCTCGCCTGAAAGAAATGAATGTCGAAGTTTTGTTTGAGGCAGTTCTTCGCCTGAAGACGATGGAGGAGTGCTATAATTTCTTTGAGGATCTCTGCACGGTTCAGGAGCTTAAGGCTCTTTCGCAGCGCTTACAGGTTGCATCGATGCTTTCGGATGGCAAGGTATACAGCGACATCGTCGCTAAGACCGGCGCTTCGACGGCTACCATCAGCCGTGTCAATCGTTCTTTGAATTATGGCTGTGACGGCTATAAGGTCATCTTTGAAAGGCTCAAGGCAGATGGAGTCCTATAACGAATTCGCGCCTTTTTACGACCGGTTTATCCGCCCGGTCGATTATCCGGCGCGCGCACGATATTTTGACGCCCTCCTGAAGCCGATGCTGGGGGAGGGGCGGCTGATGCTTGATCTCGCCTGCGGTACGGGGTCCCTTTCCGTCGAAATGGCCCGCCTCGGCTATGAGGTGATTGGGGTGGATGGCTCGCAGGAAATGCTCGCTTACGCCCAGCAGAAAGCTTATGAAGCGGATCTGCCGATTCGTTTCTTTCACCAGCGGATGGAGCGGCTGAATCTGGGCGGCAGTGTCGATTGCTGCGTCTGCGCCCTCGACTCGCTCAATCACATTACAGAATCCAAGAACCTGCGCCGCGCCCTGATGCGGGTCGCGGCGCATCTTCTGTCCGGTGGGGTATTTCTGTTTGATCTCAACACACCCTATAAGCACCGGATGCTGCTGGCGGATCATTGCTACTGCTATGAGGACGGCGATACCCTTTGTATCTGGCAGAACCATACAGAAGGCCTGCTGACCGAAATTGATCTTGATTTTTTCACAGAGCAGCGGGACGGAAAGTATCTGCGGACAGGGGAGAGCTTTGAGGAACGCGGCTACGAGCTGGATGAGATCAGGAGGATGCTGGCCGAATGCGGTCTTGATTTAATCGCTCTTTATGGAGACGATACGCTTTTGCCTCCCACCGAGGAAACCGAGAGATGGATTTTTGTGACGAAAAAAGGGGAATAAGCAACTATGGCAAAGCTCTTGCGGGCAATTACCACCGACGGCGCGGTGTTGGCGACTGCCCTTGATTCGACTGATATGGCGGCACGTGCCGAGCAGGTACATCAAAGCTCGGCAACCGTTACCGCCGCGATGGGACGGCTTCTGACCGCGGCTTCGATGATGGGCGCGGCATTGAAGAATGACGGGGATACCATCACCCTGCGGATTTCCGGCGGAGGCCCGGCGGGCGCGGTGATCGCCGTTTCGGATGCCTATGGCAATGCGCGGGTCACGGCGGGGAATCCGCGCGCCGACCTTCCGCTCAATTCGAAGGGCAAACTTGATGTCGGAGGAATCATCGGCACCGACGGCTATCTGTCGGTCATTCGGGATTCCGGGACAGGGGAGCCGCAGACCGGCTATTCTCCTATTGTGAGTGGGGAAATCGGTGAGGACCTGACCTATTTCTTCGCAAATTCGGAGCAGATTCCCACCGTCTGCGCACTGGGAGTTTTGGTTTCTCCTGATTTGACCGTTGCGGCCTCGGGCGGTTATCTGCTTCAGCTTCTTCCTGGCGCGGATGAGGAAACCATTGAACGCATCGAAAAAAATCTTCCCAGCCTCAAGCCGGTTTCCACGATGGTTCACGAGGGACTTGCCCCGCTTGCCATGCTGCAAAAGGCTCTGGAGGGCTTTGAGCTGGAGGTCATCGAGGAGCGCCAGGTGGAATACCGCTGTGATTGTTCCCGAGAGCGGGTGGAGCGGGTGCTGATCAGCCTGGGAACTTCCGAACTGGAAAAGCTGGCTGAAGAGCAGGAAATGACCGAGGTGGCCTGC
The DNA here is from genome assembly GCA_014385025.1 of Yanshouia hominis. Taxonomy (GTDB): domain Bacteria; phylum Bacillota; class Clostridia; order Oscillospirales; family Ruminococcaceae; genus Yanshouia; species Yanshouia hominis. Next base: position 3,816 of record JACRTB010000047.1, on the reverse strand, counting down.
CATTTCTGCGAAAAGCGTTATACCTTTACAAGCAGCGAAATCAGAAAGCTGGCCCATTAAGCCCCGGATCTCGCTGCTGATTTGCAAAAAACGGCTTTCCATTCACGATTTTTGCAGTATTTTTTGAAAAAATTCTTGCATTCATATGGAACGGGTGATATAATAGAACAGCCAAAACACACGCCATGCCATTGCACCGGGCGGTGGCCAGAATTTTCGGTCTCCCGGGCGAAATTTCAAAGCATGGCGGCGGTTTGAAAACCGAAGGAGGATTTTTCCATGGCAGTCGTATCGATGAAGCAGCTCCTTGAGGCGGGCGTCCATTTCGGACACCAGACCCGTCGCTGGAACCCCAAAATGGCCCCGTATATCTTTACCGAAAGAAACGGCATCTACATCATTGATCTGCAGAAAACCGTCCGCATGATTGATGATGCCTACAACTTCGTCCGCGAGCTCGCGGCGAACGGCGACGCTCTTCTTTTTGTCGGCACCAAGAAGCAGGCCGGTGAAAGCATTCGCGAGGAAGCGGAGCGCGCGGGCTGCCCCTTTGTCAACGCCAGATGGCTCGGCGGCATGCTGACCAATTTCCGCACCATCCGCCGCAGAATTGACCGTCTCAACCAGCTCCGCCAGATGGAGCAGGACGGTACCTTTGACCGTCTCCCCAAGAAGGAAGTTGTCAAGCTCAATCTCGAGATTGAGAAGCTTGAGAAGTTCCTGGGCGGCATCAAGGAGATGAAGAAGCTCCCCGGCGCTCTCTTCATCGTCGACCCCCGTAAGGAGCGTATTGCCGTCACCGAAGCCCGTAAGCTGGGTATCCCGATCGTTTCGATTGTTGACACCAACTGCGATCCGGATGAGATTGATTATATCATCCCCGGCAACGACGACGCGATCCGCGCTGTCAAGCTGATTTCCCAGACGATGGCCAACGCTTATATCGAAGGCCGCCAGGGCGTCGACAGCGTCGCGCCTGAGGCTGCCGAGGCTGTTGCTCAGTAAGCTTTGTATTCTGTGGATGCCCGGGCGGTTCGTTCGGGCATCCTTCTGTGATAAAGATGAACAAGAAAAATGGAGGTTAAAAATATGGCTTTTACCGCGAAAGACGTAGCCGCGCTGCGTGAGAGAACCAACTGCGGCATGATGGACTGCAAGAAGGCGCTGACCGAAGCCGACGGCAATATGGAAAAGGCGGTCGAGATCCTTCGTGAGAAGGGCCTTGCTGCCGCTACCAAAAAAGCCGGGCGCATTGCCGCGGAAGGCGTTGTCACTTCAGTGGTCGATGAGGCCAAAAAGATCGGTGTTGTTCTTGAGGTGAATTCCGAGACGGATTTCGTTGCCAAGAATCCGATTTTCAATGAGTTCGTTGCGGCGCTTGCCAAGATTGTTCTTGAGCAGAATCCCGCTGATGTTGACGCACTGAAGGCCTGCGCAGGCCCCGACGGCATGACCGTCGAGAAGATGCTTCAGGAGAAGGTCATGACGATCGGTGAGAACATTCAGATCCGCCGCTTTGTCCGCCTTGAGGGAGATCTCGTCAGCTATGTCCATGGCGGCGGCAAGATCGGCGTTATGGTCAAGTTTGACACCGATCTCGGCAGCAAGGAAGCTTTCAAGGTCTACGGCAAGGATGTCGCGATGCAGATTGCCGCGATCAACCCCTCCTATGTCCGCAAGGAAGATGTTCCGGCGGATGAGGTTGCCAAGGAGAAGGAAATTCTCATTGCCCAGGCTCAGCAGGACCCCAAGAACGCCAATAAGCCTGCCAATGTGCTGGAAAAGATGGTTGAGGGCCGCCTGAACAAAAAGTTCTATCAGGATGCCTGCCTGTTGGAGCAGCCCTTTGTCAAGGACGGCAATATCACCGTCAGCCAGTACACCAAGAATACCGCGAAGGAGCTTGGCGGCAAGATTGAGGTTGTTTCTTTCGTTCGCTTTGAGAAGGGCGAGGGAATCGAGAAGAAGCAGGAGAATTTTGCGGAGGAAATCGCAAAGCAGCTCAATAAGTAAAGCAATTCCCAGCACCCGACCGAAAATGTCCCGAATTAAGCAGAAGAGAGCATCAAGACCGAGAGGTTTTGATGCTCTTTTAAGATTACTGTCAGAAGCACTTGTCCCTGCCCTCCCGCGGTGATAGACTAAAAACAGTAAATAAAACAATTGAGGAAAGCTAAATGAAAAAGTATGCCGTTCTATTGGCCATGGTTGTAATTTTGCTCACTGCATGCAGCCAAAGTACTGCGGGATATTCAGAAGAAAGCGCCGCATCTTCCTCGCATCAGGAAATTAGTTCTCTGCCGAAAGGAACGGAAAGCAAAGCAGAAACCGAAACACAATGTATGAGCAAGTTTCTCAGGGAAACGAGTTTATTGATTTTGAATATGTCAGAGAATACAGCGGCAGCACCGACCGAAGCTCAGTAGAGCAGCTTGCATCCAAAGCCGAGGGCTTTCTGTTAAAAAACGATGCGCTTCATGTTAATATGAAAAAATTGGATCTCACCGATGAGAATATGGCGGACGATATCGATGAAAACGGCAAGGTGAAGCCTGTTTTTCAGGTGGCCTATACTGAAGATTTTAATGAAGATGGTGAAAGCGAAAGCTTTTTCATAGTGAATATGCCGAAAAGCGATCCGCCTGCAGGTATTAGAAGCTATCTGTTTTTTGCAGACAGAGGCGAGGTCGAACTTGTGAATGAGTATTTTTATGCAAGTACCGAAAAAGTCTCTTTACTGGATTACGGCAGCGTGAAGCATTTGATTATAGGCGGCGAAGGAACGTGCGGAGCTGATTCTCATACCTTTTTGTGTGGAGTGAAAGATGACAAAGCGCGGCTTTACTATGATTTTCGGGGTGAATATATCAAATATAAGTGCTTTCTTTCAACCTACGGTTGGCAGGGCATGGGCGATTTGATGTACTATGATACCGTCGCAGAGGAGTACCGCATTATTGTCGGAAAAGAAATTGGCGCCAAGGAAATACTTGCCTTGGACAGCGATAACCTTTTAAGCGATTACGAGGATTATCATGAACAGTTTTTTGCGAGGCTTATAGGCGGTAAATATTATCTGATTTCAAGGGGGGCCATGGACAGCGGAATTCCGTTTGTTTATGAAAACGGCGCTCTTGTCCGCGTAGAGGAACCGGGCATCCGCACAAGCGGCTCGCCTGCAAACAGTGAGCACCAATATGTGATGGATATTGATATGGAAAAGGCGGAAGCCGGAATGAAAAGGCCGGAATCAAGGTGAAAACTGTAGGGCAGGGCCAAGTCGACTTTGGCGTTTGATGCCGCAGTTTCCTGCAAAGACCGTGGTGCCGTCAAGGTTTATGCGCAAATTAATCTGCAGATCTCGTGAAAATGAAATCAGCCGGCAACAGAGGCGTCCTCCAGGGTGGTAGCCTCCGGGTGCTTCATGTTCATGTACTTTTTATTGCCCCACTGGGTGCCGGCCACATGTCGCAGGCGGGCACAGACCAGCATGAGAGCGGAGTTGCCATCCGGGAAGGTGCCCACCACCCGGGTTCGGCGGCGGATTTCCCGGCTGAGCCGCTCAATAACGTTGTTGGTCCGGATGCGGGTCCAGTGCTCGAAAGGGAACTCGCAGTAGGTCAGCGTCTCCTCAATGCCGTCCTCCACCTTCTTTGCGGCCTCTTTCAGCTTCATAGAGTGCAGCTGCTCCACCACAGCTTTCGCTTTCTCACGGGCAGCCTTCTTGCTCTCCTGGGCATGGATGGCCTTGAGCATCTTGGCCACCAGCTTCACTTTGGAACGCGGGGTAACGGAGAATACGTTGCGGTAGAAATG
>JACRTB010000046.1 GCA_014385025.1 Yanshouia hominis | reverse complement strand
ATGAAGATATCTTCCACACCGCGATTGCGCAGACCGTTGAGCACAGTTGCCCAGAACCTGGCGCTTTCGTTTTCACCGACCCACATTCCCAGGACATCTTTCCGTCCATCGAGATTGATTCCAATGGCGATACAGACTGCTTTTTTGACAATCTGCCCTTCGCTTCTGACATGGCAGTGGATGGCATCCAGAATACCGGGACAATCCATTAACAGTAATTGATTTTGGGATTGTCCCCGTTTTTGTCGGTGTCGGCCACTGCATTCTGAGTTTATAAGCACTGCAAACCCGAGCTGACGGAACTGACTGACTTGACAGCCTATCTAATCTGCAAAGGGCATAAATTCCAAGCAACTCTCCAGCTTAGCTATATCTTCTGGTGTATCAGCATCCCACAGCTCAAATTCATAATCTGCTTGCACCAAGTGCACTCGATCAATTCCCTTTTTGACAGCCTTCATCCCACTCTGTTCTCCTGCAAGAGTAGCGAGTGCCCCAAACAGACGTTGCGGAAAAAGGACTGGGCTTCCAGGTCCGCTACAATTACTCAGCCGCAACACATCATTAGATACACTGCCAAACGCCGCTAAAATACGTCTTATTGAAACGGTTGTGCAAAGAGGTTGATCGCCCATGACAAACAGGCAACCATCCATTCCCTCCATAGCTTGAATGCCAAGGCGAATTGTGTGACTCAAAGGGCCAACTTTATTAAAACGAATTGACATCCCAGCGTCACAACAAAGCTGAGCTGCTTCTGGACTCCCAACAACAGCCACTAAACGATCCAAACTCTCGCGCGGCAACATATCTAACACATGAAGCAATACAGGTTTTTGTGCTAATGGTTCCAACAGTTTGTTACGGCCGAAGCGTCGGCTTTGCCCTGCCGCCAGCACCACACATCCGATCTTCAAATCCACTTCCTCCATTCATCTATATCCAGAACCGTACAGTCATCTCGTGTTCGCAATGCATGGAGAAAGGGGGTATCCGATTTCCGCAAAACGGCCAGTACGCGGCGCGTCTGAAACAGACGCAATAAAGCAGTCTGGTAAAGATGAGCAGATTGTTCCAAAAATCCGATCTCATCCACAACGACCCATTCATCGGAAAGCTGAAAAATTGAATCCAGCATTTTTACCCCGATAGTATTCAGTGCAGAAGTATCAGCTTGCATAGTCATACCATATCGCCGTCCAATGATGCAGTGGCATGAACCCAGTCTTTCTTCCAAGAGAACATGGGAAGGCTGACCATCCAACCCGATAATCACCCGGCTGCGGACACCCGGCAGTAATCGTTCACCAACTAAAGCATTGCAAAGTGTTGTCTTACCGCATCTTTTGTAACCGGTCAATAGAAGGCTCTTGCGGCCAGAAGTCTGAAAAATGCTTTTGGTAGAGTTCACCAACCATTCGAGTGCAGGACGATCGAAAGGATTCATAGCGTAACAACAACTCCTCTCCCTTAACAGTCAGTATGCTTCCGCCTCCCCCCTCCCCCCCGATTTTACATTGAGTCAGGGGAAATCCACAATACATCTCGGCATGCCGTAAAATTTGGAAAGCCTTTGTGTAGGACATTCCTAGGCTCTGCGCCGAAGCTCTCAAGCTTCCAAATTGTTGGATTCCCCGGAGCAAGCAATAGGGGCCTTGACCAAAAAATTTGTTGCCAGCATCAGTATGGATGCTGATACCAACTTGAATATTCATAGGTTCTTCCTCTCTGTCATCAAAAAGGTCTCATTATGCAGAAGAATATCCACTGGACCATATATGTCTGACAGCGCTCGTGAAAGCAAGTCCTGTGAAACAGTATGAACCGCTAAGTCGTAAAAAATTTTACCATTTTTCAACATAAGAAGGTGGTCTGCATATTCCAAGGCCAAATTAACATCATGGCTGCACAGCAAAACGCTTTGCCCTATTTGTGAAGCACGTTCCTTCAGAAATCGGAACATCTGATGCTTGTTATGGAAGTCCAGTGCGCTATCCGGCTCATCCAAAACCATCAGTTCCGTTTCGCGGACCAAAGCACGCGCAAATAGCACCTCTTTTCGTTGTCCCTCACTTAAAGAAAGAAAATCCGCTTCTGCATATTCCCCCATACCCAGTTGCTCCAGTGTTTGCAGCGCATGTTGTTTTTGTGCGGAAGTTGGACCTTGCAACACACCAAGAGACGGATTGTACCCCATAAGCACTGCGTCGAGAACATTCAAAGAAAATGTAATTCCACTATGCTGCCCAAGATAGGCTATTTTCTGTGCAATTTTTCGGCGGGACAAGGCGGAGAGCTTGCTGCCGTTCAAAAAGCAGTCTCCCCGAAAAGGATGAAGTCCACAGATTGCATGAAGTAGGGTGGATTTTCCAGACCCATTATTTCCCAAGATTGCACAAATTTCGCCGTGTGCCACATGGAAATTTACACCTCGCAAAATATCCTTATGCCCATATCCCGCCCTTAGCTGGGATACCTCTATGCATTTATCCATGATTCTCCTCCTTTCCTCTGCACATGAGCCAAAACAAAAACGGGCCTCCTAACAGAGAGGTGAGGATACTAATTGGGATTTCGGTGGATGCGATGCTGCGGGCCAAAATATCAGCAAGCAGCAAAAGGCATCCTCCCACAAAACCTGACAGAGTTACCGTGATAGAATGATTGGTTCGTGCGAGCAATCTGGCTATATGTGGGGCGAGCAGACCAATAAAGGAAATCATTCCGGTTACGCTGATCACGGCAGCGGTAATCAGCGTAGCCAGGGAAAGGACAATCCGGCGCATTGATGTGACTGAAACTCCGAGCATCAGCGCATCCTCTTCATTTAGTCCGAGCAGAAGGATCTGACGGCAGAGAAGAAACAGGCCAATCAAACCGAAAAATACCACAGGCAGAACACTGACAAATTTGCGCATAGTAATATCTGCAAAACTGCCCATCGTCCAAAATTCAATAGAGGCAAGCTCTCTTTCCGGATCAGCAGTCAACTTCATCAGCATCAACAAAGACTGGGATAAAGCGTTGACCACAATGCCTGAAAGGATTAAAGTGAGCATGCCCCGCCGACGCGAAAGCGCGGTTAGAGTCAAGGCGACCGCCACAGCAATAAGACCGCCTGTAAAGGCAAATCCCGCCGTTGCGAATATCCCACCGCCAAAAGACAAAATGGCAAAGGCGGCGCCTGCGCAAGAACCGGAGGCAACCCCAATGATATCAGGGGATGCCAATGGATTTTGAAATACCACTTGGTATACACAGCCGGCAATCCCCAACGCAAAACCAGCTATCAGCGCCATGCACGTGCGCGGCAGACGCAAAGTCAAAAACACGCGCGCTGCTATTGCATCGGTCATGACGGCCTCCCATGAGATTGGATATCGTCCAATGGTAAGCGATAACAGAAAGATACCTGCAGTTACCAAAGCTGCTATTGCAGCACAGGCGAAAACGAATTGATTCTTCTTCATTTCGGGCACCTATCGTGCTAAGATAGCTTGATCAATCTCAAGGTCGTAGAAGGTTCGATAAAAATCCGCTACATCAGATTGAAAGGCTTCAGAATCGTAGAAACTTGAATGAAGTACGCTGGCAGTCCATAGGCTGCCTAACAACGCGCCGGGGACAGGGGAATCCCATGCTTCCAAAGAAGAGGGCATAGTATAAACTCGTCCATCCTGTACGGCTTTAAGTGAGGTAAGGTTCGGATCGGAAATCAGGTCCTCCTTGTTATATCCAGCACCTGAAGCAATAAGGATAATCTGGGGATTCCACGCAAGCAGCTGTTCGTAGGAAACCTCAGCCCAGTAAGGGTCCTCCAACTCAGCAGCTACATTTTGTCCCCCACCCAGTTCCAACATCGTATTTTGATACATTTCGGAACCAGCGGTGCTCAAATAGCTGCTGTTTCCTGCCAGATACACACTAGGCCGTTCCGACTGTGGTATTGTTTCTACCAAAAAAGTCTGCATCTCATCGCAGCATTTTAAAAGGCTGTCAGCTCTTTGGGCAGTACCGGTAGCTGTTCCCAATAGGGCGATCGTTTCTTTCAGACGGGGCAAGTCTTCCGGATTAACAGTCAGTACGGGAATTCCCAATTCTTCCAATGCATTAATGCTTTCCTTCAATTTTAGAGGAAGAATTACCAAATCTGGTCTAAGCGCTGCGCAGCCCTCCAAATCAAAGACTTTGGCCGTTCCTACATTAGGCAGGTCCAACAGTTTGGGAGCCGCCATACCGTAAAGCGGACGGGTATCTGCTTTTGCTTCAATTCCAACGAGTTTTTCCTCTTGACCGAGGGCGATAAGCATCGAGGTAGTAATATAATAACCACTAACGAGTCGCTCGGGTTTTCGTTCAATACATACTTCCCTCCCCGCAGCATCAGTCACCATGACCGGGAATTCGGCTTGTTCTATAATACTGGGATTATCAGCCATAGAAGCGCCACTTGACAACTCCTCTTTTTCTGCAGAAACTGCGGCCGGAGCGAGACAACTAGATAAGACAGATGTTACAACAGCTAAAAGAATTACGAGCCATCTGCATTTTTCCTTCATAATAAAAGCCTCCATTACAATGATAGTTAGAAAGCCAGCTGAAAGCGTTGTATTTTCAAAAGTATAACGCTTTCAAACTAAATCCCCCTATAACATGGGGGATTTAGTTTGAAACCTGCATTTTTTCAAATAGGTAGAAGCTTTTAGACGTGTTCTATCTCTTTTTTCTCCTTCTTCTTCCAAATGGTAGCAACCAACAATGTAGCGGCGGCGCCGCCCACACCGATCAGGTCAGTCATAGTTCCCGGAATAATCAGACACAATGCAAAACCGGTTAGAGCAATGCGCGCAACCATAGGCAGCGGTGACTTGAAGTAACCTTCCAAACCACAAGCCAAAACATAAATTCCCACCATAGCCGACAGGACTACGCTTATCACCATTGAGGCAGTATATTCCCCCTGCAACAACAGGATCGGAGAATAGGCGAAGCAAAATGGGATGATCAAACCAGCGGAGGCAAGACGGAATCCGGAAAAGGCAACTTCCATCGGATTGGCACCGGATAAACCTGCTGCAGTATAAGAGGTCAGCGCAACCGGAGGCACAATACCAGACATCGTTCCATAATAGAAGGCAAAAAAATGTGCTGCCAAGGGAGTAATTCCCATATTGATCAAAGCGGGGGCCGCAACGCTCGCTGTGACGATATAGCAGGCGGTCGAGGGTAATCCCATACCCAAAATCAAGGCAGCGATCATAATCATTGTTAAGGCTAGCCATAACCTGCCGCCGGAAAGATTCAAGATATTAAGCGCCAACACCTGCCCGAGTCCGGTCATGCCAACTACTGCCACAATAATTCCCACCATAGCACAGGCCGTAGTGACGGTAATGGCGGATTTGGCGGATTCTACCAGAGTCTCCAGAATTGTATGGAAACTCATTCTGGTATTTTTGCGCAACGCGCTACAAAGGATTGTGGAAGCAATACCGCAGAATGCAGAGAGCATGGCGGAATAACCGGCCAACAATGTATAAATCACAATTACGATTGGCACCAGCATATGTCCCGTTTCTTTGAATACATCCGGGAGTTTCGGAAGCTCAGAAGAATTCATCCCTGTCAGTTTCATTTTGCGCGCCCGCAGATCTACCATAAAGAAAATAGAAAAATAATACAGTAATGCAGGAATAATCCCCGCCTTCATTACTGTAGCATAGGGAATGCCCAGAAATGATGCCATAACAAAAGAAGCGGCACCCATAACCGGGGGCATCAAGATGCCTCCGGTCGAGGCAGCTGCTTCAACTGCGGCGGCAAAGCGATCAGAATAACCGACTTTTTTCATCAATGGGATTGTGAAGGCACCGGTTGTTGCAACATTTGCCTGTGCGCTTCCGCTAATGGTTCCCATCAGTCCGGAGGACACTACAGATACTTGTGCTGGTCCTCCGCGCAGTCTTCCGGCAAAGGAAATTGCAAAATCATTAAAAAATTTGGCCGTTCCGGAATTATTTAAAAAACATCCGAACATGATGAACATAAACACGTAAGATGCCGCTGTGGTCAGGCTTGTTCCCCAAATTCCGGTATCCGCAAGACTTAACCGAGTCAAGATTCGAGTCCAAAGAAAGCCCTTGTGCTTCAGAATTCCAGGAAAGTAGCGGCCAAATTTTGCATATAGGATAAAAACAATTGCCAAAGAAGGTAGAATCCATCCAACAGAGCGCCGGACGGCTTCTAAAACCAATAAAATTAGGATTGCTGCAAAAATGTATTCAATTGTATAAGGGTTCAGATTTCTTGCAATTAAACTGTCATAGCTGAAGAAAATAAATGCGCATGTTGAAATGCTTCCTATCGCTAAAATCCAGTCAAGCACAGATATTTTATCTTTGTTGGACCTCGAAGCAGCCGGATATAAAACAAACGTCAGCACCAGCATAAATCCTAATGAAATGGCGTTTTTCTTTACGGTGATCATCATGCTGAAGCTATTAATAAGGCAGGTCACTACCGAACAGATGATGCAGAAAACTGCAACGGCCTTTCCCACACTGCCGCTAAGTTTTCGGGATTTAATGCCGTTTTCTTTCTTTGCCTTCGATTTCATGAATATGCTCCTCCCGGGCTTTTTGCAAAAGCGGATTTTTGATGTGTGGCAATACAGCGAGAGATAATACCTCGCTGTATTGCCCAAATCAACTAAACGCTATTACCCTCTCAACATATTAGCTTTTTACGGAAGCAGTGCCTCGGGGATCTCAACACCAATTTCTTTGAAATACCGCACAGCGCCAGTGTGCAGCGGAACCTCGGCCAAACCTTGGAGGCAGGTTTCTGCCTCAATTGTTGAAAGCGCATTATGAGAAGAACGAATCTCATCCATATTTTCAAACAATGTCTTTGTCATTTGGTAAACCACTTCTTCATCCAGATCAGCAGTAGTAAACAGCTCGCATTTATAGCCGACCGTAGTAATTTCCTCGGGCTGATTGCTGTATGTATTGGCGGGGATTGTATACAGTCCAAACTGCGAATATCCAAGGGAGTTCAGCAGATCACACTGTTCCTTGGAGAAGGAAATGATTTTCGTTCCGATATTACCAGCCATGAGTTCAGTTACGCTAGAAACAGGGAGTCCGCCGGTAATATTGATTCCATCCACCTGGCCATTCTGCATAGCGACGGAGGCCTCAGAATAGGCAAGATATTCAGGTGTCCAATCTTTTTCAATTTCTGCATCGGCCAAAACATTCATAATAATCGGAGTGTTATAAGCCGTACCAGATCCTGCCCCGCCGACGCTAATACGATGGCCGACCGCACTCTGAATGTCCATTATACCGGAGTCTTCGGTCACAACAAAGTGTACCAGTTCAGGCCACAGGCCACAGATACCGCGCAATTCTGGGAATTGCTCTTGGCCGTCAAAAGTCCCTGTGCCTGTCATCGCGTAGTAGCCAAAATCGGAAACTGCGAGTCCGAGGTCCGCCTCACCAGAACGCAGCATATTCAGATTTTCAACACCGCCAGCAGATGCCTGACCGGAAACATTTAGACCAGCTCCACCAAGGTGTTCATTCCACAAGGTCGAAAAAATAATTCCTATAGGATAGTATGAACCGCCAGTGCTGCCAGTCAACATAGTGAGGAATGTGTCTCCCAAATCAAGAGGATTTTCTGTCTGCCGAGAACTTTCGGCTTCAGAGGGGATGGCTGAAGCAGGTGATTCCGAAGAAGATGTTCCACTACTCCCGCAGCCGAAGAGGGACAGAACCAGACACAAAGCAATCAGGATTGAAATCATTTTCTTTTTCATTTTTGTACTCCTCTCATTTGACTCGTATGGTTGATGGGTTACTTGGTATACATACGTTGCGAGGCTAATAGAACCGCTTTTACGATCTTTTCATAACCTGTGCAGCGGCACAGATTGCCCGACAAAGCAACTCTTATTTCTTCTTCGCTGGGATAATGATTCCTGTCGAGTAATGCCTTGGCTGTCAAAACCATTCCCGGGATACAAAAACCGCACTGTACCGCACCGGCATCAATAAATGCTTGCTGAATGGGATGGACATGCCTTGCATCTCCCAAGCCCTCAATCGTGGTAATGTTTTTCCCTTCGATAGAACATGTCAAAATCAAGCAGGACCGAACTGCATTCCCGTTGAGAAGCACAGTACAAGTTCCGCAATCTCCGGTTTTGCACCCCTCCTTAAGACCGATCATGCCAAAATGGTTTCGAAGTGTGTCCGACAGAATTTCCGTTTCTTCGACCTCGGCAGATACAATCCTGTCATTAAGGCAAAATTGAATTTTCCGGCTCATTTGTTCCCCACCTTTCGGCCGCTTTTCTCAGTGTTCGGCCAATCATCGTCGGTAACACCTGCTCTTTATATTCTCGGAAGGGACTCGGGCGCGGTTTTGCTTCCTGCGGGAAGATCTCCTCTACCCGTGCAATACCTTCTTCAATACGATTGTTTTTAAGGAGCTTTTCCAAACTGTATGCCCTGCATGGGACCGCATTCAACGCCCCTAGACTAATTACCGCATCTTTACAAACTCCATCCTGCAGTTCAAGAGATACTCCTACCATAACCTTGGCAATATCCTGTGCTCTTCTGCGCGCGAGCCGCAGATAAGCACAATTTTTTTTGGAAATTGGCAGCAAAATTGCAGTCAACAATTCGTGCTCCTCACGAGCTGTTTTCCCTCGCCCGAGCAACATCTGGCTTAACGGAAGCAAACGTTCACCACTTGGGCCCGCCAGGACAACTACTGCATCCAACCCCATTGCCATTGTACAACCGTCGGGCGCCGGGGCTGCTGTACAGATGTTCCCTGCAAGTGTGGCAACCTGTCGGATAGCTGGACTTCCAACCTGACTGATTGCCTCTATCATTCCCGAGAAATGATTCAGCAAAGGGTTTTCCATCATTTCATAGTAAGTTGCACTGCCGCCAATGCGAATATAGCCATTCTGGTGAGATATTTCATGCAGTTCTTGAATATCACTGATAGAAATGATTGCTTCTGGTGTCAACCGCCCCTTGCTAATTTCAATTACAATATCAGTACCGCCATTGACGATTATGGCACGCTTTCCGAATCTTCCCAACAAGCTGATAGCCTCCAACGTGTCGGTAGGACGATAAAATGCGGTTGACATTTAGCCCACCTCCCTCTCACGTTGCTTGATAGCAGCAAGTACTTTCATCGGTGTAATGGGAAGCGTATAAAATGGAATTCCCAACGCATCATAGAGCGCATTACGAATTGCCGGCGCCACTCCAACTACAGGGGGCTCCCCAATTCCTTTCGCTCCAAAAGGGCCAAGTTCATTAGATTCTTCTACGATGATCGTTTCCAGTTTGGGAAGATCCATTGCTGTTGGAATCAGATAGTTATGGTAGGTATCTGTAATAGATATTCCATTTTTCCAATCGAACTTTTCCATCATTGCAAATCCAATTCCCTGTGCAACGCCACCCTCCATTTGACCTTCCGCTGCCTGAGGGTTTATGGCTTTACCCAAATCACATGCCAAAACAGATCGGTCCAGGGTGTAAATTCCAGTACCAATATCCACTGAGACTTCGGCAATATAGGCGCCGAAAGTATAAGTGTGCATACGTGTGTCCTGACCTTTGACTGGGTCCAACCGATTAAGAGGAGGATACCACGAGCCCACCGCGCTCAGCGGCACTTGATGGGAGAATGCATATCGAATCGCTTCAGGCAGGCCGACATAAACCTCCGGCTTTTGTTTTACTTGGATAATTCCTTCTAACAATTCTAAATCTCTGAAATCCGCTCCAAGAATCTGCCCTGCGCATTTCAGCATACGTTCCTTCAGAATCATGCATCCATTTACAATGGCATTCCCCAAAAAGACGGTAGAGCGCGAAGCAACAGTAGCTCCTGCTTCCGGCGATGTATGGTTATCGGAGTAGTTGATATTGACCTTTTCGAATGCAATGCCCATCGCCTGTGCGGCCATCTGCGCCATTGCTACAAGCCCGCCCTGCCCCATTTCTACCGTCGCAATTCCAACCATCAAACTTCCATCCATCTGGAGGTTCAGAAAACAATGGGCGCCGTCATTGGGATATCCTGTACCGGTGCCATACATAAAAACGGCGATTCCGCGACCGCGACGAATGGCGGGCTCTGTACTCTGCTTAAGGGGCTGATCCCATCTGACCCGCTGACAAGCCAGCTCAATACATTTTTTTAGTCCCAATCCTCTGGATGACTTCATCACCTGCCCGGTGATGGTCTGATCGCCATCTTCCAAAATGTTTTTTAGACGGAGTTTCACAGGATCCATCTGCAGAGATCTGGCAAGATCGTCCATCTGACATTCGATAGAAAATATTGCCTGCGGAACGCCAAGCCCTCTGAAAGCGCAGCCATATGTATGGTTTGTAAAAACCGACCGCGCCTCAACCCACGCATTGGGAACGCGATAAACGCCCCCGCCGTACATGGCCATCCGCTGCGGAATAGGGTCCACCGATTTGTAGGCCCCCTTCTCGATCGTTATGTCGGCTACAATTGCTGTAAGAATGCCATCTTTGGTCGCAGCTAGCTTTCGATGCGAATAACTCGCGTGACGCTTGCCTGTATTGCGTAGTGACTCTTCTCTTGTATATTCGCATATGACTGCACAGCCTGTTTTCAGTGCTAAGATTCCGGCCATAACGGCAATTTCAAGATTAGAATCTTCTTTTCCGCCAAAACTTCCCCCAACAATCGGAGATACCACATGCACTTTACTATGCGGCAGCCCAAACGCAGCAGCTAGAGAGCGGCATGTCAAGTGGGGCGAATGACCTGGAGCAATCAGTGTGATTCCTCCCGTAATTTCATCGGGTTCTGCAATGCAAATTTCCGGTTCAAGGTAGGCGTGGTCGGCCATCTGAGTCTCGAAGTCGCTCTCCAAAATAATATCTGCCTGTGCGATTGCCTCGTGTGCCTTTCCCTTTTCTACCCTCCATTGGCTGGAAATATTGTTGTTTTTAGAGAGAGGGTGATTTTTGTGGATCAGTGACGCATTAGGCTTTAATGCCTCTCTGGGATCTTCACAAACCGACAATGGCTCATATTCAACCGAGATCAAGGAAAGAGCCTGATCTACAGTTTTCTGGTCTTTTGCCGCGACGAACACAACGGGATCTCCCTGATAGCGAACTTCATTCTCTGCCAAGACAGGTTTATCTAATGCTGCCACGCCATATCCATTGAACCCTGGCAAATCTTTAGCAGTGACAACTGCTGCAACTCCCGGCAGGCAGGTTGCCTCTCTGACATCAATACTGACAATTCTGGCATGTGCATAGGGAGGAAAAAGCGCCCGCCCGATCAGCACTTCTTTTCGACTTTTGAGCATATCCTTTATGTATCGAGCTCGTCCCTGCACTTTTGCCAATGCGTCAGGGCGCGGAAGGCTTTCCCCCACGACCTGTTTTTTTACCACGTAATCACCTCCAATCAAATGGCCATCACTATAAGTTCAAGATTTTTTCGAATCGCATTTTGCCGCAGTCATGACAATTTCTATCAGAAGGTGCTCACGTGCCATTGCAGCTTGAACCGTAGCCCTTGCGGGCTCATATCCGGGAATAACCCATGACTCCCACACTTCATTCATTGCTTGAAAATCGCGTTTGATATCCTTGAGAAAGATTTGCGCTTTAAGAATATGACATTTATCAGAGCCATACTTTTCAAGCGTGTCTTCCAAAATCTTCAAAAGACCTCGTGTTTGGTTTTGAATGCCTTCGTATTCTCCGCAGGTGCGTCCGGTCAGATAAAGAATCCCATTATACTCTACAACGCGTGCCAGTCGCCCGTTGCATTCATATCTCTGAATCATAGCATAATTCCTTTCTGTCGCCCGTATATGCAACCAGAATGTTTTTCGGTTGAGCACTTGTTCGTTTATTCGCGCTCAACCGTTCCTTCCCAGGTATCCATTGCCTTTTGGTGAGAATGTTCATCATACCAGTGTTTTGTAACTGTTTTGGCTCTGGTATAGAAACGCACACCATCCAAACCGAGTACATGCTGATCACCGAAGAAAGAATCTTTGTTGCCGGAAAAAGGAAAGTAGGCGCTGGGAACTGGGATTCCGACATTGATTCCTACCATGCCGCCATCACTGAGAAGTTCAAACTGTCGGGCATAATAACCGCTCTGGGTAAAAATACAAGAGCCATTGGCAAAGGGGTTTGCGTTCATTACGTCAAGGCCTTCTTCAAAACTTTTTACCCTCTTGATTACTGTAACCGGTCCAAAAATCTCTCTGTCACCAACGGTCATACCAGGCTTAACATAATCCAAAATTGTTGGGCCCACAAAAAATCCGTTCTCATAACCAGGCACCGTGATATCACGACCATCAAGCACCAGTTCAGCACCTTCATCAATCCCCGTTTGAATCCAGTCGCAGATAAACTTTTTATGCTCTGCATTGACTACCGGTCCCAAATCTGTCTCAGGGTTGTATGCGCATCCTACTTTGAGGGCCATTGCTTTTTTCTTCAGCAACGCGACAAAGCGATCGGCAATACTTTCCTGCACTACAATCACCGGAAGCGCCATACAACGCATACCCGCACAACCATATGTAGAATTAATAATCGCGTTAGTTGTGCTTTCAAGATCGCAGTCCTCTAAAACCAGAGCATGGTTTTTCGCCTCACATTGGGCCTGTACACGTTTGCCATGAGCAGCTGCTATTGAGTAAATATGTTTTCCAACACTGGTAGAACCTACAAAGGTGACCGCTTTAATCCGGGGATCAGTCAGGAACAGCTCGGATTCACGCCGGCTACAGGTTACCAAATTAACAACACCCTTCGGGAAACCCGCTTCGCTGTAAAACAGCTCCAGAATTCTCATAGAAGTTAATGGTGTATACGACGCAGCCTTCAGTACGACTGTATTGCCCGTTGCGATCGCGAGAGGTACCATCCATCCCCATGGAATCATGGCCGGAAAGTTAAAAGGGACAATTCCGGCTACCACACCCAACGGCATCCGATAAGTTGCGGTATCAAAACCGGTCGTGACCTGAAGCGAGGCGCTTCCCTGAGAAATAAACGGAGTAGCACATGCCAATTCAGTGGGCTCGATCGCTTTGAGTATATCGCCACGTGCTTCGGCAAGATTTTTCCCCAGCTCTTTTGCACATAGTAATGTCAGTTCTTCAAGATGCTCCATTAGCACATTTCTCCAACGGAACATCATCTGTGTACGTTTACTGATTGACATCTGAGACCATTCAGGAAATGCCGCAGCCGCCGCGGCAATAGCCTCTTCCACCTCATCGACGGTGCAGCAAGGTACCTCTGCCATCGCCTCTCCAGTGCTAGAATCGGTAATCATCATCCATTTATCGGTTTTCGAGTCCTTCCATTCGCCGCCGACACAATACTGCCTTCTATTCATGTTATGTTCTCCTTCCTAGCCAGCTAATGATCAAACTAATATATGTAGAATACACTCATGCATTTCTTATGTCAATAGTTATTTTCGTTTTTCAAATTATAATTTTGTAATATATTATTTAATTTCTATATACAGAATTAAATTCTTTTTATTAAAAGATAAACCATTGACATTCTACAGTATTGCGCTATAATTAAATTGAATTTTTGATATAATCTAATATGCGGTCAGGAGAAAGACAAAATCATGAGTAACACCACTACCGACCGACAGTCCAGTCAGTCCGCAATTCGGCTACTCCAAATTATGGAGTGCCTTTCCAAGAATCGAGTCCCTACACGCCTCCAGGACTTGGCAAAACAGGTAAAGATGACTCAATCCACTGTCCTTCGCTATCTTTATACTTTGCAGGATGAAAATTATGTATATCAAGAAGCAGATACTTTGCGTTATGCACTGACTTGGCGCGTCTGTGGGCTAAGTGAAAATGTAAATTCCCTGCTCAGCTTACGCAATATCACAACACCCTTTATTAACCATCTGGCAAATATCTTTCACACAGGGACATGCTTAGTCATAAATGAGGGAAACGAATGCGTATATCTCGATTGTATTGTAGATTCTAACGCTAGCCTGCAGTATATCGGAAAACGTGCGCCACTGCATGTTACTGGTTCAGGAAAGGTTTTATTGGCACAATATAATGACGTGCAACTCAATGATTATATCGAAACAAAAGGCTTGGCAAAACTTACAGAATATACCATTATTGATGCTACGGCTTTGCGCAAAGAGTTAGAAAAAATCCGCAGTCAGGACTATGGCATGGATGAGGAAGAATGTGAAATTGGCCTCAGATGTATTTCTTTTCCTCTTCGTGACTATTCCGGACATGTAATTGCTGCCGTAAGCGTATTTGGATGTATTGAAGATATGTCGGACCACCGGATTAAAGATGAAATTCGTCCTGCATTAAAAGAGGCTGCAGCCACGATCTCCACCCGCCTTGGTTACCGTCCAGAAAAATAATTGTGCGCTATCGATCACAAAAGCGTTTTTTAATATTATTGTGAAGTTTAGAAGATGATAAAATGCGCCTTTCAGGCTCCTTCATAAAGATATATTCTTCTTAATCAGGAAAGTTTTGTTTTGTGACGCTAATGAGTATGGGAGGTGCTACATATCATTCTGCCTATATTCTGTTTTGCCTTAGAAGTTTTTGTATGACAGAAGCAATGTGCTAAATCATTTACGTCTTTCATGACAAAATCCGCCTTTTGCTTTTGATGCCGGTGACAAACCCACATCTATTTTAGCAAAAGACGGATTTTTGTACCCTAAGATTTTCATCCTCACCAGCAGGTGCCGTCAAGGTTTATGCGCAAATTAATCTGCAGATCTCGTGAAAATGAAATCAGTCGGCAACAGAGGCATCCTCCAAGGCAGCCTCCAGGTGCTTCATGTTCATGTACTTCTTGTTGCCCCACTGGGTGCCGGCCACATGGCGCAGGCGGGCACAGACCAGCATGAGGGTGGAGTTGCCATCCGGGAAGGTGCCCACCACCCGGGTTCGGCGGCGGATTTCCCGGTTGAGCCGCTCAATAACGTTGTTGGTCCGGATGCGGGTCCAGTGCTCGAAAGGGAACTCGCAGTAGGTCAGCGTCTCCTCAATGCCGTCCTCCACCTTCTTTGCGGCCTCTTTCAGCTTCATAGAGCGCAGCTGCTCCACCACAGCTTTCGCTTTCTCACGGGCAGCCTTCTTGCTCTCCTGGGCATGGATGGCCTTGAGCATCTTGGCCACCAGCTTCACTTTGGAACGCGGGGTAACGGAGAATACGTTGCGGTAGAAATG
>JACRTB010000045.1 GCA_014385025.1 Yanshouia hominis | reverse complement strand
CCTCCGGCAAAACTGCTGCCGCCGGTCATGGCGGTGTCGATCTCATCCTCTGTAATGAAATGCTGGACGGTTGGCACTTGGGAAAGGTCCGAAGAAAAAGTCCTGCGGGGCAGGTCAAGGTCTTTCAGGTTCTCCCAGATTTCCCTTGGCCTATGGTAATGAAAGCGCAACAGGTCACGGTCCTGCTGATAGGCAGTCCAGAAGGCGGCGTATTCTTCCTTGAGTGTCTGGCGGAAAGCCGGGTCATTCAACTGCTCCGTCAGGCGGCGGGTCTCCTCCGGGAACCCATTGCCTCTGATTTCTGACAGGCAAGACAAATATCCTGCTTCTCTGGCTTCCTCGCTGAAATCGTGGTACAGATACCAGAGCTTTTCTGCAAGGAGGGAGCGTTCATAGCCTGCCGCTTCTGCAAGCTCCACATTGGAGGCAAACTGGCCGCTCTCTAAAAGCTCCCCGATACGCTCTGCGGCGCTCTCCCAGGAAATGACCTGGGCAGACCTGTCATAACGGACAGACTTCCCGTGGGAAAGATGGATACCATCCTCGGCATACCATGCGCTCACGCTGCCAAGGCCATTGCCGCCGTGGTACAGCGTTTTCAGTATCTCGGCAATCTCAGCGGTGGTTTTCTGCTTTTCAAATGCTGCAACCACACGCTCCCTCTGACGATCTGTATTGCCTCCCAAACGCAGCACATGGTCAATATCATTTTGGGCAAAAGAAAAAGCAGAGGATGTATGCGCTACATTCTCTGCTTCATCTATGGATTGGATCTGCTCCGCTTCGGAGAGGAACAGGTTTAGGGTCAGCTGTTGATAAGCTCCGCCATCAGGATCTCCTCTGCCTGGGCTTTGCAGGTGTTCATCAGGCCCACCCACTTCATGGAATCGCTGGCTTTCAGTTCCTCGGTGGCTCCCGCTTCCTTCGCCAGCTGGGGCATCATCTGTTCCAGTCTGCTCTGGGCGGTCTCGTCGATCTCGATGAGGTGCGGGTACAGCTTCTCGCTCAGCAACATCTGGTTGTAGAGGATGGGACGGTGTTCCTTCAGGTAGGTTTTCCTCATCCTGCCGTACTTGCCCAGGGGTTTCTCCGGCTGCTGGCTCAGCTTCAGGTCGGGAATCTGATAGTCTCCTTTCTGGATGTAGGTCATGGGATTGTTCATCTTGCTTGCTCCTTTCTTGGTTGGCTTCGCGCTCTGCATTTCGGACGGTAACGCCGATCTGCCGCAGCACCTGCTGGTTGATCTGGCTGACCGCTGTTCCCAGCGCCCCGATGGTGGACGGGGTGTTGAAATCAAAGATCGCCATGAAATCTTCGTGGTCGAAGTAGCGTTCCGGTTCCAGTCCACAGCGGGACATCAAAGCATAAGTGATACTGACGGTGGCTGCTGCCTTGAACTGTACTCCGATGTTATACTCATCATATTCCTCCAAAAAGGAACCGTCAACGATATAGAAGAAGTCCTGCTGATGCTCCGTCCAGTATTCCTCGGCCAGTTTTCCAGCTACCTCCGTGAGCTGTCCGGCAAGATCATCACCGGAAACATCATAGGTGCGCTCCAGCATGGCCTGCACGGAATCCAGATGGCGCTCCTCCAACTGCCACAGCCAGGGAGTGCGGGAATGTTCACGGGTTCCGGTGTCGGAAATGTCAAAGACATAACGCAGGCGAGGTCTGTCCCCGGAATCATCCACCAGAGCGATTCCCTTGGAACCGCGCCTTACATAACGGCCCATCTTTTCATTCCACAAATCGTACTCTGCACAGGCGGTGGCATCCGGTCGCTGGGCATAGATCATCAGCTGCTCATGGAACGGGTACTTGTAAAGGCGGGAAGCAGTAGTGAGAAACCCTGCCCATTCCTGCCAGCTCCCCGTGAGCTGTGTTGCCACTTTGTCCGCCATCTGTGCATATAGTTCAGCTTTGGTTGGCATAGTGTTCTGTCCTCCTTTCAGTTTTGGGGTAAAAAGGTGGGGTGGCAGATCGCCACCCCATCCCTGCGGTTATGTTGTTTACTGGTCAAAATCCGGGTACAGCTCCAGTTCGGCAAACTTCTCATCGGTCATCGCACAGAGCTTCGTAAGGGCGCTGTCGGTCAACTCTCTCAGCTCCGTTTCCTCCGGCGAAAGCTCGCCGCGCATCTCACGCAGGCTGTCGATCAATCCGGTGCGGCTGCCGGTATTGTAAATGCACATCAGGTTCATTTCCTCAAAAGTAAAGTTTCCCATATCAAATCTCCCTTTCCGCACTCTTTTTGGGTGCTGTCTTTTTGTGTTCTGTCTTGGGCTGGCTTTTCAGCTGCTCCATGACGGACTTTTTCTTTTCCCGTTCCTCCCGATGGGCAGCGGCAGCCAGATCCATCAGGGAAATGGGCTGACCGCTGCGGGCCTGCTGTTCCAGCTCTGCCACCGTAGGCTCTTTTGCGCCATTGTTGATGATACCGTCGATCATACCGTAGTCATCCTCCAGCATCATTTCCGCATTTTTCATCGGATTTTCCGGCAGGAATCCGGGGATCTGGGTAAAACCAACACTGTCACAGTAATGACAGGATACCTTACCATCCTGCTTGATCGCAACGATGTCGCTGACACTCATGGAGGGACTGTGAAAGTCCACGGGCTTTTCCAGATTGAATTGCTGATAGAGTTTTTCCAACTGCTCCGGCACCGTGCCAGACGCACTTAGCGGAGCTGTGTAAATGAGGTCATAATTGCTGCGGTCTACGGAAATATCATGGGACTTTAACCAATCCAGATTCATAAAGCGCACATTCTGCGGATCGTCACGGCTCACCTGATAGATGGCAAAGCAATCTCTGTTCTGAGAGAGAAATGCCTGTTCGCGTTCCTGCTGATGTTCCTGACGCTCCATGACCTTTTCGTGGAACTGAGGGCTTTTCTCCCATTCCTCATGGTCCACACCGAAAAGACCGCCATGATTCATGATTTCCTGCGGATCAAACACCATGCTCTCCGTATTGTCCTCATGCAGCACATAGACGGTCAAACCGGCGGCATCCAGTTCCAGCGCCCGTTCTCTGGTAACAGGGAGCATCCCATCATAGGAGTAGCCATATTCCTGCATATCCGGTGTGGATACCTGCTCATCCGGCATGGGGTATTCATCCAGTGCCTGCTCCTGCGCTTCCGGCAGCTGAGAAGAAGCAGCCATCTGACTGGCCTCTGCCTGCATCTGCTGGTAGGCAGCTTCCTGCAAGGTCTCAATCATGGACAACGGTGCGTATTTTACCGAGTCTCTGCCCAAATCGTTGTCATCACAAATCTGGAGAACTGCCTTCATGCGGGAAAGCTCCGGCATATCCAGCTGACCACCATCCAGCTCTTTCATGGACGTAGCATCGTAAAGAGTGTAGTCCCATCCGCTGTCACAAGGTTGGATATGAAGATAGGTAGTATCGTTGATCAGAAACAAAGCCTCCTGCTGGTTGGCATCCGCCCCCAGTACCTCCATTTCCGGTATGGCCGCAGCCAGTTCCTTTACCGCTTTCTGTACCAGCGGATTGTCACGGTAATAGTCGATTGCCTGAATAGTGTCCAGGTCAATGGTCTGCCCGGTCAAAATCGGAAACGGTCCTTCATAGTCGCTTCCGTCTTTCAGCTCAAAGCCAATCCCTTTGACCCCGTTCATTCGCTCTGCCGGAATTTCCTGATAGATGCGGACCGCCTCCTCCAAAGACAGATTATCGTGGTATTCTCCGAGGTTTGGAAATTCCATGCACTCTGCTACATAGTAGGTCAGATCGCCGGTCGGCAGCCTATCAGATACCTTAATGGCATCTGCTGGCTGCTCTATCGGGGCGGTTTCCGGCTCTGCCTTTGCATGAGGGTCGATTCCGCGCTCTTTGCAGATTTCCTTATAGTGGCGCTCAATGTCGGAGATCAAAGTGCCGGAGGTTTTGTTGATGGTCTCCAAACTGGCTCTCAACTCTTTCAGTTCCTTGCCCTGACTCCAACTGGCAATATAGCCGAAGCTGTTTTCTCCGGTCTCGATGCCAAAATATTTGCAGACTGCGTAGGAGATGCTTTCAGCCTCCACTTCCTCCGTGTGGCGATTTTTGATTGCCTGTTTTTCTGTGGTTGGATCTTCCTCAACTGCAAGACGCCATTCAAACTGATTTTCGTCCACATAGCGCCAATCCATATCAGAAGCAAACTGTTCAGCTTCTCTTTCTGTGGCAAAATCCAGCTTGAAATCATGCTTGGTTCCACCTTCACTCTCCAGCACAACCTTCCATGACGGTAGCATTTCATATTTTTTAGGGTCATGGAGCTTGCTGTGGGCAATCTCATGTACTGTGGCCGAAACCGTCTGCACCTCACTCATGCCCTGACGAATGGCGATTTTCTGATGATCGGCAGAAAAATAGCCGTCCGTATCGGCGGCCATTGCTTCAAAAGTGATCGGCACCGGCGCACTGCGGCGCAGAGCCTCCATGAATGCCTCATAATTTGGCACATTGCCGGAAAGGGAGGAAGCAAGCTCAGGCAAAGGTTTCCCGTCGGTCTGGCTCACATCAAAAACCTTGACCGGACGGAACATAGGGATCTCGATTTCTTTTTCCTCTGTGACGATCTTTCCGTCTTTATCCAGAATCGGAGCCTTGGTATCCGGGTCCAGCTTCTGCTCCTCGATTTTCTTCTTATATGGTGTGGGAGCAATGATGGTAATGCCATGCTCGCCCTTTTTTACATGACGCTCAAACTGGTCTTTCCACTTATTGTATCCGGCTACCAATGTAGCGTCCGGCTTCTGCATATAGATGAGCATGGTGTTGTTTACCGAATAGCGGTGGAAGCGGGACATGACGGACAGATAGCGCATATACTTTTCACTCTCAAACAGTTCCTTGATCCCCTGCTCGATGCCATCTGTGATTTCCCTTAGCCGCTCTCGGTTGGTGGGTTTGTTCTCAGCCATGATTTTCAATCTCCTTTCCAAGTATGTGATTTCTGCTGTATGTTCTGCAACCCATGCCCTTTGTTCTTCTTCACTTTCATAAAGAAAAAGGTCCAACAGGTACTCTACATAGGTTTTCTTCTGGATTGCTTCCACAAAGCGGGGGTGCGGTTCTTCCTCCGGTGTCCGGGGAGAATGGTCAATCCCCCATTTTTTCAGCAGATGGTAGTAATCGGACAGTACACGATAGCACCGCTGCCGGTCCTCCCGAAACTTTTGTGCCTCGGTTTTCTGCCGGACATACCTCCTGCGGGGAGTGGCCTGACTGTCATAGACCAGGCCAAAGTCCTGTGCCAGTTTCTCCGCCGCTTCTTTTGGGGAGAGGTCAAAGAGCTTTGCGGTAAAGTCGATCACATCCCCATCTGCACCGCAGCCAAAGCAGTGGAACCGCTGGTCTACCTTCATGCTGGGGTTCTTATCATCGTGAAAGGGACAGCAGGCCATACCATTTCGTTTGACCTCGATCCCATAAAACGCTGCCGCATCTCTGGTGCTGACCAACTGCTTGACTGCTTCAAATACATTCTCTGCCATGTGCCTTTAACTGCTGGACTTTCTCACAGGAGGCTGGTATCCGGCAGCTTTCGCACGCTCACTGGCAGCTTTGCGGCGTTCTGCGCTGTATGGTTCCCTGAGTGATACACACCGCTTGGGGACGGTAAAGTTATGGGCGTCCTTTCGGGTGATCTGGTCGGGGTGCTTTTTTGCCAGCAGTTCCAGCTTCTCCATCAGACGGGGATCGTGGGTGTAGACCTCAGCCATTGGTTCTGCCTGGTTATAGAGGAGAATGGTTTCCCGTTCCACTAAAGAGAGCTTCATCGGCTGCCTCCTTTCCGCTGGTCAAATTCCAGCTTAAAGTTGGCGTACTGTCCATCGTCCTCCAAAACCACAGCGGCATCGTAGGTCTTTCCGGTTTTCTCCGAATATAGGCCCGTCACACGGACACGGCCATCGTTCAGCAGCGCAGACACCACCGCCTTGGTCGGCTGCTTTTTCTTGGCAGCCCACCATTTGTTGTTTTTCCAAATTGCAAATTTGCAAGAATCATTCTGACAGAAGAAGCCTTTTTGCAGTTCTGCAACTTCACCGCCGCAGCGAGGGCATTTGCCCACCACCTCACGGGGCGGAGTGAACAGGTACTCCGTTCCCTTGATGACCTGATAAGTTCCCACCAGGTCTTTCAGCATGGTGCTGATCCCGTCCAGAAACTCCTCTGGGGCAAGCTGCCCGCGCTCGATCTCGCCCAGTCGGTACTCCCACTCGGCAGTCAGAAGCGGCGATTGCAGTTGTTCCGGCAGAACGGTGATCAGGGAAACTGCATCGTGGGAAGGGAGAAGCTGTACCGTTTTCCTGCTTTTTTTTCGTTCCAGAAAACCGGCAGATACCAGCTTTTCCAAAATACCAGCACGGGTGGCCGGTGTCCCCAGACCTTTTCGCTCGGCATCCTCCGGCATATCCTCTTTTCCGGCAGTCTCCATCGCAGACAATAGGGTGTCCTCAGTAAAGTGCTGAGGCGGACTGCTTTTGCCTACTTTGACGATTGCCGCAGCAACCGAAAGGGTCTGTCCTTCAGTCAGCTCCGGCAGGGCTTTCTCTGCGCCCTCTTTTTTCGGCTCTGCATCCTTCATTTTGGCACGGTAAGCGTCCTCCAGTGCTTTCCATCCGGGGTGCTTCACCGTTTTTCCTTTAGCGGTAAACTCCCTACCGGCACACGCTGCAATCACAACGGTTTCCGAATAGATATGGGGCTGGGCCACGGCACACAGCAGACGCAGGGCCACCAGCTCCAGCACCGCTTTTTCTCCCGCAGGAAGGGCAGAAAGGTCTGCATCCTTGAGATTTCTGGTAGGGATTACTGCGTGGTGGTCAGTTACTTTCTTATCGTTGATGACCGTATGCGGATCACAGGTAATGGCGATTTCTTTGCAAAACGGCATGGCGTTGGCAATCAGGTTCACCAGCACCGGCAGGCTGTCTGCCATATCACTGGTCAGATAGCGGCTGTCAGTACGGGGATAGGTGCAGAGCTTCTTTTCATACAGGCTTTGCAGATAGTCCAGGGTCTGCTGGGCTGTAAATCCAAGCAGGCGGTTGGCATCTCTTTGCAGAGTAGTCAGGTCATAGAGGGCAGGCGGCTTTTCGGACTTTTCCTTGCACTCCACCTTTTTGATTGTGACAGCTACACCCTGACAGGCTTCTTTCAGCTGCTCTGCGCTTGCTCGGTCACTCATGCGCTCCCCGGATACGGTAAGACCGGGCAGCTCCAGCGCCACGGTATAAAAAGGAACCGGCTTAAAGGTGTCGATCTCAGCTTCTCGCTGGACAATGAGCGCCAGCGTTGGGGACATAACGCGCCCGATGTTGAGGGTGCGGTGGTACAGCACGGAAAAAAGCCTTGTGGCATTGATCCCCACCAGCCAGTCGGCCTTGGCACGGCAGAGAGCAGCATCCCGAAGTCCATCATAATCTACACCTGGGCGCAGGTTTGCAAAGCCCTCCCTTATGGCGGAGTCCTCCATCGAAGAAATCCAGAGCCTTTTCATCGGCTTTTGGCAGCCTGCCAGCTCATAGACGCTGCGAAAGATCAGCTCGCCCTCGCGTCCGGCATCACAGGCATTTACTACCTCCGTCACATCCGGGGCGTTCATCAGCTTTTTGAGAATATCAAACTGCTTTTTCTTATCCTTTCCCACTACCATCTGCCAATGCTCCGGCAGAATAGGCAGGTCATCATATCGCCACTTGGCATACTTGGGATCATAACTGTCTGCATCCGCAAGACCGGCCAGATGGCCCACGCACCAGCTGACACGCCAGCCGTTCCCCTCCAGATAGCCGTCCTTACGAGCAGTCGCGCCGATCACGGCGGCCAGACTTTGTGCAACCGATGGTTTTTCAGCGATTACCAGTTTATATCTCATCATCTTCAGCCTCCCATTCTTCCCGCACAGGCGTGTGCAGTTTTTTCTCTATGCTGTTTTCCTCATCCAGTAGCAGGTTATAACCAAACCGGTAGTCATAGCGGTACAGTTTCCCCAGCAGGTCATTGATGATGATACGGCAAGCCAAAATGACACGGGTTTTATCCACCTGCATCAGCTGGTAGCGTTGATAATTGCTGTAATATTCTTCGTGACGGCGGGTATTGCAGGCGGCATCTTCAAGTAAACTATCTACTGCATCCTGGCAACCATCTTCTTTTTCCCCTTCCATGCAGTTCAGAAGTTCCATCATCAAAGGAAAGCTCTGTTCATCCATAGGAGCTTCTGCTGCAAGAAAACCGATCAGAGCAGATAAGAGCAGACGAGTCGCCGTCTGTTCTTGTTCCGTCAAAACGGCCATTGTTTTCTCCGCATTTGGCAGGATCTTTTCTTCCACAAACTCTGCCGCGTCACCGGAATAAAGCTGACGGATAGAATCTATGGACAATGAAACTGTCACGGTATCTAAGGAGAAATCAAAGGGGTCATCTTGCTTTGGCTTTCTCCGAAGTTTGTTTAACATGGTAGAAAGAATGTCGCCGCCAAAATACACGGCGATCACCAGCAGGTCAAAAACAGCAATCAGCTTGATAAATATAATCAGAACACTCATTTTTTTCGTTTCCTTTCTTTGAGCCAGCGTTCCATCTCACGATGGCAGATACCTACGCAGGGGCTTCCATAACTCCCGCAACCATAGCAGGGGTGGCTGTGGGGTAAAGAATGAGGACGGGAAGTTTTCCTCCCGCCCTCCGGCCTGCGTGTCATCATGCGTTCATAGGGACTGTCTGTGAAACGGGTCATTTCACGCTGTCCTCGTCATCTTCTTCTGTGCTGCCCCCATCAGCGTCCGGTTCGTCCGACTCCTCATCCTCGGTTTCCCATTCCTCGGAATCTTCCTCGCCATAATCATAATCGTCCAGACTGTCATTGCCCTTGGTCTTAGGTTTATTCTTCATGAGCTTCATGTAGGCAAATACGCCACCGCCACCAAGCAGAGCCAGCAGAAGAATCAGCGCAGCCGGATTTAGTCCGGCAGGCGTCTCTTTTTCCGGCTCCGGTGTTTCTGCCGGAGGTTCCGGTGCTTTGCCCGTACATTTACTCTTATCAGTTGCGCAGACCGGGCAAGCCGTATTGACTGCCCCTGCTTCACATTTTGTCGTGCAGCTACACACAGCAGACGACTCCTCTTTAACATTTTCATCTTCCATCAGTGCCATCAAATCCGCTTCATCCACCTGGTTCAGAAAGTGAACAGCAGTCTTTTTATCCTCATTAGCCCTGTCGATCAAAATGTAAAAATAGTTGCCAGCCTTGGTAGTAACGGTAATGAGCTGCTTATTGCCACCAAAATCATCCACCAGAGCGGCATTGCCATCTGGTGTAAGTGCCGGTGCCGGTTCTGTTTCTTCCACAATCACATTGCTGTCATTGGTAGAATCCTCTGCCGGTGCCGCCGGAGCCTGTTCTGACCCCTGTGCAAAAGCAGGGATCGTAAAGCCAAATGCCACAACCATTGTCAGGCAAAAGGCGGAAAGTGTTTTGCAAATTCTTTTATTCATAAGCGGTAGCCTCCTGATTATTTGATTCCGACAGTGCTGTATCTCTGCCGTGGTTCATTCCACCGGAAAGCATAGCGTTCAGCTGTGCTGGAGTCATGCGTAACGCACGAACCATCTGAACGATCTCCAAATTTTCTGCCTCGGTTTTCTGTGCTTCCAGCGCCTTGAGCTTTTCCTGATACTCTGCGATCTTCTCGCGGACCTTTGTAATCTCTTGGTCAATGCGCTCAATTTTGTTCTTTGCCATCGTCTATCACTCCTTCTTAAAAATCTCTGTTACCAGTTCATCAGGCCGTAGCCCTTAATGCTTTGATAATTCAGGTCATAACTTTTGATCTTGCAGGCATCGCCGGAATTTCCCTCCACGGTATAAACACGGCTGCCATCCGTACCGATCACGATACCTACATGGTCTGCTGTCCCATCCAAATCCCAGTCAAAGAAAATTGCATCTCCGGGAGCCAGATTGTTATAGCCTCTTGCACCCCATTGTCCATGGGACTGGAACCACGGAACGCCCTGCCACTCACAGCCTGCAAAGCGCGGTTCACTTTTTCCTGCCTGGTTATAGCACCAGGATACGAAGCAGGCGCACCATTCCACACGGGAGTCAAAGCCGTACCAGCTCCAGTAGGGATAACCGCCCACATTGCCCACCTGACGCTTGGCCAGTTCCACCAGCTGAGGATTGCCGGGGCGGGTACCGTTAATGAACTGCACACCGGACAGATCTTCCGAGCCGCTGGTATCAGGGGAGCCGCCGCCAAACAACAGCGGCTTATTGCCCATGGTCTGCCGGTAAACCTGATACATTTTCATCTGCTCCGGGGTCAGAAGCTCCGACACCACAGCGGAAATGGGCTTGCTGGCGAGTTTCACATTCAAAATGTAATACTCATAGGGGACTTCTTCTGAGGTGGTCTCGCCGGTCTCCGGGTCGGTGGAGGTCTCCGTGCGGTAGCGAATCTCCACTTCCTCAGTAAGCGTCAGCTGATACTGTGCTGCAAACACACGCGCCAGCTCTGCCTGAGCGCTCTGCCGGGTGTAGCCTTGCAAAACGGCAGACAGAAATGCTGCCAGCTCATGAGGGTCATGGCCGATCATACCAAGGTCATAGCGATACTCGTCATACCCTGGGTGGCTGCTTTCTATGTTGTCGATTTCCTCCTGCAACTGGGCTTCTCTGGCTGCATAATCTGCCTCCACCGCCAGCATTTCCGGGTCATCCGACGGATAGGTGGTGCCGGAGAGAACGGAACCGATGCTCTGCGCCATCATGGAGCAGGAGGACATGGTATTCATCAGCATACAGGTAATGAGGAACAAAACCCCTGCCATCAGGAAACCCTTCTTGTGGCGCATGACGAATGCCCCTGCCTGCTGTACCTTTTCTTTTACCGTCCTTGCGGCTTTTCCTGTTTTGGATGCAGCCTGGGCAGTATTTCCAGCAGTCTGACCGGCATGTTTGGCGGCGGCATACTGCTTTTTGATGGCCTGCTTTTGCTGCCAGCGGGAAAGTGGATTGCTGGCAAACTGGGGATTTTCCTGCAAAGATTTCTGGTACAGAACATTTACATTTGCCTTTTCCAGTTGGCGCTCTGCCTGTGCTGCTTTGCGGTACGGCTTCAGCTTGTGGCTGCGATAGCCCTCCCGCACCAGATAAGCGCCGGTCTCCACCGCTTCCTCGGACTTGTGGGCGCTTTCCACGCCCACATTGTCCTGTTCTGTTTCCCGGATCTCTTTGTGGAGCTTGCCCACAACCAGATGGACGGGAGCTTCCTTGACCCCTTGAGAAAGTTTGGAGGGTGGCTTTTTCTTGTCCTCAAAGGTCAGCTTCGAGGTCTTTTTTCCGGTATCCGGGTCGATGACCGTCTGCCTGACCTTTTTCTTTGGGATATTGGCCTGCGCCTTATCTGCTCTGGCCGCAGCTTTCTCCGCTTTACGGATCGGCTTTTCCAGTGCAGGGTCAGACCGTTCCTCATCAGTAAAGCGCAGGCGCGGCTCCTTATTCAAACCATTCTCCCAGCATGAGGGAGGACATCATGTAGTGCAGCTCTGCATAAATGGCCATTCCCACAGGATCGTTGAACATACAACCGGACAGGTAGGCGTAAAACTGTGCCACCACATCGGACAGGATTTTCGCTTCGGTTCCTTCCAGAACCAGACCACCCATACCTTCCTTGGCACGGATGGTGCTCCAGACCTCTGCCAGACGGAGCAGCCCCACCTGACCGGTCTCATTCAGTTCGGCTGCCTGATCTGCCGCCGTGCGGCACTCACTTACCGCATCGGCCATGACCGTAAGCAGCTGGCTGCGCTGGGCATTTACCGCCCTGTCAAAAAACATCAACGGGTTTTGATTCAAAATGTTGGGGTTCATCATCATTCATCCTCCTTTTTCAGTTCCTGGGGTTTGGTGGTCATAATGCGGTACAGCTCGGTATTTTTCGGGAAGTGGTCCACGAAAGGCAGAATTGTGGAGCCATAGAACAGCAGGCCCTCGCCCTCACCGGAGTGGGTCACATAGCTAAGCTGGTGCGTGGAAATCCCCAGCTGCTTGGCAAGTATCTGACGGTCTCCGCCTGCCTGGTTGAGCATATACACGAAGTCGGAGTTTTCAAAGATGTTCTCTACCTCGCGGCTGCTCAAAAGGTCTTTGACATTCTGGGTAATACCTGTCGGAATACCGCCCCATTTACGGAATCGCTTCCAGATTTCCACCGTATAGGCAGCGGTCTGTTCCTCCTTCAAAAGCAGGTGCATCTCGTCGATATAGTAACGGGTGGACTTGTGGGCGGCACGGTTAATGGTAACACGGTTCCACACCTGATCCTGTACCACCAGCATACCGATTTTCTTAAGCTGCTTGCCCAGTTCCTTGATGTCATAGCAGACAATGCGGTTGTTGATGTCCACATTGCTCTGGTGGTTGAACACATTGAGGGAGCCGGTTACATAGATTTCAAGGGCCGTAGCGATATACTGAGCTTCCTTTTCCTCCTGTTCCCGAAGCAGGTTATACAGATCCTCCAGTATGGGCATATTCTCCGGGCGCGGGTCATTGAGGTAAGTCTGATAGACCAGACGCACACAGCGGTCGATGATGGTTTTCTGCACCGGCTGCAAGCCCTCCTTACCGCCCACGATCAGCTCACACAAGCTGAGAATAAAGTCAGACTTGAGGGACAGCGGGCTTTCATCATCCGAGTAGTCCAGGTTCAGGTCCATCGGATTGATGTAGTTGGTGGAGGTAGGCGAGATCTTGATGACCTGCCCATGCAGACGCTCCACCAGAGGTGCATACTCCGCTTCCGGGTCACAGATAATGACATCATCACTGGTAAGCAAAAAGCAGTTGGCAATTTCTCGTTTTGCGCTGAAGGACTTACCGGAACCCGGCGTACCCAGAATCAGGCCGTTGGGGTTTTTCAGCAGCTTTCTGTCCACCATGATGAGGTTGTTGGACAGAGCATTGATGCCGTAGTACAGAGCTTCTTTCCCGTTCTGGAACAGTTCCTGCGTAGTAAAGGGCACAAAGATAGCTGTGGAACTGGTGGTCAGTCCTCGCTGGATCTCGATCTGATTGAGTCCCAGGGGCAGACAGCTCATCAGCCCTTCTTCTTGCTGGAAGTCCAGCCTGGTCAGCTGACAGTTATACTTCTGGGCAATGGAGCCTGCCTGAAAGATGTTGTTGCCAAGCTGACGGGGATTGTCCGCTGTGTTCAGCACCAGAAAGGTCAAAAGGAACATTCTCTCGTTGCGGCTCTGCAAATCCTGCAAGAGTTTTTTCGCTTCACTGCCGTAGGTAGCAAGGTCAGATGGAATGATGTCCATGTCGTATCCGGCACGGACTGCTTTTTTCTGTTCCTCGATCTTGCTGCGGTCCAGGTCGGTAATCTTTCGCTTTACCGTTTTGATGGCTTTCACCTGATCCACCGACTGAATGTGCATACTCACAATGAGCGAACTTTCCATATCCAGAAAATCAGCTAACAGACGGTCATTCAGCTCCGGTGCGAGGATCTGCAAAAAAGAAACAGCCCCGTATTTCTTGCCCATACGGAACTGCTTGCCGGTGCGGAACTCAAAGGAGCTTGGTGCAATAAAATCCTTTGTGGACAGACCGGAAGGAGCCAGCCAGTCCCATTCAAACTGAAACGGGAGTTGTTCATCCATGTGGAATACCGCATGAAGCTGAAAAAGCCTTTCTTTACCGTCCAGCGTTCTGGCAGCTACACCAAGACGCTTGAAGTTATTAAGTATATCGGTCTCAATACGCTCCAGACGGGGCTTGGCGGCTTTGATGCTGTCCGCGTCGATACCAAAGGTCAGGTATTTGGTCTTGATGAGACCGTTATTACCTCTGGCCAGCTGATTTTGCAGCATTGTGGTGTATTCTTCGCGGATACTGTCAAAGGCGTCCCTCTGGGGCGGGATGGAAATGGAGTTAGCAAAGGTCTCCTCCGATGCCGCAAGATTCAAAAAAGACAGCTGGAAATGAATCGAGCTGTCAAAATAATTGAGGAAATCACACCAACCCTCAAAGATTGCCGTCTTATCTTCGTTTTGGGAGAGCTGATAGTTGATGTCCTGAAACTGGATGGTCTTTGTGTAGTGGCTGTCCGATATGCGGCAGATTCCGTCCGGCCACATCCGTTCATAAGGGATACTGTCCTGCGCAGATTTCCCTTTTTTGTCCGTGCGGTTAGCGCGGGCAATGGCCGCTTCGATCTGCTTCTTATCGGCGCGGGACAGTTTTTTCTTTGTCTTTACCGGCTGCACAGTTTTTTCCTCGGTTTTTCCGAACATCCGATGCAGCCATTTTTTTATTGCGGTGAACAATGTCATACACCTCCTTATCGAGCATTTCCTGCCGCTTTAATACGGCATAAAAGTTGTTGGTCTGGTAAGGTCGCTGCTTGGGACGGATCACAGCTACTTTGAGAATGTTGCCCACGATCTTTTCCAGCGGCTGTCCATGCTTTTCGTACATAGCCAGCATAAAGAAGGGCAGCATAACCAGCATCATACACATAGCCGCTACACTGTTTCCGGTAGGTTTTCTGAGCAAAAAGAAAAGCGGTACGCCAATAAGCGCTCCGCCCGTGAAGCAGATAAGCTGCCGCTTGGTCAGATTGAACATGACCTTTGTTTTGACTTTTGTTAAATCCTTGGGTACGGGTACATAAGCCAATGTGGAAACCTCCTTCCGTTTTAGTGCGCCTGAAAGACTGATTTGGCGAGACTGCCGGTTTTGAACAGCGTAAAACATAGCAGTACGGTGTAGCCCACGCAGCTCCAGATTGCCATGATGATGTCATCTTCCAGAGCGATGTTCTGCACCAGCACAGCATAAATTGCCACGCAGACGATAATGAGAAACGCCTGAAAGCCCAGTGCCAGCAGGGATCGGAGGTAATTCTGTCCCATACCGCCCCATTCTTTGCCCATCATTGCAGCCATTGGAACGGGAGCCACCGAAGTTACAAGGTAGATCTCGATCATACGGCCATAAATAACGATAAAGATACAGATATACAACGCCCACATGGTAATGCCAATAAAGAGGGATTGGAACCACAGTCCGAACAGCGGTCCCAAATCCATTTCCATCAGCCTCGGTTCCAGATCGGTCATAACTGAGGAAATGTCAATGGACGCATCCGAATTGATAATCCCTGCCGCCTGCGCCACCACGCTCTGCGCCATATCAAAGACGCCCATCACGATATTCCATGTGTTTGTGACAATGAGAATGGCGGCAGCTGATTTGAACACCCACTTGAAAATCATCCAGGTGTCCACATCATGCAGGTTGTTCTTGTCTGCGATCATCTGGATCAGGTCTACGGTCATCACGATAGCCAGGATCACGCCTGCAAT
>JACRTB010000044.1 GCA_014385025.1 Yanshouia hominis | reverse complement strand
GACATGCAAATTTGAAATACAAATATGGGAATCGGCATTTCTGGTGCAGAGGGTATTACGTGGATACAGTTGGGCGAAATCAGAAGGTGATAGAGGAATACATAAAGAACCAACTCCAAGAGGATATAGCAGCAGATCAAATTTCGCTCAAGGAGTATATGGACCCGTTTACGGGTGCTAAAAATACAAAGGCATAATAACAGGCCGCTTTAGCGGCGGCCTGTAGAAAAAATGCGATTGGCAGACCTTTCGATGCCTCTTAAGAGGCTGCCTGTAATATGCCCTTCCAGCGAGAACAGGTCTGCCCGCTCCTTCGGACGGGCATGACACAGACGGCAGGCGGTTGTTGCGTTATAGGTAACAGAGCACGCGGAAACGGGGTCCCGGATACGGTGTTAGCCAGCCTGCTTACACACATGTCCCTGCGGGTGCAGGGGTGAATTTGCCTGTTGAAAACCTGTTTTCAATGGGCAAAGAGGGGGATAGCCCCCCTGCATATCCTTCCATATCCGTTGTGCAGTTCAGATGGCAAAAATCGATCATTTTGGCCCTTTTTTTGTGCATTTTGTTGCATTTTGGGCGACTTTTCGCGGGTGGGACAGTGGTTGAAAAGAACATATGTTCGTGTTGAAAACGGGGTGGGGGCCGCTCCTTTGCGCCTCTCCCATTCTGCGCGCGGGTCAAGGGTTGCACGAGCGGGCGGCAAAGGTTCACGCCGCCGCGCCCGCCCTTGACCTTCCGCGCGCCTTTGGTCGAAAACGCAAAGGAGGCTTCCCCATGAACGCGAACATCAAAAGCGCCACACGCCGCGAGGTATACCGCCGCGACGGCTACCGCTGCGCCCTGTGCGATTCCTCGCAGGGCTTGCAGGTGCACCACGTCATTCCGCGCGGCGAGGGCGGCACAGATTCCCCGCATAACCTCATTACCCTGTGCAGCTATTGCCATTCCCACGCGCATGGCCGCCCGCTCTACGATACGCCCGTAACGGCAGCGGAGATCGCGCAGGCCTGCGTGGAGTATCTGGCCGACTACTACGCCCCGGACTGGAACCCATGGGCGAAGGGCCGCTGGTCCGACGGGTGAGGGCTTCGGCCCTTTCCCTTCTGCGGTGCCAGCGCTGTTGACAACAATAGGTCGCCCGGCGAGCCTCCCCCCTATGGGCGGCCCGCATGGCCGCCCATAGGGGGGAGGCTCGCCGGGCACCGGACAGGCGGGGGAACGGGCCGGGAGAGGGGAACGGGCGGCCTGTAGAAAAAATGCGATTGGCAGACCTTTCGATGTCTCTTAAGAGGCTGCCTGTAATATGCCCTTCCAGGGATCGGAGCAAACCACCAGTTCAACTGGTGGTTTTGATTGTATGTCGAAAACCACTCGCTAGGCGAGTGGTTCCAAAGAAGGCTGCTGCCGATGATGTAGACATAAAAACTCCCTTTGCTAGAATAAAGATGCAGTCTGCCAACTGCACCAAACAAGCAAAGGGAGGTCATTCGAAATGAACGACGTAAATAGTTTAGCGCATACGAGTTGGAATTGCAAATATCATGTGGTGTTTGCCCCAAAGTATCGGCGGAAAGTGTTCTATGGAGAAAAGCGAAAAGAGATAGGAGAAATTCTACGAACACTCTGCAACTGGAAAAAGATCAAAATCATAGAGGCGGAAGTATGCCCGGACCATATCCACATGCTCTTGGAGATACCGCCAAAGGTTGCGGTATCAAGTTTCATGGGATATCTCAAAGGGAAAAGCAGTTTGATGCTTGATGAAAAGTTTCCGGAATTGAAATATAAATACCGCAACCGTGAATTTTGGTGCAGAGGATATTATGTGGATACAGCGGGGAAGAATGCACAAAAGATAGCTGAGTACATAGGGCATCAATTGGAAGAGGACCAAGCGGGAGAACAATTGACCATGGGGAACTTCTAAGCCCGTTTACGGGTAACAAGTAACAGTCTTTCGCAGCTGACAGACCGTACCAACGCGACGTGACGCGTGCCGCTAGTACCAGAGGGCTTCGCCCGTCTAAGAAAAACCCCCGGCTTCGCCGGGGGATATTTATTTTTAAGGGAGGCGTTTCCCTCACATCCCGGTTTTTCTCCAGCCGGTCTCTCTCGCCGAGTTTTCGGTCAAGCTCTAGAATCAGCCGCACCATCTCCTCCGCCTGCGCGCCCCGATTTCTTTGTAAAAACGAGACGTACCCTATCATCTCCGATCAGGCCTGCGATGATTCCCTGTTCCTCCAGCAGGCGGCAGTATTTCTCCGCTCCGCGGTCAACCATTTTCAGCATCAAAAGATTGGTCTGCACCCTCTCCTGAGACCGGACGTGGTTCAAACCGGTAATCCCCTCCGCTACAAAGCGTGCATGCCGGTGCTCCTCCTTCAGACGGTTCACCTGATGCCGCAGCGCGTAGCGTGCGGGCGCGGCTGTCTGAGGCTGGCGCAGCCATACACCCAGAGACGCCAATGTCCCCACCTTAGACACCATACGGCCGGAATGCCCCGGCCTTCGTGTATATATCTATCCGCACAAATTTTCTTGAGGCTATGATGTCTCCTTTCCTTTTTGTGAAATCTTATCCTGCGGTTGGACCAATCTGCCGCCCAGCACACAGCGGCACCTGCCAACAAAGCCGGTAAAACCGCATAAAACCAAACGGAAATGAGCTGCTGCAAAAGCAACTCCTGATACATTCTGCATCAGGAGTTGCCGTCATGGGGAAGCGATGCCCGCAAGTATGGAAACCGCGTCCGGGCATCGGGGAGATTTCAGATTATCGTTTCAGGAAAAGAATGCAAACCGGGCTTTCGGCCGAAACGATGCGCCCTGTGGATTTCGGTTCTCCGCTGCGGGAGTCGAGGGCATATTCCACGATCGTATCGCTGCATTCATTTGCGGCATAAAGCTTCCCCGTACCCTTCTCGACACACATAAACCTTGGCTGAACACCCCCGGTCGGCGTATTTCCGCAGAAAGAAATCCGGCCGTCGGGTGCGACGGAAAACCAGAACACCGCATGATAGCTTCTGTCCGTTGTGTAAAGAAACTCTCCCGAATCTGAAATATCAATTGCGCTTGCCCATCCCTGTGCAATCATGGTATCCGGCAGGGTGCTTACAATTTGACGCGGTTCAAGCGTTCCATACTCGGCATCAAAATGAAACGTGGTAATCGAATAATCCCATTCATTGACGCAGTACAGAAACCGGTTGTCGGGACGAAATACACAATGACGCGGCTCCGCGTGTTTCCGTGCCAAAAACTCATCGGTCTTTTCCAGCGCGCCCGTTTCCGAGTCAACCCGGTAGACAGCGATTTTTCCAGCGCCTTCCTTGAGGCCCTGCGACGGAATGACAAGATATTGCATCGTGTGATCAAACAGTACCTGATGGGGATGAGAAAAGCCGCCCTCCGGAGAATCATCGCGGTAAACGTGCCGTGCTTCACCGAGAAGGCCGTCTTCCCCCATAGGAAGGACGGCTATCGTTCCCGACCGATGGCTCACAAGATACAGCCAGCGGTTGGAGCGGTCCACAGCCAAATGGACCGGATTGAGCCCTCGCACCGAAGCGGTATTCAAAAAAGACAGCCGCCCGTCCAAGCCGATCCGGTAGGAGCTCACCGTCGAGCCGTCTCCATGAACGGTATACAGAAACTGTCCGGTGCGGTCGGCACAGAGAAAG
Organism: Yanshouia hominis; assembly: GCA_014385025.1. GTDB lineage: Bacteria > Bacillota > Clostridia > Oscillospirales > Ruminococcaceae > Yanshouia > Yanshouia hominis. Next base: position 11,931 of record JACRTB010000044.1, on the reverse strand, counting down.
GAGGGGTTGACAACGCCCTCCACCAATTGAGTCAGTTTCCATTCGCCATCTGAACCAATCTCAAAAACTTTAATTCCTTTGCCGCGTGCATTGCGTTCCCGCGTGGTGCGGCATCCGATATACGCCAGTTTCATGCTTCACGCCTCCCTGCAATGATCTTCCTACCCTTGAATATAACGGATAAATCAAAAATTGCAAGGAAAACGACAGGAATTGCTCCCTGCCGTTTTTTTATGGAGAGAATCAAAAATTGTTATCGCTCCGGCCGGAATAGAGCCGGGCGAAGTGTCCATGACAGAATTCAATGAAGCTTTTCACAACCGGCTTCATCGCCAGATCGGTACGGTAGATCATGTAATTGTTGCGCTGCAAATACTTCCCGTTGTTGTCCCGCAGATATTCCTGATAAAGTCCGTTGCCGGGATCAATAAAGGAACTGTGAAAAAGGATGCTGTAGCCTAAGTCAAGCTTAACCATTTCAATGCAATTTTCCATCGTCAGCACATTCATTCCAATGTGAGGCGGTACGTCGAAATGATTCTGCCACCAGTTGTTGAGAGCCGTTCTGCTGTTGCCGCTCATTCTCGGGTCAATCCGGGAAAGGTAGGGCAGTTCCTTGAGGTTGACGGGATGCTTCGCAATCAGTGTCATGTATTCCGGGCAGATCAAATCCTGTTGAAAATCCCATGGCTGTTTTCCGCATACAAACCCAATGTCAGCCTGTTCGTTGTAGACCATCTGTCCGCTTTCTCCGCTCACAGCATTTTCCACCACAAACGAAATTTCAGGGTTTTCCTTTTTAAATCCGTCGAGGAGCTGGGGTAGAACATAATAGCACATGGTATTTGCCGCCACAATGGAAACGGTGCTCTGATTGTTGTTGTAGAAGCCCTGCAGCACACGTTTCACATCTTTGTAGTCATTGATGCATTTTTTGGCATAGGCAACAACATATTCCCCTTCGGGTGTGAAGCATACCCCCTTGATATTGCGATAGACGATCACCGTATCGAGTTCCTGCTCAATCTGCTTCAACCGTTTGGTCAGTGCAGGCTGTGAGATAAAAAGCTTGCGCGCGGCCTGCGTGATATTCATACAGCTGTGCAGGGTGCACAGGAATTCATAATCGCTGATTTTAAGCACTCCAGGACCCCCTTTTTAGGAAAGCGCAAAGCCAGACCGGTATTGACGCTTTAATCTCTGTATTGTATCATATCGCAATTCAAAAATTTATTCACTGGACAATCCGCCCAATTATTTTTCCACAATCTAAGGGATTTCCATAAACGACACCGCAGCCAAATGCGGGCCGGCGTTTATCGTCTTTTGTAAAACAATAGAAAAATGTTATGGCTTACTGCGAAAAGTGTGATTTTACAAACAGCCCTGCCCGGGTCTATGATAAAAATGTTGAGCATGCAGACACATCTCCATCAACAAAATTGAAGAAATGAGGTAGATTTTTCTATGAAAAAGAATTGGCTGAGATCCGCTGCTCTTTTGATGGCAGCCGTTTTGACCGTCGCCGGTACCACAGCCTGCTCCTCAAGCGGATCATCCGCGGCCCCTGCGCAAAGCTCCTCCGCGCCTCAGGCCTCCTCCGAAGCGGCCGCCATCACATCGCTGCCCTCGGACAAGCTCGATTATATCGTAGCGGCTGCGGCTGGCGGCGGTCTTGACATTGTTTCCCGCTGCTTCTCCGACTCCTGGGCCAAATCGCTCGGAACCACCTTTGAGTATATTTATGAGGATGCCGGAAGCTCCTACATCATGGGCCTCAACGATCTGCACGACGATGAGAGCGATGAGTTTTCTGTGATGTGCGGGCTGGCCGAATCGCTTCCCGCCCTGTTTGCCTATCAGAATTCCGACTATAAGATGGAGGATATCGCCTGGATCGGAAACGTTTACAGCGATGCCAACTGCGTTATGGTCCGGGCGGATGACGACCGTTTCAACTCGATGCAGGATCTGATCGATTATGCGCGTACCGCCTCTTCTCCGCTGACCATCTCCACACCTCAGGCCCTGACCCCTGCCAACATGACCGCCAGCATCTTTGCCGAGAATGCTAAGCTCAATGCCAATATTGTGGTGTACGAGGGCGGCTCCCCGGCCCGTAAGGATCTGATCGGCGGTCAGGTGGATATCTCGGTCGGTGGCATCACAACCGCGGTCGGCATTAAGGATCAGGTAAAGGTCATCGGTATTTTCGGCGCTTCCAATCCTGTTACCGACATCTGGCCCGACGCACAAACCCTTGATCAGTTTGCCACCAATTTTGAAATGCCCGACATGACCGTTCATTGCTCGGTGTGGACCAGCTCCAAGATGCGCAACGAACACCCCGAAGTATATGACCTGCTTGTTTCAACCTTCGAAGCCGCAATGGGGAATTCCGTCTCTGCTCAGAATTTTGACACCGCCTCCCAGACTCCTTTTATCGAATACATTGACCCCGAAACGCTTGGCGTCGCGCTGGATGAATTCCATCAGGTTCTTGTGGATTACGACAGTCTGCTGAATCCCCAGAAATCGTAACTCCGCAATGGCGGTTTGACATGATTGAGATGTGGAAGGACTTTCGTGCCTTCCACATCTCTTATCCTCCTATGTACGCATCACCCTCAGTGTTGGAAAGGGAATCTGTATGAAAAAGAAAATCGATTGGGGCGAATATCTGTTTCTGCTCGCCATTCTGGGCTATCTGGCCTACTACCTGTCGGATATCAGGGGATATGCCTTCCGCGCGGTCTTCTGGCCTTATTGTCTGATGGGGGCTGTCGTTGTGTTGACTGCGGTGGTTGGAATCAGCATTTACCGCACCGCCCCCGCAAGGGAAGCGGCCGCTTCAGAAGCGGCAAATCCCCTTGCGGGGCTGCGGGAGGCCAAGCCCATCCTGCTTGTCGTCGCAGCTTTTGTTCTCTATGCTCTTCTGCTCAAACCGCTGGGTTTTTCTCTTTGTACTTTTCTGCTCACCCTGTGGTTTTGCTGGTACCTGAACAGAGGGTATTTGAAAGCCGCGATCGTCACATCGGTATGCCTGACAGCGAGTCTCTATCTGGTTTTCGGCATCATTTTGGATATGAGGCTGCCGGTGGGCAAGCTGTTTGGCTAGAGAGGATATTGATATGAGCAATTTTATTTTGGGCCTTCAGAGCCTCTTCGAGTGGCATATGCTGCTTTATATTCTCATCGGAACCCTCGTCGGGCTCTTTGTCGGTGCCGTACCCGGCCTCAATGACACAAATATTCTGACGCTGTTCCTGTCGTTCGCTGTTTTTATGGACCCGTTTCCCGCCATCATCCTGATGACCGCGGTGTTTATTGCTTGCCAGACAGCCGGATCTATTCCCGCGATCCTTATCAACATTCCCGGAACTCCTTCCACCGCCGCCTCCACACTGGAGGGATATCCCATGACCAAAAAGGGAATGGCCGGTCAGGCGCTGGGATGTTCGTTCGCCTCCTCATTCTCCGGCTCGGTGCTGGGCGGGATTATGGCGCTGATCCTCGCGCCCATCTTGGGCAAGTATGCCCTGAGCTTCGGTCCGCCCGAAATGTTCATGCTGGCATTGTTCGGCATGACCGCGGTTGCCTCGTTGACGGGAAATTCGATCGGCAAGGGCCTGTTGGCGGCGGCGCTCGGCCTTCTGGCGGGGACCATTGGCACCGATTACTTCGTCGGCGTCAATCGTTCAACCTTTGGCGTTCTCGAGCTCTATGGCGGAGTCCCGCAGGTGCCTCTGCTTCTTGGACTCTTTGGGGTCAGCGAGTTGTATTCACTGATCCGCAAGAAATCCATCGTGTCATCCGACCGCTCGGCGGCCCATACCGATGTGGCCAGCCAGTGGCAGGGATTTAAATCGGCATTCCGGTTTAGATTTACCATGCTGTTCTCCTCGGTGATCGGCTTTGTCATCGGCGTCATCCCGGGCACCGGCGCGACCATCGCCTCATTTACCAGCTACGGCCTGGCCCGCTCGGTGTCCAAGGCTCCGCAGGAGTTCGGTAAGGGCTGCTACGAGGGCCTTGTCGCCACCGACGCCGCGAACAACGGCAGCGTCCCGGGTTCCATTGTCCCGGCACTGACCCTCGGCATTCCCGGAAGCGGCACAACCGTTCTTTTCATCAGCGTATTCATGATGCACGGCCTTACCCCCGGGCCCTCCTTTTTCAGCAGCCACATCGTGGAGTCCAACGCGATTTTTATCACCGTTGTGCTGGTTGGAGCCATCGCCACCCTGGCGGGGATGCTCGCAAGCCGGTACATGATCAAAATCGTCTCTTTGCCGATTTATGTGCTCGGACCGGTAATCGCCTCCTTCTGTCTGCTCGGCGCCTACATTTGTCGTGGAAAAGTCAACGACATTTACATTATGCTGGCTTTTTCGGTTCTGGCTTTTTTCCTCAAGAAATTTCATTATCCGCTTCCGGCCTTTTTGCTGGGCGATATTCTGGGTTCGATCATTGAGCCGAACTTTTTCCGCTCTCTTTCGATTTCCAACAATGATTACTCCGTCTTTTTTACCCGGCCGATCTGCATCGCACTCTGGCTGATGATTGCCGCAACGCTCCTGATGCCGGCCTATATCAATCTCCGCAACGCACGCAGGCAGGCTGCAAAATAACCTACTGTCTTTTTCGCATATTCTCTCTGTGAAAGGTCGAATGTATATGAATCTTGTTGAAAACAATCCCATGTTGGAAAAAATGAAACGGGGAGAGCCCGTGCTGGGCTGTCAGGTGAGAAGCCGTTCCACCCTGATCGCTGAGATGATCGCTTATTGCGGACTGGATTACGTTTTTATTGAAGGGGAGCATTTTGTCCATAATATTGAGACGGTTGAAAACCTGATCCGCGCGGTGCAAATCGCGGGCGCCGTCCCGATCGTCCGAATTCCGAGCCATGAGGACGGCCTGATTCTTCAGGTCCTTGAAGCGGGCATCATGGGGATTATCTTCCCGCACATCGACACCGCCGAGCAGGCACGCCACGCCATTCGCGAGGTGAAATTTGCTCCCAAGGGCAACCGGGGCTTCGGAGACAGTGCCCGCGCCTCTAAATTCGGCTGTATCCCCAACGATCAGTATCTCAAACTGGTCAACGACAATGTCATGGTCATTGGAATGATCGAGAGTCGGGAAGGAATCAAAAACCTTGATGAGATTCTCGAAACCGGCATCGACGTCCTGCGAATCGGTGCAAAAGACCTTTCCCTTGATATGGGGTACGGCGGCGAGGTAACACCTGAAGTCCGGCGGGCCGTAGAAAAAATTTGTCGGAAGGTCCGCGACTCCAAGGTGATTCTGGGCGATGCCGGACTGGGCGGCTTGGGAAGCCAGCAGGATTTTGAAGAAGTCTGCCGTCTTGGATGCCACATGTTCACCCTTGGCTCGGATATGGCCCTCATAAAAAAGCAGGTCGTAAAATCTCTGGCCGACTTCAAGACAAAAAAAGAGCAATTTTATATCAACAATCAGGACTGGATTGCCTGCAAGTCCCAGCCCGTGGGAGGTAATTAAATAATGGCCTATCGAATTCTTGTGACCGAACCTATGGCGGAAGACGGCCCGGTCTGGCTGCGCGAGCATGGATATGAAGTGAAATATGGAAGGGGCACCGACCCCAAGACTCTAATAGAGGATCTTCAGGATTGTGACGGAGTCATTCCGCGGCTCGCTCCCATGAGCGACGAGGTGCTTTCGGCCTGCCCAAGGCTGAAGGTTATCGCCCGCCACGGCGCCGGCGTGGACACCGTCGATCTCGAAAGCTGTAAACGCAATGGCATTCGGGTCGTCAATACCCCCGGCAGTAACAGCCTCGCCGTCGCCGAGCATGCGATGTCGCTGATCATGGCCTGCGCCAAAACACTCGGACCGCTGATGGCCCTTTACCGGGAAGGAAAATTTAAGGAAGCCCGGAAAAATGCCGCAGGTGTGGAGATTAGCGGCAAGACGCTAGGGTTGCTCGGCTTCGGCCACATCGGCGGCAACATCGCCAGGATGGCTCATGACGGCTTCGGTATGAAAGTGATGGCATACGATCCATATCTAAAACCTGAGCGCGCCCCCGAATGGCTCTGCCTCGCCACCGACCGGGACGAGGTGTTCCGGGAAGCGGATTTCATCAGCATTCACATGGCTGCCACACCGGAAACAAAGAAGAGCATCGGCGCACGCGAATTCGCTTTCATGAAGCCAACCGCCTATTTTATCAATACTGCACGCGGTTCCCTCGTGGACGAAGCCGCTCTGATTCAGGCTCTGCAAAGCCATCAGATCGCCGGAGCCGGCCTCGACGCGACCGATCCGGAACCGTCTCTGGCCGACAGCCCTCTGTTTGACCTGCCCAACGTATACATGACTCCACACTGCGCGGGAAGTACGCTCGAATCTAAAAAACGTTCCTCTCTGTGGGCTGCCCAAGGCTGCGACGCCATTCTTACCGGTAAGCAACCAGCCAATCTGATTGTCTGATCGACGCGGAAATACAGTAAATGATCGGTGCCTTTCCCTTTTGCCGTTTTGAAAACCGCGTTCCGCAAAGGCATCCAATCATTCAACCGGCGATGACTTGATGATGCCATGATTCCGATTTCCCTTTAAAGGAACGGTAAGCTCCAAATTGCAGAAACAAGATGAACTGATCTCCTTTGAAGGAAAATGCCCCCGGCAAAGCCGGGGGCATTTCTTGTGTGGGGGAAGCCCTCTGTTCCTCGCTTACTGTTCCTCGCTTATACGTATAACAATATCAATATGGTCTGCCGGCTGCGCGGAGGCTATTGCCCGCCGCCCGTAGGCAGGGCAGCTTTTTTCAAAGTTTTTGCCTGTTTCCCGTAAGCAGGCCGCATCTGCCCGGGGCTATTGCCTGCCGCCCATGAATAAGCCGGATTTGTCTGAAGTTATTGCCTGCTGCTCGTAAACAGGCAGATTTCACTCATTCCAAATGATCCGCCTATTGGATCTTCCTTCAGCTGATTTTTGATATACTCCGCAATTTGGCTCGTGCTCCTTCCGACCATGTCTGGGGAATAGCCCCGGTGTCAGAACTTCCCCGTCTCTGTATTTCATCTCACCGGATTGCTCATACAGCATTGTGCTGCTCTTCCCTGTGAGATATCTTATGAAACCCGATACCTTAGTCGACATTTCTGAAAACATATGCATATGATTCAGATACACTTTTGTCTCCGTTTTTTTACCTTCTTGGGAAAATAAAATATATTTCACGCGAATTGTATTTCACATGACAATGAGGTGCAGACCCCGATCTGTCAGCACACTTCGCTTTCATGGGCTGTTTTTGCGCTGCCAAGGCAGACAAACGAACCCCGCGCGGGCCGGATCAAGGCTTTTCCTCCAAAATCCGCTTGACCCGTCCGACTCGCCCGTCCTCGAGCATCACCTTGATTCCATGCGGATGGGCCGGGCTTTTGGCTAAAATCCGCCCATCACTCCCCGCGTCAGCTTTCCGGCGGGCCGGTCGGCCTTCTGCACGATCTCCGCCGTCGTTCCGGGCCTGAGATCGGCGCTGCGCTGTCCTTCCAAGCTTCATCTTCTTTGCCCGGGTCCTTCCCGCCGCTGACAGATGAGGGGACCGGATTTTTTGCCTTATGATACCTTTTTCACCGCGGCAATACGGCAATACAAGGAGGGCTCAACATCCTTTTGTCATCCGCGCCGATCTGTGGTATAATATCAGGCAGTAACCCCACATGAAGCCGCGGCCGTTCCGGCAGGGCGGGCGTGAAACGCTTTCCCCCGGCGCCGCGCTGCTGCGGACGCCGGAAATCAGGCAGTCCCTCCGGCGCCGGAACGGTCTTCCGGCAATCCTCGAAAGGCGGAACAACAGTTATGCTCAACAGCGAACAGGGAGCGCGCTACCTCGCGCTTCGCCGCGCCCTTATCGAACAGCGGTTTTCCAGAATGAACGAGATGCAGCGGCAGGCGGTTTTAACCACCGAAGGGCCGCTGCTTATTTTGGCCGGCGCCGGAAGCGGCAAGACCACCGTCCTCATCAACCGAATCGCCAACCTTCTCCTTTTCGGCACCGGCTACCGCAGCGAAACGGTTCCCTTCTGGGTCGGGGAGGATGACCTTTCCTGGCTGGAACAGGCCAAGGAGGGCCGGGTTCAGGACGACGCCGTTCTCCGCCGCCTGCTGGCGGAAAACCCGCCCCGCCCGTGGGAGATTCTTGCAATCACCTTTACCAATAAGGCGGCCGGGGAGCTGCGTGCCCGTCTTTCGACCATGCTCGGGGAACAGGAGGGGGGGCAGATCCACGCATCCACCTTCCACTCGGCCTGCGTGCGGATCCTGCGCGGTGAAATCGAACACCTCGGCTACCGCAGCGGCTTTGTGATTTACGACTCGGATGATTCCCAGAAGGTGATCCGCGAGGCGCTCAAGGAACTGAATCTTGACGACAAAACCTTCGCCCCGCGCGCGGTGCTTGCCAAAATCGGCGAGTGCAAGGATCTGCTTGAAACGCCCGCTGATACCCTGGCGCGGGCAAAGGCAAAGGACGATTTCCGTCTTTCGAAAATCGCTTCGGTCTATGAACGCTACCAGCGCCGCCTCAAGGAGTCGAACGCCCTTGATTTTGACGACATCATCACCCTGACGGTGCGGCTCTTCTCCCAGTTTCCGGAGGTTCTCGCAAAATACCAGCGCCGCTACCGCTACATCATGGTCGACGAGTATCAGGACACCAACCGCTCCCAATACCGCCTCGTCGCCCAGCTCGCCGGAGGATGCCGCAACCTCTGCGTCGTCGGCGACGACGATCAGAGCATCTACCGCTTCCGGGGCGCGACGATTGAAAATATCCTCTCCTTTGAGGAGCAGTACCCCGGCGCGGCGGTCATCCGGCTTGAGCAGAACTACCGCTCGACCCAGAACATCCTCACCGCCGCCAACCGGGTCATCGCCCAGAACGTCGGACGAAAGGGAAAAACTCTGTGGACCGCCTCGGGCGACGGCGACAAGCTCACCCTTTACACCGCCTACGACGAGCGCGACGAAGCGGCCGCCATTGCCGACGCGGTCAGTCATGCCCACCGGGAGGGAAAAAATTACAGCGACTGTGCCGTTCTCTACCGGCTGAACGCCCAGTCACAGGCGATTGAATCGGCTTTTGCTCTCGCGGGAATCCCCTATAAGGTCATCGGCGGAACCCGTTTTTTCGATCGCAAGGAAATCAAGGACATCATCGCCTATCTGAGCGTTCTGCATAATCCCGCCGACATCCTGCGCCTGCTGCGGATTGTCAACGAGCCAAAACGTGGCATCGGCGACGCGACGATGGCCTCGGTACAGGAAATCTCAGAGCTCCTCGAGGTCGGAGTGTTCGAGGTGCTTCAGAACGCCGACCAGTATGCCCCTCTGCAGCGCAAGGCCAAGGGCCTGATGCAGTTCGCCTCGATGATGACCGGTCTGATCGACGCGGCCGCGGCTGCACCGCTTGACGAGCTGCTCGATGAGCTGCTCGATGTCACCGGCTACCGCAGGATGCTCGCATCCGAGGGGATTACCGGCCAGACCCGCCTTGAAAACATCGAGGAGCTGAAATCAACCATCCGCCGCTACGAGGATGAAAGTGAGGAGCCGACTCTCGGGGGATTTCTCGAGGAGGTCGCCCTCTATACCGATGTGGACAGTTACAGCGAAAATGACGACGCGGTGGTGCTGATGACGCTGCACGCCGCCAAGGGACTCGAGTTTCCGCTGGTGTGGATTCCCGGCATGGAGGAAGGGCTTTTCCCCTCCATGCGCTCGCTGGGCGATCCGGAACAGCTGGAGGAGGAGCGCCGGCTGGCTTATGTCGGCATCACCCGCGCCAAGGAGCATCTGACCCTCGTCACCGCCAAGCGGCGGATGCTGTTCGGGCAGACCCTCTATGGGCGGGAGTCCCGTTTCCTCAAAGAAATACCCGAAGAACTGCTGGAACGCACCGGCAGAAAGCCGCCCGAGCAGACCGGCCAAAACCGCGCTGCGGAAGCGCGCGCGGCCCGCAAGAACGCCATTGAGGCGGAAAACGCCATCTCCCGCCGGATCGGCGTGGGCAGCTCCGCCTCCACCGCGGCGGAGAGTCCCGTATTCGACCTGCAAAAAGGGGACCGTGTGATGCACCGGGTCTTCGGCGAGGGAACCATTCTCAGCGTCACCCCCATGGGAGGAGACCACATGGTGGAAATCCGCTTTCCCAAGGGGGTCAAAAAGATCATGGCCGCCTTCGCAAGACTGCAAAAGCTGTCTTGAAAAACGGGCAGGGAAATCCCTGCCCGTTTTTTGCGTTTTGGCGAAAGCCGGCGGCTTTTGGTTTACCGGATATGCCCGGCAAACGGCATCTATGCGATCTGCTCCACCGCTCCGCCAGCCAGCCAATCGATCTGCCCTTTCCATCTCTCCAGCTCTTCCAAGGTAGAAACCTCCCCCAGCTGCGGGTCATAGAGAAAAGAGGCGCTGGCCGTCACCGCCCCGTCCTGCCCCGGCTGATAAAAGACAGCGGCCGACCAGTCCCCGCCGTAGAGATAAAGATACATCCGGGCCTGCTCCAGGCCCTTGAATACAAAGCTCTCCTGCACTGTGAGCGCCGAGCTGACTGCCAGCCGGTGGGCGCCGCCTTTGGCCGTCAGCTGCATGGGCGTCGATGCAAAAAAGCGGCGGCCGAGTTCCTGCCGCACCGTTTCGCTGATTGCTTCCTGTCCTTCCAGCATCGCATCCGCCGCCTGCTGAGGGAATCCAATCGAAAATACCGCAAGGGGCGTTTGGTAATCGCCTGCCGCGATCTGATCAACCGCCTCCTGCATTTCCTGCGTGGGACTCAGTATCCATTCGAGATAGGACTCCTCGGCGGAAAGTGCCTGCATCCGTGCGATCAAGGCTGTCCCCTGACCAAGCAGGACTTCTCCATTCCTGTCAGCGGACACTCCGCCCGCACATCCGGCAAGCAGGACAGCAGCCGCCATAATCAAGAGAATTGCAGCCTGTTTCTTTCGCATTCCTTTTCCCCTTTCACAAAGGTGCGCGATGCTCCCCAAATTCCGCTTCTGTCATAAGGAGGCACGCAAGAAAGCGCAGGTTCTGTCCCCGCTTTCCGCGTCCTTCCTCCTGATGATATCGCAGGCAAATGCGGCACGCGCCGGAGCCGCCGTTTTTTAATACCATAGGCTTTGTATCATCAATACGGCAGAGCCTCCTTCGCCGGGGAACGGCGCTCCGAACAAAATTGCATGGATTTTCCCATCGTTTCCTAACTCAGCTTTTTGCCGCAGGCACTGCAATAAAGACTGTCGTGCTCCACCCTTTTTCCGCAGGCGGGACAATATCGGAACGAAGATTTGATCCCCTCCGGCGCGGGGGAAGAATCGTTTCTACCAGCTGGTGCAGGATCATCATTTTCTTGAGTATCTTCCTCTTCTTGAGCATCTTCATCTTCTTCAGGAGACTTTTTGCAGATAAAATAAGTAAAAATCGCCGCCACCGGAACCGCGAAGAGCATCCCGCCCATTACACCGGCCGCTGCACAAGTGAAAAACGCAAATAATCCCCTGCCAAGCTTTCCTTTTGCTGCCCCCATCATGGCCGGAACCGCACCAATCACCGGGCCGGCGATGGCGATTAGGTTCCATTCATGCGCCGATCACACCGGCCGCTCTCTTTTTCATTTTTCTCATTATAGCAGCCGCGCTCACAGAATGCAATGAAGAGGCGGCGTCACATTTCAGTCTTTTTGGGGGCTTCAAGGCATGGACCTGCCGCTTTCAGCATACGAAAAAACTGCCCCGTCGTCATGACGGGGCAGTTTCTCTTTTGTGCCGGCATCAACCTATCTTCCCGGGACGTCGCCATCCAAGTATTTTCGGCACCAGTGAGCTTAACGACCGTGTTCGGAATGGGAACGGGTGGGACCTCACCGTAATCAAC
>JACRTB010000043.1 GCA_014385025.1 Yanshouia hominis | reverse complement strand
CCTCCGGCAAAACTGCTGCCGCCGGTCATGGCGGTGTCGATCTCATCCTCTGTAATGAAATGCTGGACGGTTGGCACTTGGGAAAGGTCCGAAGAAAAAGTCCTGCGGGGCAGGTCAAGATCCTTCAGGTTCTCCCAGATTTCCCTTGGCCTATGGTAATGAAAGCGCAACAGGTCACGGTCCTGCTGATAGGCAGTCCAGAAGGCAGCGTATTCTTCCTTTAGGGTTTGGCGGAAAGCCGGGTCACTCAGCTGCTCGGCAAGCCATGCAGTTTCTTCCGGGAACCCGGTTCTCTGAATACCGGACAGACAGGACAGATACCCGGAATCTCTGGCTTTATCGCTGAAATCGTGGTACAGATGCCAAAGTTTTTCTGCAAGGAGGGAGCGTTCATAGCCTGCCGCTTCTGCAAGCTCCACATTGGAGGCAAACTGGCCACTTTCCAAAAGTTCCCCGATGCGCTCTGCGGCACTCTCCCAGGAAATGACCTGGGCAGACCTGTCATAACGGACAGACTTCCCGTGGGAAAGATGGATACCATCCTCGGCATACCATGCGCTCACACTGCCAAGGCCATTGCCGCCGTGGTACAGCGTTTTCAGTATCTCGGCAATCTCAGCGGTGGTTTTCTGCTTTTCAAAAGCTGCAACCACACGCTCCCTTTGACGGTCTGTATTGCCGCCCAAACGCAGCACATGGTCGATGTCATTTTGGGCAAAAGAAAAAGCAGAGGATGTATGCGCTACATTCTCTGCTTCATCTATGGATTGGATCTGTTCCGCTTCGGAGAGGAACAGGTTTAGAGTCAGCTGTTGATAAGCTCCGCCATCAGGATTTCCTCGGCCTGAGCTTTGCAGGTGTTCATCAGCCCCACCCACTTCATGGGATCGCTGGCTTTCAGTTCCTCGGTGGCTCCCGCTTCCTTCGCCAGCTGGGGCATCATCTGCTCCAGTCTGCTCTGGGCGGTCTCGTCGATCTCCAGAAGGTGCGGGTACAGCTTCTCGCTCAGCAACATCTGGTTGTAGAGGATGGGACGGTGTTCCTTCAGGTAGATTTTCCTCATCCTGCCGTACTTGCCCAGGGGTTTCTCCGGCTGCTGGCTCAGCTTCAGGTCGGGAATCAGATAGTCTCCGTTCTGGATATAGGTCATGGGATTGTTCATCTTGTTTGCTCCTTTCTTGGTTGGCTTCGCGCTCTGCATTTCGGACGGTAACGCCGATCTGCCGCAGCACCTGCTGGTTGATCTGGCTGACCGCTGTTCCCAGCGCTCCGATGGTTGCCGGAGTATTGAAATCAAAGATCGCCATGAAATCTTCGTGGTCGAAGTAGCGTTCCGGTTCCAGTCCACAGCGGGACATCAAAGCATAAGTGATACTGACGGTGGCTGCTGCCTTGAACTGTACTCCGATGTTAAACTCATCATATTCCTCCAAAAAGGAACCGTCAACGATATAGAAGAAGTCCTGCTGATGCTCCGTCCAGTATTCCTCAGCCAGTTTTCCGGCTACCTTAGTGAGCTGTCCGGCAAGGTCATCACCGGAAACATCATAAGTGCGCTCCAGCATGACCTGCACGGAATCCAGATGGCGCTCCTCCAGCTGCCACAGCCAGGGAGTGCGGGAATGTTCACGGGTTCCGGTGTCGGAAATGTCAAAGACATAACGCAGGTGAGGTCTGTCCCCAGAATCGTCCACCAGAGCGATCCCTTTGGAACCGCGCCTTACATACCGGCCCATCTTTTCATTCCATAAATCGTACTCCGCACAGGCGGTGGCGTCCGGTCGCTGGGCATAGATCATCAGCTGCTCATGGAACGGGTACTTGTAAAGGCGGGAAGCAGTAGTGAGAAACCCTGCCCATTCCTGCCAGCTCCCCGTGAGCTGCGTTGTTACCTTCTCCGCCATCTGTGCATATAGTTCAGCTTTGGTTGGCATAGTGTTCTGTCCTCCTTTCAGTTTTGGGGTAAAAAGGTGGGGTGGCATATTGCCACCCCATCCCTGCGATTATAGTGTTTACTGGTCAAAATCCGGATACAACTCCAGCTCGGCAAACTCGGCATCACTCATGGCCTGGAGCTTGCCCAGTGCGCTGTCTGTCAACTCCCGCAGCTCGGTTTCCTCCGGGGCCAGCTCGCCGCGCATCTCACGCAGGCTGTCGATCAGTCCGGTGCGGCTGCCGGTATTGTAAATGCACATCAGGTTCATTTCCTCAAAAGTAAAGTTTCCCATATCAAATCTCCCTTTCCGCACTCTTTTTTGGCGCTATCTTTTTGTGTTCTGCCTTGGGCTGGCTTTTCAGCTGCTCCATGACGGACTTTTTCTTTTCCCGTTCCTCCCGATGGGCAGCGGTAGCCAAATCCATGAGGGAAATGGGCTGACCGTTGCGGGCCTGCTGTTCCAGCTCTGCCACCGTAGGCTCTTTTGCGCCATTGTTGATGATACCGTCGATCATGCCGTAATCGTCCTCCACGGCCATCTCCGCATTTTTCAACGGATTTTCCGGCAGGAATCCGGGGATCTGGGTAAAACCAACACTGTCACAGTAATGACAGGATACCTTACCGTCCTGCTTGATCGCAACGATGTCACTAACACTCATAGAAGGACTGTGAAAATCCGCCGGCTTTTGCAGATTAAACTGCTCATATAGTTTTTCCAGCTGCTCCGGTACCGTGCCAGACTCCCTCAGAGGAGCTGTGTAAATGAGGTCATAATTGCTGCGGTCTATGGAAATGGCATGGGACTTTAACCAGTCCAGATTCATAAAGCGCACATTCTGCGGATCGTCACGGCTCACCTGATAGATGGCAAAGCAATCTCTGTTCTGGGATAGAAATGCCTGTTCGCGTTCCTGCTGATGTTCCTGACGCTCCATGACCTTTTCGTGGAACTGAGGGCTTTTCTCCCATTCCTCATGGTCCACACCGAAAAGACCGCCATGATCCATGATTTCCTGCGGGTCAAACACCATGCTCTCCGTATTGTCCTCATGCAGCACATAGACGGTCAAACCGGCGGCATCCAGTTCCAGCGCCCGTTCTCTGGTAACAGGGAGCATCCCATCATAGGAGTAGCCATATTCCTGCATATCCGGTGTGGATACCTGCTCATCCGGCATGGGGTATTCAT
Organism: Yanshouia hominis; assembly: GCA_014385025.1. GTDB lineage: Bacteria > Bacillota > Clostridia > Oscillospirales > Ruminococcaceae > Yanshouia > Yanshouia hominis. The sequence goes on along the minus strand of JACRTB010000043.1, from coordinate 12,524 downwards.
CCAGTGCCTGCTCCTGCGCTTCCGGCAGCTGGGCAGAAGCGGTCATCTGACTTGCCTCTGCCTGCATCTGCTGATAGACCGCTTCCTGCAAGGTCTCGATCATAGACAGGGGAGCGTGTCTAAGTGAAGTGCTGTCCAGATCGTTGTCATCACAAATCTGGAGAACTGCCTTCATGCGGGAAAGCTCCGGCATATCCAGCTGACCGCCATCCAGCTCTTTCATGGACGCGGCATCGTAAAGGGTGTAGTCCCAGCCGCTGTCACAGGGCTGAATATGAAGATAGGTGGCATCGTCAATTAGAAACAAAGCCTCCTGCTGGTTTGCCTCCGCATCAAGAACCGCCATTTCCGGCTCTTTTTTTGCATTGGGGTCAATTCCACGCTCTTTGCAGATTTCCTTATAGTGGCGCTCAATGTCAGAGATCAAAGTGCCGGAGGTCTTATTGATGGTCTCCAAACTGGCTCTCAGCTCTTTCAGTTCCTTGCCCTGACTCCAGCTGGCAATATAGCCGAAGCTGTTTTCTCCGGTTTCAATGCCAAAATATTTGCAGACTGCATAGGAGATGCTTTCAGCCTCTACTTCTTCCGTGTGACGGTCTTTCTTCTGTTCCTGCAAAAACTGGGCGAGAGTAGAAAAGCCGCCAACAAAATTCAGTCCTTCTTCCTCGGTCAGCATCAGGCGTCCATTTTCCGCCAGCTCCAGCGGATCTGTCAGCAGAACGGAACCTGCATGGTTTACAACCACTCGTTCTTCTACACAGACCGGCTCTCCGGGGTCGTAGTCAGAACCGCGCAGGTCATAGCAATAAACGCCCTCCGGCAGATTATCACGGACAATCCGCCCATTGGAGAACAGACCGGGTTTATCAAACAGCTCGATCTCCTGATATTGCTCGTCATTGGCAATCTGAATCTTTTTCTGATTGTGGAGCTTGCTGTGGGCAATCTCGTGAACCGTGGCCGAAACCGTCTGCACCTCGCTCATGCCCTGACGAATGGCGATTTTCTGATGATCGGCAGAAAAATAGCCGTCCGTATCGGCGGCCATTGCTTCAAAAGTGATCGGCATCGGCGCACTGCGGCGCAGGGCCTCCATGAATGCCTCATAATTGGGCACATTGCCGGAAAGGGAGGAGGCAAGCTCCGGCAAAGGTTTCCCATCGGTCTGGCTCACATCAAAGACCTTGACCGGGCGAAACATGGGGATCTCGATTTCTTTTTCCTCTGTGATGATCTTTCCGTCTTTATCCAAAATCGGAGCCTTGGTATCCGGGTCCAGTTTCTGCTCCTCGATTTTCTTCTTGTACGGTGTGGGGGCGATGATGGTAATGCCATGCTCGCCCTTTTTAACATGACGCTCAAACTGGTCTTTCCACTTATTGTATCCGGCTACCAAAGTGGCGTCCGGCTTCTGCATATAGATGAGCATGGTGTTGTTTACCGAATAGCGGTGGAAGCGGGACATAACGGACAGATAGCGCATATACTTTTCACTCTCAAACAGTTCCTTGATGCCCTGCTCGATGCCGTCTGTGATTTCCCTTAGCCGCTCTCGGTTGGTGGGTTTGTTCTCAGCCATGATTTTCAATCTCCTTTCCAAGTGTGTGATTTCTGCTGTGTGTTCTGCAATCCATGCCTTTTGTTCTTCTTCACTTTCATAAAGAAAAAGATCCAGCAGGTACTCCACATAGATTTTCTTATGGATTGCTTCCACAAAGCGGGGGTGCGGTTTCTCCTCCGGTGTCCGGGGAGAATGGTCGGCCTCCCATTTTTTCAGCAGATAGTAGTAATCGGACAGTATGCGATAACACCTCTGCCGGTCCTCCCGAAACTGCTGTGCCTCGGTTTTCTGCCGGACATACCTCCTGCGGGGAGGGGCCTGACTGTCATAGATCAGGCCAAAGTCCTGTGCCAGTTTCTCCGCCGCTTCTTTTGGGGAGAGGTCAAAGAGTTTTGCGGTAAAGTCGATCACATCCCCATCTGCACCGCAGCCAAAGCAGTGGTAACGCTGGTCTACCTTCATACTGGGGTTCTTATCATCGTGAAAGGGACAGCAGGCCATGCCAGTTCGACTGACTTTTATCCCGTAAAACTCTGCCGCTTCTCTGGTGCTGACCGACTGCTTGACTGCTTCAAATACATTCTCTGCCATGTGCCTTTAACTGCCGGCCTTTCTCACAGGGGGCTGGTATCCGGCAGCTTTCGCACGCTCACTGGCAGCTTTGCGGCGTTCTGCGCTGTATGGCTCCCTGACTGATACACACCGCTTGGGGACGGTAAAGTTATGGGCATCCTTTCGGGTAATCTGGTCGGGGTGCTTTTTTGCCAGCAGTTCCAGCTTCTCCATCAGACGGGGATCATGGGTGTAGACCTCAGCCATTGGTTCTGCCTGGTTATAGAGGAGAATGGTTTCCCGTTCCGCTAAAGAGAGCTTCATCGGCTGCCTCCTTTCCGCTGGTCAAATTCCAGCTTGAAGTTAGCGTACTGTCCATCATCCTCCAAAACCACAGTGGCATCGTAGGTCTTTCCAGTTTTCTCCGAATATAGCCCCGTCACACGGACACGGCCATCGTTAAGCAGTGCAGACACCACAGCCTTGGTGGGCTGTTTTTTCTTGGCAGCCCACCATTTGTTGTTTTTCCAGATTGCAAATTTGCAATCTTTGTTCTGACAGAAGAAGCCTTTTTGCAATTCTGCAACTTCACCGCCGCAGCGGGGGCATTTGCCCACCACCTCACGGGGCGGAGTGAACAGGTACTCGGTTCCCTTGATGACCTGATAAGTCCCCACCAGATCTTTCAGCATGGTGCTGATCCCGTCCAGAAACTCCTCCGGGGCAAGCTGCCCGCGCTCGATCTCTCCCAGGCGGTACTCCCACTCGGCAGTCAGAAGCGGCGATTGCAGCTGTTCCGGCAAGACTGTGATCAGGGAGACTGCATCGTGGGAAGGGAGAAGCTGCACCGTTTTCCTGTTCTTTTTTCGTTCCAGAAAACCGGCAGATACCAGCTTTTCCAAAATACCGGCACGAGTGGCCGGTGTCCCCAGACCTTTTCGCTCGGCATCCTCCGGCATATCCTCTTTTCCGGCAGTCTCCATCGCGGACAATAGGGTGTCCTCCGTAAAGTGCTGAGGAGGACTGCTTTTGCCTTCTTTGATGATTGCAGCAGCAACCGAAAGGGTCTGTCCTTCGGTCAGCTCCGGCAGGGCTTTCTCTGCGCCCTCTTTTTTCGGCTCTGCATCCTTCATTTTGGCACGGTAAGCGTCCTCCAGTGCTTTCCATCCGGGGTGCTTCACTGTTTTTCCTTTGGCGGTAAACTCCCCACCGGCACACGCTGCAATCACAACGGTTTCCGAATAGATATGGGGCTGGGCTACGGCGCACAGCAGACGCAGGGCCACCAGCTCCAGCACCGCTTTTTCTCCCGCAGGAAGGGCAGAAAGGTCTGCATCCTTGAGATTTCTGGTAGGGATTACTGCGTGGTGGTCAGTTACTTTCTTATCGTTGATGACCGCATGGGAGTCACAGGTAATGGCGATCCCTTTGCGAAACGGCATAGCATTGGCAACCAGATTCACCAGCACCGGCAGGCTGTCTGCCATATCGCCGGTCAGATAGCGGCTGTCAGTACGGGGATAGGTGCAGAGCTTCTTTTCATACAGGCTTTGCAGATAGTCCAGGGTCTGCTGGGCTGTAAATCCAAGCAGGCGGTTGGCATCTCTTTGCAGAGTAGTCAGGTCATAGAGGGCAGGCGGCTTTTCGGACTTTTCCTTGCACTCCACCTTTTTGATCGTGACGGCTGCACCCTGACAGGCTTCTTTCAGCTGCTCGGCAGCGGCCTTATCCGCCATGCGCTCCCCGGATACGGTAAGACCGGGCAGCTCCAGCGTCACGGTATAAAAAGGAACCGGCTTAAAGGTGTCGATCTCAGCTTCTCGCTGGACAATGAGCGCCAGCGTTGGGGACATCACGCGCCCGATATTGAGGGTGCGGTGGTACAGCACGGAAAACAGCCTTGTGGCATTGATCCCCACCAGCCAGTCCGCCTTGGCACGGCAAAGAGCAGCATCCCGAAGCCCGTCATAGTCCGCACCTGGGCGCAGGTTTGCAAAGCCCTCCCTTATGGCGGAGTCCTCCATCGAAGAAATCCAGAGGCGTTTCATCGGCTTTTGGCAGCCTGCCAGCTCATAGACGCTGCGGAAGATTAGCTCGCCCTCGCGTCCGGCATCACAGGCATTTACTACCTCCGTCACATCCGGGGCGTTCATCAGCTTTTTGAGAATATCAAACTGCTTTTTCTTATCCTTTCCCACTACCATCTGCCAATGCTCCGGCAGAATAGGCAGGTCATCATATCGCCACTTGGCATACTTGAAGTCATAGCTGTCTGCATCCGCAAGACCGGCCAGGTGGCCCACGCACCAGCTGACACGCCAGCCGTTACCCTCCAGATACCCATCCTTACGAGCAGTTGCACCGATTACCGTGGCCAGACTTTGTGCAACCGATGGTTTTTCAGCAATCACTAAATTCATAATCTTCAGCCTCCCATTCATTCTGCCAATTATCAGACAGTTTTTTTGCAATGCTGTGTTCTGAGGCAAGTGTAATGTCATAGCCAAAGCGATAATCATATCGGTACAACCTGCCAATCAAATCATTGATTATGATATTGCAGGCCATAATCACACGCTCTTTATCCACCTGCATCAGTTGATAGCGTTGATAATTGTTGTAATATTCTCGATGTCTGTGGGTTCTGCTGACCGTATCTTCCATCAGACAATCTATGGCATCTTTTTCACCATCTTCTTTGCTGCCCTGTGTATAAGACAACAGTTCCTTAACCATGGGAAAACTTTGTTCATCTACCGTTGCTTCTTCGCTCAAAAAACCGATATAAGCTTTTAGTAACAGGCTAACTGCTGTTTTTTCAGCTTCAGATAAAGCGTTCATGGTCTCCGCTGCATCAGGCAACAGTTCCTTTTCCACAAATTCATCTATCTCACCAGAATAAAGCATTCGGATTGAGTCCACACATAAAGAGCGCTTTTGGGGTGCGGTCTCAATTTCAAAATCATAAAGATCCAAGTCATCGTCCTTCTTTGACTTTTTTTGAACTTTGCTGATAGCAGTGAAAAGAATGTCTCCTCCAAAGTAAATTCCGAAGGCGACCAGATCAAAAATAATCAGAAAGTGTAATAACCAGTTCCATGTGTTCATTGTGAGGTCCTCCTTTCTTTGACCATGTGCTGATTTTGGGTGTGGATTTACAGTAAGAGAGTGAGTAGAGCAGCAGAGGACAGGAATTTCTCCCTGTCCTCTGTCCCTTATCCCGCAATGATTTGAAATACGCTACGCTCAAATGGTTCAATCTGCTCTATCGCGTTCCTCATTAGGGTCAGAACCCTCAAAACCATCCTCAAGGACTTCCTCATCTTCGGTTTCCCATTCCTCGGAATCTTCCTCACCATAATCATAATCGTCCAGACTGTCATTGCCCTTGGTCTTAGGCTTATTCTTAACGAGCTTCAAGTAGGCAAATACGCCACCGCCGCCCAGCAGAGCCAGCAGAAGGATCAGCGCAGCCGGGTTCAGTCCGGCAGGCTTCTCTTTTTCCGGCTCCGATGTTTCTGCCGGAGGTTCCGGTGCTTTTCCCGTACATTTACTCTTATCAGTTACACAGACCGGACAGGCCGTATTGACTGCCCCTGCTTCACATTTCTTCGTGCAACTGCACACCGCAGGCGGCTCCTCTTTGGGTTTTCCATCCTCCATCAGCGCCATCAGGTCCGCTTCATCCACCTGGTTCAGAAAGTGAACAGCAGTCTTTTTATCCTCATTGGCCCTGTCGATCAGGATATAAAAATAGTTGCCTGCCTTGGTGGTAACGGTAATGAGCTGCTTGTTGCCACCAAAATCATCCACCAGAGCGGCGTTGCCATCCGGGGTCAGCGGAGGTGCTTTTTCCGTTTCTTCCACCACCACATTGCTGTCATTGGTGGTATCCTCTGCCGGGGGCGGCGCTGCGCCCTGGGCAAAAGCGGGAACGGTAAAGCCCGATGCCAGCACCAGCGTCAGGCAAAGGGCGGAAAGTGTTCGGAGCAATCGTTTATTCCTCATAGCTGTTTTCCTCCTGTTCGTTGTTGTCATCAGCAAAACTGCCGGGAACTGTGCCTCCGGACAGCATGGCGCTCAGCTGAGCCGGGGTCATACGCAGTGCGCGCACCATCTGGACGATCTCCAGATTTTCTGCCTCGGTTTTCTGTACCTCCAGCGCCTTGAGCTTTTCCTGATACTCTGCGATCTTCTCGCGGACCTTAGCAATCTCCTGGTCAATGCGTTCAATTTTGTTCTTTGCCATCGTCTATCACTCCTTCTAAAAAATCTCTGTTACCAGTTCATCAGGCCGTAGCCCTTGATACTCTGATAATTCAGGTCATAACTTTTGATCTTGCAGGCATCGCCGGAATTTCCCTCCACGGTATAAACACGGCTGCCATCGGTGCCGACAACAATTCCCACATGGTCTGCGGAACCATCCAGATCCCAATCGAAGAAAATGGCATCACCGGGGGCGATGTTTTCATATCCTCGTGCGCCCCACTGTCCATGAGACTGGAACCACGGAACACCCTGAGACTGACAACCAGCAAAGCGTGGTTCCGTTCGACCGGATTGACCATAGCACCATGATACAAAGCAGGCACACCATTCCACACGGGAGTCAAAGCCGTACCAGCTCCAATAAGGTTGTCCTCCCACATTGCCCACCTGACTTTTCGCCAGTTCCACCAGCTGCGGATTGCCGGGGCGGGTGCCATTGATAAATTCAACACCAGTCAAATCTTCAGAAACACCTGTATCGGGAGAACCGCCACCAAATAACAGCGGCTTATTGCCCATAGTCTGTCGGTAGACCTGGTACATCTCCATCTGCTCCGGAGTCAGTAGTTCTGGCGCAAGAGAGGCAATGGAACGGCTTGTTAAAGTTACATGGAGAATACGATATTCATATTCATGCTCATCACCATCTTCGTCAGTGTAAGTGCGAATCTGAATTTCTTCTCTCAGCGTAAGCTGATACTGTGCATCAAACACACGATCCAGCTCTGCCTGTGCGCTGTGGCGTGTATAGCCTTGCAAGACAGCAGAGAGAACTGCCGCCAGCTCATGGGGGTCATGGCCAATCATATCCAGGTTATAGCGATACTCGTCATACCCTGGGTGGCTGCTTTCGATGTTGTCGATTTTCTCCTGCAACCGAGCTTCTCTGTCTGCATAATCTGCCTCCACCGCCAGCATTTCCGGGTCATCCGATGGATAGGTAGTGCCAGAAATTACAGAACCAATACTCTGTGCCATCATAGAGCAGGAGGACATGGTATTCATCAGCATACAGGCGATGAGGAAAAAAACCCCTGCCATCAGGAAGCCCTTCTTGTGGCGCATGACGAATGCCCCTGCCTGCTGTGCCTTTTCTTTTACCGTCCTTGCGGCTTTTCCGGTTTTGGACGCAGCCTGGGCGGTATTTCCGGCAGTCTGACCGGTGCGCTTGGCGACGGCATACTGCTTTTTGATACTCTGTTTTTGCTGCCAGCGGGAGAGAGGGTTGCTGGTAAACTGAGGATTTTCCCGTAGGGACTTCTGGTACAGGGCATTTACATTTGCCTTTTCCAGCTTCTGCTCGGCCTGGGCTGCTTTGCGGTACGGCTTCAGCTTGTGGCTGCGATAGCCCTCCCGCACCAGATAAGCGCTGGTCTCCACCGCCTCCTCGGACTTGTGGGCGCTTTCCACGCCCACATTGTCCTGTTCTGTTTCCCGGATCTCTTTGTGAAACTTGCCCGCGACCAGATGGACGGGAGCTTCCTTAACCCCTTGAGAAAGTTTGGAAGGTGGTTTTTTCTTGTCCTCAAAGGTCAGCTTCGAGGTCTTTTTCCCGGTGTCCGGGTCAATGACCGTCTGTCTGACTTTTTTCTTTGGAATATTGGCCTGCGCCTTATCTGCTCTGGCCGTAGCTTTCTCCGTTTTGCGGATCGGCTTTTCCAGTGCAGGGTCAGCCCGTTCCTCATCAGTAAAGCGCAGGCGCGGCTCTTTATTCAAACCAATCACCCATTAGGATAGCATCCATCATGTGGTGCAGCTCCACATAGAGGGCCAAACCTTCCGGATCATATAGCGGATGCACGGTGAGATACGCATGGACTTGCGCCAGAATCTCAGAGAGCATTGTGATAGGTCTGCACCCTACAATGGTTGCTGCACCAGGGGCACACATCATATTCGCCCAAATCGAAAAGAGACGGGCAAGACCAATTTCGCCATCCTCATTCAAGGTTTTGAGTTCTTTGTCAGCGGTACGACACTCAACAACAGCGGAGGCCATTACCGGAAGCAACATGAATTCGTGAGCCTCCAATGCCTCACGGAAAAAAATCATGGTATCAAGTTCGCAAATATTCTGTTTCATAGTTATTCATCCTCCTTTTTCAGTTCCTGGGGTTTGGTGGTCATAATGCGGTAAAGCTCAGTATTCTTCGGGAAGTGGTCAACGAAGGGCAGGATGGTGGAGCCATAGAACAGCAGGCCCTCGCCCTCACCGGAGTGGGTCACATAGCTAAGCTGGTGCGTGGAAATGCCCAGCTGCTTGGCGAGAATCTGACGGTCTCCGCCTGCCTGGTTGAGCATATACACGAAGTCGGAGTTTTCAAAGATGTTCTCCACCTCGCGGCTGCTCAAAAGGTCTTTGACATTCTGGGTGATACCTGTCGGAATACCGCCCCATTTGCGGAATCGCTTCCAGATTTCCACCGTATAAGCGGCGGTCTGCTCCTCCTTCAAAAGCAGGTGCATCTCGTCGATGTAATAACGGGTGGACTTGTGGGCAGCGCGGTTAATGGTAACGCGGTTCCACACCTGATCCTGGACCACCAACATACCGATTTTCTTGAGTTGCTTGCCCAGCTCCTTAATGTCATAGCAGACAATGCGGTTATTGATGTCCACATTGCTCTGGTGATTGAACACATTGAGGGAGCCGGTTACATAGATTTCAAGGGCCGTGGCGATATACTGGGCTTCCTTTTCCTCCTGTGAACGGAGCAGGTTATATAGGTCCTCCAGTATGGGCATATTCTCCGGGCGCGGGTCATTGAGGTAGGTCTGATAGACCAGACGCACACAACGGTCGATGATGGTTTTCTGCACCGGCTGCAATCCGTCCTTACCGCCCACGATCAGCTCACACAAGCTGAGGATAAAGTCAGACTTGAGGGACAGCGGGCTTTCATCATCCGAATAGTCCAGGTTCAGATCCATCGGATTGATGTAGTTGGTTGAGGTAGGCGAGATCTTGATGACCTGCCCATGCAGACGATCCACCAGAGGTGCGTACTCCGCTTCCGGGTCACAGATGATGACATCATCATTGGTAAGCAAAAAGCAGTTGGCAATCTCACGCTTGGCGCTGAAAGACTTACCGGAACCCGGCGTACCCAAAATCAAGCCGTTGGGGTTTTTCAGCAGCTTTCTATCCACCATGATGAGGTTGTTGGACAGGGCATTGATGCCGTAGTACAGGGCTTCCTTGCCGTTCTGGAATAATTCCTGTGTGGTGAATGGTACAAAGATAGCCGTAGAACTGGTGGTCAGCCCTCGCTGAATCTCGATCTGATTGAGCCCCAGGGGCAGACAGCTCATCAGCCCTTCTTCCTGCTGGAAGTCCAGTCTGGTCAGCTGGCAGTTATACTTCTGGGCAATAGAGCCTGCCTGAAAGATGTTGTTGCCAAGCTGACGGGGGGTGTCCGCTGTGTTCAGCACCAAAAAGGAGACCAGGAACATTCTCTCGTTTCGGCTCTGCAAATCCTGCAACAGCTTTTTCGCTTCGCTGCCGTAGGTGGCAAGGTCAGAAGGAATGATGTCCATGTCGTATCCGGCGCGGACTGCTTTTTTCTGTTCCTCAATCTTACTGCGGTCCAGATCGGTAATCTTACGCTTTACCGTTTTGATGGCTTTCACCTGATCCACCGACTGAATGTGCATACTCACAATGAGCGAGCTTTCCATATCCAGAAAATCAGCCAGCAGACGGTCATTCAGCTCTGGGGCTAAAATCTGCAAAAAAGAAACAGCCCCGTATTTCTTGCCCATACGGAACTGCTTGCCGGTGCGGAACTCAAAGGAGCTTGGTGCAATAAAATCTTTCGTGGACAGGCCGGAAGGAGCCAGCCAGTCCCATTCAAACTGAAACGGGAGCTGTTCATCCATGTGGAATACCGCATGAAGCTGGGAAAGCCTTTCCTTACCGTCCAATGTTCTGGCGGCTACACCAAGACGCTTGAAGTTATTGAGTATATCGGTCTCAATACGCTCCAGACGGGGCTTGGCGGCTTTGATGCTGTCAGCGTTGATACCAAAGGTCAGGTATTTGGTCTTGATGAGACCGTTGTTGCCTCTGACCAGCTGATTTTGCAGCATCGTGGTATATTCCTCACGGATACTGTCAAAGGCATCCCCCTGGGGCGGAATGGAAATGGAGTTGGCAAAGGTCTCCTCCGATGCCGCAAGGTTCAAAAAAGACAGCTGGAAGTGAATCGAGCTGTCGAAATAATTGAGGAAATCACACCAGCCCTCAAAGATCGCGGTCTTATCTTCATTTTGGGAGAGCTGATAGTTGATGTCCTGAAACTGAATGGTCTTTGTGTAGTGGCTGTCCGATACGCGGCAGATCCCGTCCGGCCACATTCGTTCATAGGGGATACTGTCCTGTGCCGATTTTCCTTTTTTGTCCGTGCGGTTGGCGCGGGCAATGGCCGCTTCGATCTGCTTCTTATCGGCGCGGGACAGCTTTTTCTTTGTCTTTACCGGATGCACGGTCTTTTCTTCCGGTTTTCCCAGCAGACGGCGCAGCCAGCTTTTCATTGCGGTGAACAATGTCATACACCTCCTTATCGAGCATTTCCTGCCGCTTTAATACGGCATAAAAGTTATTGGTCTGGTAGGGACGCTGCTTGGGACGGATCACAGCTACTTTGAGGATGTTGCCGACGATCTTTTCCAGGGGCTGTCCATGCTTTTCATACATTGCCAGCAGGAAGAAGGGCATCATGACCAGCATCATACACATGGCAGCCATGCTGTTTCCCGCAGGCTCACGGAGCCACAAGAACAGCGGTACACCTACAAGCGCCCCGGCGGTAAAGCAGACCAGCTGCCTTCGTGTCAGATTGAACATGACCTTGGTTTTGACTTTGGTTAAATCTTTGGGTACGGGTACATAAGCCATATTATCCACCTCCTTTATGGGAATGAAATAGAGCTGTCCACTTCATTTCCCCACACATCCCAACCGGGTGTGGATTGACGAGCAAACAGTTCTATGCGCGGGAGATCACCCATCAATGAGACAATGCGTTCTCTGGCTTCCTGCGGTTTTTTTGAATGTTCTTCAATGTGAGAGACAATGACCTGATGAACAGCTGCGTTTATACGCTTGGGATGTCCTTTCGTTGCGAGGATACAAAGTTCCACATTGGAGCGCGTCCAATATCCCATTCCCCAGAACAAGCTATCTGCCTTTCGATTTTGCTTTACCCAAACAAAGCCGACGGTTTTATAGGTAAATCCCCATGCCTTCAGAACTGAGAGACCTTCCAGTAAACATGGAATCGTGACCCATAAAAACAAGGCACAGTCTTTATCCGCCAAGTTGCCTACTGGCAGCGCACAAATATCCTCGATACTCATGGTCGGATAGTGACTTTCTGCACTGCGTCCCAATCCTTTCTTGGAATATACTTTGTAGTTCCATGGCGGGTCTGCGTAAATGATTTGATATTTTTTCATACAGAACCCTCCTTTAGTGCGCCTGAAAGACTGATTTTGCGAGACTGCCGGTTTTGAACAGCGTAAAGCACAGCAGTACGGTGTAGCCCACGCAGCTCCAGATTGCCATGATGATGTCATCTTCCAGAGCGATGTTCTGCACCAGCACAGCATAAATTGCCACGCAGACGATAATGAGAAACGCCTGAAAGCCCAGCGCCAGCAGGGATCGGAGGTAATTCTGTCCCATACCGCCCCATTCTTTACCCATCATTGCAGCCATTGGAACGGGAGCCACCGAAGTCACAAGGTAGATTTCGATCATACGGCCATAAATAACGATAAAGATACAGATATATAACGCCCACATAGTAATGCCAATAAAGAGGGATTGGAACCACAGTCCGAACAGCGGTCCCAGATCCATTTCCATCAGCCTCGGTTCCAGATCGGTCATAACTGAGGAAATGTCAATGGACGCATCCGAATTGATAACCCCTGCCGCCTGCGCCACTACGCTCTGCGCCATATCAAAGACGCCCATCACGATATTCCATGTATTTGTGACAATGAGGATGGCAGCGGCTGATTTGAACACCCACTTGAAAATCATCCAGGTGTCCACATCATGCAGGTTGTTCTTGTCTGCGATCATCTGGATCAGGTCTACGGTCATCACGATAGCCAGGATCACGCCTGCAAT
>JACRTB010000042.1 GCA_014385025.1 Yanshouia hominis | reverse complement strand
CGCATATTTCATCAGGGATTGCCGATATGCCATGTCCTGTGTTATACTCTTGCTCATGAAGGATATGGCCCCCTCTCGTTGAGTTGTTGTCCGCAACTTCAACTTTAACCGATCGGGCCCTATCCTTCATCCTTTTTTATTCATCTGTCCAACATGTATTGTAATCCTACATGAATCCCTATCGGTGGTTCTGCCTCGTGGAAATGCTCCGCGACAGTGGGTATCTCTGCGGATGCGAGTTGAAACGTGGATTGGGAGATACCTATTCCATAGCCGGAAAACCTCGTATCACGCTCAAGGGGCTTGAATATTTGCAGGACAATTCCATGATGCAAAAGGCGAAAGGCGCATTACAAGATTTCAAGCAAGCAACTCCGTTTTTGTAACTCGGATCCCTGATAGCAAGGGCGCTGTAACAGGTGCCCTTTTTCATGCTTAAAAGGAGGTGCCAGTTTGATATGCCCATATAACCGGAAAGCACAAAGGAACGTTTTCCAATGGGAACAAACCTTTGATGAAGCTACCGGAAACGCTAAAGCGTGTCAGCAAAGCACAATAGACACGTTTGAAATGATGGAATGCCCCCGCGAAGGGTACGCAGTCTGGTATGAGGGCCGATGCCATTACGCGGCTTTCAATTTGGAAAATGAATAACCGTTGAATCAAGCGCCGAAGGGCGCTTTTTTCATACCAAAACGCCTACCATGCGGGCGTTTAACTGCAATGATCTTCAGGCACAGCTCGCACAGCGCGACAAGGATCTGGCCGAGCTGAAGAAGCTTGACGCGGCCGGGATTCGGGCTCAGCTTGATACGCTCAAAAGCAAGTATGCCGACGACGCCAGAGCGTTAACCGTGGCATATATGACAGAGACGATTTTAAAGAGATTTTGAAGATCAACTTTGAAAACATGACGCTGAATGATATAATATTTGATAACACGTTTGAACGGACGATCATTCGTTTACAAAGCCCTGTGCTGATCAGTTGACTATCAGGGGCGGATCCCTGGCGGCTTCTCAGACCCATTTGTAGAAATGGATGAAAACGGCGACACATGGTATATTTACCCCAACCGAAGAGAAAAGGCGAAGCCCATTCGCGCGAGAATGCGGGATGGATGAATTCGACGCGGTGGATACCGAGCTATTAAATCATATTTCTGTGTTGCAGGCATAACAGCAAAAAGAATATTACCCCGATTCAGATATCGACGAGGGATTTGAACTCACTATTCTTAAGCTTTGGATGAAGGTCAGTATTCTAAAGTCGTGTGATTTTAGCGAGAAAGAAAATCCCAAAACTGTTTCACTGCATTCTGGCGAAAGCACGGCTTATTTACCCTGGTGCAAAATATCCCGCAGGCGTATAAAAGGGTGCTTTGGAAGGGCTTTTATGCTTTGCACAGAGGATTCCTGTGCAGCAAGCTCCCGAAGATCGTGGTGGCTGTCGTGCCGCATTCCGCCCCGCGGACAGCGTTCATAACCGCCGTCCGGCCTCATGATCCAGCCGTTGACATTGTCCCGGCGGATTCTTTCCAGAATTTCTTCCAGCTTGTGCCGTGATGCGGCGGAGCGGACCTCGGCAAAGACCTCGACTCTCCGCCGAGTATTGCGGTTGAGCAGATCGCCGGAACCAATCCAAAGCCGCCTGCGTTCCCCGGTACCGAAAGCGAAGATGCGGGAGTGCTCCAGATACCGCCCGACGATACTTTTCACTGTAACATTTTCGGTGCTGCCGGGGATACCGGGCCGCAGGCAGCAAATTCCCCGAACGATCAGCAGGATGCGGACTCCCGCGCGGGACGCTTCGATCAGCGCCTGCATCACTTCGAGGTCATTGAGAGAATTGACTTTGATTTCGATGATGCCCGCCTCGCCCTGTTGGGCGTACTCCGTTTCCTCCCGGATCAGTTCGAGCAGACGGGGCTTAAATCCAAACGGCGCTACCCAAAGATGCTCCAAACGTTCGGGAATCTCACTCTTGCAGAGAGCGGCGAAAATCCGGCCGGCGTCCTGACCGACCTGTGCATCCGGCGTAATCAGCGAAAGGTCGGTGTATTGTTCCGAGGTTTTTTCGTTGTAATTTCCGGTTCCGACTTGTGTAATGGTAAAAAGCTTTCCATGCTTGCGCATCGTAATCAGGCAGAGCTTGGCGTGGGTTTTATAGTCGTCCAGACCGTAAATGACGGTACAGCCCGCTTCCTCGAGGAGCTGGGCGTAGTTGATATTGCTCTGTTCGTCAAAGCGGGCCCGCAGTTCAAGCAGGCAGGTTACCTGCTTTCCGTTGCCCGCGGCGCGGCAAAGGGCTTCCGCGATTCGGCTGTGGGCCGCCAGACGATAGAGAGAAATTTGAATGGAAAGGACGCTGGGGTCATCCGCCGCCTCCCCCAAAAGTTCAATAAAGGTGCGGATCGACTCAAAAGGAAAGGAAAGCAGCGTCTCTTTCTCGGAAAATAAGCGCAGGAGTTCTTTTTTCTGCCCGTCAAAACGATGAACGGGCGATGAATCCGGATAAAAGAGGGTGGGAGAGAGGTTCGAAAGGAGGCCCGGCAAAGAAAATCCGAAGGAAAGATCAAGCGGGGTGGACTCTGCCATCACACGATCAGGGGTAAGAGAAAGTCTGCCGCAGAGGTAGGAAAGAAGCTCGGGACTTGGCTGCCGGCTGCACTGCATCCTTACCGCCGCAAGACGGCGGCGCTTTTTGAGAAGCCCCTGCATGATTCCGCGAAAATCCAGATTATCATCGAGCGCCTCATCGATTGAAATATCGGCATTGCGGGTGATTCGGATGACCATCCGCTCCCGCACCTTCTGCTTTTCAAAAATTTTCCCCGCAAACCGACAGACAAGATCGGGGAGAAAAGCCAGCTTTTTCACCTGGTCGACCGTCACAATCAGATAGGGAGGAAGCTGGGACATGCCCACCAGTCCGACCCGCATTTTTCCATCCTTGGCATCGAGGCGGGTGATCACATATTGCTCCTTGTTCCCGAGAAAGGGGAAGGGGTGGCTGCGATCGATCACCAGCGGTGAGAGAAGCGGTTCGATTTCATCGGTAAAACGCTGAAGAAACAAAAGCTCCTCCAGACGGGTTAAGGCGGAACAGTCGACAATCTCCACTCCCTGTTCGTGCAGACCTCCGGCAAGCTCCTCATAGATCTGAGACAAAAGGGGCACAAAACTCCGGACCCGTTCCAAGCTCATGGAAATCTGCCCGGCGGCAGTCCATCCGGTTTTTTCGTCCTGCTTTTCCGGGTTGACAAGCGCCTGATCGCCGAGTGAGCCGATCCGGACCATAAAAAATTCGTCCAGATTGGAGTGATAAATCGAAAGAAATTTAAGGCGCTCAAAAAGCGGGACAGACCGGTCGCCCGCCTGCTCGAGGACGCGCCGGTTGAATTCCAGCCAGCTTAATTCGCGGTCAAGAAAAAGCGGCTGCTGATCGTTCATTTGAGAAGATAACGGCACAGATATCCCTCCCGGACGCCGTTTTTAACCACCTGAATCTGCTTTGCTCCGAGTATGCGGCAGATGGTTCGGATGACAAGGATTCCGGGGACGATGGTGGTAATCCGTTCTGGAGCCACCCGTTCCATCAGCCGGAGGCCATGCATATCCAGCGCGGTCATCAGCTCACACAGCTCATCCATTTGTTCACAGGTCAACGGATATCCTTCGATCGGCCGGTTCTGTCCGGTCAGAGCGCGATGGAGTTTTCCGGCTGCGCGGGCAGTTCCGCCGATGGCATAGACAGTATCAAAATCCGGTCCGCTTTTGATATCGGAGCTGTTGAGCTGCTCCCGTACGAAGGCCCTGATTTCCTTCTGTTCCTTTTGTGTGGGGATAATTCCACGGACAAACCGGTTATACATCGCGAGGCTGCCGACCGGCAGAGAGACACTGCCGGTCAGCTCCCGCCCGGCGTAGCGGATGATCTGGCAGCTTCCTCCCCCAAGATCGAACCCAAGCCCGTCCGGCGCCAGACCGGACGCCATCAGCCCGGCGAAATCGCAGGCGGCTTCCTCCTCACCGGTGAGGACACGAACGGAAATTCCTGTGTCCGAGAGCGCTTCGCAGACCGCTCCGGCGTTCTGTACCCCGCGTAGCGATGCCGTCGCAAAGGCGTGAATCTCCGCGCAGCCGAGCAGGCGGCAAAGCTCGGCCATTCGGGAGACTGCCTCTCGGATTGCCTCGATGCCGTCGGGACGCAGCCGTCCGTTTTCAATGTAGTTGAGAATTCCGGTGAAGCTCCGCTCACTGATCAGCTTTTTGAAGGATTTTCCCTCTGTTTCATAGACGACGGTGCGGATGGTGTTGGAGCCCAAGTCGATCACTCCGTAGCGCACAGCGCCGCCTCCTTTCAGTTGATTTAGCCGAAAGATACGGCCTGCTTTTGGTTAGCTTACCACACAAATGGAAAATCTATGTAAAGCATTAGAAAAAAGACAGAAAAAACTGTGCGGCGAAGAAATTTCTTCGCCGCACAGTTTTTTCCAAGGGGTCAGCGGGCGCGCCGCCGGTCGTCCAGCAGCAGTTTGAGATAACAGGCCGCTGTATATTCCCGTGGTGGGAGCAGCGCGGCGGGCAAAGAGGACTCTTCTGCCGGCTTCGCAAGGTATTGGGCGATCATCGAGGCCACCGAATGCGGCTCCACCGCTTCTGCAAGAGCGGCAATCAGCGCTTTGGGATCGGAGGAGAGGGTGAGGAAGCGAGGACGCTTTTCAAATTCCCGCAGCAGCTTTTGATTATATTCCTCAAAGGAATAGCAGCGGTCGGGCGCGAGGCCGAAAACCGCACCGGTCAGCTCTGCCGCGCGGCAGAGCATTTGGGGGCGGTCCCATTCCCAGCTTCCCGACGCAAGCATTTCGAGCGCGTCATCCTGTGCAAGCAGCGAGAGCGTCCGTGCAATCGGTTTCCGCACTGACGCGGACAGGTGTTTCTGAAGCTCCGCGGTGCCGAAGGAGAGACGTTCGGCGTTGCGCGCAAGCTCCCCCGGGCGGAAGGAGTAAGCAAAGCCCTCCATCCTGCCAAACGCTTTGAGGGTATCATAATAACCGAGCATACGGTTGCGGGCAAAGGCGTTCTGGTCAAAATCAAAAATTGCGCCGAGATCCCAGCGCGGTTCGATCCGGATCAGCTCCTCGATCTTTTCCCGTCGTGCACGCCGTTCCAGCCCGACGCCGTCAAGGTCAACCGCGACGATCCGTGAAGCTCCCTGATTGGCAGCCAGCCCAACCGGCAGATTGTCGTAATACCCGCCGTCAAGGTAGCGGGTACCGTCGATCTCATAAGGAGAGAAAACCGGGAAACAGGCGGCGGAAGCCATCAGCCAGCGGTAAAGCGCGCCTTCGGGAATCTCACATTTCATCGGCATACGGGGGCGCATCGCGGGGAACTCGACAGTGACAAGCCCAAAATCAATGGGGGAGGAGCGAACCTTTTCCTCGTCGATTCGTTCCCGCACCAGTCCCTCCAGCTTTTCGGCGCTGAAGCTGCCCTGCGGAATCGCGTCCCGGGCCGCGAACCGCAGGAGGTCAAGCGGATTCTCAAGCTGCCGAACCTCCTCAAGGCGCCTGCCGTCGCAGTCTGGGAAGATTTGCTTATCTTCGATGGTGTTCCACAGGCGGTCGGCGCCGTCAAAATCCTGCGCCGCCATCAGCGCGCCATTAAGCGCGCCGATTGAAGTGCCCACGATCAGATCAAAGGAGAGGTCAAGCTCCCGAAAAGCTTTCCATGCTCCCATTTGATAGCTGCCCTTGGCGCCTCCGCCACCGAGTACCAAACCGGTCTTTTCCATCATATCCTCCCTTGGTTTGAGGGATCAGATCCCCATATAATCGGCGAGATTGGCATGAGGATTGAGAATTCCTTCGATGAGGGGCTTTTTGCAGCTCATAATGGTACTGATTCCGGGGCCATGCCCCATGATGGTGCAGTCGGAGTGTACGACCACACCGATGGAGGACGCGCCGGTCAGATATCCGCGCCCATAGGTATTGTCGCAGTTTTCCAAAAGGACGATATCCCCATAGCGCAGCCGGTCAAGACCACAGCGCACAAGCTCGGCGCGGTCGGCCGTCATCAGGTCGTAGTCGCCGGTATGACCCGAACCCATGCCCTGACCCGCGCCCATCAGATGAGCGGGAATCTTTGCCGCAACCGGAACAGCCAGTTTTCCGTTCAGCACTGAAAGCCCCATCCGGTCGAGCAGAGCGGGATCAACGCCGGTCAGCATGATCTCGGGAAAATCGTCCAACGAGAGTCCCTGACCATACGCCCTGATGAGAATCCGGTCGCCGGGCAGCATTTTGTCCAGCGCCTCTTCAGGAAACCAAAGCAGGGTGTGTTCAATCCCGCCATGAAATCCGGTCACAAAGCCCGCGGTCCCTTTTGCATCGCCCGAGACAACCCTGGCTTTATTTCCGATACAGGCCAGCATCACCAGCGCGTCATTTTCCTTTGGGTCGGGATTTTTCATGCTGACCCCCGGTTCGACATGATCGCATATCTTGTCGTAGACACAGTCGCCGAGTTTAACATTATAGGTAATTCCGCCGACACTGGGCAGCACCCCGCTTGTTCCGTCGTGGCAGAGCTTAAAAGTGCCGCTGTGGCCAATGGTGGGATGGTGAATCTGCCCCATCACCGAGATGGCGACAAGGCGATCGCGGTTGTCACAAATTGTCATACTGGCTCCTCCTGTCAGAAATGGTTTCTTTGGCGATTCGAATGAACTCCGTTACCGTCCATGGAACGGAAGGAAGGTCGAGATAGCCGAAGCCGAGCGGATAGGATGCTTCCGGACGGCGCAGCGGCAGGACGGACATTGAGCGGGGAATCCGCTCACGAACCTCCCCGGCCAGAAAGGCATCAGGATAAAAAACGATGCCCATTCCTTGAAGGCAAAGTTCGAGCAGTGTCTCGATGCTGCGGCTTTCGACGGCAATCCGCGGCTGGATACCCGCTGCTTCAAAATAACGGTCCGCAACCGAGCGGATGATATTTCCGCTGCAGTTGAGCAGAAAAGGGCACTCCTTCAGCAGTCCGATCTCATCCGTCTCGGAAAAACGGTGCAATACTTCTTCCTCCTGCCCGGGAAAGGCTGCGGAAAGCACCTCCCTGGGGATCAGCAGAAGAGTATGCTCTTCGTAAAAAGGTTCAACGGAGAGTCCTTCTCCCAAAAAGGGCATCTGGGTAATCTGCAGATCCGCCTCCCCGTTTTTTACCGCCCGGCAGACCGCCTCATTTGTATCCTCGAGGAGGTTGACCATGACCTGGGGATAGGCTCGGTGAAAGACGGGCAGGATGCGCGGAAGAAGAAGCTTTCCGCGTGTTGGAGCGATTCCCAGCAGAATGCGCCCGCTTCGACGATTCTGAACATCCTGCAGATCAGCCTCCATCAGCCGGTGAATCCTTATGAGCTGATGGGCATAGGGGAGAAAACGCTCTCCGGCATAGGTGAGCTTTAACGGTGAGGTTCGCTCAAAAAGCGCGGCGCCCACCTCCCGTTCAAGGGCCGCGATGCTGGCGCTCAGCGCCTGCTGGCTGAGATAAAGCCGCTGTGCCGCTTTGGTGAAGCTGCGCTCCTCCTCAACGGTCAAAAAATAACCGACGGACTGGTCATTCATTTTGTCCCCTCATTTGCAAAACAAGACTCTGTTGTTACGATTCTATCACAAAACAAATTGATTTTGTATGGGAACAAAAGTGTTCTGTTCGATTTTTTCTTTCTCTTGCGGTAAAATGAGGAAAAAGCAGAAGCTTTTCTCTATTCTACACCGGATATGCCGCAATGAAAAGCCTTTCCTGTTTTTTAAGATTTATCACGTTAAGGGGGATTTTCGATGAACATGACCCTTCACAGTCTGCTTGAGCTGGAAGGTATGATGGCCGTCCTCATGGCGGTGGGATATCTGGTGTACCGACGCGGAATTGTCACCGAGAAAGGGAAGCAGAGCCTTGTGAATCTATGCATTGCTTTCATCATCCCATGCAATATTATTCAAGCATTCTGCAAAGAACAACAGGCAGGGACGCTCGGTCAGCTGGGGCGCATTTTTTTCATATCGGTTACCGCCCATCTGTTCTGTATTCTGGCAGGCAGGTTTCTGTTTGAGAGGTATCCGAAAGCGCAGCGTTCCGTATTGCAGTATGCCACTGTCTGCTCGAACGGAGGGTTTATGGGCAATGCCGTCGCGGAGGGGCTTTTCGGAGCGACCGGCTTGGTATATGCCTCCATTTTTCTGATACCGATGCGCATTGTTATGTGGGGATTTGGACCCGGTTATTTTTCCGGCGGGCAGAGCGCAAAGGAAACCATGCGAAAAATTCTCTGTCATCCCTGCATGGTTGGCGTCTACACCGGGCTTATTCTGATGATAACAGGAGTCCGGCCGCCGGCATTTTTATATGCCGTCATTCAAAAAGCAGGAAACTGCACCGTACCGATGACAATGATGGTAGTGGGGATGATCCTCGCACAGGAAAAGCTGGGGAATCTGCTTTCCGCGACCACCCTCTGTTTTACGTTGGTGCGTTTGGGGATGCTTCCGCTGGTGACGCTGCTTCTCTGCCGGGTCATTGAGGGCATGGATCCCGTTTCCACCGGTGTCTGCGTCATAATGATGGGACTTCCGGCCGCGTCGATGACTCCGATTATGGCCGACCGGTATGGCGGGGATGCAGTTCTGGCTTCCCGCTGCCTCGTGCTGACCACCGGGCTTTCGCTGGCAACCCTCACCGCATGGGGCTTGCTGCTGCTTTAAGGCGCGCCTCCGGACTTTATGGTCCGCTCCGGGAAAACCGGTGATTACCTGCGCTTTCCGTAAAAGAAACGCCATACTTAAAAAGTTCTATCGAGAACCCGTTCGAAGCCGGCATCTGAACGATGTCGGCTTTCGTCCTGCCTGTCCGACGCAGCGTCCGCACCTGCCGGGGCAGTACGCAAAAATCCCGCCGCATTGGTTTTTGCGGCGGGATTTGGGAAAGACTTACTGCATGACCGCGCCGAGGTTGGCGGGTCCGACCAGACGGGCGTAGCGGGCGAGCCAGCCGGTCTTGATGTTGGGTTCGCGGGGGACGAGATGCCGTCTCCGCTCCTCGAGAATGGCATCATCCACCAGCAGGTTGATTCGGCTCGCGGGGATATCGATTTCAATCAGGTCGCCTTCCTCCACACAGGCGATCAGGCCGCCGACCGCCGCTTCCGGGGCGATGTGTCCAATCGATGCGCCGCGTGACGCGCCGGAAAAGCGTCCGTCGGTAATCAGCGCCACGGTCTTGTCAAGCTTCATCCCGGCAAGGGCCGAGGTGGGAGAAAGCATCTCACGCATTCCCGGGCCTCCCTTGGGGCCTTCATAGCGGATTACGACAACGTCTCCATCCTTGATTCTTCCGCCGAAGATTGCTTCGATCGATTCTTCCTCCGAGTCAAAGACTCGGGCCGGACCGGTGTGGCGCAGCATTTCCGGGGCAACGGCGCTGCGCTTGACGACACAGCCGTCCTTTGCGAGATTGCCCCAAAGGATCGCAATACCGCCGGTTTCGCTGTAAGGATTGGAGAGCGGACGAATGACCTCGGGATTTTTATTGACGGCTCCGCGGACATTTTCACCGAGGGTTTTCCCGGTGGCGGTAATGACGCCGGGATCAAGGTAACCGCCTTCCAGAAGCTGATTCATAACGGCGGGGAGTCCCCCCGCAGCGTTGAGCTCATGCATATGATGAGGGCCGGCAGGGGCAAGATGGCAGAGATTCGGCACCTTTGCGCTGAGCTCGTTGATCATTTCAAGGGTGGCGGGGCATCCCGCCTCGTTGGAAATGGCAAGCAGATGCAGCACGCTGTTCGAGGAACAGCCGAGCGCCATATCCACCGAAAGAGCGTTGCGGATCGAAGCGGGATTGATGATGTCCCGCGGGCAGATGTTGCGCTCGACCAGCTCCATAATCTTCATTCCGGCGTGTTTGGCAAGCTGGAGACGCGCACTGTAGACGGCGGGGATGGTGCCGTTGCCGGGCAGAGCGATGCCGATCGCTTCACAGAGGCAGTTCATGGAATTGGCGGTATACATTCCCGAGCAGGAGCCGCAGCCGGGGCATGCGCCCAGCTCACATTCCAAGAGCTGATCATCAGTGATGAGGTTGGCCTTGCGGGCACCTACTTGTTCGAACATTTTAGACAGGCTGATTTCCTGACCCTCGTAAGTACCGGACAGCATCGGACCGCCCGAGCAGACAATCGACGGAATATTGATTCTTGCCGCCGCCATCACCATGCCGGGGACAATTTTATCACAGTTCGGTACAAGAACAAGTCCGTCAAAGCAGTGTGCCAGCGCCATCGTCTCGGTGGAATCGGCAATCAGCTCGCGGGAGGCCAGAGAGTATTTCATGCCGATGTGTCCCATGGCAATGCCGTCACAGACACCGATGGCCGGAACCTCGATGGGGGTGCCTCCCGCCATGCGGATACCGGCTTTCACCGCCTCCGCGATCTTGTCCAGATGAAAATGTCCCGGAACAATCTCGCTGTGGGCCGATACGACGCCGATCAGCGGACGGTTAAGCTCCTCCTCGGTATAGCCGAGAGCATAGAAGAGCGAACGGTGAGGCGCGCGCTCCACACCCTGTGTAACTTGGCTGCTTCTGCGTTCCATATTCTTTACCTCCGTTAATGCCGCCGTGGGCGGCTGATTTTACCGATTCAGTTGTTGTCTAAATTAAATAAACATCTACACTATCATAGTCAATCATATCGAAAATGTCAAGGGGAGAACCGGAAATTTCTCCCGCAGAAAAGCTGCAAAATAACTAAAGGGTCAATGTGATAATTGACAATTTCATCAAACCGCATTACACTTGAATTGCCAGAAAATGAGGTGGAATATTTGAAACAGAATCTTTTTTTTGATACCGTGATCTTTGATTTGGATGGAACCCTCCTGAACTCGCTGCAGGATCTCGCTGCCAGCACCAATTTTGCGCTGTGCCGCTTTGGGTATCCGCAGCGCGGCATTGATGAAGTGCGCCGGTTTGTTGGGAATGGGGGCCGGATGCTGATCACCCGAGCGCTTCCCGAGGGGACGACCTCCGAGGAGATTGAGAAGGTGTTTGATGTTTTTGCCGGGCACTATGAGCTGCACATGAGAGATCATACCAGGCCGTATCCGGGAATCGATGAGATGCTCTCCGCGCTCTCCGGGCGTGGAATCCGGATGGGCGTCGTCTCGAACAAGATGAACGACGCCGTTGTGCCGCTGATTGATTTTTGGTTTGGCCGCTGGATCAAGGTGGCGGTGGGAGAGGGGAATGGCATCCCCAAAAAGCCCGATCCGCAGGGGGTGCGCAAGGCCCTCTCCCTGCTCGGAAGTGTGCCGGAGCATACCGTTTACGTCGGAGATTCCGATGTTGACGTAGCTACCGCGAAAAATTCCGGAGCCTTCCCGGTTGGGTGCAGCTGGGGCTTCCGGGATCGCGGGCTGCTCGAACGGGCGGGTGCGCAGTTGGTCATCGACTTTCCGAAGGAGCTTTTGCAGTTGTTTTGATTAATAAATATCCGCCGGCCTAGCCGGCGGTTTTTCTTAGACGGGCGAAGCCCTCTGCTACCAGCGGCACGCGTCACGTCGCGTCGCGTTGGTACGATCTGTCAGCTGCGAAGGACTGTTACTTGCTACCCGTAAACGGGCTTAGAAGTTCCCCATGGTCAATTGTTCTCCCGCCTGATCCTCTTCCAGCTGACGCTTAATGTATTCGGCTATTTTATTTGCATTCTTTCCCGCTGTATCCACGTAATATCCGCGACACCAAAACTCCCGGTTGCGGTATTTATATTTTAACTCCGGAAACTTTTCATAGAGCATCAGGCTGCTTTTCCCTTTGATATCCTATGAAACTTGATACCTCAACCTTTGGCGGTATCTCCAAGAGCATGTGGATATGGTCCGGGCATACTTCCGCCTCTATGATTTTGATCTTTTTCCAGTTGCAGAGTGTTCGTAAAATCTCCCCTATTTCTTTTCGTCTTTTTCCATAGAATACTTTTCGCCGATATTTTGGGGCAAACACCACATGATATTTGCAATTCCAACTCGTATGCGCTAAACTATTTACGTCGTTCATTTCGAATGACCTCCCTTTGCTTGTTTGGTGCAGTTGGCAGACCGCATCTTTATTCTAGCAAAGGGAGTTTTTATTTCTACATCATCGGCAGCAGCCTTCTTTGGAACCACTCGCCTAGCGAGTGGTTTTCGACATACAAAAAAGGCCGGAGCATTCATGCTCCGGTCTTTTGAGGACTTACAGATCACAGGGAGAATGCAATTTTGAGAGCAGTGCCGGACACGTCTCACTTGCGGTGGAATTCCTCCGCGCACCCAGCATCAGGGATGAGATCAGTGAAACAAGCGGCACGGTCAGGATAATCCCGATCGAACCGGAAACTCCCTGCATGATTTCAATGCCGATCTGGTATGAATTGACGATCTGAGCATAGGGCAGATCGTAGGCGTAATTGAGCATCAGTGTTCCCAGAGATCCGCCCGCAAAGGCGAGAATCAGGGTATTGGACATGGTTCCCATCATATCTTTGCCGACATTCATCCCACTGGCAAAAAGCTCGGAACGGCTCATCGCCGGATTCTTGAGATGCAGCTCATTGAGGGTTGACGCAACCGACATTGCCACGTCCATGACCGCGCCGAGTGCCGAAATCAGGATACCGGCAAAGAGAAGTTCACCCACACGGATTTCGGTGGCCTGTCCGACAAAAAGAAGGCTTTCGACCGTCGAAACATTAAGGCCCGAGATTCCGGCGAAATATCCGAACAATGCCGCCGAAATGCCCGAAACCAGCACGCCGAACAGAGTCCCCAGCGCCGCGCAGAGCGACTTGACAGAGCATCCCGCAACCAAACCGAGGGTCGCGGCGGTCGTGACGGCGCAGATGATCAGCGCCGCCAAAAAGGGGGAGACGCCCCGATAAATCATGGGAAAAAGAAGATAGACGATACAGAACAGAGTAAACAGCAGTCCGGCGGCGCTCTTCAGACCGTTTTTTCCGCCGACGAGATAAAGGCTCAGCAGGAAAAGTCCGATAAAGAGGTAAACGGCTCCGGAACGGTCGGCGCTGTAAACAGTGGTCACATCCAGTCCGCCCGCAAGGCTTGAAATAGCGATGACCCGCATTCCGGGTTCGCAGGCCGCGCCGAAAAGCAGACTGTTGGGGCTGACCGCCTCCACACAATGACCTTTGAGCGGACCACTGCGCATCCTCAGCATCACCCGCTGGTCACCGATCCGGGCGCCGTTTTCCTGTAGATTATCGGTGAGAATCTCTTCGACGGTCGCCTTCTCGAAGCTGCGCCCTCCGGTATTGACCAGCGGAACCTTCTCAAAATCATTGAGCCAGACGGTCCATGCCAAAAACAGGGCAGCGGCGAGGAGAAGCAGTGCAATCCGGCGCAAATTCAGGAAAACCGTGTTGTCTTTCATGAAACCGCCCCTATCTGAAGAAGAGTGCTGCGCCCGCCAAAAGAATTGCGCCCAGCATCAGCGCCGAAATTTTTTGAAGATCAAAAAAGAAACTGTCAAACATGAGGATTCCTCCCAAATACCGCAGGGGAGACGAAATCATCTCCCCCTGTAGCGTTTCTGGTTCCTGTTTTATCGGGTTTTGACAATGGTATAATTCGCGTCGAGGCATTTTCCGGTTTCCGCATCATAGGTATCAATCGAAAAGGTATTCCCTTCGACGCGGAGAACGGAGTAGGACGGCTTCCAGGTCTGGCTGCGGGCAGCAATATAGTTCTGCTGGGTGGGGATCAGTTCATAAAATTTGCTTCCGGTGGAAGAGTTGGTCGAGAAGTAGACAGTGCCGGCGGGGTTGGTCACAGTGCCCTGCTGGGTTCCAACAATGTTGTAGCAGAGGTTGTCGGTGAGGAAGGAAGACTTGACCGCGGCGTTGTCGAGATCAACGCTCTTATCATAAGAAGCGTGCTCCTTGCCGTCGCCCGAGAGCTGATAGCTTCTCGAATAGGTATGGTCGTGTCCCTGAAGGACCACGTCGATGTCATAGGAGTCAAAAATTGGGGTAAGCTGAGTCCGCAGAATGATGCCGTCCGAATCGGAGTGGTCGAGTCCGGTGCCATAGATGTCCTGATGGAACATCACAATCCGCCATTTGGCATCGGGATCGGATTTGACCGCCTTCTCAATCAGCGCCTTGTGGTCGGCACAATTGTAGTTGTTGCTGTTAAGAACGACGAAGAGCGCGTTGCCGTAAGAGAAATAGTAGCCATTGCCCGCCTTGGTGGGATTCTGTTCTTCCACGAAGGGGTTGGGGTTATTAAAGTGATTCCGGTATCCTGTGGTCAGAGAATCGTGGTTGCCGATGGTGGTGGCAATCGGCAGGGATCGCAGAGCTTTGGCGGAAAGAAATCCGGCATACTCATATTCCTGCTCCTGAAGCTTGGCGGCGCTACCGTCCTTGACGTATTCATTGATCTGGTCACCGGCCGAAAGGATAAAGTCGATGTCGGAATGGGAGGCAAGAGCGGAATTCAGTGTTTTATTCCAATTGAAGGAATCATTGCGGGCCGCGAGCTCGGCGGTCTGTGCGGAGGAGTCGGTCGAAGCAGTCTGCCCCACCGAAGCACCGATCTGAGGATCACCAACCAAAAGCATCGAAAAGCTGTCGCCGTTCCCGGTTCTAAAGCTCTCAGCGGGCTTGGTAACGCCGTTGACATTCGCCTGATAGTAGTAGGTGGTGTCAGCCTTCAACCCGGTCGCGGTGACCTTGCTGCTGTAATATTGGGTACCGCCCAGAACAGTACCAGGCTCGCAGCTGCCGGTAAAGGTGACCGCATTGGCCATGTTGGGGGTAGTGGAGAGCTTGACGATCGCGGCAGTGTTGATTCGGGAATACCAGCCGAAGTTCATCTGGGTTTCGTCGGCGCCCGGTGTAAGAGCCACCTGCTCATATTTGACCTTGGTGTTATCCCAGTTGGAAACCCATGAGGTCCATGCGGTCTTGTCGGAAAGATAGGTGGCGGTTGTGTCGGCAGGGCTCTTGGAGGCGTCGTTCCAATGTTCAGTGGCCGCGAGGACGGTCAGGGAAGCAGCGGCGGTACATGCCGCCGCCAGAAATACGGCAAGGATTTTTTGTTTGGCTTGCATAGGGAATCCTCCTGATACAAATTTTGTTTTCTTTGGTGTCCACCGCAAGAATATAGCAAATTGTTCTAAAATACAAGTACAATTACTGACATATTACACAATTATACCCGCATTTTACTGAATGTTTTTCCCCCGCTTTACTTGAGACGAAAACAGAAAGGCCGCTTTCGAAATTTGCACGGATATGTTATGATTATAATAAAAGAACGCATCATTTTCTCATGATGCGGAAAAGGCTGATCGGAGTGATGGAGGGGCTATGATGCTGGAAAAACAATTTGTGATTACCATTGCAAGAGGATACGGCAGCGGTGGACGTCACATCGGTAAGGCGCTTGCCGAGGAATTGGGGGTCCATTGCTACGACCGAAAGCTGTTGCGGCTCGCCTCTGATGAAAGCGGAATTAACGAGGGCCTTTTCGGGCTGGCGGATGAAAATCCGAGTTTGAAGATGCTTCTGCCGATCGCGCGCCGCGAAAGGGGAGGAGAGATCATTCCTCCGGACCGGGAGGACTTTGTCTCCAACGAGAATCTGTTTCGTTATCAGGCCAAGGTGATCACCGAGCTGGCAAAAAGCGAATCCTGTGTTGTGATCGGCCGATGCGCCGACTATGTGCTGCGCGGCGTTCCGAATGTGCTGCGGGTCTATATCCACGCCCCACTGGAGGATGAACTGCACCCCATTTGTTAGACAAGTATGATATACTTGCACTAAGAAATGGGGTGCTTTATTATGCGGAAAGGAATACCAAACAAAAGATACACAGGCGCGTTCAAGCAGATGGTGG
>JACRTB010000041.1 GCA_014385025.1 Yanshouia hominis | reverse complement strand
GAGAACGGGCGGATCACGAGGGCAGATTTCTACGGGGATTTTCTTTCGCTGCGGCCGCTCGATGAGCTTTCGCGCGCGCTCTGCGGCTGCGCCTTCCGGCGGGAGGATGTGGAGGCGGTACTCCGGCGCTTTGAGCCGCGGGAATATTTCGGCGGGATCACCGCTGAGGAGGTCCTCGCGACGATCTTTGATGCGGCCGGCACGCCGGAATCAACATTATAACAGGAATAGAAGGGATCAAGGTTATGGCAACTGCAGTACTGATGCCGAAGCTCGGCCTGACGATGACCGAGGGGACGATCGACGGATGGTCGGTAAAGGAGGGAGAACCCGTCAAAAAAGGGGACCTCCTCTATACGGTTTCGACCGACAAGCTGACCAATGAAATTGAGGCGGAAGAGGACGGCGTTTTGCTGAAAATCCTCTGTCCGGAGGGGGAGACCGCCGCCTGCAAATCGGTGGTGGCCTACATCGGACAGCCGGGCGAAAAGATTCCGGAGGAGAGCGTCCCTTCGGCGCGGCCCGCCGAACAGAGGGCCCCCGCGCCCGATGCTCCCGCCCCTGCCGCAAAGCAAGGCCCCAGGACGGTGCTGGTCATCGGCGGAGGCCCCGGCGGCTATGTCGCGGCGATCCGCGCCGCGCAGCTCGGCGCAAAAGTGACTGTGATCGAAAAGGACCGTCTGGGCGGAACCTGCCTGAATGTGGGCTGCATCCCAACCAAATGTCTGCTGCACAGCGCTGAGCTTGTCTCCCGGATTCGGGAGCAGGGCGCCGAAATCGGGGTTCGGGTTTCGGGCCTCGAGGTGGATTTTCCACAGGTGATCGCGCACAAGGATGAGATTTCGAAGCGGCTGACCGGCGGCATTGCCGCGCTTTTCCGGATGAATCGAATTGGCCGGGTGGAGGGCGAGGCCAGCTTTCTTTCCCCGAACAGCCTTTCGGTCCGCAGGAAGGATGGCTCCGCCGAGACGATGACCGCCGACGCCGTCATCATTGCGGCCGGATCGGTCAACGCCCAGCCGCCGATTCCGGGGCTGCGGGAAAATCCCAACTGCATCGACTCGACCGGCGCGCTCTCCCTTGAGAAACTGCCGGAAAGCATGGTGGTGATTGGGGGCGGAGTCATCGGCATTGAGTTGGCCTGTGCCTACTCCGCCTTCGGCACCCGGGTCACCGTGATAGAGGCCCTCGACCATATGCTTCCGATGCTCGACGCCGAGATCAGTGCCGTCGGCATCGAACATCTGAAAAAGCGCGGCGTTGAATTCCATCTGGAATGCCCGGTGCAGTCGGTGGAACCCTCCCCCGTGGGCGCGAAAGTCGTCTGCCGGGATAAGGGCGGAGAGCTGCTCGCGTTTGAAGCAGAGAAAGTCCTGGTGGCGATCGGGCGCCGGGCCAACACCGCCCCGCTCAACCTCGACGCCGCCGGTATCCAAAACGACCGCGGCCGCATTCTGGTCAACGACCGCATGGAGACGAATGTACCCGGAGTTTATGCTATCGGCGACTGCGTGTTCGGTAAGGCGATGCTGGCGCATACCGCTTCCGCGATGGGTGAGGTGGCCGCTGAAAACATCATGGGACAGCCCGCCGTCTACGACCAGAAAACCAATCCCGCCTGCGTCTATATGGAGCCGGAGGCCGCTTCGGTCGGACTGACCGAGGAGCAGTGCCGGGAAAAGGGGATCGATTACATCGTCGGGAAATTCCCGATGAACGCCAACGGCAAGGCACTGATCCTCAACGGCGGCGAAGGCATGGTCAAAATGATCGCCGACCGCAAGTACCGGGAGGTGCTCGGCCTGCACATCATCGGACCGCGCGCCACCGATCTGATCAGCGAGGGCGCGCTGGCTCTTCGGCTCGAGGCGACCCTCGATGAGCTGATTACAACCATTCACTCCCACCCCACTGTCACCGAAACGGTGCGGGAGGCGGCTCTTCACGCCGAGGGACGGGCAATCCACACCAAAAATTGAAACAACTTTTCTCCGCATTGCAAAGAGGCCCGGAAGCTTTTGACTTCCGGACCTCTTTGCATTTGCCGGCAGGCTGTCCGCATACGGGAAGAGAATTCTGTTATCAAATATGAGAAATTTTCTTAAAAATAAGAAGAAAAAGAGCACGGCGCTTCTCGATTATGAGAAAAACCGCGGGAAGATTCCCGATTTCCGGTGCAAAAGACCGTGGCACAAAATTTGCTTAATAATGAAAAGGGGAAATGATATCCCTGAATTTCCGCCCGGCAGACGCCGGGCGCCCGATGGAAAAGAGGAGGAAACGATCATGAGATGTCTTTTGCCGGGGGGATTCCGCCCCGCTCCTGCCGGATGCAGCCGGTGCATTCCGGGGATGCGGCGGGGCGGATCTGCTTCGATGCGGAACAGGCACGCGGATTTTCGCCTGTCCCATGTTTAGGGCGGCTCATCCTGCGGCGGCAGCGGACAGCCGGCCGAAGGATTTGCAGGGGATTCTGTTCGTAATTCTGTCAGCCGTCATTTTCGGCTGTGTCCCCGTCATTACCAAAACGATCTATGCCAGCGGCGGCAACGCCGTCAGCGCGGCGGCGATCCGCAACTCCCTTATTGCCCCCCTGCTTTTGGGGTTTCTACGGCATAAGGGTGTTTCGGTGAAGCTGAGCCGCCGGCAGATGCGTCAAATGGTGATGCTCGCACTGGGCTTTGCCAGCACGCCGCTGCTGCTGTCCAGCTCCTATTATTTTATTTCCTCCGGCATGGCCACCACCATCCACTTTGTCTATCCGGTGTTTACCCTTCTGGGCTGTGTGCTGTTCTGCCATGCGCCCCTTTCCGGAGTCAAGGTACTGTGTGCCGCCCTCTGCTCTGCGGGAATCCTGATGTTTTATACGCCGGGCCAGTCGGGAAACGCGGCGGGCGTTCTGCTGGCGTTTCTCTCGGGAATCACCTACTCGTTTTACATCATCTATCTCGACCAGAGCGGGCTGGGAAATCTTCCCTCGCTGGTGCTGGCCTTCTGGCTGGCGCTGCTCTCCTTTGTGGGACAGGCCCTCTACGGTGTGTTCACGGGGGAGCTTTTCGTCTCGATGACGCCGTTGGGCTGGTTCTGCAACCTTGTGGTCCTGATGCTCTTTTCACAGAGTGCCAGCATCCTGTTTCAGATCGGGGTGCGGATCGTCGGACCGCAGCGGGCGTCGATTCTTTCGACCTTTGAGCCGATCACCAGCCTTTCGGTGGGAATCGCCATCTATTCCGAACCGTTCGGCCTGCGCACCGGCCTGGGGGTGCTGGCAATTCTGGCCGCGGTTATCATCCTGACGCGCTTCGATTAGGCGGCGATATCCGCTCCGCTTGCGCCGATACTGTTGTTTATGCTACACTGAATAAAATTACGATCGGGGGGAAGAAAATGGATCTTCTTGACCTGAAAGCATTTCTGGATGACGTTGTTGATTCCTTTGCCGCGGTTCTGGATCTCGAGCTTACCATCATCAACACCGACCCGATGCTGCGCATATCGGGCACGGGGCGCTTCAGGGGAAGAGCCGATGAGGAGGATAACTGGGAGCGCAGCTATACCCTTCAGGTGATGCAGAGCGGGGAGCCTCTCGCGGTCCGGGACACGACCTCCCGCCCTTTCAGCGTTACGAACGAACCGATTTATTATTCGATCCTCCTCTATCCCATTATTCTGGGCGGCGGCGTGGAGGGGGTGATTGTCGTGGCCTCCTTTACCGCGCGGCAGCAGAAGATTCTTCTCGAAAAGGAGGAGAGCCTGCTGGGCTATCTGGAGAAGACCGCCGACTTGATTTCCGCCAAGCTCGAGCAGGAACGGCTGCTGCATCTGGTGAGAACCCGCAACGCGCAGCTCTCCGGCGTTTTTGAGGCGGTGAAGGGAGGAATGCTCCTTTGCAGCAGGGACGGGGAGGTGCTGCAAATCAACAAACGGGCCCGGCGCCTTCTGTGTGTGGATCAGGACCGCGCCGTTTATGGGAGGTGCCTCGAGGAGATCGTCGCGGTCGTCGGTCAGGCATTGCGGAGCCAGACCGTTATGGAGAAGGAGCTGACCTTCCGGCAGGGCGGGCGGCGCCACCACCTGACCCTCACGGTGCGCCCCGTCCCCGACGACGCGGAGGATGCGCTCTGCATCGTCAATCCCTTTTCGGCTCTGCAGGACACCATCATCCAGCACGACACCGTCAGCTTCCCATTTGATTTGGTGACCCGCAATCCGCAGATGCTGGCGCTCAAGGAGCAGATTCAAACGGTGTCGCAGAACTCGTCCAATATTCTGCTGCTCGGGGAAAGCGGCACCGGCAAGGAGGTCATCGCGCGCACCATCCACGCAAGCGGGCCGAGGCGTTCCCGCCCCTTTGTGACGGTCAACTGCGCGGCCATCCCCGAAACGCTGCTGGAAAGCGAGCTTTTCGGTTACGAGGAGGGGGCCTTCACCGGCGCCAAGCGGGGCGGACGGATCGGCAAGTTTATGCTCGCCGACACCGGCACCCTGTTTCTTGACGAAATCGGGGACATGCCGCTCTATTTGCAGGCCAAGGTTCTGCGGGTGCTTACCGACCGGCAGATCGACCGGATCGGCAGCAGCCACCTGGTATCGGTGGATGTGCATATCATTGCGGCGACCAACAAGAATCTTGAACAGCTCATCGTCCGCGGCGAATTCCGGGAGGATCTTTATTACCGCCTGAGCGTCATTACCCTGCGGATTCCGCCGCTGCGTGAACGGCGGGAGGATATTCCGCTTCTCATTGACTATTTCATCGAAAAATACAATCAGAAGCTCGACCGGAATATCACCGGCATTGAGGCGGGGGCGCAGCGCTTCCTGCAGCAGTACGGCTGGCCCGGCAATGTCCGGGAGCTGGAAAACTGCATCGAATATATGATGAACTTTGAGCATTCCCAGACGCTTTCCTTTGAGAACATCCCGCAGCGGATTCAGCGCGGAAACCGCGGTGCGCCGGGTCCCTCCGCTCCGGCCGCTCCCGGCGAGGAGGACAGGACGCTCAAGGAAATCGTGCGCGACTGTGAACTGCGGGTTTTGACCCAGATGAATGCGCGGTACAATGGCTGTCCCACCCTGAAGCAGATCCGCGAAATCTGTTCCAGGCTGGGAATCAGCGTGGCCTCGTACTACCGGAAGATGGAGGGCGCCGGGGACAGATAAC
Source organism: Yanshouia hominis (assembly GCA_014385025.1). Lineage (GTDB taxonomy): Bacteria > Bacillota > Clostridia > Oscillospirales > Ruminococcaceae > Yanshouia > Yanshouia hominis. Next base: position 13,047 of record JACRTB010000041.1, on the reverse strand, counting down.
GGAACACGCTTTTCCGGACGCAAAAGGCTCCGGTTCCTTTCCCGGCAAGTGCGGCGATGCGTTGAATCCAGCCCGCCCGCCACATCATCAGGCAGAACCGGTTCCCTTCCCGGCACGTGCGGCAGCTGCACAGATGGCATTTTGTGAAATGAGAAAAAGAGGCCCCCGGCAAAAGAAAATGCTTCAGCGTCCGGATGCGGGGACCGGCGAAGGCCGCGCTCCCCGCGCGGACGGAAAACCTATCTCACCCGCCGCGCGGCAAAGCGGAAATCCCTCACGCGCTCCCCGCGCGGACGGAAAGCCCATCTCACCCACCGCGCGGCAAAGCGGAAATCCCTCACGCGCTCCCCGCGCGGACGGAAAACCCATCTCACCCGCCGCGCGACAAAGTGGAAATCCCTCACGCGCTCCCCGCGCGGACGGAAAACCCATCTCACCCGCCGCGCGGCAAAGCGGAAATCCCTCACGCGCTTCCCGCGCGGACGGAAAACCCATCTCACCCGCCGCGCGACAAAGCGGAAATCCCTCACGCGCTCCCCGCGCGGACGGAAAACCCCAATAAATAAGAGGAGGCATTACAAATTCGATGAGCCAGAATAAAAAAGCGATCCCCATGACCGGCGAAGCCCAGGCGCAGGCGGTACGCCTGTTCGGCAGACATGTTTCCCGGGAAAAGGCCTGCATCCTGTTTGCCGTGACGATGGTTGCCTGCGCCCTGCCGATGATCACGGGCGTCCGCCTGTGGGAAAGCATCCCCGAAATCGTCGAGACGGGGATCACCCGGATGGACGGGCGGGACGATTCGATGCCCCGCGCTCTGGTGGTGTTTGGAATCCCCGGACTTATGTGCCTTCTGAACCTGATTGTCCACACCCAGCTTTACCTCAACCAACAGAGAATGACGCTGCCGAAAACCTTTGTCCGGCTGTTTGGCCGCTGGGGCTTTACCGTTCTGTCAACAGGTTTTGCCAATCTTTTCATCTACAGGGCGGCGAACCGGCCGCTTCCCCCGCCGTTTGCCGCTTCCTGCGGGATCGGGCTGGCGCTGCTCCTGCTCGGCGGACACATGATGGACTGCCCGCCGAACTCCTCCGTTGCCCTGCATTTTTCCTTCCTCGAAGCGGATTCCCGCGTCTGGGCGGCGGTTCATCGCCTCGCCGCCTGCCTTTGGATGGCGGCCGGACTGGGCGTTTTGATCTTTGCGTCGGTGACGGGCCGGGCTTCTGCCTTTTTCGCCGCGGCGGTTCTCGCGGCTTTTGCGGCGCCCGTCCTCTACGGAAAGGCGCTCTGCCGGTGACCGGGGCAGCCGAGGCGATTCTCAATATCGAGAATTAAGTTTCCTGATTTTGCGAATAATCTCAAAAATGAGAAAAAACGCCGCCGCTCGGTTCGAAGAGCAGGAGCGCCTTTTCGGATTTTTGAGAAATTCTTTGGCGGACTTGAATAATTTTTAACAATCAAAACAGACATTTCGACAAAATTGCGGAAAAAGTGCCAGTCTGGCGTGGGATTTGCTTTATATCCTGATCAGACACGCAAAACGCGTGAAAGAGAAAGGAGATTTTACTATGGTATACAATCTGAGAGACATGAGCTGGTCCGAGTTCGCGGAGCGCAGCAAGACTGCAAAGACAATCATCATCCCGTCCGGCGCCTGCGAGGTCTATGGACGTCATCTCCCGCTGGGCAGCGATATCCTCGTTGCGAAGAAGGTCGCCGAGCTGGTTGCCGAGAAGGTCAACGGCATCGTCGCCCCCTGCGTTGAAATCGGCCAGTCCAAGAGCCTGACCAGCTTCCCCGGTACCATCGCCATCTCTGCCGCCACCCTCACCGCGGTCTACAGAGAGATGATCGATGAGTTTGTCCGCCTCGGATTCAAAAACTTCTTCGTGGTAAACACCCACCTGCACAACACCCAGCCCCTCACCGAGGTTCTTGTCGACGCGCAGCTCAAGCACGGAATCAAGTACGGCCAGATCGGCTGGTGGCAGTATATCCCCAGCTTCACCTCCGACCTGTGGGAAAGCTCCAACCCCCACGGCCACGCCGCGGAAGCCGGCACCTCGGTCCTGCTGTACCTCTTCCCCGAGCTGGTTCATATGGAAGTTGCCGCTTCGACCAACACCCCCTTTGTGAACAAGTGGCCCGGAATCGTCAACTGCGTGAAGTACGCCGAGCATACCGACACCGGCACGCTGGGCGACGGCACCAAGGGCACCGTCGAAAAGGGCAGAATCACCGTTGAGCGCGGCGTCGCCAATATTGCCGACTACATTCAGAACTTCATGGAGAAATAAGACGCAGCAAGGAGTGAACCAATCGTGGTGAAACGCTTTGTCAAAGTCGCCCTCTGTCAGCGGGGGGTGACCGGCTCAAAGGAGCAGAACATCGCCGAGACCGTTTCCATGATTGAGGAGGCGGCGGAGCACTGCCCCGGGCTCGATCTGATCATCTTTCCGGAGTACAACTACTACGAGTCCCTCTCTCTGGAGGAGGCGCGCGCCAACTCCGAAACGATGGACGGACGCTATATCACCGAGATGAAGAAGCAGGCGCGGCGGTTTGGGGTCAACCTGATTCCCGGCAGCTTTGCCGAAACCTGCGGCGAAAAGGTTAAGAACACCTGTGCCCTCATCGATCGTTCCGGCGAGGTGGCCGGCTCCTATTCCAAGGTCCATCTGATGGACGCCATCGGCATCCGGGAATCCGACGCGGCGGTGCCGGGGGACAAGCTCGGCGTCTTCGATACAGATTTTGGCCGGATCGGCCTGATGGTCTGCTTTGACCTGCGTTTCCCCGAACAGCCCCGCAGCATGGTGCTGCAAGGGGCGGATATCATCTTCTGTGCGGCGAGCTTTCCGACGGGGTCGCCGCTCCCGCCCAGAACCGATCACTGGGATCTGCTGGTGCAGTCCACCGCGCTGCTGAATCTGACCTGGACCTGCGCGGTCAATCAGTTTGGCAGCATCTGCGGCGGGACCGAGAATCCGTTTGGGCGCTCGATGGTGGTGGACCCGTGGGGAATCGTCACCGCGTCGGCGCTGGGCCGCCGGGATATTGTCTACGCGACCCTCGACATGCAGCATCAGAAGGAAGTCCGCGGCCGGGTTGCCACATGGAACTGCAGAAGACCCGATATCTATACCCTGTAAGCTGTCTTTGTAACGTAATGAAAGGATGACTCACATGAAGAAAATCGTTTCTGCTCTGTTAGCCCTGACGATGATCCTTGCCATCGCCGGTTGCGGCGGTTCCTCGAGCGCGGCCCCTGCCTCCTCCGCGGCCCCCGCGGCCTCCGGCAGCACCGCGGGAGGCCCCCAGTATGACAAGCTGACCCTCAAGCTCAGCTACGCGACCGGCGACACCGGCATGGACGGCGTCACCGCCATCAAGTTTGAAGAACTGGTCGAAGAAAAGAGCGGCGGCGTCGTGCAGATCGACCGCTATCCGAACTGCCAGCTCGTCGGCGGCGACATGCAGCGCCACGTCGAGATGATGATCGCCGGCGGCGCCTTTGAGATGGCGATTATCTCCCAGACCTCCTTCAACGTTGTTGACAACGACTTTTACGCCGGCGGCGTTCCCTTCGCCTACAAGGACTATGAGGACCTCTATTCGAAGATGGACGGCGAAGCCGGCGCTTACATCAACACCGTCTATGAGAAGTTCGGCGTCAAGCGTCTGGACACCTTCCCCAACGGCCTGCAGCATCTCGCCAACAACAAGCGCGAGGTCAAGACCGTCGCGGACATGGCCAACCTCAAGATGCGCGCCTACGGCGACACCCAGATGAAGCTGCAGCGCGCCTTCGGGGCCGACCCGGTCAACATGAGCTGGAGCGAGCTTTATTCCGCTCTGCAGACCGGCACCGTTGACGGCAACACCAACGGCTATCAGACCCTCTATTCCGCCAGCATGCAGGAAGTGCAGAAGTATGTCACCGAGTGCGGCGTTTTCTGCTCCGCCTATGATTTCCTCGCCAACATGAACGAGTGGAACAAGTGGAATGCGGACACCCAGAAGCTCATTGCCGACTGCGCCCGTGAAGCCGCCCTTTACGGCCGCCAGTATATGTACGACCAGGAGGAGATCTGCAAGCAGGCGTTCATCGACGCCGGCTGCGTGATCACCGTCCCGACCGACGAAGAGCTGCAGACCTTCAAGGATGCCGCCAAGCCGGTCATCGACGAACAGCTCGCCCTGCTGACCCCCGAGTGCAAGAAGGCTTTCGGTTTTGAAGGCTGATTGAAAAAGCAAGCTTCACTATTTAACATGGAGTGTGAGGATTCCCCGAGAGTGGCGCCGCGGGGAATCACCCCTCCTAGAGGAGAAAAATACAATGAAGAAAAAAAGCTCCGTCGATTTTGAATCGTGCATAACGGCGGCGGTTCTCGTCATCATGCTGACCCTCGTGTTCCTCGGCGTGGTTTCGCGTTACGCACTGCACTTTTCCTTCTCCTTCACCGAGGAGCTGGTCTGCGCCCTCTTCGTCCTGCTGGGTACGGTGGGCAGCGCCCTGGCCTGCAAAAGAAGGAGCCTCTATACCCTTGATCTTCTCACCGGGGCGATGAAGCCGAAGATGCAGACGATTTTTTCCATCATCACCACAACCCTCACCCTCCTTGCGGCCCTCTTCCTGTTCTGGACGAGCTTCTCGATGATCTCGACACAGTTCAAGCTCAAGAGCCTGACCGTCGCCCTCCGGGTGCCGGCATGGACCTACACGACGGCCGTCCCCTTCGGAATTGGCCTTGTGATAATCCGCTGCATCCAGAACATCCTGCAGGATGTCCGGAAACTCAAAAAACTTAAAGAGGAGGGTGAAGCCCAATGACAGCGTTCCTTCTGCTCGGCGTTTTCAGCGTCTGTGTTGCCATCGGCACCCCGATCGGTACTTCGATGTGTCTGGCGAGCATCTGCACGCTTTTCACCACCGGCATGGGCTTCGCCATGGTGCCCTATAACTACTATGCAAGCCTCAGCAAGTTCCTGCTGCTGGCCATTCCGTTCTTTATTCTTTCCGGCAACATTATGGAAAAAGCCAACATCTCTGAGAAGCTCATCAACTTCGCCCAGAGCTTTGTCGGACACATCAAGGGCGGTCTCGGCATGGTGTGCGTCATCGTCGCCTGCTTCTTTGCCGCTATTTCCGGTTCCGGCCCGGCGACCGTCGCCGCGCTCGGGTCCATCGTCATCCCCGCCATGATCGCGGTCGGCTATAAGCCGGGAGACGCTTCCGCGCTGATGGCGACCGCCGGCGGCATCGGCATCATCATTCCGCCGTCGATTTCATTTGTCGTCTATACCTCGCTGGTCGGTATTTCAACCGGCACGCAGTTTATGGCCGGCGTCATCCCCGGCCTTGTCATGGGCGCCGCTCTGGTTGTCGCCTCCCTTTGGGTGACCCGAAAGAGCGACCTCAAGCGTCTTCCCAAGGCTTCGGCCAAGGTCCGCGCGCTTGCCTTTAAGGACGCTTTCTGGGGCCTTATGATGCCTGTCATTATTTTGGGCGGCATCTACGGCGGTATCTTTACTCCCACCGAGGCCGCGGCGGTTTCTGCCGTTTACGGTCTCTTCGTCGGCGTCTGCATCTACCGGACGCTGCGCGCCAAGGAGCTTCTTGCGGTCGTCATCGACTCCGGTCGTCAGGCGGGCGCCATCATGTGGAACATGGGCAACGCGGGCCTGATGGCATGGGTGATGACCGTCTCCGGCATTTCCGCCACCATCACCCATCTCCTTGAATCGGTGGTCAACGGACACACGCTGGTCTTCCTGCTGATCGCCAACATCCTCGTACTGATCGCGGGTTGCTTCATCGACGGCAACTCGATCATGTACATCTTCGTGCCGATCTTTATGCCGATCGCAACGGCGCTGGGCGTTGACCTCTACCATCTCGGCGTGGTCCTCGTCATGAACGTGGCCATCGGCCAGGTGACCCCGCCGGTCGGCTGCAACCTCTTCGTTGCCTGTGGCATCGGCGGCATTCAGGTCGCGGACATCGTCCGGCCGGTTGTGCCTTATATCATCGCCTCCACTATTGCGCTGCTGATCGTAACACTGGTTCCGGGCGTCAGCACCCTGCTGCCCACGCTGCTCGGCTGATCCCCGGCGTTTACCCGTTGACATGATAACAAGAGGAGGAATATCCTTATGAAAAGCAAGTTTGTACTCGCTCAGGTGTCGTCGTCCGGCGACGTTGCGGCAAATCTGGAAAAGGCCAGGAAGATGATGGCCAGGGCCTATGAGGAGCATCATCCCGATGTGATGGTTTTCCCGGAGGTCTTTATGGCCCATTTCCCCGTCGGAACCCCCACGGAGACAATTTTGGCGGCCTGCGAGCCTCTTGACGGCCCCTTTGTCACCGGGCTGCGCGAGGAAGCCAAGAAATACGGCATGTGGGTCATCTGCGGCATGAGCGAAAAGGTTGAGGACCCGTCCGACCCCCGCAAGTACAACACCACCGTGGTTATTAACAGTGAGGGCGAGCTGGTGGGCTCCTACCGCAAGACCCACCTGTACGATGCGTTCGGCTACAAGGAATCGGCCGCCAACAAGCCCGGAGACAAATTCTTCGAGCCGATCGATACCCCCTTCGGCAAAATCGGCCTCTTTGTCTGCTATGAGGTGCGTTTCCCCGAAGTCGCCCGCTACCAGCGTTCCAAGGGGGCCGACATCATCATTATGCCCACCGCTTGGGCTGCCGGCAAGCTCAAGAGCTATCATTTCCAGACGCTCATCACCGCGCGCGCGATTGAGAACACCGTTTATATGCTCGCCTGTGACCTGTGCGATGAAGGGTGCATCGGCGAGAGCGTCATCGTTGACCCGATGGGCGTCACCGTTGCCAACGCGGGCGAGGGCGAAGGGCTGATTTCCGCGGTCATCGACACCGACCGCATCGAGGCGGTCCGCAAAAAGCTGCCCGCCTATAAGGACCGCCGCCCCGAGCTTTACACCATCTGACCCAAGCCTTTCGCACAAGAGAAAGCCTTTCAGAAAAAGCCAGACGCATGTCTGGCTTTTTCGGCCCTAAAACACAAACGATCGGGGGCGGTCCGCAAGAAGCTGCCCGCCCGTCAGGATTCCGCCCCGGGCGTTATGCCGTCTGGGCGGAATCTTTCGCACAAGAGAAAGCCTTTCAGAAAAAGCCAGACGCATGTCTGGCTTTTTTGGCCCTAAAACACAAACGATCGGGGGCGGTCCGCGGAAAGCTGCCCGCCCGTCAGGATTCCGCCCCGGGCGTTATGCCGTCTGGGCGGAATCTTTCGCACAAGAGAAAGCCTTTCAGAGAAACGAGCACCAATTGCCTTTTCTGCTCCACGGCCCGTAAAAGAGAAACTGTCCCCGCGGCGGCGGTTCCCCGCTGTCCAAAGATTTCCGCGGGCAGCCCGTTTTGCCCGATTTCCGAAGCAAAGGCTCCTGACCCGCACCGCCGGAGCCGGCGGTTCCATGCGCGAAAGCTGCACAACGTTAAGCGGCCCCCGCGGCTTTTGTGCCGCGGGGGCCGCTTAACCTATCCGCCGGAGCGGTCACATGTTTTTGAAGGACTCCCGAAAGCTGTCGATCAGGATGCGGGCATGGCCCGAAAATACGGTGCCGGGCCGCCGGGCAATGGCGTAGGCCCGGTAAAAGTTGGAGGGAAGCTGATAATAGCGCGGGCGCAGCTCAGGATCGGTGATGGTTCCCACCAGCATCTTGGGGATGAAGCCGACCCCCAGACCCGTGGCCACCAGCATATGTACCGTTTCCCAGTTCAGGGTTTCGCAGACGGTATTCGGAACAAAGCCCGCCTCTTTGCAGAGCCGGAGGCCCATTTGGGAGAATTTCTGAATTTTTTTCAGGCCGATGAACGCCTCGTTTTTCAGCAGGGAAAGATCGATATAGGGAAACCGCTCCCCGTTTGCCGAAGTGTCGGGATAATGGGCGTTAATGGGATGGTTTTTGGGAATCGCCATCAGGATTTCCTCGAGATAGATGGTCTCATATTCGAGCAGCTCGTTCTGAGGAAAAAGGGGCAGGGCGCAGAAGTCCAGATCGCCGTCGATCAGCTGCTGCTCGAGCCGGTGGGAGATGTCCTCGACGATATCGATTTTGATTTCGGGATTCTGGGCCAGAAAAGGAGGGAGCAGACGCGGGAGGTAATGCTGGCTGTAAAAAGGGGAGATTCCAAAGCGGACGGCCTTCTGCTCGGTCGATTGGGTGACCTGGATCTCTTTCTTCATTCCCTCATAGATTTGCAGAATCCGGCGGCTGTACTGCAAAAAAACTTCTCCGGCGGGAGTGATGCGCATGGTATGCCCCACCCGGCAGAATAGCTGCGCGCCAATCTCTTCCTCGATTTTTTTGAGCTGCTGGCTCAGGGCGGGCTGACTGACAAACAGGGCCTCCGCGGCGGCGGAGAGGGTGGGCATGTCCGCGATGGTGATGAAATACTGGAAGGATTTGATTTGCACAAGGATTCCTCCTCAAAATAAGATTTGCTTATAGATCTATTTTATAATCATATTTGACATCCTGCAATATTGGCTCTATATTTTAAACGGATTCTGACTTAATATTACTATTTATAATAGTCATGGTGCCAGAAGACGATGGAACATGCCTGATGATCAAAGCCAAATCCGGTTGACGGCCGGTTTGCAATTATGAAAAGAGGAGATTGGAAATGAAAAAGTTTTTTGCAGCCCTGACTGCCGCGGCCATGCTGATCGCGGCGCTGTCCGGATGTAGCGGGCAGCAGCCTTCACAAAGCGAGTCTCCCGCAAGCGGGAGCGAAAGCTCCTCGCAGCAGGCCGAGAGTGTGGAGCCCCGTTACCTGACCCTGTCCGCTGTGGCGTCGAGCTCCGGGCTGTTCCCCTACTGCGTGGCGATCGGCGATGTCCTTTCCAACATACCCGAGCTGGAGATCACCGTGGCGGAATCGGGCGGAAATGTGGCGAATACCCAGGAACTGCGTGTGGGCGAGGTGTCCATCGCCAACAGCATCTCCAACACCGACTACGAGAGCTATACCGGAACCGGAAGCACCTTCACCGATGATCCCTTTACCGATGTGCGGATTCTTTGGTATTACGAGTCCACCCCCATCCAGATTTTCGTGGCGAAGGATGCCGGCATCGAATCCCTGTCCGATCTGGACGGCAAGGACTTCAACCCCGGCGGAACCGGCACCGCGGCTTCCGTTGTGACGCACGAGGCCCTGGATGTTCTGGGAATCCACCCCAACTATTTTGAGGCGGCTCAGGCGGACGCGGGCGACGCGTATGCGAACCGCCAGATCGTGGGCGCCGTCAAGACCGGCTCCGCCCCGGACAGCTACATCGTTCAGGCCAACACCAACCGCCCCGTCAAGCTGATCAACTATACTGACGAGGAGCTGGCGAAGGTCACCGAGGCGATCCCCTCCGTCACAACCGGCACCGTGCCCGCGAACGCCTATGAGGGCGTTGATTATGAAATCCAGACCCTGTGCACCTATCAGGGCATTCAGGTTGACATGAGCTTCTCGCAGGAGCTGGTCTACAAGATGTGGAAGGCCATGTGGGAGGACTATGCCGATACCTGGAAGACGGCCTATGTCAACGGCGCCAACAACAACGTGCCTGAAATGACCCTTCAGGCCGCCAAGACGCCACTGCACGCCGGAACCGTCCAGTACCTCACCGAACTCGGCTACGAGGTCCCCGCGGAGCTGATTCCGGAGGAGTATGTGCCCGTAGGCTGATTTTCCCTTGAAACAGGCTGTGTTGGCGTTCCGGGAGCGATCTCGGAACGCCAACGTGGATTTTAGAAGCCTATATGGCGGCCGGGACGCCCTGCGAAGGGCCGCTGCCCAGCCGCTTCAGGGCGCCGGAAGCCAAAACAGTCAAAATCCCCCTTTGCCGCTCATGGGGATTTTTCTCTGCGCCGGTGCAAAAGAGCGGCAGAATGGAGATTTTTATGAGAAAGTTGACCGGATTCTGGGACAAATTCGTCAAGGTCTTATCAGTGGCGCTGATCCTCTTCCAAATGTACACCATTGGGGTGCGCCAGTTTTCCGATATTATCCAGCGCAGCGTCCATCTGGCTTTTGTCCTGACGCTGGTTTTTATTCTCAAGCCCATGCGCAAGGGCAAATGCCTGGATCATGTGCCGTGGTATGACATCCTGTTTGCCGTTTTGTCCGCGGCCTGCTGCATCTACGTCACCATGATATACAGCACGATTGTCTACCAGCCTCTCCAGTGGGTTTCCTCGGTTGACAAGCTGTTCGCCGTCGTGCTGGTGGTGCTGATTTTGGAAGCCAGCCGCCGCAGCGTCGGCTGGACCTTCCCCATTTTGGGCATTGCGTTTTTGATCTACGCCTATTTCGGAGAGATTTTCCCCGGAATGTGGAGGCATCAGAACTTTTCCTTCAACAAGATTTTCCAGAACCTCTACCATAACGGGACCGGAATCTGGGGCACCATGCTGGGCCTTTCCGCGGTCATGCTGGCGATGTTCAGCATCTTCAGCGCGATTCTGGCGGGGACCGGCGGAGCCGAAACCTTTATCAAGATGGGGCAGCGGATTGCGGGCAAATCCACCGGAGGCTCCGGCAAGATCGCGGTCATTGCCTCGAGCCTGTTCGGAATGATTTCCGGTTCCGCGATGGGCAATGTCGTGGCCACCGGCGTGTTCACCATCCCCGCCATGAAGCGCGCGGGCTATTCCAGCGAGTGGGCCGCCACCATTGAAGCCGTCTCCTCCACCGGCGGGCAGATTCTTCCCCCGATCATGGGCGCGGCCGCTTTCATTATGGCCCAGCTGATCGGAGAAAACTATCTGACCATTGCCAAGGCGGCTTTGGTTCCCGCCATTCTGTTTTATATCAGCGCCTTTATCGCCATTCATCTGGTTTCCTCCCGGGACAAAATCCGGGGCGAGAACGAGAAGCCCGATATCAGGGTGACCGAGTATGTCGTGGTCCTGGTGCCTCTGGCGGTATTCATGTTCTATCTTCTTCGGGGTTATACCGTCACCATGGGCGCGTTTTGGGCGACGCTGCTGGCACTGCTGACCTACGCGGTCTGTTTTATCATCGACACCAAGGACCTGAAAACCGCCCTGACCTCCACCGGAAAAATCTGCTTCAGCACCTGCATCAAGGGCAGCAGCAGCATCGTGGAGATGTGCGGAATTCTGGCCGGCTCCCAAATTGTGATCGCCCTGATCTCGCTGACCGGCTTCGCCACCAAGCTGTCCAGCATGATCGTCGCGCTGGGAGAGAACAGCGTGTTCCTGTGCCTGGTGTGCTCGATGTTTGTCTGCATCCTGCTGGGAATGGGACTGCCGACCACCGCCGCTTATGTTCTGGGCGCCTCGGTGCTGTCGCCGGCCCTGATTACGCTGGGTGTGCCGCCTCTGGCCGCGCATCTGTTTGTGATGTATTACGCCTGCCTGTCGGCGCTGACGCCGCCGGTCTGCGTGGCGGTATTCATGGCCTCCGGCCTGGCCAAATCAAACTGGTTTAAAACCGGGTGTCTTTCCTGCATGGTCGCTCTCCCGATCTTTGTCATCCCCTTCACCTTCTGTTACAATCCGGCCCTGTTGCTGGAGGGGAGCGCCAGTCAAATCATCATCGCCGTCATCACGGCGGCTTTGGGCGTTGTCTTTATCGACATCTGCACGGTGGGCTATCTCCGGGATAAAGTGAATATGGCCGCGCGGCTGATGCTGCTGGGCGGCGGTATCCTTCTGCTGCTTCCTCAGTATCTGCCCAGCCTGATCGGCTTTGTGGTCGGCAGTCTGGCGGTCTTCTTTGCTCTGAAAAAGCGCAGACCCACCGTGAACCAGTAAGAACGGAGATTATCATGGAACAATCCTTTTTCCCTGAAAAGGGGCGCTGGTACCGGGGGAATATCCATTCCCACACCACCCGCACGGACGGCCTGTGTCCCCCGGCGCAGCAAATCCGCGATTATTCCGAGCAGGGCTACGATTTCCTTGCCATTACCGACCACAATGTGATCGACTCCCATCAGCTGGGGGAAGGCCTGCCGATCTGCATGATTCCGGGGTGGGAACGGGATATCCGCCACTGCGCCGATAACACCAAATGCATCCACGTCGTTGGGCTGGTTCCCTCCCCGGCGCGGGAGACACCCTGCCGTGAGGTCCGCCGCTGCAGCTGCCTGGAAATCCCGGATCAGCAGCTTCTGGATGAGATGCGTTCCGACGGGCAGTTTGTTGTGCTGGCACACCCGCACTGGAGCAGGATGACCCCCTCCGAGGTGATGAGCCTGACCGGGTTCCATGCCATCGAGGTGTTCAACACAGGGTGTGAGCGGCTGATGCATGCCGGAAGAGCCGACCTGTACTGGGACCTGCTGCTCCAAAGCGGGCGCCGGGTATGGGGCGTTGCCTGCGACGACACCCATGGAAAGACCCGGAAAAGCGACCGCTTCGGAGGCTGGGTGATGGTTCGCACAGAAATGTGCAGTCCCCCGGAGATTTTGGCGGCGATGTCCGCCGGAACCTACTATTTTTCGCAGGGTCCGGTGATTCACGACTGGGGAATCCGGGAGGATACGGTCTATTTCCGGTGCAGCCCCTGCCGGGAGATTCACGTGACCACCTACCCGCCCCGGGGATCGAGCTGTTATGCGCCGGAAGGGGAGATGCTCACCGAAATCGCCTATCCCTTAAAGGGCGGCGAGCTTTACATCCGCGTGGAGTGCATCGACGAAGAGGGACGCACCGCATGGACCAACCCCCATTTTTTGCAGGCATAAAATAGCCGGGACCTTTCCGCGACAAGGCCCCGGCCGGGAGGAGGCGCAATATGGCGGAGCTTGACTGGGCGGGACTGGCCGCCTACCTGCGGCAGATGAATCTGGTATCGATCCTCTGCCGCTTTGTCCTCGCCGCCGTCTGCGGCAGCGTCATCGGCTTCGAACGGGGCAAGAAGCGCCACGCGGCGGGACTGCGGACCCACATCGTCGTCTGCATCGGCGCGATGTCCGCGATGCTGGTGAACCAGTATATCATCACCTACTTTAATCCAAACTCCGACCCGGCCCG
>JACRTB010000040.1 GCA_014385025.1 Yanshouia hominis | reverse complement strand
TCAGGGTGCGAACCTGTTCTTTCAACTCATTGCCAGACGGTATGAGAAGGTCCCAACAGTCTTCACTTCCAACAAGCCCTTTTCTCAATGGAACAAGGTCTTTGCCGATGTCACCATCGCCTCTGCGATCCTCGACCGTGTTCTGCACCACTGTACCGTCGTCAATATCAAGGGCGGGAGCTATCGGCTGAAAGAACGTAAAGAATATATGAAGCAGAAGCGGCACATTGTCAATACCCTCTTTGAACAGGGACAAGCCTAATTTTTCTACATTCCCACACCACTGTTTTCCTGCATTTTTTAACCGGCGAAAAACTACAAAATCAAATCGGCGTTGACAGCTGCACGCGTTACGTCGCGTTGGTACGGTCTGTCAGCTGCGAAGGACTGTTACTTGCTACCCGTAAACGGGCTTAGAAGTTCCCCATGGTCAATTGTTCTTACGCTTGGTCCTATTCCAATTGATGCCTTATGTACTCAGCTATCTTTTGTGCATTCTTCCCCGCTGTATCCACATAATATCCTCTGCACCAAAATTCACGGTTGCGGTATTTATATTTCAATTCCGGAAACTTTGCTTATGTGTGATAAAGAAGCAATAGAAGTGCAAAAAATTTTGCCGTTCCTATCCGACACTTGGCCATTGTGTCGGATAGGTCGGGCGGTTATTCGGGCAAGTCAATCTTGCCGACAAAGCTGTAATAAATCTCAATGTCCTGCCTGCGGGTGCCGTTCTCATCATAGCTGCACTCATGCACCACAATTTTCTCGATCATTTCCCGCAAGAGAGTGGGGGTCAGTTCTTCAAAGGCAAGGTGCTTGCGGACAATGCCCATAAATTTCTCGGCGTTGACGGTAGCTGCCTGTGACTTGTCCAGTTCGGCTTGCAGGGCGGCGGCTCTCTTTTTCAGCTCCGCTTGCTCGGCTTCGTAGTCAGCCGACAGTTCCATGAAACGCTCATCGCTGATTTTGCCGTTTACATTGTCCTCATACAGCCGCTTGATAATGCGGCTGATTTCAGAAATGCGTTCCTGCGCCTGTTCAAGCTGCTTGATGGCTGCGGCGGTCTTTCGCTTGCCGCCGATCTCGTTCTGCTGGACAAGTAGTTTCACAAACCGGCTCTCATGCTTGGCTGCGTATTCGGTCACTTGCCGGAGATTTGCCAGGACACCAGCGGTCAACAGATCGGTGCGGATAAAGTGCGCCGTACAGTTGCGGGTGCGCTTCTTGTAGCTGCCGCAGATGTAGCAGTCCTGTTTGCGGTCTTTGTTCTGATACCGCTGCTGATACAGCACATGGCCGCAGTCGGCGCAGAACAAAATCCCGGAGAACAGCCCCACTTCATCGTAGCGGTTCGGGCGTTTGCGCTGTTTGCGTAACTCCTGCACCCGTTCCCATGTTTCCTTGTCGATGATCGGCTCATGGTGGTTCTCGAAAATGGCCTGCTTCTCGACGGGGTTCTCTATGCTGTGCTTGACCTTATAAGAAGGCTTTTCCGTTTTGAAGTTCACCAGACATCCGGTGTACTCTCGGTTTTCGAGGATATGAACGACGGTGTTGGTCGCCCATTTGCACTCATAGCCTGGGTGATAACGGCGGGTGCTGCCTGTCCGCTGATATTCCAGCGTCCCCGGCGTGGGGATTTGCTGCTCCGTCAGCATACGGGCAATCTTGGTCGGGCCGTTCCCGGCAAGGCAAAGCTGGTAAATCTGCTGTACCACCGGGGCGGCTTCCTCGTCTATGATGAAGTTTTCGTCCTCGTCCATCACATAGCCGTAAACCGGCTTGCTGGTAACGGGCTTGCCGCTCATGCCTTTTGACCTTTTTACTGCCTTGATTTTCTTGCTCGTATCTCTCACCAGCCATTCGTTGAACAGATTTCGCAGCGGGGTAAAATCGTTGTCCATGCCGCCGTTTGCGCTGTCCACATTATCGTTGACAGCGATAAAACGCACACCCTTTTGAGGGAACAGCATTTCCGTGTAAAACCCCACTTGCAGGTAGTTTCGCCCCAGCCTTGACATATCCTTGACGATAACGGTTCCCACTTTTCCGGCTTCAATGTCTGCAAGCATAGACTGAAAGCCCGGTCTTTGGAAATTTGCCCCGGAATAACCGTCGTCGGTGTACCAGCGCAGATTGGTAAAGCCGTTCTGTTTTGCGTAGGCTTCGAGTATCCTTTTTTGGTTCGATATGGAATTGCTCTCTCCTTGCAGTTCATCGTCTTTGGATAATCTCGGATAAAGGGCGGTAATCAGGTTTTGGGTGGCTTGTCTTAACATAAAATCCTCCGTTTCCGACAGCCAGCCCCACTATTCCGTATTTTTATCATACCACATGGGGCGGCTGTCTGTATAGCGGCAAAAGTGTAAAATCTGCTTCTTTATAGTTTATAAAAAAGAGCGTTCTTTTCATAGGGATTATCATGAAAAACGGTAATTGAAAATCCCTTTACTTCATGCTATAATACGAAAAGCGTTACCAGCGACGATAATGCGGGATTTTGTCTGCAATTCATTGAAGGAGGTACAGGCATGAAGTTTGAAAAAATTGATTGTGGCAACGGAATTGCGGTTGCCGTATCAAGTGACAGCATGATTATTACTGATGTCGATTCTGCGCTTGATTTGCTTATGTCTGCCAAATACGAAGCAGGCACAAAGTATATTGTCGTGGATAAAAAGAACATCATTGAAGATTTCTTCATTTTGAGCAGCGGCTTGGCGGGAGAAATTCTTCAAAAGTTTATCAATTACGGTGGAAAAATCGCTATATACGGGGATTTTTCACATTACACCAGCAAGCCGCTGAAAGACTTTATCTTTGAAAGCAATAAAGGGAAAGATGTGTTCTTTGTTGCAACAAAGGAAGAAGCAATTCAAAAAATAAGTCAAAGCATTTAGTGGATAAAATCCCCATATCGGATAGTTGTGTATTAACCCAACGCGAAAGCGGCCATGTCAAAGCATGGCCGCTTTTTCCATGCCCCCGGCTCATGCCGGATAAGTCGGCTTCTGTGTAGCAGCGGCTTCGGCTTGCAGCACTTTTTCCATTTTGTCGATGGCAGTTTCGGTGCTGTCCTGCTTGAAATAGCCGGACACCACAAGGACAGAGTTGCCCATGCGGATTTTCGTCACGCAGTCGGGGCGGCGGGGATTGGTTTTTGTGGTCTGTTCGTAATCTGCCATAGGCTACTCCTTTCACTCATTCATCAGATTTTTCAGCCGTTCCAGCTTGGCTTGTGCGGTTTCCCTGCGGAAGTTGCCGCCCGTAAAACGGACAGGGGCGCACATTTCCAGCAGCCGGTCATAGATACGGGCATAGGCGGTGTCGGTTGGGTTCTGGATTTGCTGCAAGGTCAGGTTGGTGGTGACGATCAGCGGCCTGCGGCTGCGGTATCGGCTGTCTATCACGCTGTAAACCTGTTCCAGCCCGTAGGCGGTGTCACGCTCCATGCCAAAATCATCAAGGATAAGCAGCGGATAGCGGCAAAGCCGGGAAATGTATTCGTTCCTGCCCTCGAAGCTGGCGGCAAGGTCATTGAGGATAGCGGCAAAGTTCGTCATGCGGACAGGGATTTTCTGCTCCATCAGGGCGTTTGCGATACAGCCCGCAAGGTAGCTTTTGCCGGTTCCCACACCGCCCCAAAAGAGATAACCGATGTTCTCGGCCTGCATGGTGTCCCAATGCTCCGCATAGAACCGGGCAACGGCGGTCTGGGGGTTCCTGCCGTTGTCGTTTTCAAAAGTCCAGTCCCGCATGGCGGTATCGGAAAATCCCCGGCGTTTCAAGTCCTCTACGGTGTCAAGGTGTCTGCGCTGCTGTTCGGCGGCTTCACGCTCAATCCGCTGCGCCCTCTGGCAGTCGCACTCTGCCGGGTGGCGGTCAAGCCCGAAAAGCGTCTTGCCCTCTGGGAAATAGGCTTCTTTGGGCTTGCGGCATTTTCCGCAGTACAGCAAACCGTCCTCGCCTGTGTAGTCGCCGCTGTCCGGCTCGGTATCCGGCAGCAGATTGATATTCTCGATTTTGTTCATAAACTTTCTCCCTCCTTGCAGGTGTAGTCCGGGACACCCTGTTTCGGGGCGTCCTTTTTGTCATTCTCTGCCCATATCCGCAGGGCGGCGGCATAGTTCTGGTAGGTTCTCCCGTTGGCGGCAAGGTAGCGGCTCATTTCCTCAATGAGCCGTTCCAGTCTGTCCGGGAACTCGGCTTTCAGTTCTGCATACTCGGCTTCGGTCAGAAAAACATTCTCATATCTGCCAAACGGTTTGTGCGGCTCTCCACTCACTCCCATTGTTTGGTTTTCTATCAGGTTGTTTATAGTAAGGTTGTTAGGGGTCGGTTTTCCGACCGTCATAAGGTCGCTTTTCCGACCATCAGTAGGTCGGTTTTCCGCACTTATGAGGGTCGCTTTTCCGACTGTCATAGGGTCGGAAATCCGAACTAATGGCGGCAGCTTCACATACAGGCGGTTGGCTGCGGAAAATCCCGCCCGTTTCCGTTCCAGAAGTCCGGCTGCGTCCAGTTCGTTCAAGGCGGCTTTGATGGCGGTCTGCCCCTTATCCAGCATTTCGGCAATCTCCGCTATGGGATAGACAATGAATGTCCTGCCCTGATCGTCCTGCCAGCCGTTCCGCTGTGACAGGGTGGTGCGGTCTAACAGCAGCGCATAGAGCAGCTTGGCGGTCTGGGAAATGTCCATTTTCAGCAGGAACCGGGGATATGGCAGGTAGGGCGGCAAGCCTGTGTCCAGCCCTACATAAATGGTTTCCTGCGTGTTGTCCGGCTTCATGGCTTCGCCCGCTTGGAGCGAAACGGCGGGCACTCGATGATCATAGCCCGGAAACTCTGCTTGCAGGTGCGGCGGCACTTGCGGCAAAGAGGATTGTAGGTGATACGGTTGCGCTCATTGAGGAAGAACGCCCATTCTTCCTTGCGCTTCTTGCTCATTCTCGGCATGGCGGCTCCTTTCTGCCGTTTCTATCGATGTAACCGGATAGGCGGCGTTTGGTGTATGATTTCGGTGTCATTTTCGGGGATTTTCCTCTCTGTATGCCCCTTGAAAAAGGCAGGTGGTATTGCGGATAGGGTCAGATATAGGGAACGCTTTTGTGCGGTTTCGGTATCATTTCGGGGTGGAGTTCAGTGGTCAATTTCCCATAGCAAAGGGGTGTCCAAAATGGAACCCCCTTTCCGGGTAGGGGTGGAACAAAACGGAACACCCTTACCGCTCCCAATCCCGACGCACCTCTTTTGTCCGTTCCTGCCGGAGCATGGCGGCAAGGTTGGATTTGACCTTTTGCAGCTCGGCGGCTCTGGCTTTCTGCTCCCGGTACTCGGTGTAAATCCCGTTTTTCTCGGAAATCAGGGCTTCATTTTCCGCTTGCAGCTTGGAAACGGCGGGCAGCTTCTTTAAGCCCTGTTGCCGAAAATACCGCACCGCCGCTTCATACAGCGTCAGGTCTGCATGAAACGCTTCCCGGTATCGTTCCGGCTTCTTGGCAGTTTTCAGCCCGTCATGGGCGGGCTTGGTTCTGCGGTAAACGCTGATCTGGTGCATGAGTTCCTTGTTGGCGGTGATTCTGGATTCCAGTTCTTTCAGCTTTTCTCCGGCGGCGTGCTGCCCGGAAATGGCGGCTTCCAAAGCTGTGTCCACTTCTTCGGGGCTGGCAAAACCATGCTCGGAAAGGAAATTCATGGTCTTTGCCATCTGTTTGAGGTTAAAGGTTTTTGCCCAACGCTCATAACCGATACCTTTTCCCTCGGCTCGCTTGGCGGCTATATCTACAAGCCGCTGCGGGCTGTCAGGGTTCGGGGTGATTTGGGCGGGTTTTGTCCGCTGTATGCCCTTAGTAAGCTGCGGCTGGTGTTCCTGTCTGTCCTGCATCTTTGCGGCTGCTCTATGGGCGTTCTGCTGGAAAACAGCAAGGACAGCGGCCTTGTCGAAGTCCGTCCCCAGCTTCCGGGCGGTGATGGGCTTTGTTCTGTCCGGCGTGAGATAGGACAGCCGCCCCCGGCTCTCCTTAACGGTCACGCCCTCCCGCAACAGGAGAGCGGAAAACTCGTCAAAGCTGGCGGCGGTGGCAAGGGCTTGGCGTATGGTCTGCCGCAAACGGCCTTTGTCGGTTTCAAACTTGGTCTGTCGGGGTGCGATACCCTCGGCAAGCAGCACAGCGTTTTCCTTGTCCAGCTTGGCTTGCCCCTTGCGCTTCGCCCAGTATTCACGCTCGGTCACTTTGTTTCGGCTGCCGTTCAAGAGGTCGATCTGGTAAAGCCCCTCCCGGTGGCACATCTCCATGACTTCGCTGCGGAAATACCGCATGGCGGCTGCGGTACAGCGGTGCTTGTTCCCGGCTCTGGTGTCGCTTGCCCTGTCCATGTAGGGCTTGCGCTCCACCTCGGCAATCCGCAGACTGTTGATGACAATATGCACATGGATATTGCCGCTATGGTTGTGCCCGTCCGGGTGGGTACAGACAAGGGCTTGGTGTCCGGGAAAATGCTCTTTGCAGTAGGCCAGCCCCAACGCCTGCGCCCGGTCTACGGTCAGGCCATTGTCGGCTGCGTCCCGTGGGTCAAAGCTGATGATATAGTGGTGGCTCTTGATGTCCTCCCGTTTGCTGTTCTTGCCGTACCGCAGATTTGCCCGGATACATGACAGGGCAAAATCTTCCTCCCCGCAGTTCAGCGTGTCCAGCCGGTAGTCCTGCCGGGGAATGAGCCGCCCGGCTTCATCAAGGGTGGGTTTCATGGTAAACTCGTCATGCTCAAAGGTGAGATAGGCTTCGGCGGCTCCGTAGTCGGCATTTTTAGAGCTGATATGCTTGATCGTTGCCATAGGCTTCACCTATCACTTTCAGCACCTCGAATTTGAGGGCGGCAAGGTCGGAAACAGCGGCTCTCACCTCACTGGACAGGGCGTTGTAGGGTGCGCCGTATTCGTTGAGATACCGGGCGATCTGGTTCAGGTTGCTGCCGATTTTCCCGTACTGCGCCACAAGGGAAGATATGGCGGTGAGCATTTCTTCGCTGTGGGCAGTCACCCGGATAACAGGAGAAATCCGGCTGTAAAAAACGGCTTGCCGGATATACTCGGACTGGCTCATGGAGAGGGCGGCGCATTTGTCCTCAAAGGCTCTGCGCTCGTCCTCGGTCAGACGGGTCTTGACAACACATTTCCGCTTGGGGGTGTTGTAGGTTTTGTGTGGCATGGTGGCTCAACTCCTTTCAAACTGCAACGGACAATTTTTATCTAAAACACAAGTATTGGGGCAAGTTTTTTCAGCGGCGCAAGCCGCAAAAGGCGGGTTTGGGGTGGCAACCCCAACAAGTATCTGACCGGGGGACAAATGAGCGAAAAGCGAAATTTGGTACACTGGTCGATACTTGCTCTCCGTGACTGCAAACTTTCTCTCACTTCCGTCCGCCACTTTTTTGGAAAACTGCAACCACAAAAGTTTGTTTCTCTTTTTCTGCTACTACTAATCCTGTAAAGGGCATTCCTGCCCGCTTTCGCTAAAATGACACCGGACGCAGTGGTTTCTACCCGGTGTTGGAGAAATCCTTTCTCTTTGCCCTCTACTACGGGTAAATGCTCCAAATGCCAAACACCAGGGCAGAAAAATTCCCTCCTCGCTTACTACTACAACCGGCAGGGGGCAAAATGGCCGGGAGCGGAGCCGGACAACAAAAAAAGCAGTAAATCTTTTTCAAGACTTACTGCTTTCGCTGGCCGCGTCGGTGGCGGCTGGTATTCAGTTTTTATGACTTGTCCGGTGGTTCGTCAAGCCGGAACTTGAATTGACAGTCAATTAACCGCTGCTTTACATAGTCCTCCACCTCGGCGTTGACCTGCCCGTTCACTTTTGAGAAATAGCGGATATATCCGGCGTAGTGGAGCAGGACAGCGTTCACGGCTTCTGGGTCGCCCTCACGGGCTTTGAGGATTGTTTCATAGGGGAGAAGTCTACTCATACCGGCTCACCCCCATTTCTTCGCGTAGCCGCTGCAAGGCAAGCTGGATATGCCGCCCCGCTGTGCTGCGTGACCGGCCAATACACGCGCCGATCACGCGCTGCGGCTGGCGCAGAAAGTAATAGCGCAGGATTTCTTCCCGCGTCTGCTCCGGCAAAACAGAGATCGCGTCGGCAAGGGCGGCGTTGCAGAGCAGGACGGTCTGACCGCAGACGGTAAATGGGTATTCCTCGTCCGGCTCCGACGCGGCAAACTGGACAAACTTCTCGTTCATCAGATAGTCAAGGGAAACTTGCCGTTCCCATTGCCGTTTAAGCTTCAAAATCTTGTCCAAGGCGGCACAGCGGATAACAGTCTTGCAAAAGGCGTTGTACCTGCGCTGGATATATTCTTGATAGGCTATCTGGTCGGTCATGGAAATTCCCCTTTCTGAATAATAGTGCGGGGCGGTGGCACTTCTTGCTGTCGCCCCTTGATTGCCTACCAGCAAAGGCGGGCGGGGCTGTCAACGGCTGCGCATATGCGCCGTTCATCTTGACCGTTGACTGGCTCGGCTGGGTTTGCTATTTACCCGACAAACTTGAATTTATTTTAAGCTATCACGTTTTACCTTCTTAAGCCTTACTATCATTACCATAGGAATTTCTTTGTTGGTTTTAAAACATTCTTCATAAAATCCATCAATGACAAATCCAGCTCTAAAACAAAGGTTAAAAATATCTTGTATGGAACGATGATAATAAATCTGCTCTTTCGGTTGCCCTTCAATCGCTATATCATAGTAACTGTGCGGTGTCATATATTTTTCAGTCAACGTGACAAAACAAGGGTGTTGCGTTGCAAAGACAAAAATTCCGCTTTCCTGCAACAGTTCATAAACAGCCATAAGAAGTGGTTCAATATCCGTAATATCCATAATTGCCATATTAGAAACTGCTTTCGTAAAGGCTCGATTTCTTTTTAATTCTAATATACTTTTTCTATCGGTCGCATCCGCCACACAAAATTCAATTTGTTTTGCATATTGTGATTGCCGTCTTTTAGCCAATTCTATCATTTTTTTGCTGTAATCAAAAGCGACAACCGAAGCGCCTCTTTGTGCAAGATACGAAGAATAATTTCCATTGCCACACGCAATATCCAAAATGTAATCCGCAGGATTAGGAGATAGAAGTTCCGTTACTTTGGGACGCACTACCTCTCTGTGAAATTCATTAGATTCGTCACCCATTGCATTATCCCAAAATTGTGCGTTCTCCTCCCAGATTTTTTTACTTTCCTCTGTTCCCATGTTCTCTCCCACTCCCCAAATTTGCTTTTTTGCTTCCATTAAATCTTCCTTACTATATTCCATTGTTACCCTCCATAACTTCTGATTGTTGCCGTCTTGACGATTATGTATCTTTACATTACCTTCTGAAACATATGGCGCACCTTGTCCAGGCGGCTGTTTGGACGGCGGGGCTGGATGACCGGCTGACCGACAGCGGCCTGATATCCTTTCAGCTCTGTAAGGCATACGCTCCGCCCGTTGGTGTAAAAGGCCAGATCAGTACGGTATGCCTGTATACAGCGGGCGGGAATCTCGCCAGTAAAGACAACTTCATCCTTTTTTACCTGGGCCGTTTCGATGGTGGCACAGTATTTCGGTGCATCATGATAAGCCCTGGAAAGGTATTCCTGGGGCGCATAGAGGATGAAGGAGAGATAAGGTTCCAGCAGCTGCGTCCCCGATTCCTTCAATGCCTGTTCCAATACAATCGGGGCCAATGAGCGGAAGTCCGCCGGCGTGCTGACCGGACTGTAATAAAGCCCGTATTCAAAGCAAATCTTACAGTCCGTTACGTTCCAGCCGAACAAGCCCTGCTCCAGCCCGTAACGGATACCATCCCTGACAGCGTTTTGAAAACTCTGGTTCAAGTATCCCAGCGAAACCCGGCTCTCGTATTGTACACCGGAGCCAAGCGAGAGTGGTGTAACAGACAGTCCTATGGATGCCCAAAACGGGTTGGGCGGCACCTCGATATGGATGGTGTGGCTGGCTGCTTTGAGCGGCCGCTCCATATAAATGACGGAGGGTTCCTTTACCACTGTTTCAAGCTTGTATTTTTCCGACAGCAAAGCGGAAACAACCTCCAACTGCACCCGGCCCAAAAAAGAAAGAATGATCTCATGGGTGATGGAATCCACTTCGCAACGCAAAAGCGGGTCAGTATCCGCAAGTTGCGTAAGAGCGTCCAGCAGCCGTTCTCTTTGCGCTGCCGTTTTCGGCGCAATCGTCGTCCGCAGCATGGGGAGGGGGTCCTCGCGCCACCTTTTACGAGGGAGCCGGGTTTGGTCCCCTAATACATCGTTTAACCTCACGCTGTCGCTGGGAAGGATAACAATTTCACCCTGATAAGCGGTGTCTGTCCGAACAATTTCCCCTTTGGATGGAATACGCATCTCTGTGATTTTCAGCTTTTCTCTCCCGGCCAGGGCCACCGTATCCCGCAGGCGCAGCGTTCCGCTGTATAACCGTAGATAGACACGCCGCTGGCCGCAATCGGTGTACTCAACCTTGAAAACGCTGCCGCATAGGGCGGCGCCCCCCTGTTCCCCAATCGGTTGGAACAGCCCTGTCACCGCATCCATCAACGGTTGAATGCCAAGGCCATTTTTGGCGCTGCCATGATAGACTGGGAACAGGGAGGCGTCTTGAACCCGCTGCTGTTCCTCCCGCGCAAGTTTTTCCCGGCTGATTGGTTCTCCTGCGATATACTTTTCCAATAATTCATCGTTATTTTCGATGACCGCATCCCATGCTTCTATGTCGGTATTTTCCTCCAGGACTATTTCCGGGGACAGCGACACCGTCTGCTTGATGATAATATCGGCGGAGAGCTTATCCCGAACAGACTGAACCACGCTCTGCAAATCAACGCCAGCCTGGTCGATCTTGTTGATAAAGATAACGGTGGGAATGTTCATTTTCCGCAGGGCATGGAACAGAATACGGGTCTGGGCCTGCACGCCATCTTTAGCGGAGATCACCAAGATGGCCCCATCTAAAACAGCCAAAGAGCGGTACACCTCCGCCAAAAAATCCATGTGGCCGGGCGTATCCACAATGTTAACTTTACATCTGTGCCACTGGAAGGAAGTGACTGCCGCTTGAATGGTAATCCCACGCTGCCGCTCCAAAAACATGGTGTCCGTCCTCGTTGTCCCTTTTTCGACGCTCCCCGGTTCTGAAATGGCTCCGCTGGCATATAGCAGGCTCTCCGTCAAGGTCGTCTTTCCAGCGTCTACATGGGCAAGAATTCCAATATTGATTATTTTCATGTGATTGTCCTCCCTTTACAGCCCCAAAGGGCATAAAAATCCCCAGCAGTAAAATACTTTTACCACTGGGGATTATAAGTTGCGGACATACACATATACAGCATACACCTGTTTGTGATTGCTGTTTTTGGGGATATGTCAAAATTGATAAGGCAAAAGTATTCTTAAATTGGGTACAAAAAACTAAGCCCCTACAAAAGGAGCTATCATAATCCTTTGTTCCCACTATTTGATTATAGTTTTATTTAAGAATACCTTGCCGCATATTTTTTACTCCTTTTCTGGATTAAATCATTGTATCACATCAGTTTTAGGAAAGCAAGTACCTAAAAGAAATTTTTCTTCCCCTTATATGTAACAATCATACCGGCTTCCTAGCGTTCAGAATGTTTTCTGCTGTCTGCTGTGGTGTTTGGTTGGAATTGTCCAACCAAAAGCCGATCCGTGGTGTTGTCTGCATTTTACTAAATACAAATTCAATGTATACAGAAAGATATAAGGAGTGGGAGGGATTCCGCCGTAGTTGGCATTGTAGGAAAATCCAAAAGTTTAGATTTTCCCACAATGCTTATCTTTTGGTCTTTGGTTCGGAATAGTGTAGTGCTGGCGGTCTATCTCTTGTTTTCGGTTGCTTGCTTCCTTACCGTACATGAGCATTTTCATAAAGCATCAAACTGTTTTTTCCTTTCAGATATCCCATGAAACTAGATACCGCAACCTTTGGTGGTATCTCCAAGAGCATATGAATGTGATCTGGGCATACTTCTGCTTTTATAATTTTTATCTTTTTCCAATCGCAGAGTGTCCGTAAAATCTCCCCTATTTCTTTTCGTCTTTTTCCATAGAATACTTTTCGCCGATATTTTGGGGCAAACACTATGTGATATTTGCAATTCCAACTCGTATGAGATAAACTATTTACGTCATTCATCTTGGATGACCTCCCTTTGCTTCTTTGGTGCAGCTGGCAGACCGCATCTTTATTTTAAGCAAAGGGAGTTTTTTCGTCTACATCTTCGGCATTAGCCTTCTTTTGAACCACTCGCCTAGCGAGTGGTTTTCGGCATACAACAACACCCCCTGATGTAGTTCTATTTTCCTACATCAGGGGGCTTTTTGTCTATTGTCCGTTTTTGCTGGATCTGTTCATCAACCGGTGGTTTTGATTAATCCTTCAGTTTTCCCGTCCTCACACAGCCGGCACAACTGCGGCTATTTCCACAACATGCCCCGCATTTACACTTTCGAAAAATCCACAGCAGCGCAGCTCCTGCCGCTAATGCAACCACTGCCAAAATGAAAAAATCCGCAATATGCAAAGCCCTCCCCCTCTCAGCGGACAAAAAGGCCTCCGATCTGATGGACCAAGTAGGCCGCAACCCAAGCGATTCCGCATTGCGCCAAGGCAACCCAGCATGCGGCTGCTCCAGAATTCATCTCTCTGCGCACTGCCGCAATTGCCGCAACACAGGGTGTATACAAAAGCGTGAAGGTCAAAAAGCTGAATGCGGACAGAGGGGTAAACATCTGGCCAAGCGCTTCGCTGAGTGTGGCAATATTCGTCCCGGTCAAAACAGCCATTGTGCTGACAACGGCCTCTTTGGCGCTGAACCCTGTGATCAGAGCGGTGGAAACCCGCCAATCCGTAAAGCCCAAAGGTGCCAAAACCGGTGCAATCCAGCGCCCGACATCAGCAAGCATGCTCAGAGAGCTGTCCGCAACTACATTCAGACGGATGTCAAAGGTTTGCAGGAACCAAATCACAATTGTCGCGATAAAGATCACGGTAAAGGCGCGGGTTAAAAAATCCTTTGCTTTATCCCAAATCAGAAGCCCCACGCTTTTGGGGCTTGGAAACCGATAATTGGGCAGTTCCATTACAAAAGGGACCGGATTTCCCTGATAAAGGGTGTTTTTCATCAGCAGGCCGCACAAAACTCCGATTATAATTCCCATCATGTAGAGGGAAACCATAACAACCGCTCCATTCTTTGGAAAAAACGCGGCGGTCATAACCGCATAAATCGGGAGCTTTGCGCTGCAGCTCATAAATGGAGTCAGAAGGATCGTCATCTTACGATCACGATCGCTGGCCAGAGTGCGCGTGGCCATGATTGCCGGAACGCTGCATCCGAATCCAATCAGCATTGGCACGAAGCTGCGGCCGGACAGGCCGATTTTTCGAAGCAGTTTGTCCATCACAAAGGCGACGCGCGCCATGTATCCGGTATCCTCCAGAATTGAAAGGAAGAAAAAAAGAACAACAATAATCGGAAGAAAGCTCAAAACGCTCCCTACGCCGGCGCAAATTCCATCTACCACAAGGCTATGTACTACCGGATTGATGCCATATGCGAGCAAAGCAGCGGATACCGCCGCCGTCACGAAATCGATGCCTATGCTCAAAAGATCGCTGAGGAAGCTCCCTATCACGCCGAAAGTCAACCAGAAAATCAACATCATAGCGCACAGGAAAAGCGGAATCGCAAGATAGCGGTGAGTCAGGAAATGATCGATCCGTTCGCTGCGGAGATGTTCCCTGCTCTCCCCATGCTTGACCACCGTTTCGGCACAGACACTTTCAATAAAGGTGTACCGCATGTCAGCCAGCGCCGCTTCCCGGTCGGTGTCGAGTTCATTTTCCATCTCCTGAACGGAATGCTCCAGCAGCTCCTTTTCATTCTGATTCAATTGGAGGAGATCGCTCATCAGCGAATCTCCTTCCACTAGCTTGGTTGCGGCAAATCGAACCGGAACGCCGATTCTTTCCGCATGATCCTCAATCAGATGTGCTGTGGCGTGAATACAGCGGTGCACCGCGCCCGAGCAGAAGTCCACCCTCTCCGGCCGTCTTTTTTCCCGCGCAACAAAAAGGGCGTGTTCGATCAGTTCGTCGATCCCTTCATTTTTGACCGCTGAGATGGGAACTACCGGAACCCCAAGCTCCTTTTCCAACTGATTGACATCAACTGAGCTGCCGTTCGACCGCATCTCATCCATCATATTAAGGGCAATTACCATCGGCAGCTGAAGTTCAATGAGCTGAAGGGTCAGATAAAGGTTTCGTTCGATGTTGGTGGCATCAATAATATTGATAATTCCATCCGGTTTTTCCTGAATCAGAAAATCCCGCGTTACAATTTCTTCACTGGTATAGGGGGAAAGCGAATAGATGCCGGGCAGATCCACCACGATCGCCTGATCCTGCTGCCCTTCCGCATTCGGAGCAGAAGGACAGCGGCGGTGGCCGAACCGATGCTTTGCCGCTCTGCGGTCTCGGACCACCCCCTCCTTTTTATCGACCGTAACTCCCGGAAAATTTCCCACATGCTGGTTCGAGCCGGTCAACTGATTGAAGAGGGTCGTCTTTCCGCAATTCTGATTTCCCGCCAACGCAAAAATCATTGCGCTTCCTCCTCAATGGTAATATTACGTGCATCTTCCAGACGCAGGGTGAGCAGATATCCGCGCAGCCGAAGTTCAAGGGGATCTCCCATCGGAGCGACCTTGACTACAGTAACCATAGTGCGCGGCGTCAGCCCCATATCGAGAAGGCGATGACGCAGCGCTCCCTGACCGCCTACAGCGGCAATTCGTCCGCTTTTTCCAATTGGAAGCTGATCAAGAGTCATGAAATCCTCATCCTTTATAAAAAATGAAAGTATCAGCCGAAGTTAGCCTAGGCAAACTTACGATTCTTATTGTATGTCATGCAAAGAAACTTGTCAAGGTATTTTGAATAAAAAGGATTTTTGGAAAAATAGTCCCCTATCTTCGGGTAAATGATCGAAAACGGGAAATTCTCACAAACAGTTTAAATGCCTATTGCTTCTTTACTTATTATAAATTTTCTAAAGTAATATCTGACAAGGCAAATCACTTTTCATCGTTATCGACGATCAATTTTTCACAAATTCGGTCTCTCCGGCGGATAGCTCCGTTACCAAGCGGTCATCACCAACTATCAGAACATTGAAATTGGGATTCGAAGACTTGGCCTTGATTGTATGAGAAGGCCTCCTTGAATGAAATAGTTATAACATGACGTACCTCGAGTGGAAAGTGTTGAAAGCAAATCGGAAAAGAGGAAGAGCTGCATCATAAGCAGCTCCTCCTCTGCAATTTCAGCATCATCTATATCGAAACAGCTTGAAATCGGACATGGGCCGCTATCATTCGAGCTAAGCAAGGCGGCGGCAAACTCACCGCTCGTTTTGCTCGGCCTTTTTGGGTTTACATCGACGGGGCTTTTAGCAGCGTTAACTGCTGATGTATTTTTAATCCCTCGATGGTTCGGAAGTGCCAGAAATGTACTTGACGCGCTCCAGCACTTGTTCGGCTGCAAATCCTTGCGGCCTCAACCAATCTGCGAGACGGTCAACTTCCCGCGCTGTCATTTCATCCATGTTCATCTTCCCTTTCTGGATGCCGTGCGGCCGCTCGGTCAACACACTATCGACCTGTGCAACCGCTGCGAGAGCAGTTTCCTGACTCCAGAGGTGCGCACATCAGTGCATATTGGTGCAGCCTAAGGATTTGTTCCGCCACAGGCCGGAGAGCGGTCTATGAAACGAATAGAGAAACTAAAATGGCACCTGCTGTTAGCAACCGATGCAATAGCGACCAAGCTGACGTCGAGCTATGTGCTGGAACTGAAAACAGAAGAATTGGAGAGCTTAATTTACCCTTGCGGCTTTTGTCAAAGAAGAGCCACAACCATCCGCAGCCTTACCGAATGGCAGAAAAATGGGATTATCAGACGGAGAAAATAAAAAATTTTGAACTGCGCGCGCTCAGGAAAAACTGCTTGCAATCAAAGTCATCGGTATGCTTTTTCTACAAAGCCCCACGAGGTCTTCCGCACAAGGATGGGCTGCACCATGACAGTGCAGGCTCATCCGACCGTCAGCGTGGCATTTCACAGGCGGTGATCAGTTTTTCGTGGATTTCTATTGCGGTCACAATGGATTTCTCTGACAGTTGGGACAATAACAACTCGTTCTGCCGCCGATTGTTGCCTTCTCGATCGTTTGTCCGCATGTCGTGCATGGCCGTCCGGCACGGCCGTAAACCCGCAGAACGGGAGTATTTCGGTATTCCTTGCCCTTGCCCGCGAGGTATTCTTCTGGTGTCGTTTGGTTCGTCTCAATACCCCATAGAATAATTGTCGATATTTTTATAGCGAGGCACTGCCAGTCTGCATCGCTCAACGCATCACATTTCGTGCCGGGGTAAATTCCCGCCGCAAATAGAACCTCATCAGAATAGATATTGCCGATGCCCGCAACAATACTCTGGTCGTGCAGCATCTCCTTAATGGCCTTTCTGCGCCCGCCCAGACGTATTTTTAAATAATCTGCTGTGAGTGCGTCATCCAAAGGCTCCAAACCCAGTTGCTCCCGCCCGGTGACGATATCAGGCTCACACGCTTTCAGATACCAAAACCGTCCGAAGCGTCGAACGTCTACGTAGCGTATTTGACGCCCGCCGGACAGTTCCGCAACGAGATGGGTGTGCTTCTCGACGGGATAGTCGGAGGGAGTCACAAGCAACTGTCCTGTCATTCGCAGGTGAAGCGTCATACGGTCACCACTTTCAAAATGGACAGTGAGAAATTTTCCCCTGCGGCTTATGCCTTTTACCATTTGCCCTGTAAGAAGCTTCTCAAATGCTTCTGCTTCAGGATATGCGACTATCTGTGGGTTATTAATGGTCACGTGCAGAATGGTCTGTCCGGCAAGCTGCGGCTCAATAATTCGTCTTATAGTCTCTACTTCCGGTAGTTCAGGCATTGGTTTTTCCGCCTTTCTTTGCGGATTTCTTGATCTCCTCGTGGTAGAAGAAGTTAACGATGACTGGCGGCGCATCAAAGGGCTTTTCCATACTATCATCATCCCACATATACTCCAACCCGCTTTTTTCCGCGCAGGTGCGGATGATTCTGTCCAGCGTCTCCCAATAAAGACGGCTGCCGTCCGTATAGATCTCCCGATAGAGCGGCAACAGGTTAGGGTACTTCTCTGCGATGTAGTCCATGATGACAGCTTTATAACCGTCGCGAAGATTGAGGTTTTCCAGCCACACCAGATTGCATTGCTCTTTCACCCGGTCGATGATGGCGGAAACATCCGTGATGCCGGGAAAAATTGGCGAAATAAAGCAGGTGGTGCGAATACCTGCATCGTGCAGCTCGCGCATGGCAGCAAGCCGCCGCTCGATGCTGACCGCTTTGTCCATGTCGTCCTTGAAGGCTTCATCCAGCGTGTTGATGGAAAAGCCGACCCGTGCGTCCGGGAAGGACTTAATAAGGTCTATATCCCGCAGAACAAGGTCGGATTTCGTCTGGATGCTCAATTTTATGCCGCTGCCCTGAAGCTGCTTCAAGAGGGCGCGGGTGCGTTGGTAGATCTCCTCCTGTGGGTTGTACGGGTCGGTGACGGAGCCAAAGAAAAGCTCCTTACCGCAGTATTTTTGCGGATTCTTTATTTCCGGCCAGTGTTTTACATCCAAGAACTCGCCCCACGGCTCGGCGTGGTTCGTAAACCGCTTCATGAAGCTGGCGTAGCAATACTTACAGGCGTGGGTGCAGCCCACATAAGGATTCACCGAGTAATCACCGACAGGCAGATTGGACTTGGTAAGGATGCTTCTCGTTTCTATCTCTTTAATGACCACGATCCCTTTACCACCTGTTCCAGCGAACTTTGTTTTCTACAGTCGCCTTGACCTGTGTGGGAGTGAGAGCTCCCTCACATGCATAGCCGAGCATGATCAAAGTGGGCAGATAATACCCATCCGGCACTTTCATCAGCTCCTTTATCTTCTCCGGCTCCTTCTTGACGGGAATATGGACGACAGAGCCAAGTCCTTCCGCAGTTGCGGCAAGAAGAATATTTTCAACAAGCGCCCATGACGCTCCCAAATCCATAAGACCGTAAGTGTTTGTAGCGCTGTCAAAA
This sequence comes from Yanshouia hominis, assembly GCA_014385025.1. Classification (GTDB taxonomy): domain Bacteria; phylum Bacillota; class Clostridia; order Oscillospirales; family Ruminococcaceae; genus Yanshouia; species Yanshouia hominis. The sequence continues at coordinate 1,973 of JACRTB010000040.1, read as the reverse complement.
GCGTACTTCTGCTTGAAGTACGGCAGGATGACACAGGCGGATTCCTCGATCATGCTCCGCTGCCGGGGATAGGCAATCTTAAACATCTCCTGCTGTGGAGTTTTAGGTTCTTCGATGCGGCATGAGTACGGATGGACGAGCTGTGCCAAACTGTGAATTATGGATTGATCGGTGAGCGTCAGCAACTCCCACTGGCGTTGATGGTTGGAAGACGGCGCTTTCAGCCCGGCATTCAAAATCCTCTCCAGTGTTTCTCTGGGAATAGGCTTATCTTCAAACTGGCGGATACTTGTTCTTTTATTGACAACATCATAAAACTCCATTTTATTTTCTCCTTATTATTTGTCATTCTCCGAGCTTTTCACAAGGGCTTCGAGGTTTCGTGTAAAGCGTCGCGAAAGGTCAATCAGCGTCTTTTGCTCTTCTGGTGTAAACATTGACATCGCTATATCTTCAGCGCGCGTTATATGCCGGACTGTTTTTTCGGAATATGTGCGTCCAGCATCGGTCATACAGACAGTTTTGTTTCGCCTGTCATCAGAGTTTTCCAAAAGCGCAACATAGCCCTCATCCAAAAGTTTTTTGATAATCAGACTGACTGTCTGCTTGGATTGAAAAGTACGCTCACAAATTTTCTTCTGCGTCATGCCATCCTTTGCATAAAACAGCACATTCAAAACGAGAAAGGTTTTCATCAGGATGCCGTTATTTTTGGCATATTCATCGTAAAGTGCGAACTGCTCATCACGAAACCTACAATACAAAAACGCGTTCCTACGATCTTCCTTGGTCATGGGCACCGCCTTTCAATAAGTCAATTAATTGACTTATATTATACTCACGTTTTTTATGCTGTCAATAGAAGGAAAGTTGTTAGATTACGAAAGCAATCCCTCATCCTTGAAATATATAGGATGAAAGAATACGGTTTACACTGGCGAATGTAGCCTCATTTTTTTGCTCTTTGCGCTAATTTCAGTCAAAAGAATTGGGCCGCTTCAATGAGAATTAGCGATGTTCAGCAAGCATAGAAAAGTACGAAAACCACCGGGTTTACAGACCTTTTTCCTAAAAAGGAAAAACGCTAATATTGATACACACCGTATCAATATTAACGTTCTCAGATGATTCCATACGGCAAAGAAGGTATTTTCGCATGCGGCCCTGTCCCGCCGCCCGCAGGCAGCGTTTTCGAGGAGGAGCCTAACGCAGCGGGTTCGCCCCAAAACGAAAAAGCACCCCGTCCCGCACAGTTTTTCGCAAAAGCGGAAAACTGTGCGGGACGGGGTGCTTCTGAGTTGGCGGAGAAGAAGGGATTCGAACCCTTGAGACGTTTTTGACGCCTACGCGATTTCCAGTCGCGCGCCCTCGACCAAACTAGGCGACTTCTCCATTAAAATTTTAGCAAATTAAAGATTTCCCGAAAGGCACTTATACATTATACGGTAACTTCCCTGTTTTGTCAATCTCTTTTTCCAAAAAAATCTCTCCTTGGTTTATGCGCAAATTAATCTGCAGATCTCGTGAAAATGAAATCAGTCGGCAACAGAGGCGTCCTCCAGGGCAGCCTCCAGGTGCTTCATGTTCATGTACTTTTTATTGCCCCACTGGGTGCCGGCCACATAGCGCAGGCGGGCACAGACCAGCATGAGGGCGGAGTTGCCATCCGGGAAGGTGCCCACCACTCGGGTTCGGCGGCGGATCTCCCGGTTGAGCCGCTCAATAACGTTGTTGGTCCGGATGCGGGTCCAGTGCTCGAAAGGGAACTTGCAGTAGGTCAGCGTCTCCTCAATGCCGTCCTCCACCTTCTTTGCGGCCTCTTTCAGCTTCATAGAGTGCAGCTGCTCCACCACGGCTTTCGCTTTCTCACGGGCAGCCTTCTTGCTCTCCTGGGCGTGGATGGCCTTGAGCATCTTGGCGACCAGCTTCACTTTGGAACGCGGGGTAACGGAGAATACGTTGCGGTAGAAATG
>JACRTB010000039.1 GCA_014385025.1 Yanshouia hominis | reverse complement strand
GCGCATGACCCGGAACAGGCTCTCCGGGCGTCGGGTATAGCCCCGCTTGCGCAGACGGTGCCACAGTTCCACCATACCCATGTTGGGGTTGCGGCGGCGCATATCCCGGATCAGCTTCAGCTCTTCCTCGGTATGCTGGTTGGGATGGCTGTGAGGCCGTCTGGACCGGCAGGCCAAAGAGGCCGCTGTTCCATCCCAACGGGCTTTCCAGAAGTAGATATACGACCGGCTCTTGTTATACTTCCTGCTGGCCCGGCTCACGCCATATTTCTCCGCATATTTCATCATGTAGGCTTGTCAAACATATTGGACAGAAAACTCAGAGGGAGAAAGCCAGCCGAGGGGCCTCATAGGGAAGTTGTTTGAGCGGCGGTTGTGGACAGCGAGCTGCTTGGCGAAGTCGTTCAGTGAGAAAAAACTGTGGCAGGAGTAAAAGCGTTTCTGGTCCTCTCTGTGGCTGCGCTCTACCTTGCCGTTGTGTCTGGGCGTGTAAGGACGGATGAGCCTGTATCGGATACCCAGATCCCCGGCAGTCTTTTCAAAAAGGGTAGGCAGGTCACGCCTGCTGTTGGAAAAACGGTTGGTGAACTCAAAGCCATTGTCAGTCTGGACGCACTCCACGCGGATACCCCGGTGGGAGTACCACTTGAACAGCTTCTTCAAGAAGTCGGCAGAAGAATAGGTGGACTGCTCGGGATAGAGGGCCAGAAAGCGCAAACGGGTAAATTCATCAATGGCGGTGTACTGGAACAAACGCAGTTCCGGCTCTGCAATGCAGCGCAGAGGGACGACTTTCACATCCACCTGAACCCTCTGGCCGGGATAGGTCATCTGCTCATAGGGCTTAGGACGGTAGATCTCTTTCTTGCCGGCCGGAGGGAAAAGCCCCTGCTTGCGCATGATCCGGAACAGGCTCTCCGGGCGGCGGGTATAACCACGCTGCCGCAGCCGGTGCCACAGCTCCACCATACCAAGGTTTGGATTGCGGCGGCGCATATCCCGGATCAGCTTCAGCTCCGCCTCTGTGTGCTGGTTGGGATGGCTGTGAGGCCGTCTGGACCGGCAGGCCAAAGAGACCGCCGTTCCATCCCAGCGGGTTTTCCAGAAGCAGATATAAGACCGGCTCTTGTTGTATTTTCGGCTGTCTCGGCTCACGCCGTATTTCTCCGCGTATTTCATCAGGGATTGCCGATATGCCATGTCCTGTGTTATACTCTTGCTCATGAAGGATATGGCCCCCTCTCGTTGAGTTGTTGTGCGCAACTTCAACTTTAACCGATCGGGCCCTATCCTTCATCCTTTTTTATTCATCTGTCCAATATGTATTGTAATCCTACAGAAACGACACGATTCCAGACTGCTTTCGATTGATTTATCAAAGCCAAAATGGTATACTATAATGAAATAAAGGAGGTGGAGGACAATGTCCTTAAATGGTTATATTATGTCTCGTGAACGGGAAATCGCGCGTGTGGAGAATGGTTTGATCACCGATTTTGATGCACAGCGTCTACCCCTCTATCTCCTGAAAACCAAAGACCTGACTGGATGGTTGGAGAGTCGTGCTATCGACTCCCATCGAACCAACTCCCGTCTGCTGAAAAAGGCTCTTCGAATCTCTGCGGCAGATGACCTTGCCACTGTGCTTCGCGTCCACGCCGCCACCATCACTGACACCTATTGGTTCCGTGAAGAAGGTTCAGATATCAGTTATGACGAGGTTCGGTTCTCCGAAAATCTCTTTGATAAGCTGGCACTGCGAGGCGATCCCAACAGCTTCAACCAGCCCTACAGCCGGACACCGGAGCTGACCAATACCGGCAGCTTTGAGAAGTGCTGGAGCAGAAAAGACGGCCACTGGCAGATGCTGAAAAGCGGAAACGATTTGGAGAACTTCTCGGAATTGTTCGTCTGCGTTTTCGGCAGACGAATGGGCTTGGAAATGGCCTCCTATGAGTGGGATGGCAGTTATGTCTGCAGCGAGGATTTCACCAATGGTTCATCGGTCAACTTTGAACCGGCGGCCGGAATCATGCTGGACAACGAGGACTATGCGGATAACTTCCATGCACTGTGGACGCTGAATAAAAAAGCGGCGGAGCAATATGTGGGCATGGTTTGGCTGGACGCCATCTGCTTCAATATGGACCGGCACACGCAAAACTATGGAGTGCTGCGGGATGTGGAGACCGGAGAGATCCTGTCCTTGGCTCCACTCTTCGACCACAACATCGCCCTCATCGCCAGAGGATATCCAAAGGTGGAGCGTACCAACGATATGCTGATTCAGCTTTTTGTGGAGTTCCTTAATGATGTGCCGGAGGCAAAGCGTATTTTTGAGGAATTTCCTCTGCCGGAACTCACGGAACAGCTGGTGATGGAGTGTATCGAAGCTGTCCCGATTCAGGTGGACGAAGAGGCGGTCTGCCGCTTTATTCTCAACGGTGAACAGCGGATCAACGAACTGTTGGAACCGGACCAGGGCTTATCTCAGACCCTATAAAACAGAAAAAAGACACAGGTGCTGCAGAAATGCAGCGCTTTTTTATTGTCTGAAAGGAGGTGTTTTCCTCGTTTATTTGGGATTTCGGTGCGACGCGTTCCTGACTGAAAAGGTCAGGCACTAATAAAAGAACACTGAGTTCTGATTAGGAGAACTGGTAACCCGATGGGTAGAATGAAGGAGTAACGCCCTGAAATGCCCGCACTGATACTCCGACTGGCGCGGCTCACAATGGCCTCAACGTCAGAAGCTCGGTAAAGTCGGCAGAGAGCAGCCGTAAGTGGGAACGATTGAATATTCCCACTCGAAAGCTATCCACATGAAGGACATCCAGAAGCTTTTCCGTGTTTTCACGAGCCTCATTCAGCAAAGACGCATCCTGTGGGTACCGAATGTTGGAAGGCGCACAGGTTGCATCCACGATCATGGTACCACTGTTGCCGCCCCTTCCGGGATCATCTCCGCCATCATCCTGCTTGTCCGGTTGACGAACTGTGTTAAGAATCATCTCATTGATCTCGCCCAGTACCTCCGGCGTCAGACGCTTGCGGAAGTATACCATGGTTGACGGATCGAAGGGCAGATGCTCATCATCATAGCCTGGATAGCCGCAGAAGTACTGTAGGTAGGGATTCTCCTGGAGCTGCAGATCCGTTTCTTCATCCGTATAACCATACTCCGCCTGGATGATACATGCGCCCGGTGCCAGCCGCAGAGGCTTGGCCACATTTCCCTTGCGATTGGTGAACAGCGCGGCATAGCGCTTCTCGATTTCCGGCCAGGGGATCGTTTGTGCTTTCTTCACCCAACGGTTGCTCTCTTTCAGGTTCATCCCCACCGGCTGCTTAAAATCCGCTAAACTGATTTGCACGTTGCTGTATTTGTACATGCCAATCACCACCTGTGCAAGCTTTTTGTCCCTTTGGACCCTTTTCCCTTACACTTATTATACTGCCAATTAGCTACAAAGTCTTGCACCACAAGGGCTTTGGATATATTCAGTAGACATTACCTATCACTATAACAATATGCTGCGAAGGGAGCTTGATACATTATGACAGAATACCTCTCCCCATCCATCGGGCAGGTCATGCCCCAGTTGGACCAGCTCTGTGAGGAATTGACGCGCCAATCGCTGATCCGGGCGTTGACCGACTACACCAAAGAGCTTTGCGAGTATGACCCGGAGCTGGCCGATATCCTGCTGGAAGGGAAAAAGACTCTTCCCCGCTGCATCCGCTATGTGACCGAACAGGCGCAAAAGGTGGCACAAAAGCAGGCGGAAGCCAAAACAGCGAAAGAGATGACCGAACTGAGCAGAACCAATATACACGGCCTGACTGCCTCTGTTATGGGGCTCGCCATCAGCGACCAAGAGGTATATGAGTGGGCGAAGGCCTATTATTACGGAGGCGACCGGGTGGAGCCCACCGATTTGACCGCCCGCACCCCGGCCAAAAGCGGCGCTGGGAAGGGCAATGCAAAAAACAGCGGCGCCGGCAAGGAGAAAAAAGCTGCGCCTTCTGCGGTTAAGAAGGATAGCGTTCCGACGAAGCCCGCAGACGCGCCAGTCAGCCAATTGTCCCTCTTTGGCAGCGCCGCGTAAAGGAGGTTTGCAGGTATGATCCGGCACAATGGAAAAATGATTTTAGGTGTGGATCTCGGCAATTACAACATCAAAACCGAGCATCTGTGTTTTCCCTCGGCCTATGTGGAGCTTGCGGGAGATGGGAACAACTACAGCCACACTCTGCGGTATAACGGCAGATATTACGCCTTGGGCGGCAAGCGGGTGGCACAGAGGGATGACAAGGCTTCGATGAACGACGACTTTTTGATCCTGACCCAGTTTGCAGTCGCCCGGGAACTGCATGCAAACGGCCTGGGGCCCGGCAGCTATGAGATCTATCTGGCGACGGCCCTGCCTCCCGCTTATATGAACAACAAGGCGATGCGCACAGGTCTCAAACAGTTCTTCCGCAGGCAGATGGAGTTCCTTTACAACGGGCAGCGGTACCGGGTAAATATCGTCCGCGTCTATGTCTGCCCCCAGGGCGTTTCGGCGCTCTATGCCAATGTGCAGACCGAACGGATGGACGGTCAGGGCCTTGAGATTGCCTGCCGCAGCCCGATGGCGGCGCTGGCAAAGGAAGGCATGGCTGTGCTGGTGGATATCGGCGGCGGCACCGTCGATCCGGTGGTGCTCCAGTACGGCGTTCCCCAACCCTTTGAGGATGAGCACCCCGCCAAAGGAATCATCTGGACCTATAACAGCATCCGCAGGGACATCAAAGCCAAAACCGGCGCAGACGTCCCGGAGGAGGCGGTGAACCTCTATCTCAACGGGGAGAACATCCGCATGGATGAAACCAGCGCGGGGATCATCCGGGAGCACATCGATCACTACGCCAACCGGCTGCTGATGGAGCTGCGGGAAAAGGGCCTGCCCTTCTCCACAGCCTATACCCTTGTGCAGGGCGGCGGGGCAAAGTTTGTGCGGGACGCATGGAAGCAGTTTGCTTCCTTTGCAGTGCTGGACTTTCTGCCGGAGATCCGTGCGACGGCGATGGGCTGCGAGGTGATCGCACAGCGGATGATGCTGCGGGAGGAGCAGAAGCCGGAAGGCAGGGTGAGCTGAGGCGATGAAGCAGGATCTTCATATCCGGTTCAATCCCCGTAACCGGCGGCACCAGCAGGTTTCCGCCTATCTGGAGCCAGTGAAGGCGAAATACCGGACAGCCCTGATTGTAGCGGCGGTGGAGGAATACATGCGCCTGCACCCCTATGGGGCGGATTACCGGGAGCTGGAGGAGATCCGTAAAGGCTCCTACCACAGCTTTCAGCCGAAAAGTCCGATCCGGGAGAATCTGCAAAAGAAGGAGCGTTTGAGGGAAGCACCTGCGCCCGCTGAGCCTGTGGCACAACCAGTTCCACCCGGCCCGTCATCGGATACATTGGATCAGGTGATCGACCTTTATGCTCTGGATGACGAGGAATAACCAAAGTTTTGACGAGGCATTTGTACGTTTGAAACGTATGAGTGCCTTTTTATTTTTTGAAAGAAAGAGGTAACAGATTATGGCGAAAACAAACAATCCCGTTATGACCCGTTTCACCACCGGCAAGGCCCGTTTGACCTATGCCTTCCTTTGGACGCCCCGATCCTCTGAGAACGACGATGAGGATATTAAGGATGAGAAGACGAAAAAGGACGAGGAAAATGAGAAAAACGAAAAAACGAAAAAAATGAGAAATACCGCGTCTGTGTCCTGATCCCTAAAGGTGATCAGGCGACCATTGACAAGTTCAACCTCGCGCTGAATTATGCGGTGCAGGCGAGACAGAGGAAAGGGTTGTGGGGGATGAATATCTCCTCCAATTTTAAATGGCCGCTGCGCGACGGCGATACGGAATACCTGGAAAAGGGTGAGGAGTACAAGGGGCATTGGTTTCTCAACGCCACTTCTACCAGAAAGCCCCGGATCGTGGATATCGCCCGCAACGATATCTACGACGAGAGCGAGGTCTACTCCGGCTGCTATGCCCGGGTCTGCATCAATCTTTACCCCTTTAATAAGAAAAGAGGCAGGAGAATTGCATGTGGATTGGAAGCGGTCCAGAAGATCTGCGACGGCGAGGCTCTGGGCGGTGCGCCTGTGGATGTGTGCGAAGCTTTCGGGGACAGCGAGGCGTATCTGGCTGACGCCGGTTACACACAACCTACAAATGGTTATCCGCAGCAGGCGCCGGTGCGGATGCAGGCCCAGCCTGTCCCGCAGCCGCCCGTTGGATACGTGCCCGGGCAGATGCAGGGCTATCCGCAGCAGGTTACCGCTGCCCCAGTCCAGCAGCCTCCGGTTCAGCAGGCCCCGGCGGGCTATCCCGGCCCACAGTACCCCGTTCAGCAGGGAGTCCCGAACCAGCAGCCGATGCAGCCGACGGCACAGGGCGCTCCCAACACCTTTGCCAACAATGTGGCTGCGGCCGACAGTGTTCTGCCGCCCCAGCACTTTGGCGGGGGTCAACGGGTAGCATAATTTGGTTGGTCTATGGGGGCGGTGCGATTTGATTCGCGCCGCCCTTTTATCACTTATAATGAATCAAAGTCCATTGGACTCCCTGCTTTAAGAGGGATACCAGCAGAAAGAAAAGATTGAGAGTCTTCCAATTTTCAATTTGTTTATATTATGCATATCTGTCGGTTAGATATATCAAATTATATATAAACATGATATAATACATAATGAAAACAATTGGGGGAAAGGAATGAAACCAGATATGGAATTCCGTTCATTGCAATACTTCTTGATGGTAGCAAGAGAAGAAAACATAACAAAAGCTGCCAATCTGCTTCATTTAACACAGCCTACTCTTTCACGCTCCATTATGCAGTTGGAGGAGGAGTTAGGCGTAAAATTATTTATTCGAAGCAATCATAATATTATTTTGACCGAAGATGGTATGCTTCTAAAACGAAGAGCGCAAGAACTCGTTTCCCTTGCAGAAAAGACAAAGCAAGACTTTCAGCGTGGAGATGTACAGTTGACCGGTGAAATATCCATTGGCAGCGGCGAATTCCGCAGCACCAGATACCTGTCTAAAATGATTGCCTCCTTTCGAGAAAAGCATCCACTGGTTCGGTATCAGATTTACAGTGGTAACTCGGAGAATATAAAAGAACGCATTGAGCGGGGAATTCTCGATTTTGGACTGATGATGGAGCCGATTGATATCAGTAAATACGAATATATTTCCATGCCTGCAAAAGAAAAATGGGGGATTCTTGTGTCCGAATTATCGGAGCTCTCACAAAAGGAGACCATTCAGGCAACCGATTTGCAGAATCAGCAGCTTATTTCGGCAAGAAGTGAGAAAATGTACCCCGAAATCAGAAAATGGTTCGGCGAATATTATGATCAGGTCGAGGTTATCGCAAGCGGCAATTTGCTCTACAATGAAGCAATTCTGGCACAGGAACAAATTGGAGCCGTATTGGGAATTGAATTGGATTGTAACTATCCGGGACTTAAATTCGTTCCGTTATCTCCAAGCGTTGAAACGCCCACAGTTCTTACATGGAAAAAGAATCAGATACTTTCTTCCACAACAATAGCCTTTATCGAACACACAACGTCATACATAAAGTCTATATCTGGAAATTAAATATAAGCATTTTACATATCACAATATTTAAATTACTATATAGGTGTTCCCAAGAGGAGCACCTATATTTTTTAATTACATTGGAAAGGAGCATAAAATGACAGTTCAGGAAGCAAGTGAGCGGTATAACATCCCCATCAAGATATTGAATGAATATGAAAGCTGGGGGCTGTGCGATGCGGTAAGAAAGGTGATGGGAGCATGGCAGTACGATGAAGAAGATATAAAACGGCTGAGTATGATTATGACGCTCCATGATATTGGCTTCGAAAAAGAGGAAGTCGAGACATATATGAAGCTGCTTCTCGCCGGCGAGTCCACGCAACAGGAGCGTATGCGAATGCTCAACGAAAAAAGGAATGGTACCTTGGACGAAATCCATTTCAAAGAAAAGCAGCTGGGCCGGCTGGACTATCTGCGCTATGAGATGAAGAAAGCGGCCCAACGATAAGAACAGGAGGAAAACAGGTATGAAAAAAGACTTAGGCAGCATCTTGGCACTGTACCCTACCCCGCTGGTAGTGGTCGGCGCCATGGTAAACGGCAAACCCAACTGGGTGCTGGTTGGTCATGTGGGCATCATGGGGCACGATCACATCATGGTCAGCCTTGCAAAGCCTCACTATACCAATCGGGGGATTCGGGAAACCGGGGTCTTGTCGGTCAATGTGGTGGACGAAATTCTACTTCAGAAGGCAGATTATGTGGGCTGTAACAGCGGCAGCAAGACCGACAAATCAGAGGTGTTCGATTACAGCCCCGGGCAGAACGGTGCCCCGGTCATAGAGGAAGCAAAGCTGTCTATGGAATGTACCGTAGAGGACATCTATGAAACAAAGGAGTTTGACAATTTCATTTTGAAAATTGACCACACCTACGCAGAGGAAAGCATCTTGAACGCCTCCGAAAAAATTGATTACGGCAGTTTCAAACCGATCCTGTTTGAAATGCCGGGCTACACCTATCTGAAAACCGGCGATACTGCCGCCAAATGCATGACCCTTGGAAAAGAAAACAACTGACAAAAAACATCTGGCTAAATGTGTGCGGCCAAAATGATGCCGGATTGAGCGGTTGATCCTTGACATGCGGCATCTCTGCCGCTAATATGACGCCAAGGGAGCGGTCCCCGAAAGCGAACGGCTCCCTTGAGATAATTTGCTCTATTTGCACTGCATCTGTCCGTTTACACAGAATTCGGGACGCTCCCTTTTGCGGCGGAAAAAAGTCCGGCCGCCTGATCCAGCGACAGCTTCGCTTTGACTCCATCGATGATCTTTTCCATCAGATCATCGGGCAGATCGATTCCCAGCACCTTCTCTGCGGCCGCAACCGGGTCCTTCTGAAAAAGGCTCCGCAGGGAATCATCCTCACCGATCCGGTTCAGCAGTTTTTTAATCTGTTCCTGTAAATCCACTGTCTGATTCCTCCGGCTGTCCTTATTCGTCGGCTTCGACAATCGAAGCGTCGGGGGCGTTTTTCTTTACCGATTCAATTCCGTTCAGGCAGCCGACCTTCGCCTTGTAGCCCTCGCCCACCGCGATGATCTGCCCGTTGCTTGCCTTCAAACGGAAACGGTACTCGCCGGCCTTATCGGTGTAAACTTCAAACTTTGGATGCTTCTGTGCCTCAAAGTTCTCCGCCGTCTGGTCCTCTACCGCCGCGGCGGGCGCCGCTTTCTGCACGCTGGCGATTCCACTGCGGCATGCGGCCTCGGTGGTGTAAACCTCAGAAGTCGCGATCACCTCGCCATTTCCTGCCTTGAGGTCAAATTTCACACCGGCTTTTGTTGTTTTGATGACAAACTTTCCCATGTAAATCCTCCTAACGCAATTCAGTTTCGGCGTACCCATTCAAGGGATTCGGTAATAAAATTATAGCGCATTATGACTGCGAGCGCAAGAATCGAAGGGAAATTTGTCGCTTTTGTGTTCATCCGTCCTGCTTTTTCGTTTGCACGCGTCGAAAAAACCAAAAATCTCTTTTGGAGGGAGAGGGGGATACCCGGAGCTTCCGCGGAAATTTTTTGCGATTTCTCTGCCGTTCCCCTGCCTCTTATGTTATAATAGCCTCATATCGCCGCGCTATCTCTCCGCGCGGCCCATTCCGAAGGAGGACGAACATGCAGTATATCAAAACCCCGATGAAGGGGATGCCCGAGCAGCTCCCCGCCGACATGCAGCTGCGCGAATACCTGCTGGGTAAAATCAAGGCCACCTATGGCAGCTATGGCTTTTCGCTGATCGAGACCCCCGCCATCGAGCACATCGAAAACCTGACCAGCAAGCAGGGCGGTGAAAACGAAAAGCTGATCTTTAAAATCCTCAAGCGCGGTGAAAAGCTTGCAAAGGCCGACGGCGCCGACGAGCTCTGCGACTGCGGCCTGCGCTATGACCTGACCGTTCCGCTTTCCCGCTTCTATGCCAATAACATGGCGCAGCTTCCGACCCCCTTCAAGGCGATGCAGATCGGCAATGTCTGGCGCGCCGACCGGCCGCAGCGCGGACGGTTCCGCCAGTTCACACAGTGCGACATCGATATCCTCGGAGAGGGCTCTTTCCTCGCGGAAATCGAGCTGATCTCCGCCACCGCCTCGATGCTCGCCCAGCTTGAATTTTCCAATTTCAAGGTCAAGGTCAACGACCGCCGCATCCTAAAGGCAATGGCTGCCTGCTGCGGCTTCGCCGAGGAAAATTACGACGACATCTTCATCATCCTCGACAAGATCGACAAGATCGGGCTTGACGGGGTGAAGGCGGAGCTGCTTGGGGCCGGATATGATTCTTCTTCGGTCGAGCGCTACTGCGCGTTTTTCGAAAACCTCGGCAAGGGAATGAGCTGCACCGAATTCTGCGCGGACAGGCTCGACGGTTTCCTCGACCCGGCGGTGCTCTCCGATCTCGAATATATCATCAACTGTGCCCGGGCAACGGCGGTGGGAGAGATGCAGATCGTTTTTGATCCCACCCTTGTGCGCGGAATGTCCTATTATACCGGACCGATTTTTGAGATCGAGCTGTCCGATTTCGGCTCTTCTGTGGCGGGCGGTGGCCGCTATGACGAAATGATCGGCAAGTACACCAACGCCAAGGTGCCCGCCTGCGGCTTCTCGATCGGCTTCGAACGGATTATCACCCTTTTGAAGGAGCGCGGCTACCGGATTCCCGACCAGAAAAAGCGCACCGCCCTGCTGATTGACAAAAAGATCGGCCGCGAGGAACTGCTCGGCGCGCTTCAAAGGGCGGCCCGGCTTCGGGCCGGCGGAGAAACCGCGCTGATTGTCTACCGCGCCAAGAACGTCCGTCATCAGAAGGAAACCCTTGAAAAGGAAGGCTACACCGAATTTTTGGAGCTGCCTGAAAAGGATTGAACAAAAGGCCGGAACTCCGGGAGCCTTTCGCTCAAGCAAGGAGCCAGTGTCTTTCCGGAGCGTTGCTTTTTATGCACAGGGGCGGCCGGCAGCCGCCCCTGTGCCTTTTGGTATGTCGAAAACCACTCGCCTAGCGAGTGGTTTTCGACATACCAAAAGGCCATCCCCGAAAACCGGGGATGGCCGACCGCTTTTCGATACGATCGCTTAGGCGCCGAGCAGCTTCTCAACGGTGGCGAGACGGACGCTGACGCAGAAGATCTGCATTGCGAGTGAAAGCTCCTCGGGGGTCGGGAAGCTTGGGGCGATGCGGATATAGCAGTCATCGGGGTCCTTGCCGTAGGGGTGGGTGGCGCCTGCATTGGTCATCACAACCCCCGCCTCCTTGCAGAGGGAGACAATCCGCTTGGCGCAGCCGTTTTCGGCAATATAGGTGACGAAATAGCCGCCGTCCGGCTTCACCCAGCGTCCGGCGCCGCGGCCCGCCAGCTCGGAGTCGAGAGCCTTCAGCACCGCGTCAAATTTCGGGCGCAGCAGCGCGGCGTGTTTGTCCATCTGGGCACGCAGTCCGTCGGCATTCTTAAAATAACGGACATGGCGCAGCATGTTGAGCTTATCCCAGCTGATCGCCTGGGCGTTGAGCTGCTTCGCGGTGAACTCGACGTTTTCCTTCGACATCGCCATATAGCCGACGCCCGCGCCCGGGAAGGTGATCTTGGAGGTGGAGCCGAACATGTAGACCATGTTGGGATTTCCGGCCTTCTTGCACTCATCGAGGATATTGAGCAGGCGGGTATCCTTATAGACATGGTGGACAGCATAGGCGTTATCCCAGAAGATACGGAAGTCCTTCGCCGCGGGTTTGAGTGCCGCGATGCGGCGAACCGCCTCGTCGGAGTAGGTGCCGCCCAGCGGGTTGGTATACTTCGGCACGCACCACATGCCCTTGACCGTCTCGTCATCGGCCACCAGCTTCTCGATCAGGTCCATGTCGGGGCCCCACTCGGTCAGCGGGATATTGATCATCTCGATGCCGAGGAACTCGCAGATGGTGAAATGCCGGTCGTAGCCGGGCACCGGGCAGAGAAATTTGACCTTGTCGTATTTGCCCCAGGGTTTTTCGGAGCCGAGGACTCCCTTGAGCATGGCGCGGGACATACAGTCGTACATCATAGTCAGCGAGGACGAACCTCCGATGATGATCTCGTCGGCGGAAACCCCCATGACCTCTCCAAACAACTTTTTGGCAGAGGGAATTCCGGTCAGCTCGCCGTAATTGCGGCAGTCGATCCCCTCGTCCTTGCAGTCGGACCCTGAATTGAGCGCGTCGAGCATCGGCATCGAAAGGGCAAGCTGGTCGGCGCCCGGCTTGCCGCGCGCCATATTGAGTTTCAGCCCCTTGGCCTTATAGCCGTCAAACTCCTGCTGAAGCGCCGCGCGCTCGGCGGTCAGTTCCCCGCGGTTCATCTCCTGATACGCTTTCATGAAATCGTCTCCTCACTCTCGGTCGTTGATTTGGCCTGTTTCGTGCACATGATAACACATTTTCATATCATTGTATAGTGGTAAGAAAGCAAAATTGCATCCTATAAGCTTTGTGCAATTTTTCCTTCATCTCTTTTTTCGCCCATGCATTGCCGCACAAACCACGCAAACAACGGCGCGGTGTCGGGGCCATGCTCCGCAAAGCGTTCCCGGCCGGTCATCCGTTCAGGGTGGTACTGCACCGCCGCGACCGGCATGCTTCGGTGCTCGATTGCCTCGACGATTTCCCCGCTGCGGGCGGCGACGGCAAAGCCCTCCGCCACCCGGTCAACCGACTGGTGGTGGTAGCTGTTGCTGACCGATTCCCGCCCATAGAGCGGGAAGAGGAACGAACCCTCCTCAATGGCAAGGGGATGAATCACCCCGCCGCCGTGCTGCACGCCGAGCCGGCTGAGCAGGTCCTGATAGAGTGTTCCGCCGAAGAAGGCATTGATCACCTGCAGGCCCCGGCAGATGCCGAAGACCGGCTTGCCCGCCTTGACAAAGGCGTCGAGCAGCGCCCATTCCTCAGCGTCGCGTTCCAGATCGAGCGGACCGCAGAGCGGGTCCGTTTCCTGATGATAGCGGACCGGCTCGATATCGGGACCGCCTGTGAGCAGCAGGCCGTCGCACATCCGGGCGCTTTCAGCGGCAAAGTCTCCGCCGTCGAGCGGCAGCAGCGGAAAGCCTCCCGCCCCACGGATGCCGTCGGCATAATTTTGGTACAGATAACGCTGGCGGGTGCCGTTTTTGGCAATCTGATATCCGGCGGTGACGAGGATCATCGGCTGTTTCATGGTGTTGCCTCCTTTGGTGTGACGGCGATGTAGTGAATCGGCAGCCCCATTCCGCGGAACATCCGCTCATGCTCGGTCATGATGCGGGAAGCGGGATGGCCTTCAGGCAGCGACCCGATTCGCTCAAGGATCGTGAAGCCGCATTCCTCAAAATATCCGAGACTCGCCTCATAAAGCTCGTCGTCGTCTGTTTTGAGGGTCAGCAGGCGGCCCGGCCGGAGAAAGGTGAGATACTGCACCAGCTGGCGGGGATGGGTCAGCCGGTGCTTGCCATCGCGCTTTTTCGGCCATGGGTTGCAGAAATTGATGTAAACGCGCTCGATTTCATCCTCCGCGCACAGAATGTTGGTGATCCACTCGATATTCTGCGCGGTGAGCAGCAGATTATCGACCGGACGGCCTCCCGCGGCAAAGACCCGCTCGGCGTTGCGTTTGGCAAGGCCGAGGACCTCGCTCTTGAGATCGACCCCGAGGAAATTTTTCTCCGGGCTCTCAAACGCGGCCTGTGCGATAAATCCGCCTTTCCCGCAGCCGAGTTCGAGGGTGATCGGGCCGGGCCGGACGAACGCCCCGTTCCACCGGCCCTTGAGTTCTTCGGGACGGGCCGCAAAAAATGGGCAGACGGCGAGTTCGGGGCGCGCCCACCGCTTTCTTCTGATACGCATCGGACGGGTTCCTCCACTTCACGTTTTCCGTTTTTGTCATTATAGTCGATTCCATTGTATTTCGCAAGGCAAAGGCCGGAAGAAGCCTCCGGGAATATGAACAAAAATAAAAATTTCTGAAAAGGGGATGCTCTCCGCCCCGCCATCCGTTATAATAGAAAAGTATGGTCTTCCCCGTGCCGCGCGACCGAAGCAGCCGCCATGCCCGAAGAACCGGCGGCATCGCGCGCCTTTGCCGTCCGATCAAACCGGTCTTCCCGAAAGGAGTGCCCATGTCAACACGCCGCGCCATCGCACCCCCGCCCAACAACGCCGCCATCTCAAAATACATGTGCGTCGCGTTCGGAATCTCCCTGATCGCGATGGGCTTTGCCTGTGAAAGTCCCCGCAATATCCTGATCGGCCTGCGGGAGTACATCCTCTGCGAGGACATTCTGCTGACCGATTACTTTGTGATCGGATCGATCGGCGCAGCCTTTGTCAACGCCGGGCTGGTCACTCTGATCTCCATTGCGCTGACCCTCTGGATTAAAACGCCCTACACCGGCAGCACCATTGCGATGATTTTTCTGATGGGCGGCTTTGCTCTGTTTGGCAAAAACCCGGTCAATATCCTGCCGTTTTTTCTCGGTGTCTGGCTCTATTCCCGGATCAAGGGGCACCCGATGGCCCGCTATACCAACGCGGCGCTCTTCTCGACCACCCTCGCACCGATTGTCAGCGACCTCATGCTGCACGGATCCTTCCCGTTTGTTGTGCGGATGGCGGTCGCCCTACTCGGCGGCGCGCTGATTGGATACCTGATTATCCCGCTCGCCGAGCACTCCTTCTCGACCCACATGGGCTACACCCTCTTCAACTACGGCTTCGCGGGGGGATTGATGGCGCTGATCATCGCCTCCAGCATTCAGGCGATGGGCGGATCGATCGAAACGCAGATGATCTGGCAGGAAGGGGTTCCGGCCCCGGTGCTCCTTTATCTGGTCCTGCTGATCGTCGCTCTCGCCCTCGCCGGTCTCTGGTTCTGCGGGTGGAATCCACTGGCATACCTGCGGATCATGCGTCACTCGGGCCGTGCTCCCACCGACTTCGTCATCACCGACGGCGTCGGCGCTGCGATGGTCAACATGGGCGCGATGGGTCTGGTGTCGCTCGGCTACATCCTGCTGATCGGCGGCGATCTCAACGGGCCGGTTGTCGGCGCGATTCTCACCTCGATCGGCTTCGGCGCGGCCGGGGAGCATCCCAAAAATACCATTCCGGTCATGGTGGGCGTCTTCATCGCCTCGCACATCATGATTCCTTCGAACACCGACCCCGGCATGCAGCTCGCCGCCCTCTTCGGCACCGCCCTGGCCCCCATTTCGGGACAGTTCGGGGCGCACTACGGTGTGCTGGCCGGGCTGCTGCACGCGGCCGTGGTGCTGGCGACCGCCGCGCCGTGCGGCGGATACAACCTTTATAACAACGGCTTTGCCGCCGGTCTTGTGGCGCTGGTTATGGTTTCCATGATTCAGGGCGTCTCGAAGCGCTGGCGTTCGGCCGACTGATTCCGGTTTATTTTTTATACAGGAGGCAAACTGCCATGATGGTCATCAATCTTCCCATGAGCGCCCTTTTATTGGCGCTGAGCATTGCAGGATTTATTCTGCTCTCCCGCGCCGACCGCAGGTCGGGCGAGGACCGCTACCGGGTCTATACCTGCCTGTGCGGGGTAGCCGGGATGCTCTTTTTCTTCTACTTTCTGGCCAATCTTCTGATTGCCAGCGGCCTGTGGAAATAATCGCTCCAAAAGCGGGGAAAACAAAGATGAAAAATCCTTTTTATCCCGATGAGCGCCGCCGCGGGATCACCGAGATCGACCCCGCCGCCCTTGCGGCGCGCGGAATCCGCGGAATCATTCTCGACGTGGATAACACCCTGACCACCCATGACAACCCCCACCCCGCGCCCGGCGTATTGGAGTGGCTGGAAAAGGCCCGCGGGGCGGGGCTGCGCCTGATCATTCTCTCAAACAACCGTCCCGAACGGGTTTCCCCTTTTGCCGGAATGCTCGGCCTTGCATTTGAGGCCGACGGGAAAAAGCCGCTGCCCGGCGGCTTTTTGCGCGCCTGCGCCCATATGGACCTCTCTCCGCGGGAGACGGCCGCCGTCGGCGACCAGATCTTTACCGACGTGATCGGGGCCCGTCTGGCCGGTGTCTTTTGCCTGATGGTCGATCCCATCGAGCCGGAGCCGGGCTGGTTTTTCCGCCTCAAGCGCCGTCTGGAACGCCCGATTCTCCGCGCCTATGAAAGGAGGAAGCCGCAATGAACCGCATCTCCCGCTTCGGCCCCGCCGGAAACTCCGAAAGCTTCACGACGATGGGCTATAAAAAGACGGAGCAGATTCCCGAATATCTCGCGCAGTTCGGACTCAATGCCTTTGAATACCAGTGCGGCCGCGGGGTTCGGATCAGCAGCGACGCCGCCGGACGGCTTGGCGCGCTGGCGGCTGAACGGGATATCGCGCTTTCCCTGCACGCGCCCTATTACATCTCCCTCTCGTCGCTTGAGGAGGAGAAACGCCGCAACTCGGTCGATTATATCCTTCAGTCGGCGCGCGCGGTCAAGGCGATGGGGGGAGAACGCATTGTGGTGCATACCGGCTCCTGTGCCAAGCTTTCCCGTGGACAGGCGCTTGCTCTGGCCATGGAATCGATGCGGTGGGCGCTCGATGCGCTCGACGCCGAGGGACTGGGCGGCGTCCGGATCTGCCCGGAGGTGATGGGCAAGGTCAATCAGCTCGGCACCGTCGATGAGGTGCTTACCCTCTGCTCGCTCGACGAGCGGATGCTCCCCTGCATCGATTTCGGTCATCTCAACGCCCGCACCTTCGGCGGGCTCAGAAGCTTCGCCGATTACGCGGCGGTCTTCGAAGCGATTGAGAACAGGCTGGGGCTCTCCCGCCTGAGGGAATATCACGCCCACTTCTCCAAAATCCAGTATACCGAAAACGGCGGTGAAAAATGCCACCTCACCTTCGCGGATACCCGCTATGGTCCCGACTTTGAGCCGGTCGCCGAGCTGACCGCTCAAAAAGGCTGCCATCCGGTCATCATCTGCGAATCGGCCGGAACGCAGGCCGAGGATGCGCGGACCATGCGGCAGATTTATGAGGGCTTTCTCCAGCCCAAGGGAAAGGATGAGCCGATATGAACCTTTCAGCCATTGAGATCCTGCAGCGCAATTTTCCACAGGAAGCCGATGCGGCGCTGATTATCTCGCCGGTCAACCGCCGATACTATACCAAAATGCCCTCCTCCGACGGGGCGTTGCTGGTAACCCGCACCGATGCGGTTCTTTTCGTTGATTTTCGCTATATCGAGCGGGCACGCCGGGTTTCGCAGGGCTGCGGAGTCGTCCTGCGCGAGCGTTTCTACGACCAGCTCCGGGAGCTGCTCGGCGCACGCGGCGTGAAATCCCTCGCCGTGGAAACCGAGCGGATGACGGTGGCCGACTTTTCCCGCTTTCAGGAGGAACTTCAGGGGATGCGGCTTCTCTCCTCGCCCGTCCTCGACGAGACTATCCGCCGCCAGCGGGCGGTCAAAACAGCCGGCGAACTGGATGCGATCCGCGCGGCGCAGGCGATCACCGACCGGAGCTTCTCCGAGCTTTTGAATTTTTTGCGGCCGGGCGTCACCGAGCGTCAGGCTGCCAACGAGCTGATTCGAATCATGCGGGATTTCGGCAGCGAGGGAGAGGCGTTTGACACCATCGCCGTATCGGGAGCGAACAGCTCGATGCCGCATGGGGTTCCGACAGACAAGCCGCTGGCGGCCGGAGATTTCTTTACCCTTGACTTCGGCGCAAAAAAGGACGGTTACTGCTCCGACATGACCCGCACCGTCGCCATCGGCCATGCCGACGACGAAATGCGCCGGGTTTACGACACGGTGCTGCGGGCGCAGCAGGCGGGGCTTGCCGCGGTCCGCGCGGGAATTCCCTGCCGCGAGGTCGATGCCGCCGCCCGCCGCGTCATCGAGGAGGCGGCGGACTGCCGCGGCTGCTTCGGGCATTCCCTCGGGCATTCCCTCGGGCTGGAAATCCATGAGTCGCCCAATTTCTCTCCTCTTTCGAAGGACACCGCCGAAGCCGGGAACGTGCTGAGTGTCGAGCCCGGCGTCTACCTCGAGGGGAGGTTCGGGGTGCGGATTGAGGATATCGTCTGTGTCACCGAATCGGGCTGCGAGGACCTCACCCACAGTCCCAAAGAGCTGATTGTGCTTTAGGGGATGGAGCGCGGGCCAAAAAAGAGCGGAAATTTAAAAAATTTACCAAATCTTCCGCCTGTGTACTTGCAAAAACACAGATTATCGGCTATCATAAATTGTATATGTAGAGAATATTCTCAAGGAGGAGCAACCCTATGATTTCTGCAGGTGAATTTCGCAACGGCGTGACCTTTGATATGGACGGCAACGTCTTTCAGATCATCGAATTCCAGCATGTGAAGCCCGGAAAGGGCGCGGCCTTCGTCCGCACCAAGATCCGCAACGTCATCTCCGGCGCGGTGGTTGAGCGCACCTTCAGCCCCACTGAAAAGTTCCCGACCGCCTACATCGAGCGCAAGGACATGCAGTACCTTTACAGCGACGGCGACCTCTACTATTTCATGGACAACGAAACCTACGAGAACATCCCGATCAACGCCGACAAGCTCAGCGACAACTTCAAATTTGTCAAAGAGAACATCGACTGCAAGATCCTTTCCTATAAGGGCGTCGTGTTCGGCGTCGAACCCCCCACCTTCCTGGAGCTGCAGGTGACCAAGACCGACCCCGGCTTCAAGGGTGACACCGCCACCAATACCCTCAAGCCCGCCACCCTCGAGACCGGCGCTGAGATCAAGGTTCCGCTCTTCATCAACGAGGGCGAAATGATCCGCGTCGATACCCGTACCGGCGAATATCTTGAGCGCGCCTAAACCCATGCTGCGTTTCCCATATTTGATGTTTTGATAAAGGAGGACTTTGTTATGACCGTTACCGAAAGAGTCGCATACCTCAAGGGTCTGGCTGCCGGCTTGGAGATTGACCCCTCCAGCAAGGAAGGCAAGCTGTTCAACGCGATGATTGAAGCGCTTGACGACATTGCGTTTGAGGTCTCTGACCTGCAGGAGGTTGTCAGCGAGCTTGGCGAGCAGGTCGATATGATCGACGAAGACCTCGACGGCCTCGAAGAGATTGTCTACGACGAGGACGAGGAAGACGACGAGGATGAAGACGACTGCGACTGCTGCGACGGCGACCTGTACGAAATCGTCTGCCCGAGCTGCGGCGACAGCATCTACCTCGATGAGGGGATGGTCGATGAGGGCGAAATGGACTGCCCGAACTGCGGCGAACACCTCGAGTTCGACTTCGACGACGAGGAAGAAGAAAGCGAAGAGGACGACGAGAAGGAGTAATCCTGCCGCCTGAACAAAGAAAAGGACCTTTCACATTTTTGTGAAGGGCCCTTTTTTGTTGGTTACGGAAACCACTGGCTCTGCCGGTGGAGGCGCCCTGTAAAAAGCTTTCACTTCAAGCATTGAGCGAAGCAAGCCGCTGACAACCAGCCTTACAGTGTGGGAAAGTTTTCATTGGAACGGGGATCCGCCTGTTTGCAGGCTGTGGGACAGCGGTGCCGCCCTCCGCTCGGACGCACCGGGCACATCGGACAGGCGGAGCGGACGGGCCGGGAGAGGGGAAGGGAAGAAACGGGCTGTGTTGCAAGTGAAAGAAATTTCAGTGCGTCCTGAAAGATGACGGCCGACAATATGCCCTATAGGGCTGGTGCATATCACGCGTTCAACACGTGGTTTCGGTTATATGCTTTTGCGATGTAAGACCCCCCAGCTCTGCTGGGGAGAGTAAAAAAGCTTTTACTTCAAACATCGAGCGAAGCGGGAAACGAACGATAACTTTACGATGATAAAAAACTGTCGTTGGAACAGTAATCGCCTGTTTACGGGCTGCCGCGCGAGTGCAAGGGGACAATCCCAAGTTTTGTGTAAACGGACAGATGCAGTGCAAATAGAGCAAATTATCTCAAGGGAGCCGTTCACTTTCTGGGGCCGCTCCCTTGGCGTCATATTAGCGGCAGAGATGCCGCGTGTCAAGGATCAACTGCTCAATCCGGCGTCCTGTCGGAAAAGAAAACTGCGAGTTGAGCGTGGATCATGCTTCAGTCCTGGCGTCTGCCGGTCCATTTCTTTGTAATATCCATCATCGCCGGATACAGCATTTT
>JACRTB010000038.1 GCA_014385025.1 Yanshouia hominis | reverse complement strand
GACATATTTGTTATTCATATCGTCGCCTCTCTTTAGTTTCGCTACTTAGGCTTGCTAAGTAGCAACTATATTATATCTCTTTCGAGGTATCAGAGTCAATAGTCTTAACGAAAAAGTTACAAGATGCGTGCGTAAGGCAATATCGGAATAATGGGCTGCTGTCTATCAAATTCTTGTGTGTTACTTTATGGCACATGAGCATTTGCCCGCGGTTTGAAACCGGGAATTTTCATTCCCGCCGGCAGGGCCGGTGATTCTGCCCGCCGGGGCTGTCCCAAATCAAAACCGCGCCCAAAAGGATGTGGTATGAGCGGACGCCGTCACCAATGATGCATTCGATTTCACAGACGCAGGACCAAACGCCGCAGCAGATAGAGCAGAAAAAGGTGCACCGGATAAAACCAGTAGAAAAAAAGAGGGCGGCGGGCTTTTCCGCGTTCTCCGTTGTACCATCCGATGGGAATCAGTGCCGCCAGCCCGGCGCACCAGAGGTTCCATGTCTCATACATCAGAAGCGGAGCGACGGCCAGCGTGCGCCGGAGCGGCTCTTCCCGCAGCAGATGGAACACAGTGATCAGCAGGACCCCGAACATATCGTATTCGGTGCGCAGCAGCATTGCGGCGAGGCATCCCCCCGCAAGGGAAGCCGCCCGCAAAAGCGGACGCTCCCGGAAATGTTCCAGCAGCAGGAGCACCGCCAGCCCGATGGCAAGGGTGAAAAAGATGTTTTGACCGGCCCGGTCGGCGGGGCGGTTCCGGTAAGCCAGATCGTAGGGGATTTCGCTGATGAGTGCAAAGGCGGTCAACCGGGCGAGATAGCGCCGGGGAGCCCGGGTGTGCCGGAAGCCTTCCACCAGCAGAAAAGCGTAGATCGGAAAAGCGGGCCTTCCGGCCGCGCGCAGAATCCGATAGAAAAGATGCCAGCCGCTCTCTTTTGGCAGCCCGGCCGACCGAATCCAGAAGGCCAGAACCAGCGCCGCGAGGTGATCCGCCAGCATGGAGCAGAGCGCGATCCCCTTGAGCTGTGTTCCGCTCAGGCCCGCGCCGCGCATACGATCCACAAAACCCCTCCCCGCCTCAGCTTCTATCTGGCTTCAGCATACCAGAGCCCGACGGCGCTGGCAAGCGAAAACGC
Source organism: Yanshouia hominis (assembly GCA_014385025.1). GTDB lineage: Bacteria > Bacillota > Clostridia > Oscillospirales > Ruminococcaceae > Yanshouia > Yanshouia hominis. The sequence continues at coordinate 21,662 of JACRTB010000038.1, read as the reverse complement.
CGCAGGGAACGCAAAATCTGCAAAAGTACGCAATTTTGCGGCGCGGTATCTTGACTTTTTTGCGTCCTGTGTGATATAGTAATTAGGCTGTTTAATCTTACGGGGTGTAGCGCAGTTTGGTAGCGCGCTTGGTTCGGGACCAAGAGGCCGCGAGTTCGAGTCTCGCCACTCCGACCATTTCGGAGCAAGCTTTGTATCGCTTGCTCCGATTTTTCTTTGGAAAAATCGGAAGGCTTTCGCACCGCCGCTCCTCCTTTTCCGTAAAAGGCCGCCTTCGCGTCCCCTGTCTGGCCCGTGTGCCCTTTGGGTGCGGGCATCCTTGTGAGGGCCTCGGCTCGCCGCCGGCCCTTTGCGGATTACGCAGACTGGAATCCGTCCGCAAAGAGCGCGGAAAATCTCTTTCGGCATCCCCTGCCGGCGGACAAGGGTCTGGAATCGATTTGTGTTCCGGACTTTTTGTCCGGAGCCTCGCATCCGCGTCCAAAATTGTGATTTTGCTGCATTGCCTCATGGAAAAGCCGCATGGGAATTTATAATTCCCATGCGGCTTTTCGCAGTGCAAAACCACCGGCCGGGACGGCGGTTCAAAAGAAGGCCGCTGCCGGTCGTGAAAGAAAGCTCCCTTGGATATCATAAACGCGCGGTCCGCCGGCCGCACGGAAACAGAAAAGGGAGGGTCCTTGCCGGGGCGATTCATTTTCCAAGCCCCAATCAGTCTGTTCGGGCACAATGAACAATGATCTTTTGCGGGCATGTACCGTGGCTCTTCCCGGGTGTGTGCCATGATCTTCTGCGGGCATATACGTGGCTCTTCCGTCCGGTCAAAACCGGCGCGGGGGCGGCGGAATCCGCTTTCCTTTCGGCGGGGGAGCGGATTCATGTCGCTCTCCGCTCCCGAGGCCGGTATCGCGCCAATCCGCCGGGGAGCCGCCTAAGAACGGTTGAACAGCTTTTCCCACCAGCTTTTTTCCTCAGGCTCCGGCGGGGGCGGCGGCTCCATCGGAAGAACGACCGAAGGCTTTTGCGACGAGGCGAACGCTTCGGGGAAAGCCGCCTCCATCACCGCCTCCCATTCGAGAAACATCCGGGGGGACTGCCGTTCGAGCAGCAGCCCGTTGAGCGGATAAACACGCAGGTTGGTTACCGCCGAAGTCCGGCGGTAATAATCGCTCCCCTGCAGGTCCGCGAGGGAGATCGACGTATCGCAGAAGATATAGTTGGGATTCAGGTCCGGCTCCGCCGAAAGGGGGTAGTCCCATCCGGCGAAGGATTCGGCTTGGTTCACGAATCCGAGGGAGGAAAGCCATTTCCCCTCAAGGGTATCGCCGGTGGCGATCACGAACGGCATCTGCCGCAGATAGACCGCGCTCGTCCCCTCGGACAGCGCCGGAGAAACCGTCTCGCTGAGATAGGAAAGGGTCGCGTTGGCGAAATATTCCAGCTGTTCGGCGGCACGCGCGCCCTGCTCCTCTCCCTGCATGGCGGTGGCAATGGCGCGGTAGTTGCCGATAATCCCGTCGAGGGTGTCGGCACGGCGGATCACCAGCAGCGGAATTCCCGCTTCGGAAAGGGCGCCGGCGGTTTCCTGAGGGAGGGAGGCCGAAGCGATTACAAGGTCGGGCGAAAGGGCGAGAATCGCACCGGTGTCGGGCAGCAGGGCGGTTCCGCAGCGTTTTGGCTCTCCCAGTGCGCCGGGCGTCTCGCAATAATCGCTGACCCCGGCCAGCCTGCCGCCGTAGCCGAGCTCCACAACCATGTCGGTCGCCGCTGGAGAGAGGGTAACCACCCGCCGGGGAATTTTTTCGATCACCGCCTCCCGCACCGTCACCGGCCAGCGCGGATCCGCCTGCTGTTCGGGAGCCTTTTGACAGCCAAAGGCACAGAGCAGCAGAAGAAGCGGCAAAAGCACGCGAAATCTTTGTCTCATTGGTTTCTCCTCGGTAAAAAGCGGTTAGAATAAGGTTATTGTAACCCCGGCGCGGCTCCTTTGTCAACGGGAACCGCCTCTCCCTCTCCGGTGTCCGGACGAAAGGGATTTGCTGCGCCGCAAAGGAATTTTTCAACCGGTTTGCGCTTGACCCGGGAGGAACGCGGGAATTCCCGTTCCCCTTTCGGCCCGCCCTCTTGCGTCCGGCGGGACAAACAGGTATACTGAAGACAGCAGTTGGAACAAAAAACGAGGTGACAAGATGGATTATCCGATTTCAGTCATGCAGGGCGAGCCCTGTTTTGATTCGCTCGGCGTGATCAAGCTGCGCTGCGAGCCGTCGGTGCCGGTCAACGACCGCATCTTCGCGCAGGCGCAGGCGGGCCGTACCCCCGAGCTGTTTTTTACCCGGATCTGGTCGTTTGAAACGGCTCCCGCACCGGAGGCGGCGGTGAAAGCGGTCTTTTCCCGCGCCGGGCACACCGTCGAGCTGGCGGCGAGCGCCGCGGGCGAGGCTTCCCTTCTGCTTGACGGCGCGCCGAGGGAGGGCGTTCTCACCGCCTATCAAATTTCCGGCGAGGATTTGCAGGGCGAATACTGGGGAGCGGTGCTGATGGTTCCCTATCGGTGGCTCGCGGCCTCGCTTGATTTTGATCCGGATGCTCCCGCGGTTCTTGAGGGAAACCTTCTGCGCGAGCGGCCCGCTCTGTCCGGCGCGGCCCTGAACGGGGAAACGCTGCGGTTTGTGCTGCGGTAAAAATGAAATTTCCGCGAACGGTCCCCCGGAGGGTGCAAACCCGCCGGGGGACCGTTCCTATACGGCTTTAGCGCATGGGAATACCGCCTCTGTTGGTGAAGAAAAAAAGTTCCCGTTTCAGGAATCGGGCAAAGCGGGCCGCCGGCATGATGGGCGCCCGCCGCGGCAGGAGGCTTTTACGCGCTGCGGGACAGCCGGCAAAGGAAACGGGAGAAAAGGGGCGGCTTGCAGCCGCCCCTTTTCCGAGCCGCGGGGCCGGATGGCGCGGGATTGTGCGGGCGGAAAATTTCAGCGCCCCTTTACAGGCCGCGGGGACATTGGAGCTGCGGGTGAAAAATTTCCGGTGTCTCTTGAGCAAAAACCGCCATGCCCGCCTCCGTGGACGGGCATGGCGCCGGCGCCACACAATGCTGGCGGTACCGCCCTCCGTCCGGGAACGCCGCCCTCCACACACCGGGCAGCCCTTATGAAGCTGATATAAGTCCGCGGTTTTGCAGGGGAGCGGCTTTTTCACAGAGAAAACAGCTTGGCCATCGCCACGCTCAAAATTCAAAAAAATGAATTTTAAATTTTGGTCTATTTCCAACATTAATTTCAAATTGATTTAGAATTCGATTAATAATTCATTTTGGTTCAAAATATTTTTGTAAATTCAGATAAATATACGGAAAATAAGTTTATTTTACCGATGCAAATTGATGAAATTTGCAATTTAACATAATATATCCTTCATTTTTGTTGACAGAGAATGAAGGATGACGTAAAATAAATTTCACAATCAAGGGCGATTGAAAGGACGGCCCGCCGTCCTTTTTTGATCCCCAAAGTCCGAACAAGCGAGGAGGGTTCCCCATGCTCAAGGAAGGCCAGATCAGAATTCCGTCGGGCTGCGCCATCAGCGGGGTCATCGATCTCGAAGGCGGCGGTGTCTGCGGCGAGGAAATGATCCGTTCAATCTCGGTGATGCACGACCGCTCCAACGGCCTCGGCGGCGGCTTTGCCGGCTACGGCATCTATCCGCAGTACAAAAATCTCTATGCGTTTCACGTTTTTTACGAGGACCAGTCCGCCAGGGAAGAATGTGAGAAATTTCTCGACCGCCACTTTGACATTGTCAACCTGTCGAAAATTCCGACCCGCAAGCACCCCCGCATCACCGATGCGCCGCTGCTTTGGCGGTATTTCCTGACGCCGCTGGCGACCAAGCTTTCCCACAGCCAGCTCGACGAACGGGAATACGTCGTGCGCTGCGTCACCCGGGTGAACACCCGCATGAAGGGAGCGCACATCTTTTCCAGCGGAAAAAACATGGGCGTTTTCAAGGCGGTCGGGTTTCCTGAGGATGTTGGAGAGTTTTTTCGCCTTGAGGAGTATGAGGGCTACGCCTGGACGGCGCATGGCCGCTACCCGACCAACACGCCGGGCTGGTGGGGCGGGGCGCATCCCTTTGCGCTGCTCGACTATTCGGTGGTGCACAACGGGGAGATTTCGTCCTATGACGCAAACCGCCGCTTTATCGAGATGTTCGGATACAAGTGCAGCCTGCTGACCGACACCGAGGTCATCACCTACGTCATCGACTACCTTGTCCGGCGCGAGGGCCTCAGCCTGCTTGAAGCGGCGAACGTCATGGCGGCCCCCTTCTGGACGACCATTGCACAGCAGGAGCCGGAGCGCCGCGAGCGGCTGACCTTTCTCCGGCAGGCCTACTCCAGCCTGCTGATGACCGGGCCGTTTTCGATCCTCGTGGGCTTTGAGGGAGGGCTGATGGCCCTCAACGACCGGCTCAAGCTCCGCTCAATGGTGATCGGAGAACGCGGAAGCCGCGTCTGCATTGCGAGCGAGGAGTGCGCCATCCGCGCCATCTCGCCCGAGCTTGACCGCATTTGGTCCCCCAAAGGCGGCGAGGCGGCGATTTTCAGATGCAAGGAGGAAGCACAATGTCAATGACGGCCTTTGCACCCAATTTTGAGGTGCTGCGCGATATGGACCGCTGCATCCTTTGCGGGAAGTGCACCCGGGAATGCAGCTACGGGGTGCATCAATTTTCCGCGGATCACAAGCGCCTGCACGCGGACGAGGCGAAATGCGTCAACTGCTTCCGCTGCGTCGCCGCCTGCCCCACCCGGGCGATCAAAATTATCCGGAACCGTCAGGCGGTCAACACCAGCACCAACTGGAGCGCCAACAACCTGCGGGAAATCTATCTGCAGGCCGCGACCGGCGGTGTGCTGCTCTCCGGGATGGGCACCACGAAGAGCTACCCCGTCTACTGGGACAAGCTGCTCATCAACGCGGCGCAGGTCACCAATCCCTCGATTGATCCTCTGCGCGAGCCGATGGAAACCCGCACCTATCTGGGACGCAGCGCGGTGCCGGTCCGGCGGGACCCGGCGGGAAAGCTCATCAACACCCTGCCGCCTCATCTGACCATCGAAACCCCGATCCTTTTTGCGGCGATGAGCTACGGGGCGATCAGCTACAACGCCCATCAGGCGCTGGCGCAGGCGGCGACCGAGCTGGGCACCCTCTACAACACCGGCGAGGGCGGACTGCACCGCGACCTCTACCAGTACGGCGCGAACACCATCGTGCAGGTGGCCTCGGGGCGGTTCGGCGTCCACCGCCAGTACCTCGAAGCCGGCGCGGCGGTGGAAATCAAGATCGGCCAGGGGGCGAAGCCCGGCATCGGCGGACATCTTGCCGGAGCGAAAAACATCGGTGACATCTCCAAAACCCGCATGATCCCGGAGGGAACCGACGCCATCTCCCCCGCGCCGCACCACGATATCTACTCGATTGAGGACCTGCGGCAGCTCGTCTATTCGCTCAAGGAAGCAACCGCCTATAAAAAGCCGATTCTTGTCAAGATCGCGGCGGTCCACAACATCGCTTCGATCGCCAGCGGCATCGCCCGTTCGGGCGCGGATATCATCGTCATCGACGGGCTGCGCGCCGGCACCGGCGCCGCCCCGACCCAGACCCGCGACAACGTCGGCATCCCCATCGAACTGGCCCTTGCCGCCGTGGACACCCGCCTGCGGGAGGAGGGAATCCGCAACCATGTCTCGCTGGTGGCGAGCGGAACCATCCGCAACAGCGCCGATGTGGTCAAGGCGATTGCGCTGGGGGCCGACGCGGTGGCGATCGGAACCGCCGCCCTTGTGGCGATGGGATGTCATATGTGCCACAGCTGCCATACCGGCCACTGCAACTGGGGCATCTGCACCCAGACGCCCGAGCTGACCAAACGCCTCGACCCCGGCGCGGCCCGCGACGCGCTGGTTCATCTCGTCGGCGGCTGGACCCACGAGATCAAGGAAATGATGGGCGGCATGGGGATCAACTCCATTGAGACGCTGCGCGGCAACCGCCTGATGCTGCGCGGAATCGGCCTGACCGACGCGGAGCTGAAAATTCTCGGCGTGATGCACGCCGGGCAGTGAAGGGAGGAAGCGAAATGAAAATTGACGCCCATCATATGGATTACCTGCTGCTCAACCAGGCGGTGCGCCGCCAGACCGACAGCGAGGTGGAAATCGACCACTGCCTCGGGCAGCGGTTCATCGGCACCGGGCTGGCCAACAAAACGCTGGTCATCAATGGGGTTCCGGGCAACGCGCTGGGAGCCTATCTCGACGGCGGGCGGATTATCGTGCGCGGCAACGCGCAGGATGCGACCGGCGACACAATGAACGACGGTGAAATCATTATCCATGGAAGCTCCGGCGACGCCACCGGATACTCGATGCGCGGAGGATTGATTCTTGTCAAGGGAAACGCCGGCTACCGCGCGGGCATCCACATGAAATCCTACGGAGAGAAAAGCCCCGTGCTGGTCGTCGGCGGGGCGGCGGGCAGCTTTCTCGGGGAATATCAGGCGGGCGGCCTGATCCTTGTGCTTGGGATCGGCTGTGAGGACCGAGCTCCCTACGGCTACTTCTGCGGCACCGGGATGCACGGCGGGCGGATTGTGGTCCGTTCCGACCACATCCCCGAAAATCTGCCCGATCAGGTGGCGGCCAGCGATCTGACTCCCGGCGAGCTGGAGCAAATCATGCCCCACATTCACCGCTACTGCGAGACCTTCGGGATTGATCCGCAAAGCCTGCTTCCCCACCGATTTTATGTCCTGACTCCCAACGCAAAGAATCCTTATCAGCGTCTCTATGCGATGAATTGACCATAAAAGGAGGAGGCCGCGCCGCGGCCTCCTCCTTTTGCGCGGAAGCGGGCCGCGCCTTATAAATTTTTAATATATGCTTGACTGTTTATATGTTTATATGCTAATATATAAATGAAATAAGGAGGCGGTCCCATGCAGGTCAAACCGAAGCTTCACCCCACCCGGCCGGCGCTCCCGGCTTTCCCGCCCGCTTTGCCCAGCGAGCGGGAGCTGGAGGCCCTCACCGGCATCTTCTCGATCTTCGCGGATTCCACCCGAATCCGGATCATCTGCGCCCTCGGCGACGGCGAGCTGACGGTCGGCGAGATCTGTGCCGCCGTCGGGATGAGCCAGCCGGCAGTCTCCCACCAGATGCGGATTCTGAAGAATGCGCGGGTGGTCAAATGCCGCCGCAGCGGACGAAACAGCTGTTATTCGCTCGACGACGATCACGTGGCACAGATTCTGAACATGGGCGTCGAACACGTAAAGGAGGCATTTTCAAATGAGTAATCATCACACCCACCATGAGCATGCCCATTGCAGCGGGCAGGGCTGCGCCTGCTGCGCCGCCCATCATCAGGAGCAAAGCGGCGAACGCCGGGGCCATGAGGGACACGACGCGGCCGAATCCCCTCATGGGGGAGGGGACGACGACCCCGACCACCCGGCCGCGCGGCCGCAAGGACAGTGCCCTGACCATGAGCATTCGCACGATTGCTGCGAACCCGGTCATCCGCACGGCCACGAGCATTCACACGACTGCTGCGAATCCGGTCATCCGCACGGCCACGAGCGTTCACACGACTGCTGCGAATCCGGTCATTCGCACGGCCACGAGCGTTCACACGACTGCTGCGAATCCGGTCATCCGCACGGCCACGAGCATTCGCACGACTGCTGCGAATCCGGCCATCCGCATGAGCATTCGCACGACTGCTGCGAATCCGGCCATCCGCATGAGCATTCACACGATTGCTGCGAATCCGGTCATCCGCATGAGCATGAGCATTCGCACGACTGCTGCGGCGATGGCTGCGGCTGCGGTCACAGTCACGACGAAGCGGTGACCGCGCCGGGAGAAAAAGCGATGACTCTGTTGGGCGCGGCGCTCGCCGTCTTTGCCTTTCTTCCTGCCGCGGGCGCCTTCGCGCCCTGGCTGATGGCGGCCGGCACCCTGCTGATCGGCTATCCGCTTTTCCTTTCGGGGATCACCGGCCTCTTTTCGGGGCGCGCCTTTGACGAGCTTGGACTGCTCACCGTTGCCGTCGCGGCCTCACTCGGCCTTGCCGCCACCAGTCCGGATCCCTTTGAGGGAACCCTCGAGGCGTTGGCGGTCACCGCCTTTTTCCGCCTTGGCAATGCTCTTGAGGCGCGGGCGGTCGCCAAAAGCCAGCGGGATATCGAGGCGCTGACCAGCATCCGCCCCGATACGGCGCTTCGCCTGCTGCCGGATGGGTCCCAGCAGAGTGTTCCGGCCGAATCGGTGGCGCCCGGAAGCACCATTCTGCTCAAGCCGGGCGACCGGGTTCCGATTGACTGCGAGGTGCTTGAGGGAGGCGGATTTGTCGATCTTTCGGTCATTACCGGCGAACCGATTCCGGCCGAGGTGCGTCCGGGCAGCCGCATTCCCTCGGGCGGCATCAATACCGACGGGCTTCTCACCTGCCGCACCACCGCGTCCTTTGAGGATTCCGCCGCCTCGCGGATTATCCGGATGGTGCGCGACTCCGCCGAACAGAAGGGAAGCGCCGAGCGGTTCATCACCCGTTTCTCAAAGATTTACACCCCCGCGGTGGTCATCATTGCGGCCGCCCTCGCGCTGCTGCCGCCGCTTTTCGGCTTCGGCTCCCTTTCGATGTGGATTTCCCGCGCATTGGTCTTTCTCGTCGCCTCCTGCCCCTGCGCGCTGGTCATTTCGGTGCCGCTGACCTTCTTTGCCGGAGTCGGCACCGCTTCGCGGGCCGGCGTGCTCGTGAAGGGAACCCGCTATCTTGAGGCATTGGCACAGACCGACTGTGCCGCCTTCGACAAGACCGGGACTCTCACGCTGGGGGCGCCCGCCGTTTCGGAGTTTATCGTGGCCCCCGGCTTTTCGCGCGAGGAGCTGCTTCCTCTCGCGGCCGCGGCGGAGCAGAACTCCAACCATCCCGCGGCCAGGGCGGTGCTCTCCTATGCGGGCGCGCCCCGCGCGGAAGCTGTCTCGGATTTCACCGAACATCCCGGCATGGGCGTTTCGCTGACCGTCGGCGGGAGAAAGCTCCTCTGCGGATCGGCCCGCCTGTTTGAAAAATATGGGGTGGACCGCGCGCCGCTGCCCGCCGCAAATGTGCTGCTCGCCGTTGACGGCAGAGCCGCCGGCGCCTTTCTCCTCGCCGACCGCCCCCGCGAGGAGGCAAAGCGCGCCCTCGGCGAGCTGCGCGCCCTCGGCGTCGGCACCATCGCCATCCTGACCGGCGATGCAAAGCCCGCCGCCGAAGCGGCCGCGGCCGCTCTGGGCATCGATACCGTCCGCGCCGGGCTGATGCCCGGGGATAAGGCGGAACAGCTCGCCCTCCTTCAGCGGTCCCACCGCTCCACCGTCTTTGTCGGGGACGGCATCAACGATGCGCCGGTCCTTGTCCGGGCCGACGTCGGAATCGCGATGGGCCTGGGTACCGACACTGCCATTGAATCCGCCGACGTGGTGCTGGTGCGGGAGAATCTTACCGCCCTGCCCGCCGCCATCCGGATTGCCCGCCGGACGGTGCGAAAGGCCCGGGAGAATATCGCCTTTGCCCTCATGGTCAAGCTTGCGGTGCTGCTGCTCGGCGCCATGGGGCTTGCCACCATGTGGATGGCGGTCTTTGCCGATGTGGGGGTAAGCATCCTCGCCATCCTCAATTCCCTGACACTGCTGCGCAAAGAAAATGCCTGAACAGAAAAACAGCCGTCCTAAAAGGACGGCTGTTTTTTGACGCGGGAAGATCCGCCGAAAAAGCCGGACCGCAAAAGCGGGTTTTCCTGCTTTTACGGTCCGGCACAATTTTATATTTCCATTTGGGAGCAGCCAAAACCAGGCGCCGAAATTTTGTTTTCCGTTTCACGGTCGCTTTCCGGCCGGCTAGATCATGGCTTCCTTCTGCACCCAATCTTCTATGACATCCCCAAAATGGCATAAAGCGAGGTTTTCCCTGCGGCATTCCGCCGCAAGCAGCTCCATGCCCTGCCGATTGGTTGTGATATCCTCGATCCGTTTTCCCCCATATGCAAGACCGTAAACGATTACATCGCCGTTTTTTCCTGCGATCACGCAATACAAGTTTTCACATCCCTTCAATATTTTGCCAACGGTACGATTGTATCACAAGGTCAATCTTCCGTAAATTGGCAAATCATCAAAAGCTTTCTCCACACGATTGATAACAAAATCAGCTTTTGTGACGCGAAATAGACAAAGCGTTTGTTGACGAGGCCGCCCCGGCATCTGGGGCCGTTTGAGTATATCCGGCCCTTTTGTTTTAGGATGTCCGCCGTTGGGGCCGGAGGAAGATTTTTTTGACAAGGATGGAAAGTTCTGCATTTTGGAGCTGTTGCAGCATGTGTATAACGGAACCGGCGATAAAAAGGCCGGGTGGGGATCTTTGCAAAAATTCAAATTGCGTCGGCGCGTCCCATGCAGGGAATCGCTTTTTCCGCGCTGTTCCTTCCTGCCGCATTCCAGTCTTATATAACGCAGGATACAGTCCAAGACCCAGGGCCGCATCCGAATCGCGAACATATTGAATTGTCATCGCCAGGGCTGCAAAGGATGACATCCATTGTTTCCTTTTAGGTAAATTGGAGTTTTGTTTTGCAAATTCAACGCTTTTGTATGCGTCCGCAACAGTGATATACAAATTTTACAGCTGCGATTTTTATAAAATATATTCTTAAATGGAATATATTTATTATTTTTATTCCCTTTACAAAATATTCTAATATGGTTATATTTAAACCATCTTAAATGACGATTTGACATATCTTAGAAACACACTGGTCACAACGTTATAAGGAGGCAGTCAAATCCCATGAAAAAACCGCTTCAAATCGGAACCGTCGCCGCCGCTTGTGGTGAAAGGGTTAAAGGCAAGCTGTTCGTCGGTGAATTTTCCACCGGAACCGAGGTTTACCTGCCTGTTGTAATCCTCAACGGAGCGCAGGATGGCCCTGTCATCTGGGTGAACGCCTGCGTGCACGGCAACGAGCTCAATGGCACCCTCGCCGCACAGAAGCTTGCCCGCGAGCTTGATCCCAGGGACATCCGTGGTGCTGTGGTTATCACCCCCATTTCCAATCCTCTCGCCTACCGCGAAAAAAAGCGGCTTTCCTTCCTCGAGGGCAACTATGGCATGGGAGAAAATTGCAATATGGGTGAAGTGTTCCCCGGCCGAATGGATGGCTGCATGACCGAGAAACTGGCCTTCGTGCTGCTTGAGGAGATCAAAAAGGTCGCCGCCGCAGTCGTGGACTTCCACTGCTGGGGTTATGGACAGGAATCCAAGCCTTACACCGTCATCAAGAAATATCCCGATGAAAAAATCAGCCGTGAGATCTTCGCCATCGCAAAGGCCTTCGGCTCCAAGATGATCTGTACTCTCGACCTTACCCGCAAGCTCGATGAACCCTCCCCTGTGGACCGCCAGATGGATGTGCTCTGTGCCGAGGCCGGAATTCCCAGCTTCATGGCGGAAACGGGACACAGCGAGCGCGCCGAGCCGGAATACATCGATTTTGCCGCACAGGGCGCCATTAATGTTATGAAGTATTACGGCGTACTCGAAGGTGAAGTTCCCGCAAACGATGACGCCATCGAGCTCAAGTCACGCTACGTTATTCGCTGCAAGCATGACGGACTTGCCATCGCGCAGGTCGGACCGCACGAATTCGTTAAAAAAGGAACTGTTCTTAGCCTCGTCTACAACGCCTACGGCGATGTAGTGGAAGAGGTCAGGGCGCCCTTTGATCTCTACACCGTTTCTCTGCCCTACATGCCGAATGTCAATGGCGGCGAACGCGTCGCTTTCGTCGGCATTGCGGAATAAAAGACATTCTGCCCTAAAAACAAACACATTTTACAGGAGGATCATCATGAACAGTTGCATCAAAAAAGCGATCTCTCTCGCCTGCGCCACCATGCTGCTCGCCGCCGCCCTCAGCGGATGTGGAGGAACCTCTTCCGCGGCGCCCGCCTCTTCCGAGGCGCCCGCTTCTTCCGGGGCATCTGCTTCCTCTGAATCGGAAAATCTTTCCTGCGGCACCCGAATCAATATGAGCACCGCTTCCTCCGGTTCGCTTTTCTACACCGGCGGCATCGCGGTCACCCAGCTGTGGACCGAGAAGCTCGGCGCCATTGCCTCCGCTTCCTCCAGCTCGGGGTCGGCTGAAAATGCCACCCTGCTCATCAACGGCGAAACCAACATGGGCATCATCCAGAGCAACATCATCATGGATGCCTATAACGGTAAAAACGCCTACGAGGGCAATCCCCAGTCCCAGCTGCGCGTGCTCGCGCCGCTCACCTCCGCCACCTATCACATTCTGGCCCGTAAGGATGCGAACATCAACTGCCTTGCCGATTCCAAGGGTAAGCGCGTCTGCACCTTCCCGGCGGGCAGCGGCAACATGACCACCCTGCAGCTGCTCTACAGCGCCATCGGAATGACCTTCGATGACGTTGTCGGCAGCAACGTCGCTCTGACCGAATCGATCGAAGCTCTCAAAAATGGCTCGCTCGATATGACCATCGTCTTCGGCCAGTATCCGAACTCCACCATCATGGACGCCCTCGCAGGCTCCAATGACCTCACGGTCGTTCCCTTCTCTGAAGAAGAGATCGCGAAGATCTCCGCGGCCAACACTTGGATCATGCCCGAGACGATTCCCGCCGGCACCTACGACGGCCAAACCGCGGAGCTCAAGACCCTGACCCATAACGGCTTCATCTGTATCACAGAGGACTTCCCCGAAGAGGATGCCTATGCCCTCGTCAAGACGATGTATTCGAACCTTGATTGGCTCTACGAAACCTATGCCGCTCTCAACTGCACCGCTACCCAGAACCCCATCGGCGCCGCCAAGTCCATCGGCGTTCCGCTGCATCCCGGCGCTGAGAGAGCCTTCAAGGATCTCGGTCTGCTGTAAGCTTACAAACATTCTTTAAAACTTTTCCCGTATGAACATCGGCGGCCGTCTCCAGTTTTGGCCGGGAGCGGCCGCCCTTTTTATCACACATCCTGTCCAATCTGATAAGGAGACTGATTTCATGAGCCTTTTCAAAAAAGGGAACAATAAGGAGCTTCACAATCCGGAAGGCCGCGAGATCGAAGAGGCGGACAATAAAACCCTGCGTCTCATCATCTCGGCTGTTTGCCTGGCCTTCGCCGTCTTTGGCATCCTTACCAACAGCTTTTTCTACATCAACAGCCTCAAAAAGGCCGGCATGTTTCTTGGTTTCACCCTCTGCCTTATTTTTTTGCTGTATCCCACCCGCATCAGGGGCAAGGCGCTTCTGCCGTTTGACCTGCTGCTTTCGGTGCTCGGTCTCTGCTGCGGCCTCTACACCGTCCTTGTCACCGACCGCTTTGCCATCAGCAATCTCGTCATGACCCCCATGGACCTTGTGATGAGCATTCTCGCCATCACGCTGGTCGTGATCGCCACCAAAAAGGCTGTGGGCAACGCCATGGCGGTGCTGCCGGTTCTTTTTGCGCTCTACGCGCTGCTGGGCAAGCACATCCCCGGCATTTTCGGCCATGGAGGCTTCTCGGTACGCCGCTTCTTCATGCGCATGTATATGGTGGATGAGGGCGTTTACGGCATGGCCACCCAGGTGGCGAGCAGTTACGTTTTCCTCTTCATCCTCTTCGGCGGACTGCTCAACGCCAGCGGCGTTTCCGCTCTTTTTACCGACTGCGCGATGAAGATCGCCGGCAGCCGCCCCGGCGGCCCCGCCAAGGTTTCCATCATCTCCAGCGGTCTTATGGGGACCATCAGCGGGTCCTCGGCGGCGAATGTCGCCACCACCGGCGCCTTTACCATTCCCCTGATGATTAAAAACGGATTTGAACCCGCCTTTGCCGGTTCGGTCGAAGCCGTCGCCTCCACCGGCGGCATGATAATGCCCCCCATCATGGGTTCGGCCGCTTTCCTCATGGTGCAGTACCTCGGCGTGCCCTACAGCCGCATTGTGCTCGCCGCCATCATCCCGGCGTTTCTCTACTACCTCTCGGTGTATATGTGGGTGCACTTCAAGGCGCTCAGGGCCGGCATTAAGACGATGGAAAAGGGCAGCATTCCTCCCATCGCCGATTTTGCCCGCCGCTCGCTGCTCTTTCTGCCCCTCATCGCCATTGTTGTGAGCATGCTCGTCGGCTACACCGCCATCTTCTCGGCCTTCGTGGGAATGGTGGTCACCCTGTTCGCATGGCTTCTGCAGCGCGAGCATCCCACCGTGAGAAAGCTTCTCGCCGCACTCGAATCGGGCGTCAAGTCCTCTCTCACTTCCATGATGGCCTGTATCGCCGCCGGCATCATTGTGGGCGTCTGCAATATGACGGGCCTGGGCCAGGTGCTCACCTACAATATCGTCAAGCTCTCGGGCGGTTCGCTGCTGGTTGCGCTGCTGCTCACCGCTTTCGCCTGCATCATCCTCAGCATGGGCCTGCCCGCGGCAGCCTGCTACATCCTCGTCGCAACCATTGTGGCGGCCTCACTGACAAGAATGGGCGCGGTGGCCATCGCGGCGCACATGTTCGTTTTCTATTTCTCCTGCTACTCCAACATCACTCCTCCGGTCGCTATCGCCTCCTATACGGCGGCGGGCCTGGCCGGGGCCAAACCAATGGACGTTGCCCTCTGGGGCCTGAAGGTTGCGGCGCCCGGCTTCATCATTCCCTTCCTCTTCGTATTCAACCCCATTCTTCTGTTGGAAAACTACACCATTCCCTCGCTTTGCTTCACCACTGCGGCCTCCATTCTTGGAGTGATCTTTATGGCGATCGCGGGCGTCGGCTACCTGCACAGTCCGCTCAACCTCCTTTCACGGAGCATCTTTTTCGCCGCCTCGCTGCTTCTCATCGTGCCGGAAACCATCACCTCCATCATCGGCGCGGTGATGATTGTCGTGGGTATCGTCGTGCAGAAGGCTGCCGAAACAAAACGCGCCGCAGTCTGAGGCGCCTTTTCCAAAAAAGCTGCTCTGCATCTTTCCCCTTGTGCGGCCCGGCTTCTTCTTGTATGATGACAGTATGACAACCCATAATCGCCGCACGGATTCGAAGGGAGCACATGCCATGGATTATCAGCAGATCAGAGCATTCCTTGCCATCGTGGATACCAACAGCGTATCCAAGGCGGCGGAGCTTCTTTTCGTCACCCAGTCAAGCATCTCCAAAAAGCTCAAAAGTCTTGAGGATGAGCTTGGCACTCGCCTCATTTACCGTGAAAAGGGGCTGCGCCGCATTCATCTCACGCCGGACGGTGAACGCTTTTATCCCCTTGCGGTGGAATATAAGAACACCAACCAGCGCCTGGAGCAGTTTTGCGAAGGCGAGGCACGCAGTTCATTGCGGGTGGCGGGGGTGGACAGTCTCAACAGTTCGGTGCTCGCCCCTCTCTACCCTGAGCTGCTGCGCCGCTGCCCCGGGCTGGAGCTCACCATTACCACTAACCAGACCAGCTACATCTATGAAATGGTCAACCGGCAGGATTTTGACCTCGGCTTTGTCCTCTCTGAGTACCGCTGGCCCAACGTGGTGGTGGAGCCCTTCATCCGTCAGCGCTTCAATCTCGTAATCTGTTCGGATGCGCCGCTCGACGAAAACCGTGTCTATTCCCCCGAGCAGCTCGATCCCACGCTGGAGGTGTTCCAGCCGTGGGGCTCGGTTTATCAGCGGTGGCACGAATACTGGTGGCCCAAAAACGGCTACTATATCAAGGTGGATACCGTCTCCCTCGCGAGTGAAGCGCTTTTCAAAGAAAACTACTGGAGCATCGTACCTGATTCGGTCGCCGCCCTTTATCGCGGAAACCCGAAATTTCATATCTTCGAACTTTCTCCCGCGCCGCCCGAACGGCAGTGCTACCTCATCCGCAACCGCTATCCGCAGAACAGCTGCATCCGCGCCATCGCGGAGTTTAAGGAGATCCTTGCGGAGCTTCAGGAGGAATACGGCTCCCGCCCACTCTGACGCCCTGCGTCCGCAGCGGCACATTATCCCCACACACGCCGAGGCGTCCCCGCGAATAAAGCGCGGCCGCCCCAATTTCAAAACAAAGGAAGCACCAAATTATGCTGGCAGAACGCGTAAAAACCTTGAAACCCGCGGCAACGATCGAGCTTTCGACCAAGATCCGCGAAATGAAGAAAAGCGGGGTCGATATCATCTCGCTGAATATCGGCGAGCCGGACTTCGCTCCCCCCGCCGCCGCCAATGACGGCGTGCGTGCCGCCCTCGATCAGAACATTTCGAAATACGGCCCCGTGCCGGGATTTCCCGAGCTGCGTGAGGCCATCTGTGAAAAGCTCAGAAACGACAACGGACTGACATACCGTCCCGATGAAATCTGCGTGAGCGCGGGCGCCAAGCAGGCTATCTTCAACGCGCTCTTCGCCCTCTGCGGCGCGGGCGACGAAGTGCTGCTGCCCACCCCCTGCTGGGTCAGCTACGACCAGATGGTCAATCTCTGCGGCGCCACCCCGGTACCGGTCCGTCTCAGGCTCGAAAACGGCTTTGCCCTCGACGTCGATGCCGTAGAGCGCTGCATCACCCCCCGCACCCGCGCAATCGTCATCAATACCCCCAACAACCCCACCGGCGCCGTCTATTCTGAGGAATCGCTGCGCGCCCTCGGAAGGCTCGCCGTCAAATACGATTTCTGGATCATCAGCGATGAGATTTATGAAAAAATTCTCTTCAACGGCAACACCCATTTCTCAGTGGCCTCCGTTTCAGAGGATGTCTGGTCTCACTGTGTCACCACCAACGGCTTTTCAAAGGCCTACGCCCTCCCCGGATGGCGTGTGGGCTACTCGGCGGCCCCCCGTACCTTGGCCAAGGCGATCTCGAGCATTCAGGGCCACGTCACCTCTGCCACCGCTTCTCTTTCGCAGATGGGTGCTCTTTACGCAATGCGCGGCGCCGCGGAATCCGTCAAGCTCATGGCGGAGGAATATGCCGCCCGCATGGTTCTTACCGGCGACCTGCTCGATAAAATCCCGGATATTCTTTTCAACCGTCCGCAGGGCACCTTCTACTACTTTCTCGATGTGAGCGCCTATCTCGGGCGCCGCTTTGACGGTCAGATTATCGAGACCTCGGACGCGCTTTCCCGGTTTATCCTTGAGCAGGCACATGTCGCCGTCGTACCCGGCGAGGCATTTTCGCTGCCCATGCACCTGCGTCTCTCCTTCTCCAACTCCCGTGAGAATATTATCGAGGGCCTCAGTCGTATGGCACAGGCCTTCGCCGCGCTCAAGTGATTTCCACATCTTAACATATTATAAAAGGAGTCGATAATTATGTCTGTCGGAAAAAGAATTTACCTCAAGCGCCAGCTTCCCGACCCCGCCCTCGTCAAGGAGTTTGAAACCGTTCCCGCTTCCAACACCGGTGATGTCATGGGACGTTCCTGCGGGATGGATCCCCGCATCCGTCTCATGAGCCAGCCCTCCAAGCAGATGACCGCGGGTCCCGCGCTTACCGTTAAGACCTGCGCGGGGGACAATCTTACCCTGCATGCCGCGCTCAACATCGCGCAGGAAGGCGATTTCATCGTTGTCGCAAATGAAGGCGGCAGCGCCCGTTCCATCATGGGCGAGGTCATGATGGCCTATCTCAAGGAAACCAGGAAGATCGCCGGCATCGTGATCGACGGCCCCATCCGTGATATCGACGAGATCGGCAAGTGGGATTTCCCGGTCTATGCCACCGGCACCAACCCCGGCGGTCCCTATAAGGAAGGCCCCGGCGAAATCAACGTTCCTGTTTCCTGCGGCAATATCTCAGTCAATCCCGGTGACATCATCCTGGCAGACCCGGACGGCGTTATTGTCATTCCGAGAAACGACGCCGCCCAAATTCTCGAGGACGCCAAGAAGTTTCAGGCCGCCGACGAAGCCAAGCTGGCCGCTGCCAAAAACGGCACCGCCAATCGCGCGTGGGTTGAAAAAAGTCTCGACGCCAAGGGCTATGAAATTATCGACGACTACTACCGCGGCTAAATGGGTTTTTCACCTTCCGGCCAAGCATTCCGGTCAAGCCGAAGATGAAAAGCCCTAAAAAAGCATAAACGGTTATAAATTCGCGCTGTTATATTCGGACGGGTTATCATACGCGAATCGGTACGGCCGATATGAAAAAGCCTTGAAGACAGTGCCATAACATAGAGGAAGGTCTTCCCGCGTCCAAACCACATCAAATCTGTTCGCAGCTTTCTGCCGCCCGTTTGCTGTCAGGCTGGCGTTTGTATGGCCACCGCCTCTTTTACGGTCCTCTAAAGCAAGAAACGCGGCGGATTTCCGCCGCGTTTCTTATGGAATGAACCGTATGGGTTTTGCGGTATCTTCCCTGTTTAAGGGCACTCTGCTTTGAATCGGACTTTCAAGGCTTTTTGGTCTGTGATGCCGCATTCTTGCGATTTGGCGCCGTACTTTTTGCGCCAAAGATTTGAATGCGCATACGTCATGCGGCGTTATGAAAGAATCTGGCTCTGTCGGCCGAAAGCAGAAACGGCTTATTCTTTGATGCGTCAATTCCCTTCAGCCGCATGCTCTTAAAAGCGCCTTCTGTTATGGCTTCATCGTTCCTATAGAAGCAAAGCAGGCGGGACCGTCGATCTTTCCATGTCATTACAGGAGGAGTCTTGTATGGGAGACTGTTCACGAATTTTTGAAGCAAATGCCGTCAACGCTTTCTGATTCTCAATGCGGTGCTTGACTGAATTTTCATACAGACACAGAACCTAAGTGTATTTTACACTTGGCTTTTTGCACGGCATGACCGATGCGTCCGTCATTTCAAAAGATTTCATATCCTATTTCAGATCTGCGTTTTCCGCATTGCAAAGCCAAAAGAAAAAGGACCGACACGAGACGCTATTGCGTTCCGCTTCAGTCCTTGATGGTTGCCGAACTAGGATTCGAACCCTGATTTTAGCTTGTTTAAGCCAAAAACAGTGGGTTATTTTGCGGATTTCATGCGAAAATTTAAGATATTAATCCGTCTGAAAACAAGGATTTTTTTGCTCACAAAAATAAAAGTGGGTTAAAAAGTGGGTTATCTAAAACATGAAAAAAGCGGGAGCCGAAGCCCACGCTTTTCCCTTAGACCCGTTCGGCCCGTTTCAGATCGACCCAGCCCGCGCCGCTGATGGGAGCGGGCCTATTTTGTAATTGATGAATTAAGCATTTAATTTGTGGCAATTCTATATACATTACCAATTGAAATGCATACGATGAAATGGTATTCTGCTTATAGAACATACGTTCGGACAAGGCGGGCGAGACCATGTGCTTTAAGCGATTATTTGCAAATTTTAGGATAAAAATTTCCATTTTCTATGGTAATCTTTTAAAAACGTGTTATTATTTAAATGGAAAAGGTCAAGCCAAAAGGAAAGGAGAGATAGCCATGACAATTTCCCCGCTATTGTTGTGCAACAATTTTCTCAATAAATCCTTGAGGGACGGATATGAGATCACGCCCATGAAATTACAAAAGCTGTTGTATTTTTTGTGTCGTGAATATCTTCAAAAGTACGAAAAGCCCTTGATCACCGAGCCATTTTCCGTTTGGCAATATGGTCCTGTTTTAGAAAGCGTCTATATGGAATTCAAATCGTTTGGAGCTAAGGCAATCACAAAATATGCGAAAGATGCGCAAGGCAAGTCTTTGATGGTTGATGAGGATTCCTTCCCCGAGTTAGCCCAATCTATAAATGATGTATGGACGAAATATAAAGGATACACTGGAATCGAATTATCTAAAATAACCCATAAACCCGGCTCGGGTTGGTATAGCGCATATCAAAGGCACGATCCTATTATTTCAAAAGAGGACATGATGAATGATAGAGTGTGTTGAGGATTTACCAGAAGCGAACAAGCAAAAGCGGGCTATTCCTGAGATAATTTGCGAAGAGGATGTGCCAATTAGTAATGGCAGCTTGGTTGGTTTGTCCTCGCTGAATGATAAAGACTGGGATAGGAATTTTAATCTCTGGAAGCACCTAACCGCTAAAACATTTGTCTTAGCTAGCATAGCGGGTGTCTGTGTTATGGTGATGTTGGACTTCAAACCGCCAATGTCCGGGTTGCACAAAGACGCGTTTGAATTTTTCAAATTACTGGCGCTTACCACAACTGGATATCTATTTGGAACAAATAAGGCTACATAACACAAAGGCGGGGGTATCAGCTCCCGCCTTTCCCTTTACCCCTAACCCTTAGTGGGGATGATAAAATCCTCCGCATTGAGCCACGCGGGGTTATAGGTGGGCCTGACAGTCGCCTGACCAGCCCCCCGGTGCAGCACAAACGACGGATTGACGGTACAGTCAGTCACGCCCTTGCGCAGGAGGTTCCCCTGCGACGCGTCCATCCAATCGTCGCGCGCCGAGACCTGCGGCGAGTACATCGGCCATTTGGTGTCGGTCTCAAACTCCAGATGCAGGTGGTAGTCCCCCGTTTTGGTGTTTCCCTCCACACCGAGCTTGTCCCCCGCTTTGACGGTCTGCCCCTTGACCACAAAAATTGATTGCAGGTGCATGTACCGCGCCACAAGGTCATAGACCTCGCCGGTTTTGTGATTGAGGCAGGCGGGATAGATGATCACGACGATGTTGCCGCCGGAATTATCCCAACCCGCGGCATATACCGTCCCGTCGCCCGAGGCGTAGACATTATGATCATCCCCGGCCTTGCCCTGGATGGTGGAGATATCCACGCCGTAATGCGAGTACCCCCAGTACGCCCGGTACCGGGGATTTTTGTATCCGCAGAGCATCATCTGCCGCTTAAATGGCATCCGCAATCTTTGCATTTCCTTCTCCCTTCGCCGCGTTGACAGCGGCTTCCAGCAGCATCCGCAGTTCCAAATCTGTGACGGTGATGCCCTTCGCCGCCAGCATCTCCGAGGCTGATACAATGGCTTTTTGCAGTTTCGCAGGTCCGTCCAGCTCATAGTAGAGCTGATTGACCGCCGCCACGACGGTCTTGCAGACCGCCTGCTTTTCCTTGGTGTTGATGTATTTCTCGGCCAGTCTCTTGATCTGGAGACCAATCCAGCCAAACACGCCGGTCAATACCGCGTACAGGATCGTCACGCCGTAGGTGTTGATAAATTCCGCAACCATAACTATTCCTCCTTATCACTTTCGTGACTTTATGAAGATGATCACTTATTCGTGTGCCTTTCGGTTCATGTGCTTCTCAATTCTGTTGATTGCGTCGGTCACAGGGCCGTTGCAGCCCTGCTCTTTCAGCCCTTTGAGACAGGCCAAAAGCCCGTAGGTCATCAGGGTCTGCTCCTCCTTGATCGCCGCAATGTCGCTGTCCTGCTGCTCCTGCTTCAATATCCACTTGTGGGCTTTGTTGTAATTGGAAAGGAACGCGATCACTGCGGCCAAAACCGCCCCCGCTGTGACAATGGCGGATGCGTCAACGTACATCAAACAGCCTCCTCCCAGCCGTAAACCCCCGGCTCCCACACGTTGGCGTCGGCGGTGCTGATCCAGTGCTTTCCGTTATGGGATACCTTCGCACCCATTGCGTAGGCGTCTGTGCTGCCCTGCGG
>JACRTB010000037.1 GCA_014385025.1 Yanshouia hominis | reverse complement strand
GAGAACGGGCGGATCACGAGGGCAGATTTCTACGGGGATTTTCTTTCGCTGCGGCCGCTCGATGAGCTTTCGCGCGCGCTCTGCGGCTGCGCCTTCCGGCGGGAGGATGTGGAGGCGGTGCTCCGGCGCTTTGAGCCGCGGGAATATTTCGGCGGGATCACCGCCGGGGAGGTCCTCGCGACGATCTTTGATGCGGCCGGCACGCCGGAGTGACGTTTTATGACTGACCTATGATGATCACATTATGCCAAGATGCCGTTTGAAAATTGCCATTTATACAAAAAGGGGAGGCTTGATGCAAAAAGAAATCTCTTATCAAAATTTGCAAAGAAATGACATGACAGATGACAATTTATGATTTTTTTGCTTGCCTCTTTTTCAGATTTGTTTAAACGATGTATGTGCATAGCAAGGGTATAAAATAATGCTGACGTGGGATACTGAAGCTGTATTGAGTTTTGTTCCTAATTTTGTACTGTAGTAAGTGAAGGAGAGAAACGCCAACCTAAATAAATTTTTCTAAGTATTACAATGCTTGCTATTGAATTACCCTTTTCTCTTTTCAACAGAGAAAAAATAGCATATTTGACTAAATTAGAGAAGAATTTTCATGATTTTCACGTTTTTTATGTTGCAAAGGTATTTTTCCTTGACATGAAGTAAATCGGGAGTTATTCTTTTAACAGAAGACATCAGATGATTGGATGAATATAAGGACATAAATAGAATAAATGGATATAACAAGTAAGAGCAAAAATCAAAGGGTAACCTCAACAGAGTTAGTAGTAGATTTTGTACGTAGCGCAATTGTTGAAGGAAAATTAAGAACAGGGAATAGACTTCCTCCCGAGGAAGAACTTTCTAAAAGTATTGGCGTAGGGCGTTCCTCTCTGCGGGAGGGAATGCGTGTCTTGTCTGCATATGGTGTAGTGGAGATTCGGCAGGGAGAGGGTACCTTCATTGTCGATCGGGTGGCGGAAAACTTTCTTGATTTTATGGGATTTATACCGACCGAGGAAAACTTGATTTCCGCATTGGAACTGCGGCGTGTAATTGAGATTGGTAATATTATTGCGATCTGCAGTAATATTACAACAGCGCAGATTGGGATGCTGGAGGCAGTTAATAATGAATTACTGAAGGAAGCGAGTTATGAGGAAAATATTTGGCAGGATATTGAATTTCACAAACTTCTGATTTCTTTTGGTGATAATCCTCTGCTGGTTCGGATTAACGAGATGATTGCCAAAATGCGCAGGGAAATGCTCCAAAAACTGTTTCAGCGCAAGGGTGCAGCTTCTGGAGCTGCGGAAGCGCATAAGGCTATCATTGAGGCCTTGCGACAGCATGACAGGGAGGCTTGCATTTCCGCTGTGGAAGATCATCTTGGCAGAACGATTAAGGATGCCAGAAAAATATATCATATGGAATAGCGATTAAAATAATAACTAAGACGTGTATTAACTTAGTTATTTGCTTTTAAACATCAGATGATATGATGATTTGCAAATGATGAAAGGAGTAGATATCCATGCAAGTAAAATTCGACTCGGATATGAAGGTGTTTGCCCAGATCGGTGATCCTTTGGAGCATAGCTGCACTTCCTACATCCATAACAGCATGTATGCACTCGGTAATGTCAATGCGGTGAATTTTAATGTTGTCATCAAAAAAGGAGAGTTACCGCAGTTTGTGGAAGCAGCCAAAGTGATGCATCTATCTGGGTTCGGTATTACGATGCCGCATAAAACGGACATCATTCCGCTGTTGGACGAATGTGACGAATTTAGTCGTATTTTCAACAGTGTAAATCACGTCAAAATTGAAAACGGCCGTTTAATCGGCAAGGGCATGGATGGCTTGGGCATGCGGATGGCTATTGAACAGGCCGGTATCTCATTACAGGGAAAACGGATACTAATTCTCGGTGCAGGCTCTGTAACCGGTCCCATCGCGGCCGAACTATGTAAGCGTGGTGTTTCCGCCGTAACGATTCTGAATCGGACAATAGATAAGGCGAAAATCATTGCGGATATTCTGAGGGAAAATTTCCCGGCGCTCAAGACGGCGTTTGGCGCTATGACTGCGG
Organism: Yanshouia hominis; assembly: GCA_014385025.1. GTDB lineage: Bacteria > Bacillota > Clostridia > Oscillospirales > Ruminococcaceae > Yanshouia > Yanshouia hominis. The sequence goes on along the minus strand of JACRTB010000037.1, from coordinate 20,749 downwards.
AGGAAATGGAACATGCCGCGCCGCAAAGCGACCTTGTCGTCCAGTGTACTTCTCTGGGGATGGATGGATCTTGTCATGATTTTGAATCACTGCATTTTGTATCTCTATTGCCGGTCGACGCTGCGGTTGCGGATGTTATCTTTTTGCCACGTAAGACAAAGCTTCTTTTAGAGGCTGAGCGTTTAGGACACAAAGTGATCAATGGTATGGGAATGCTATGCAACCAGCAAAAGGCAATGATGAAATTTTTTCTGGATGTAGAGTTGCCCGATTCGTTTTATGACGATGCAGAGGAGGCGCTGATGATTGCAACAGCGATGCGCGAAGCTCGCCATTACCGGATTGAGCGAAACGGAAGGTAGGGAAGGAGCGTTGTGGTGAATAAAGAAATATTACGCTTGGAGAATATCACGAAGGAATTCCCGGGAGTTAAAGCGTTGGATGGGGTTTCTCTTCAGCTTTGTGCGGGTGAGTGCCATGCATTAATAGGTGAGAATGGCGCAGGGAAATCGACCTTGATGAAGATTGTTTCCGGTTTGTATCAACCAACTTCCGGAAAGATTATTTATGAGGGTCGGGAAACCGCAATCAAAAATGAAAAACATGCAATTGATCTGGGTATTGCCATTGTTGCGCAGGAGCTGAACCCAATTCCCGTATTGACGATCGCTGATAATATTTTTATGGGGCATTATCCAAAAGGATATATGCCCGGCTTCATTGATCAACAAAAAATTAATAAAATAACGCAGCAGTATCTCGATGAGTTTCAAATGCCATTTAAGCCCACAACCAAGTTAAGTAAATTAAGTGTTTCTCAAATGCAAATGGTAGAAATTATGAAGGCGCTTGACCGAAAGGCGAAAGTAATCATTCTTGATGAGCCAAGTTCGGCGATTACAGATAAGGAAACTGAGCTTCTTTTCAGTCACATTGAGCGTTTGAAGAGAGACGGTATTTCGATTGTTTATATTTCACATAAAATGGATGAAATATTTCGGATTGCAGACCGGATCACTGTAATCCGTGACGGTCGCTGGGTCAGCACAAAAAATGCATCGGAAACTGATATCAATGCAGTGATCGCCGAAATGGTTGGCCGTAGTATGGGGGATTATATCCAACGCGGTGAAAAGAACATACGAAATGAAGTTGCATTAGAAGTAAAAAATCTTTCCCATAATACTCTTTTCAAAAATGTCAGCTTTCACGTCAATAAAGGGGAAATTCTCGGAATTGCTGGACTAATGGGTGCAGGACGGACGGAAGTTGTGAGTAGCATTTTTGGAATGTATGGAAGGCAGAGTGTTTCTGGAGATATTTATCTGCATGGGGAAAAAGTGAATATTAATATGCCTCGTGATGCGATTAAACGGGGTCTTGTTATGATTTCAGAGGATCGTCGAAATGTTGGAATTATTCCCAGATTAACAATCCGACATAATATCGGCTTACCGAATATGGATATGTTTGCAAAGCATTTTCTGGTCAATACAAAGACGGAAAAAGAAAGCGCAGAGAGCTCTTCTAAAAAAATGCGTGTTAAAGCTAACAGTATTGACGTTTTGGTTAGTAAGCTCAGCGGAGGAAATCAGCAAAAGGTTGTTCTAGCAAAGTGGTTAGTGCGTGATATTAGTGTATTGATCATGGATGAGCCAACGCGCGGGATTGATGTTGGCGCAAAGAGTGAGATTTATAACATCATGAGCGAACTGGCACGTGAAGGAATGGCAATCATTATGATTTCATCCGAGCTTCCTGAGGTCGTTGGTATGAGTGATCGTGTTTATGTCATGGGTGAAGGGGAGATTCGTGGCGAGTTGGTGGGTGAGCAGATTACACAAGAAAATATTATGAGAATGGCGGTATGATTTCATGCAGAAAGGATTACTTCTTAGTTATGACACAAAACGCAAAATGTCGATTCTGTATCGACGCGTTGGAATTTTTGTCATTTTTGTATTAATGTTTATTATTTGTTGTTCAGTGAAACCGGATGTATTTTTGACGAAATCAAATTTAATCAATATTATGCGCCAAATGACAGTGGTCATGCTGATAGCTATGAGTGAATGTATGGTCCTGATCAATGGTACCAACGACCTTTCTCCCGGTGCGACGGTCGCACTGGCTGGCGTCATTGCCGCAACGGTGTATCAGTCAACACATTCGTTGTTTTTGTCCATTGCAATTTCAATTTTTATAGGTGCAACGGTCGGCTTTATCAACGGTACTTTGATAACGACTTTTGCTATGCCACCATTTATTACTACTTTGGCAACACAGCAGAGTGCACGTGGCCTCGCGTTGGTCTTTACAGGCGGACATACAGTAGATGGCATCGGAAAGATCGTCAATTTGACGCAGGGGCGCTGGTTTGGAATACCTATTTGCGTATACATTTTGATCGTTGTTTGTGCACTTTGCTATATTTTGATTCACAAGACTAAATTCGGTCGATATTTATATGCAATTGGAAGCAATATTACAGCTGCAAAAGCTTCTGGTGTAAATGTAAAGCAGGTTCGTTTACTTGCTTATGTAATCGGCGGATGCATTACCGGGTTAGCAGCCATCATATATGCCTCGCGTGTAAATTCGGGCCAACCAGCTGGCGGTGTCGGTCTTGAGTTTCAAGCAATCACCGCAGCAATTATTGGCGGAGCGGGTATGAGCGGTGGTACAGGTTCAGTTCCGGGTGCGATGGTTGGCGCATTGATTATCGGTATGCTGAATAATATTTTGACATTGTGTGGCATTTCTTCTTATGTGCAGCAGATTCTTTATGGTTGCATTATTGCTGTTGCCGTAATTATTGATACGGTTACCAAAAACTATGAGTAAGGGAAGGTTATAACCGGGGACGCTTCCGGTAGTAACATATATTAATTAAAAGAGGAGAAAGATGATGAAGATGAAAAAAATGTTAGCGATTTTTTTGTCCATGGCAATGATCTTCGCCTTGGTGGCCTGTGGTGCGCAAAAAAACCAGGGCGAACAGGCAGAAAGTAGACAGGAAAGTGTGGCACAGACAGAAGATAAATTTACGATTGCTTTTGCAAACAGTAATGCATCTTATCCCTATATGGTGAAGTTATTGAATCGTTTTACTAAACTTTGCGATGAAAAAGGTTTCGAACTGCTTGCATCTGATGCCGCTGGAGAGGTTTCAACCCAAAATGACCAGATTGAGACCTATTGTGCAATGGGCGTTGATCTAATTATCACGATACCTATTAATTACGAGGCATCCGTTACCGCAATGAACACTTGCCGTGATTACGGAACTCCTGTCATTGCGATGTTTAATCATGTGAACGTTGACCGTGAGGAATACCCCTATTACGTTTTTGTCGGATCCGATAATGTCGAGGCTGGTAAGCTGACCGGTGAATACTGTGCGGAGGTTCTCGATGAGGGTTCTGATGTTTGCATCATTCTTGGACGCGGCGGGATTAACCAAACGGAAGATATTCGTAATGGACTACAAAAGGGCCTGTTTGATAACAGATCCGATATTAATCTCCTTGATGAGCAGAATACCGATGACTATCGTGCTGATTCCGTTGACCTTGTTGAAAACTGGTTGCAGGCGTATCAGGCTCAGGGCGTTGACTGCATCCTGGGTTACTGCGATGATACGGCCCTAGGTGCTATTCAGGCTATTCGTTCTGTTGGATTGAATCCTGCGGATTTTCTAATTTGCGGTCGTGATGCTTCTGAGGAGGCCTGCCAGGCAATTATTTCCGGAGATTTGGATTACACGCTTTTGCAGGACGCTTTTGGCCAGTGTGATGCTTGCATCGTGATTGCGGAGAAATTGATTGCCGGTCAGAAAATGGAAGATTTTGATGATGTAATTATTCCTTATGTCGAAGTTACATCTGACAATGTGGATCAAATTATGATTGAGCAGTATGAGAGTATACGCAAGCTGATGTTGATGCGCTTGTAGCAGCAGCTGCTGCCGCATAAGGCGTTGTTCCAATGATTTAGTACGGGCGGACCGTCTCCTTGATATGGCGGTCCGCCCGTAAAGGTCAAAAAAGAGCTGTTGCCGGCATGGTAGGTGAAATATGATGAATAAGGCTTATTTGAATATTATGCACACTTGGATGTTTGGTAATATACAAATTGCGGACATCTGTAGGAAGATTAAAGCCGCCGGGTTTGATGGGATTGATCTGTCCATTTCGGATGATGAGAGCTACAGCATAAAAAATTACAAAATAAGTGGGATTCAAAAAATAGCATCTGACTGCGGCTTGATCGTTCCAGTTGCCAGTGCGTTAATGAAGGGTCCTACTCATGATTTGAGCCAAAGCGATGACGGACTTCGCTGGCAGGCCATAGATTTTGTAAGGTGTTGTATTGATGCGGCGAGTTACGCGGGAGCGAAGGATTTGTTGGTGATGCCAAGCAGAATTTTTAATACTACTTGTCACACCTCGCGTTCAGAGGATTGGAAGAGATCCGCCGAATCACTTGCAATATGCGCTGAATATGCAAAGCGCCAAGGAGTTTCATTGATGTTAGAGCCTCTGAACCGACAGCGGGTTACCATGGTTCGTAACATGGAAGAGGGACTGAAAATGATTTGTGACGTAGGGGAAGATAATGTTTATTTGGTTCCTGACATTTATCAAATGAGCATGGAAGAGCCCAAAGGATTGGTCAATTCAATTAGAAAATACGGGAAATGGATCCGTAATATTCATGTTGCGGACTCTACAAGGCACGTTCCTGGGACGGGCAATTATAATTGGAATGAAATTTTGACTGCATTATGGGAGGTTGGCTATCGAGGGCCACTTTCACATGAACCAGTGTTTATAGATTTTGATGCGGCGCGTGTTTCATCGGATTTCGGATATGAAAAAAAGTTCATTAGGGAATTAAAGATTGGTGTCAGTTTTATGCATGCACAGATGGATGCAATAAAATTTGTTTCAAATACTCACTATGGCGCTTGATTTAAATTGGGAGATAAAAGATGAGTAAATATTTCGGCGAGTCCACGCTACGTATTCGGCATCTTCGGGAGAAAATACATGAGAAAGGCTATGCTGTCTGCTCACAGCGAGCTCGTATTTTGACAGAGGCCTATCAAAAGTATGAATCCTACCCCATTATCTTAAAAAGAGCAATGGCTTTCCGGGATATCTTGTCACAGCAGGATATTTTCATTGAAGAGGGCGATATGCTTGCGGGAAACCAAGGCAGCTTTTTATGTGCGGCACCGGTATTTCCTGAATACAGTGTCCAGTGGATTCTGGATGAAATGGACGAGGTGGATCAGCGATCAGGGGACAAATTTTTTATTGGAGAAACCCAAAAAGAAGAACTCAGAAAGGTTCTGCCCTGGTGGATTGGAAAAACGTTGCAAGATCACGCACATGCCATATATCCAGCAGATGCAAAGTTACTTTATGAGATCGGTGTCATTCGCGGAGGCCACATGAACGCCTGCGGAGACGGACATATTGTAGTAAATTACGACCGCGTTTTGCGTGAGGGATTGATTGGATTTAAGGAACAAATTAAAAAGCGTAGAGAGAAGCTGAATCTTGCCAATTATGACGAAGCAAAACAGGATATATTCTTACAGGCGGCAGAAATCGCTCTGGATGCTGTAATTTGTTTTGCACACCGTCATGCCGAGTTGGCGGAAGGGCTGGCACAAAAGACGCATGACCCAGCAAGAAGGAGTGAGCTTTTGCGTATGGCTGAAGCTTGCCGACATGTCCCGGAATATCCGCCACGCAGTTTTTATGAAGGGTTGCAGGCTTATTGGTTTGTTGTTGTATGTCAGCAGATTGAAAGCAACGGACATTCTGTTTCTCTGGGACGTTTTGACCAATATATGTATCCGCTTTACAAAAAGGCACTTGATGACGGTGCAGACAGAGAAAGCCTGCTTGAGCTGTTGGAAAATATGTGGTTGAAGCTGTATAGTGCGCGGAAATTTCGTTGCTGGAAGGATGCACGTTTTGCGGCAGGCGGACCGATGTACGAAAATGTAACGATTGGTGGGCAGACATCGGATGGCAGGGACGCAGTAAATGAGCTTTCCTTTGCAGTCCTTAAAAGCGTTGCACGTGTCCACCTGACACAACCAAATCTCACGGTGCGCTATCACCGAGGGTTGTCTCACGAGTTCATGTCGGAATGCATCCATGTGATTAAAGAAGGCTTTGGCATGCCGGCCTTTAATAATGACGAGGTGATTATTCCTGACTTTGAACGCTTGGGCATTACACAAGAAGATGCCTACAGCTACAGCGCCGTTGGTTGCGTAGAGGTTGCCATTCCTGGAAAGTTTGGACATCGCTGTACAGGAGCAGCCTTTCTGAATTTTCCGAAAATACTTAATATTGTAATGCGTGGAGGGATAGACGATGTTTCCGGAAGGCGTATCTATATAGGTAAGCAATTTGGAAACATGACTTCCTTCGAAGAACTTTTTCATGAGTGGTCAAAAGCCATGTCGTATTTTGCGAAACAGAGTGTGGTTATTGACACCTATTCGGACATGATGATTGAAGAGGTTGTACCGGAGGCTTTTAATGCGGCTTTGGTTGATGATTGTATCGATCGAGGAAAAAATGTTAAAGAGGGTGGAGCACATTACGATTTTACCAGCGGGCTGCAGGTTGGCATTGCCAATACGGGTAATGCACTGACGGCGATCAAAAAGCTAGTGTTTGCGGAAAAGAAAATTTCCTGCCAGGAACTCCAGACGGCTCTGGACAGTAACTTTGAGGGAATACGTGGAGAACAAATTCGGCAAATGCTGCTCAATAGGGCACCGAAATTCGGCACGGATAATGAATTTGTCGATGAAATGACGGTTGCTGCTTATAATGAATACCTCAAGGAGCTTCCTCAATATAGGAATACCCGTTATGGACGTGGCCCGATCGGCGGGACATATTATGGAGGGACTTCTTCGGTAGCGGCAAATGTTATTATGGGAAGTATGGTTTCCGCTACAGCGGATGGTCGAAAGGCATATACACCTCTGGCTGAGGGATGTTCGCCTACACAGGGAAGCGACCATTCCGGGACAACGGCTGTGTTTTGTTCGATGTCACGATTGCCGGTAGAAAAGCTTGCTGGAGGTATTCTGCTCAATCAGAAACTAAGTCCGTCAAGTGTTGCTTCATTGTCTGACGAAGCAAAGCTTGAAAATGTTATACGTACATTTTTTGATCGGTTGAATGGATTTCACGTACAGTATAACATTGTAGATCGAACAACTCTAGAGGAAGCCAAGGTTCATCCGGAAAAACATAAGGATTTGATTGTGCGAGTGGCGGGATATAGCGCATTTTTCACTGTTTTGAATCCACAGACACAGGATGATATTATTTCTCGTACGGAGCAGTTTATTTAACAGGATGGAGCTATGAAAAATCCAGACAAAAAGGGATTGATTTTTGATATACAGCGGCAATGCATTCACGATGGCGATGGAGTGAGGACCGTTCTGTTTATGAAGGGTTGTCCCCTTCGGTGTGCATGGTGTGCAAATCCGGAGTCGCAAGAAATGAAAGTAGAACTGGCTTTTTTACCGCAGACCTGCATAGGAGATGGCGCTTGTGTGTTAGCGTGCCGGAAGGATGCGGTGAAAGCGCCTGGAGTGATTGCGAGAAATCTTTGTATATATTGTGGTGAGTGCACAAAGGTTTGTTATGCTGAAGCGCTGTCGTTAATAGGGGAATGGATAGATCCTGAGGAAGCTTGCGATCGATTGCTTAGAGATTTTGTATTTTTTCAAAGGTCGGGGGGCGTAACGATTTCCGGTGGAGAGCCGTTTTTTCAGGCAAAGTTTGTCAAGGAGTTGCTTGATCGGCTTCATTCCAAGGCAATTCACACGGCTGTAGAAACGTGTGGTTACGCAAAACGGGAGGATATGCTGGAGGCAAAAGTAGACCAGTTCCTTTTTGACATTAAGATTATTGATGAAACAGAGCATATTCGATGGACGGGATGTTCTAATAAGATCATCCTTGACAATTTGGATGCGCTTTATCAGGCAGGACGTAGGATTACGCTGCGATTTCCACTGCTTCCAGAAATAAATGATAGTGAGGAGAACTTGAAGGCAACTGCTGATTTGGTACGGCGCTATGGGCTAAAGGAACTGCATGTTCTGCCGTTCCACCAACTAGGAAGCAACAAATATCAAATGATACAAAAAGAATATCTTTTAAAAAAGAAGGCAATCCCAACAAATGAGTATCTCAGGAAGGTTGTTCAACGATTGGTGGAAAACGGAATTCATCCAGTGATCGGTGGATAGAAAAATTTCGATGAAAAGAGCAATTATTGATTGCGATAGGAGACGAACACAGAATGTCAAATGCGATTGTAATGCCAAAGGTCGGGCAGGCGGTGGAAAGCTGCATGCTTTCAGAATGGTGCAAAAAGGTTGGGGAGCCTGTGCAGGCGGGCGAAGTGTTGTTTCGCTTTGAAACGGACAAATCGGTATTCGACGAAGAGGCAAAAGAAAGTGGGATCTTTCTGGCGGCTTTTTTCGAAGAAGGCGACGATATTCCCTGCCTGACGAATATTGGTGCGATTGGGCAACCAGGCGAAGATGTGGAAGCACTGCGCCCGCGGGGAAACGGGAAGGAACCTGTACAGGAGACAACAGAAAAAGTTGCCGAAATATTATCTCCTACACAAAACCCTGTTCTGGCAGCGCGGTCTCCCGCTACGGCGAAGGAAGAGATTTTTGCCTCCCCACGTGCAAAACATCTTGCAGAGAAACTCGGCGTCAATTACCGTAGTGCGGCTGCAACTGGAGCTGAGGGGCGTATTATAGAAGTCGATATTCGCCGTCTTGCCGCCACGGGTGCATCATCAACCCAAGCTGCATTTGAGGCCTGCGGCGGCACCCCCCGCGGCAATGGCACCGGACTTGGAGGACGTATCACTCTGAAGAATCTAACGGAAAGTGTGTCTCCCTGCATTCTCACCCCTGATTCTGTCTCCGATGTTGCGACGGAATCAGAGTATACGGATGTAAAACTCAGTAATGTGCGAAAGGTTACGGCAAAAGCGATGACGCAGAGCCTGACTTCGATGGCACAGTTGACACATACCGTCTCCTTTGATGCAACAACCATTATGGAGCTGCGCAAAAAGCTTAAGAATACCGATAGCGCCTTCGGTGCTCCCCGAATCACGATCAACGATATGATCCTTTATGCTGTATCCCGGGTCCTGATGCATCATCCAGATCTCAATGCAAATTTTCTGGGGGATAAGATGCGTCATTTCCATCATGTCAATCTTGGAATCGCTGTGGATACACCGCGCGGATTACTGGTTCCGACGCTCTTCCATGCCGATACCAAAAGTCTGACACAGATTTCCGAGGAAGCGAGGGCCTTAGCGGAGAAGTGCCGTCAGGGGTCAGTTAAACCAGAGCAGATGCAAGGTGCGTCTTTTACCGTTTCTAATCTTGGTTCGTTCGGTATTGAGCACTTTACACCGATTGTTAACCCACCACAGACCGGTATTCTCGGTGTAGATTGTACGGTTGACCGTATTCGTTCGGTCAATGGGGCTCTTTCAGTCTATCCTGCAATGGGATTATCCCTCACCTATGACCATCGCGCGCTCGATGGTGCGCCCGCGTCTCGTTTTCTGCAGGAACTGCGAACAACTCTTGAGAACTTTTATGCCATTCTGATCTGAGGAAGTGTAAAAATGAATTACGATTTGATCATTTTAGGCGGAGGTCCCGCAGGTTATCTTGCTGCGGAACGCGCGGGTCATGCAGGGATGAAGGTGGCCTGCATCGAAAAAGAGCATCTGGGCGGAACTTGTCTAAACGAAGGCTGTATTCCGACTAAAACATTGCTTTATAGTGCAAAACTTTATGATGGAATCCGGCATGGCTCATCCTATGGTGTGACTGCCGAAAATATCAGAGTGGATCAGCGCGCAGTGCTTCAGCGTAAGGACAAGGTTGTCAGAACGCTGGTAAAGGGCGTTGGTGCCGCACTTCGTACAAGCAAGGTGGAGGTCATATCGGCCGAAGGAAAGGTTCTCGGCCGCGCCGGAATAAATTTTCGTGTGCAGGCGGGAGAACAGGTGCATGAAGCGCCGAGACTGTTAATAGCAACCGGTTCGGAGACGGTTATTCCTCCGATTCCTGGACTGCGCGAGGGATTGAAACGCGGCTTTGTACTTACCAACCGGGAGCTTTTGCAGCTTGCCGAGATTCCCAGCCGGATGATCGTGATAGGGGGTGGAGTGATTGGGTTGGAATTTGCGTCCTACTTTAGCTCCGTCGGATGTCAGGTGACTGTCGTCGAAATGATGGATCATATTGCTGGTGCCGGAGATGAAGATTTAATTGCGGCGTTGCAGGCGGTCTATGAAAAGCGGGGAATCAATTTTGTGCTGGGAGCAAGAGTCGTCGGTGTTGGAACAGATAGCGTACAATATGAAAAGGAGGGGAAAGTGATAGTAATCAGTGCGGATTGCGTACTGCTGAGTATCGGCCGCAGGGCGAGAAGTACTGGGTTTGGACTGGAGAATATTGGCATTCTCATGGAGCATGGGGCTGTAGTGACGGATGAGCATATGCAGACCAATGTCCCTAATGTCTATGCAGCTGGCGACGTAAACGGGAAAAATATGTTGGCACATGTCGCCTACCGGGAAGCGGAGGTTGCCATAAACCATATGCTGAACAAACGCGATATCATGCGTTATCGTGCGGTCCCTAGCGTGGTGTATACCAACCCGGAGTTTTCGAGTGTTGGAGAGACAGAGAGTTCCGCCAAAAGGAAGGGCATGGATGTTGCCGCAATTAAGCTCCCTATGGAGTATTCCGGACGCTATGTCGCAGAAAACGACGAAGGCGGTGGCCTGTGTAAGTTGGTGATTTGCAACCAAACCAGAACTATTGTAGGGGCACAATTTTTGGGAAACTATTCCTCAGAATTTTTGTTTGCACTGGCGGCCTTCATAGAATTAGAATTACCACTGGACGATATCAAGGAAATTATTTTTCCACATCCGACCGTATGCGAAATCATAAAAGAAGCTGTATGCCAATACAGACATTCCTGATAATGAAATAGAGAAGAGGCGAAACCCTATATGGCAATTGATCTGTTTATCAGCCCAGAAGAAACTCTGCGACCCGGTAAGATCAGTTTTTCCGATATTCCTATGCTTGCTTACAACAGAACGGTTTCGGAAGAGAAAAAAAGCTATACCAAAGAGGAGTTGCTTGGGATCTACCACGACATGATGGTAATCCGCGAATTTGAGGAAATGCTGATCGCCACCAAGATTATGGGCGAGTACAAGGGCATCAAGCATTTGCATGGCGGACCGATCCATCCTTCCGTCGGCAACGAGGCAGTGAGCGTTGGTATGGCATATCTGCTGGGCACAGAAGATTTTGTGTTCGGTACACACCGTGGTCACGGTGATATTCTGGCGAAGGGCCTTTCTGCAATTCGCAAGCTGAGTGGCGAGGAGTTAGAAAGAGTTATGTCGCAGTTCCGCGGCGGTATTACCTACCGTGTAATTGCCGAAAACAGCCCCGAAAAGGATGTTCGCGGACAGGCGAAGGATTTTCTGGTCTACGGGGCGATCGCAGAGATCTTTGCCAAGCAGACCGGTTTCAACAGCGGAATGGGCGGCTCCATGCATGCTTTTTTCCCACCGTTTGGCATTTATCCAAACAATGCGATTGTGGCCGGTTCGGCTCCTATCTCCACCGGTGCGGCGCTCTATAAAAAGATTGCCGGTACGAAGGGACTTGTTGTTTGCAATATTGGCGATGGCTCCATTGGCTGTGGGCAGGTCTATGAGGCAATGAATTTTTCCGCGATGGACCAGTTTACTACACAGTGGCCGGAGGAGCGCAAAGGAGGTCTGCCGATCATTTTCCATGTGGCGAACAACCAATATGGTATGGGTGGACAGACTAAGGGCTCCACGATGGCATACGAATATGTTTCCCGTCTGGGTGCCGGTGTTTGTCCGGATGAAATGCACGCTGAACGGGTTGATGGCACAAATCCTCTTGCGGTGATTGACGCCTTCCGCCGTAAAATCGACCTGATCAAAAGAAATGACGGTCCCGTCCTGCTGGAGACGGTTTGTTACCGTCTGGTCGGACACGGCACAGGTGATCCGCAGCGCTATCGCACCAAGGAGGAGGTCGATGCCTGGAAGCAGTACGATCCCTGCATATTATTCCGAAAGACGCTCAAGGATGCAAAAATTGCTGGAGAAAGAGAGCTGGCCGAACTGGAACAGCAGGTCAGAGAGCTTATTTACCGGTGTACTAAATGGGCGGTCGACGATGCCATTTCTCCGTTGGTTGATATCCTGAATCAGCCTGATTCTATTGCCAAGGTAATGTTTTCCAACGAACGGTGTGGCGCACTGTGGGAGGAAAAACCCGAAGTTTTGGCCCCCAAGGAGGATAACAGTCGTCTCAAGCTGCTTCAGAAAAAGGAGCGTTTCTACAAAAAGGATGGCAAACCCCTTCCGCCGACAAAATATGTCCAGATGCGGGATGTTATTTTTGAGGCAATGATGGACAAATTTTATTCCGACCCGTCGGTAATCCTTTATGGAGAGGATGTCAGGGACTGGGGCGGTGCGTGGGGTGTCAGTCGTGCCATGATGGAGTCAATCCCCATTCATCGGATGTTTAATTCTCCTATTTCGGAACCAACTATCACGGGTTCTGCCGTTGGCTATGCTATGTGCGGCGGCAGAGCGATTATTGAAATTATGTATATGGACTTTATTGCCCGCTGCGGTGACGAATTGTTCAATCAGATGGCGAAGTGGCAGGCGATGAGTGCGGGCTTGCTGAAAATGCCGATCGTTATGCGCGTTACGGTTGGGCGTCAGTATGGTGCACAGCATTCTCAGGACTGGGCGAGCCTTTGCGCACATGTTCCCGGGTTAAAGGTAGTTTATCCGGCCACACCTTATGACGCTAAGGGTCTGCTGGCTTCTGCCATGAACGGAACAGATCCTGTCGTGTTTATGGAAGGGCAGATTCTCTATGACAGAGGCGAGGAATTTCATGAGGGCGGAATCCCAGCGGAGTTTTACGAACTTCCCATTGGAGAACCAGATGTCAAGATCAAGGGAGAGGATATTACCATCATCACGATCGGGGCTTCGCTTTATTCCGCGCGTGAGGCTGCCGAAAAGCTGAAGGCTTACGGCATAAGCGCTGAGATTATCGATGTCCGAACCCTGGTGCCGCTGAACTATGAGCCAATGATTGACTCGGTCAAAAAGACGGGAAAGGTCGTCATCGTTGGTGATGAGGTCAGCCGGAATTCTTTCATGAACACCATTGCGCAGACGATCAGCGAGCTGGCTTTTGATTATCTGGATGCACCGCCGTGCGTAGTCGGGGCACAGAACTGGATCTGCCCCGCGCCTGAGTATGATCGTTTCTTCTATCCTGATGCAGACTGGATTCTTGACGCAATCCACACGCGTATCAAGCCGCTGGACGGCTATCTCTGCAAGAACAACTTCTCAAAGGCGGAGACGATGCGCAGGAACAGGCTTGGCGTCTGAACGCATGAGTTTTGACAAAAGAAGGTGGATTGGATGGAAAAAGAAAAGAAACAAGAGCTGCTTGCCTTTGCGGCTGATATCCGCACACAGGTTGTTTCTATGATTTCTAAGGTCGGTTCCGGCCATGTGGGAGGAAGTCTGTCTGCTGCTGATCTGATGGCGTGTCTTTACGGCGGTCAAATGTGTGTTGACCCAAAGAATCCCCGCTGGGATGGTCGCGATCGCATTGTTATGTCCAAGGGACATGCGGGTCCTGTTATGTATGCCGCGCTGGCGCTCAAGGGTTTTTTCCCGATGGAAATGCTCAACACCCTTAATCAACCGCCGACTCAGCTCCCCAGTCATACTGACCGCAACCGCACACCGGGCGTGGATATGACCACCGGTTCACTCGGACAGGGGGCCTCTACCGCTGCTGGAATTGCGCTGGCACTCAAGCTGTCTGGCAAAGAAATGTATACCTATTTGATTCTCGGAGATGGGGAATGCCAAGAGGGGCAGGTCTGGGAGGCGGCGGGCTTTGCTGCGGCGCAGAAGCTGAACAGGCTGATCGCTTTTTTGGATTATAATGGAAAACAGTTGGACTGCGAAATTGCCGAAACACTGGGGGGAGACCCCGCTTTTGCCCAAAAGTTTGCAGCCTTCGGCTGGAATGTAATCGATGTTTTGCAGGGAAACGATGTGGAGGCAATCTGGAACGCGATTGACCAAGCAAAGACATATTCGGGCGAGAAACCGACGATGGTCGTACTGCATACAGTCAAGGGCAAGGGCTGGAGCGAGGCGGAGACACAGGAGAGCTGTCACAGTATGAGCGTTACCGTAGCGCAGGCAGCGCAGGCGGCAGCCGAGTTTGCACAGCAAAAGAGGTGAGCGGAAATGACGAATTTAGTTTGCAGGGATCGCACCGGGATAAAGGATCCTGAAATGAAGAAGGCATATCCGGCGGCGTTGGAGGCGCTGTTTGCCAAAAACGACAAGGTACTGTCAATGGACGCAGATTTGATGCGCGCTATCGGAACGGTGAAACTGTGGAGAGATCATCCTGACCGGGTGATTGAATGCGGCATTGCTGAAGCCAATATGATCGGAGCGGCGGCGGGTTTGTCTAGCGAGGGATATATTCCGCTGACGCACACTTTTGCGGCGTTTGCTTCCCGACGTGTGATGGATCAGATTTTTATGAGCTGTGCTTATGCTAAACTAAACGTAAAAATGATCGGTTCCGATCCCGGTGTGGTCGCACAGATGAACGGTGGCACTCATACAGCAAACGAGGATATTGCCATGATGCGGACGCTGCCCGACGTCACGGTGGTCGAGGTTACCGATACGGTCGCTTTGCCGCAGATTTTGGAGCAGGCAGTCGCTCAATATGGTACATTTTATATCCGTTTGCCGCGCTGTGCTGTACCGCGTGTCTATGCGCAGAATGCCAGACTGATACTTGGCAGGGCGAATGTTTTGCGCGAAGGCAAAGATGTTGCGATTTTTGCCTGCGGTATAGAGGTATCTGCCGCGCTGGATGCTGCAGAGTTACTGGCCTCCGAAGGAGTCGAGGCAACAGTAATGGATGTCTTTACCATTCAGCCGCTCGACCGCGGTGCAATCCTCGAGGCAGCGGAGCGAACGGGGGCCGTTGTCACCGCTGAAAACCACAGCATTAACGGTGGACTCGGTTCGGCCATTGCGGAATGTTTGGGCGAAGGATGTCCGGTACCGATGGAGCGCGTTGGCAATCTCGGAGAATTCGGCGACGTTGGCAAGCTGACGGATTTGATGAAACGGTATCATCTTACAGCGAAGGATATTGCGGAGAAAGCTCGTAAAGTACTTGCCCGTAAGCAAACAATCTAGGAGGAATATGATGAAAATTACAATTGCAGCCGACCCCGGTGGGGTGGAACTGAAAAATGTGGTCAAAAAGCATCTGCTTGATCTTGGGCATGAGGTTTGCGACAAGGGCGGGGAAAAGGATGCCCCAGTTTTGTATCCCGTTGTCGGAGATCTGGTAGCGAAGGATGTACAAAGCGGCGCAGCAGACAGAGGAATCGTGTTCTGTGGTACCGGCATGGGCGTCAGCATTGTTGCCAACAAGCATAAGGGCGTTTACTGCGCGGTAGTCGAGAGCATCTTTGCGGCCTACAACTGTCGCGAGATCAATAATGCGAATATGTTGGCTCTGGGTGGCGGCTTGGTTGGTACGACGCTGGGTCTGAAGATTGTAGATACCTTCCTTAATACCGAATGGAAGGCGGACGCGGACGAAGCGCGTGCAAAGCGTCTGGAGGGCTTCTTTGCCGCCATCCGTACTGTGGAGGATGAGCAGTTTCGTTAAGCGGAGAATTGGTACGGAAGAACATCCGCATTTGTTGGTGGGGATGCTGAGGACCGATAAAAGGAGAAACAGATGAACGGTTTTGTTTACGATATTCCGACAAAGGTTTATTTCGGAAGCGGACAGCTACAGCATCTGGGCATGGAACTCTCCCGCCTTGGAAAGCGTATCCTCTTGGTCTATGGCGGAGGTTCAATCAAGAAAAACGGCCTATATGACAGCGTGACATGGGAATTGAAGCGCATGGGGCTGATGTTTTTTGAGTTGGGAGGAATCGCGCCAAATCCCCGTGTTGAATCTGTGCGCGAGGGGGCCGCCTTATGCAAGAAAGAAAAGCTCGATGTGATCCTCGCTGTCGGCGGAGGTTCAGTGATTGACGCGGCGAAATACATCGCAGCGGCGGCCTGTGTTGATTTTGATCCATGGAAATTTATGAGTGAACAGGCGCCGCTGAAGGAAGCGTTGCCGGTTGTGACCGTGCTGACGATTGCAGCAACCGGTTCAGAGATGGATAGCGGAGGTGTGATCACGAATCTGTCTACAAATGAAAAACTCTGCCGTTTTGCACCTCCTCTACAGCCACAGGTTTCTTTTTTAGATCCCAAAAACACCTATTCTGTCAGCCGGTATCAGACGGCATGTGGCACAGCCGATATCATGAGTCATATAATAGAGGTTTATTTCAACATGACACCGGATTTGCAAATGTTGGACGGCATCATGGAGTCCTTGATGAAGACCGTAATCTGTTATGCGCCTGTTGTACTTGCTGATCCCGAAAACTATGAGGCGAGAGCTAATCTGATGTGGGCAGGGTCTTGGGCAATCAATGGGTTTATCAAGGGTGGGAAGCAGCAGGCGTGGAGTTGTCACCCGATGGAGCATGAGCTCTCTGCGCTTTACGATATTACTCACGGGCTGGGGCTGGCGATCCTTACGCCGCGCTGGATGGAATATACTTTGGATGAAACAACGGCTTCTAAATTTGTTCAATTTGGTGTGAATGTATTTTCGATTCACCCTGGGCTTCCTCCAATGGAGATTGCCATGGAGAGTATTCGCCGAATCAGTGAATTTTTTTTCCATACGCTCGGTCTGAACCGGACGCTTGGGGAAATAGGAATCGACGACAGTCAGGTAACTTTGATGGCACAAAAAGCCTGCCGTGGTGATCGGATTTTGGGGTTTAAGACGTTGTATCCGCAGGATGTCGAAAAGATTTACCAAATGTGCATCTGACCCGGCAGAAGCGTTTGGAACTTAATCATTCTGCGCCGAGACGCTAAAATGAAGGAGATGCAAATATTTATGGAAACTCAGGTATACTTAGAGTCTCTTGTCGCTGCGGCACGAAAGGCGCAGCAGGAGTTCGAAACCTATTCACAGGAGCGCGTGGATGCGGCGTGCCGTTCCATCGGTAAGGTGATCTATGATAACGCCGAGTTGCTTGCGCACATGGCGGTTGATGAGACTGGCATGGGAAATTATACCAGCAAGATCGCCAAATGCAAGGGCAAATCTAAAACCACCTGGCTGCGAATGAAGGGCAAAAAGAGCCGTGGCATCATTGAATGGGACGAGAAGATAGGAATTGCCAAGGTGGCCAAACCCATCGGCGTTATTGGTTCCGTCACTCCTACGACGAACCCTGTGATTACACTGATGCATAATTCTATGTGTTCGCTTAAGTGCGGCAACGCTATTATTCTCTGCCCGCATCCGCGCGCAAAAAAAGTGGGCGCAAAGGTCGTAGAACTGATGAACGGCGCGTTGGAACAATTGGATATGCCTCAAAATTTGATTCAGATCATTCCAGAGCCGACGATGGAACTTTCCGCGGGCCTGATGAGCGCGGTAGATCTCTGCATCTGTACTGGCGGCCCTAGCATGGTCAAGGCTGCGTATTCCAGCGGTAAACCCGCCATGGGTGTCGGTCAGGGCAATGTGCAGGTGCTGGTGGACCGAGATGTCGATTTAAACGAAGTTGCTCAAATGGTTCTCACGGGGCGTACCTTTGATAACGGTGTGCTCTGCACCTGCGAGCAGAATGTCATCGTCCCGCAGGAAAAGCGTACGGAAATGCTTAAGGCTTTCGCTGACAACGGCGCTTATGTGATCGATGACGAGGAAAATGCAGAACGGCTGCGCGAATGCGTATTTCCGGGCGGAGTGCTGAACAAAAACGTGGTGGGCGCAAATCCTGATGTGATTGGTGAGATGGCGGGCATACCCGTTCCTCCTGAGGCGAGGGCGATCGTCTGCCGGACAAAGGGCTATGCCCGTGAGGACAGCCTTTCCAAGGAAAAACTTTTTCCCGTACTTGCAGTGTTTACCTATGACAGGTGGGAGGACTGTGTGGAAATCGCAAGAGCTAATCTTGAGATGGAAGGCGCAGGGCACAGCTGTGTAATCCATTCCAATACAAAAAAGCATATTGAATATGTTCCCACGCGCGTTAATGTTTCGCGCTACGCAGTCAATCAAATTGGAGGTACGGGGCTTGGCGGCGCGCTGGATAATGGCCTAAATCCAACAACGACGCTCGGATGTGGCACTTGGGGTAATAATGTAATCAGCGAAAATCTTTATTACCACAATCTGATGAACGTCAGCCGCATCTCTTACAGGATCAAGGATGCGGTGATTCCCACCGATGAGGAAATTTGGGAAAAGTAAGATTTAATTCGTCGTTCTAACCGATTGAAAAATATTCGACTTGGGAGATATCTCGCAAAATTCGGCTGGAGAAATTCAATACCTTAGATGGTGATGACGGATATTGTGTGATTCCTCCAATCTGTGGAATTGTTGGAACCTGTTCTTTAGCAGCACTCGATTTTGCTTGGAATAACTACGTTTAGATTCCGGATTGACTCACGACAACAACTTATATTGTTTCACAAAAGTCCGACTTGCCGCGGTCGGGCTTTTGCTTTAATATAGGAAACAGAATCATTCGGAGGGGAGTATAGAACTGATGGGAAACCAATATCAAAATAAATTTGTGTCCCCGGAGGATGCCGTCAAAGCCATTCGTTCGGGGGATTGGATAGATTATGGGTTCGGCGCCGGCTTTCCGGAGCTGTTGGACAAGGCTGTGGCAAGGAGAAAGGATGAGCTTCGGGATGTAAAGATCCGGGGCGGACTTGTTATCCGCCCATGGATCGAGGCAGTGGAAGCGGACCCTGAGCAAAAAAGCTTTCACTATTATAGCTGGCACATTGGCGACTACGAAAGAAAACTGCAGAGCCGAGGCCTTGTGCAGTTTTTGCCCGTGGCGCTGCGTTTTCTGCCCGATCTGTATCGACGCCATATTCGGACGGACGTGGCGTTTGTGCCAGTCTCCAAGCCGGATGCAAACGGTTACTGCGGCCTTGGCATCTCCAACTATGCGTGGCGCACCATTTTTGAAAACTCCCGCACGGTCATCTTTGAAATCAACGAGCGTTACCCGACACTTCAGGGAGTAGACGGTTCCCACCGCGTTCACCTCTCGGAAGCGGACTATATCGTAGAGGGGGAACACGAATCGCTGCCACTGCGTACTTATAAAGAGCCGACATCCACTGATATCGCCATCGCCAAACTGGTCGTTAATGAAATCCCTGACGGCGCCGTACTTTCGCTCGGCGTAGGCGGTGTGCCCTTTACCGTCGCTTCGATGCTGGCAGATTCCGATCGGAAGGATCTGGGCTGCCACACCGGAACAATCAGCGATGCCTATCTGGCGATGCACCGCGCTGGTAAACTGACCAATGCCCGCAAGGAGATCGATAAGGGACTCAGCACCTGGAATCTCGCCATGGGATCGCAAGAGCTTTATGATTGGATCGCAGAAAATCCAAAGCTGTTTCATCCGGGAGATCTGGATTATGTCCACTCGCCGCAACGTATCAGCAGAATGAAAAATGTCATCAGCATTAACGGAGGGGTACAGCTCGACTTAATGGGACAGGAAAACGCAGAGTCGGCCGGTACTCGTCAGCTTTCCGGCATTGGAGGGCAGATGGACTTTCTGGAGGGGGCCTACCGCTCTGAGGGGGGGAAGGGTTTTATCTGCATTCATTCCGCCCGAAAGACAAAGGATGGTACGCTGAAATCGAATATCGTCCCCGCTATTCCCGGCGGGAGTACGGTCTCTGCACCCCGCACGATGATCCAGTACGTGGCCACCGAATATGGGATCGTAAAACTATCCGGGCTTTCTTTGCGTGAACGCGCCGAAGCGATGATCTCCATTGCGTACCCGGACTTCCGAGCAGAGCTGGAGTGGTATGCCTCGAATAATCTTTATTAGGGCTTGTTTGAAAAATAGAAGTTGCACAATAAACCAAGATATGCGAAGCCAAGGGCATGAAACGATAGTAGTTTTCTCCTGAATAAGTATAAAATGTACCCCAGAAAGTGGACATGGACTTCTTAGTGATTAGATCTGAGACACGACGACATTAGAAAGCATTAAAAGTGGACATGCAGTGTCTTAGTTCCGCTAAAATCGCTTAGAAAAAAGTGGACATTTCGAGATTAGATACCGCTGGAAGTTCTTCATGCTATAATTTGTCAGCGCCAGTGATAAAATGCAAAAAAACGCCGGTCAAAAAATGCAGGTTTGCAGCGGAGAGGAATGCAATATGGTACACTCGAATCTGCCTGCCGTAGTGGAGGCGGAAAGGGTGTCAAAATGGAAGGAGCGAACTGGATGGATATCCGAAGCGACCGGCAAAGAGGACTCAGCTACACAGAGATCGCGCGCAAGTACAACATTGACCCAAGGACGGCAAAGAAGTACGCCCAGAGCGAAACGCGGCCAGTATACAGTCT
>JACRTB010000036.1 GCA_014385025.1 Yanshouia hominis | reverse complement strand
GTACCTATCGCAAGAAGGCCCACAAAGATTTTCTCCAGTTCAGCCGCAGCCGCAAGAAGAGTGCAAAAAAGACCCGTAAAGCAGTTGGACAGCAGCTGCGCTATCTGAAACGCAGCCTTACCGCGATTGACGAAAAAATTGCTTTGGGGCGGACATTGACAGCCGGACAGGATGCTCGTCTGGCCTCCATCCGGACCCTCTATGACCAGCAAAAGTACATGTACGATAATCACAGCCATACAGTCGCCAACCGTTTCCGCGGCCTATTGTGCGCGGGAAGGCCGGAAAGCCGGTAGGATTCGGGGCGAAGCTGGACATCAGTGTTGTAAACGGCTGGAGCCGATTGGAATGCTTTTCCTTTGATGCGTACAACGAGGCAGGAAATCTACAGGCCATGGTGGAGCGTTTCCGGGAACGGGAAGGACACTACCCCAGCAGGATACTGGCCGACAAAATCTATCGAAATCGGGACAATCTGCGTTTTTGTAAGGAGCGCGGGATCCACCTGGCAGGCCCGGCCCTTGGCCGGCCGAAAAAGGATGAGGTTCGCAACAAAACACAGGACTTTTTGGATGAATGTGAGCGTGTCGAAGTGGAGCGGCGGTTCAGCCTGGCCAAGCGCAAGTGTGGTCTGGGTTTGATCGTGACTAGGCTGCAGGAGGCCATCGCTCACACGGTTGCCATGTCCATTTTGATACTGAATCTCAGGAAGATTCAGTACGCCATTTTTCACTTCTTCGTCCTGTTGCTCCAAGTGCTGTGCCCTAAACAAAAATCGGCGTTTGTTCAGTAGACATTAATTAGATATTTTACTTCAAACAGCGAGCAAAGCGGGTTGCTGACAGCATTTGGATTGCAGGAAGCCATCCTTGGAAAGGCAGTGACACCTTTATGGGTTTATCAGCTAAGCTCTATGCCTGCCACTTCGGAGAAAAAGCTGTTCATTTCCAATTTATCCGATAAGAAAGAACATCTATGGTCTTAGATCTTGAAACAGATGAATACAAAAGCCTTCCATTGTTTCTCCGAAAAAACGTCGGACTTGCCAAATCCATCAGATCAAGTGTATAATCAAATTCGTGATGGATGATGTTAAGGCCAACGGATTTTGACTGGAAGATGTCGCTTTCATGATCCTGTGGGCATATGGAGGGTTGCGATGCTTCCCGCCGGCGGCCTTTCCGCAGGGAAACCCGAACAACAATCAGGAGGATATTTATGTACCAGCTACTGAAACAGGAGGGGCGGGCACGCCGCGGGATCTTCACCACTGTGGATGGCGTGTTCCAGACCCCGGCTTTTATGAATGTCGCCACTGCCGCTGCGATCAAGGGTGGTATTTCGGCGCTTGACCTGCAGGAGCTGCACTGTCAGATTATGCTGTGTAATACCTATCACCTGCATGTGCGCCCCGGCGATGAGATCGTAAAAGGGCAGGGGGGACTCAAAGGCTTTACCCGCTGGCCGGGTCCGACGCTGACCGATTCAGGCGGATTTCAGGTTTTTTCCCTTGCCTCGCTGCGGACAATCCGGGAGGAGGGAGTCACTTTCCAGTCCCATGTGGATGGGCGCAGAATTTTTATGGGTCCCGAGGAGAGCATGCGGATTCAATCAAATCTCGGCTCGACGATCGCGATGGCTTTCGACGAGTGCATCTCCAACCCTGCGGAATATGAATACACCAAGCGTTCCATTGCCCGTACGACCCGCTGGCTGGAACGCTGCAAGGCGGAAATGACACATCTCAACACACTTCCGGATACGGTCAATCCCCGCCAGCTGCTCTTTGGCATCAATCAGGGAGCTACCTACGACGATCTCAGAATTGAACACATGAAGGCAATCGCCGATCTGGACCTTGATGGATATGCCATCGGGGGACTTGCAGTGGGAGAGGAAACCGGGATCATGTATCACATCATCGAGCAGATTGAGCCGTTTATGCCCAAAGAAAAAATCCGCTATCTCATGGGAGTAGGCACCCCTTCCAATATCATTGAGGGAGTCTGGCGGGGCGTCGATCTCTTTGATTGTGTTATGCCAAGCCGCAATGCGCGGCACGGGCATCTTTTCACGTGGAATGGCGTCATCAATCTTAACAATGCAAAATATCAATCCGACTCTTCTCCGATTGAGGAGGGGTGCGGTTGCCCGGTTTGTCAGAGCTATTCACGTGCTTATATCCGCCATCTGCTGAAAGCCGGTGAGATGCTGGGGATGCGGCTGGCGGTTCAGCATAACCTTTACTTCTATAACACCCTGATGGAACAGATCCGCGCGGCGCTTGATGATGGACGGTTTGCGCAATTCCGGGATGAATATTCTGAACGCCTTTCCAAAAGAATCTGAGTTTTGGATTCAGTCTTGTTTTCAAGCGTTTTCCCCTTGCCAGATTGTCCCTGTTTGTGTATAATAAATCATATGTATTCGAATCTTCGAAACGTTGAAAGGAATGGATTTTCATGAACTATCTATCTGCAACCAACCCGACCGGCTCCTATATCATGATGGCGGTGATGCTTGTTGTCATCTACCTGATCATGTTTCTGCCGCAGAGAAAGCAGCAGAAAAAAGAAGCTGCGATGCGCTCCGCGCTTGAAATTGGAGATGAGATTCTCACGCAGGGCGGCATCATCGGAAGGGTTGTCAGCCTGAAGGATGATACGATTGTTATTGAGACCGGCAGTGACCGCGTGAAGATCAGAATTCTCCGCAATGCGGTGGCGGCAAACACCACTCCGAAAGATAGCGGCACCTCTAAATAAGAGAAGTGTACGCATATTGCTTTCCCTCTGCGAATAAGCTGTTAAAAAGCCTGATCGGGAGGGAAAACGATGCAATCAAAAAAGAATACCCGCGCCGCACATATGGGTTCCGGCGGCGAGCAGGCGCGCAGGCCCCTGCTGACGATCCTGAAAGCAGTAACGCTTGGACTGTTGGTGACAATGGTTTTGTTGCTGCTTTTCTCTTTTCTCTTTTGCCGACAGGATTTACCGCTGACGCTGCTCAATCCTCTGGCGGCTTTCAGCCTTCTGATGGGAGCATTCGCCGCCGGATACTGGGCGTCACGTTCCATCGGACAGTGTGGAATGCTGACCGGCGCTTTATGTGGAGCGGCTCTCTTTCTTGTTCTTCTGATCGCTTCGCTCCAGACAAAAGCGCAGGTGGACCTGACGGCACTGATTAAACTGGCCATTTCTCTTTTAAGTGGAGCCATCGGCGGAGTAACGGGGGTGAACCGCCGGCACGGCTCTTCGAAAATCAAACCAAGACGCAAAGAAGTGGAAAAATAAAATTCCTCAACAAAGGAGCGAATCAGGATGTATGAATTAGGTGTCATTGGGTTGGGACATATTGGCGTTCCCATTGTCAATGGAGCCTTGAGTGGAAAAGCAGTTTCGGCAGATCAGGTAATTCTGTACGGACATCATCCGGAGCGTCTGGAGCCGTTGCTTCTGGTAGGAGCTTCCGCTGCAAAAAGCGAAATTGAGGTGGTGTCGTCCTGCCACTATCTGCTTTTATCTGTAAAGCCGCAGAGCTTGTCGGAACTTTTGCCTAAAATCAAACCCTTCCTCCGGCCAGATCACGTCATTATCTCAATTGCCGCGGGGATTTCGGCTCGATATCTGAAAAACGCCTTGGGAGAGGATACAAAAATTGTTCTGGCGATGCCCAATACGCCGCTTCAGCTTGGATTCGGTACGACGGCGCTCTCACGGATTGAACCGGCCACGCAGGACGAATTTGCGTTTGCCATGCGGATTTTCGGTGTCAGTGGTACTGCTGAAGAGATTCCGGCAGAACTGATGAACGAGGTCATTGCGCTCAACGGGAGCAGTCCCGCGTTTTTCTACCGAATCACACAAATTTTTGCAGACCGTGCTTCACAATACGGATTTGATCATGAGACTGCCATGCGGCTGATCTGCGGTTCAATGATTGGCGCCGCGCATATGATGTTATCCAGCGGAACCAGTTTGGATGACCTGATTCAAGCTGTTTGTTCAAAGGGCGGTACCACCATCGCCGGCCTGACCGCTATGAATGACGCACATCTTGATCAGGCTCTCATCGCGGGAATGGAGGCCTGCACACAGCGCGCCTACGAATTGGGAAAATAAAAGCATAAACAGGACATCCCCCGGCATATCCTTACATGAAAAGGAATGTCGGGGGATGTTTGAATATGCTGGACCGCAATATGATTGGAAAAGGGAAAAAACGAAATCTTCATGGAGGGATTCTTCTTGTCGTTCGGATGCACATGACATTGGCCGCTTTTGCCGCAGTTTTTTTGCTGGGAATTTTTCTCGGGTCAACGGCCTCGGGTTTTCTCGATTTAAGCAGTTACAGTGGACTTTCTGAGATCATGGCACGTTTTTTGATGCAGAGGCAGCTCCAGCCAATGGCGGCCACTTTTGTCAGTGCTTTGCTTCCCAATGCGGTTTTTTGGGTTATTCTGCTGCTCTGCGGTTTTTGTGCGGTTTCGGCTCCGCTGATTTTGTTGGTGATTTTGCTCAAGGGAATGGGGTATGGGCTCTTAGCTTCAGCCCTGATCGGGCAGTATGGTGCGTCCGCCCTGCGATATCTGACGATTTCGATCCTGCCCAATCTTCTGGTTTCCGGAATTGCTCTGTTATTTTGCTGCCAGGAGTCCTACCGTATGAGCAGGAGCATTTGGCAGATGATGCAGCCTCAGGTCCGGGGGAGCGGGGAGGGGAGCACAGCGGGGGAATACGGCGCAAAAATGATTCTTTATGGGATTTTTCTCTGTCTGGGCGCAGCATTGGAAGCATATCTTTGTTCCGCGTCAATCGCCGGACTCGTCATTACTTGACGGGGAGGAAGCCGCATGTGCGGCGGCAAGGGGAGAACGGTCCGCCGCATTTTCCAGTTGACGGTTGGAAACATGGGTATAAATTTCGGTCGTTCCCAGATTGGCATGGCCGAGGATTTCTTTCAGGATCCGCACGTCAACTTCACCATACTGATACAGCAGGGTGGCCGCCGTATGACGCAGCTTATGCGGCGTATAGCCCTTGCCATTGAGTCCGGCCGCTCTCAGGCATTCCCCAATAATCTGCTCAACACGCCGCGGACTTAGCCGCTTTCCAGTTTTTGCGCTGATAAAGAGCGCGTCATCACGACGATGAATTTCTTTTTCTCGCCGATCATAGTCCGTTTGGTACTGTTGGATAGAGCGAATGCAGGCATCATTCAGATAAACGATCCGCTCTTTATTGCCCTTGCCAAGCAGACGCAATGTTCGCTCGTCGAAGCGCACATCCGTTCTATTCAAGCCGACCAATTCAGAAAGGCGCATGCCGCAGTTCAAAAATAAAGTCAGCATACAATAGTTGCGCAGATGTTCCGGAGTTTCAGATTGATCGGCAGCGGTTAAAAGCTCTTTGCTTTCTTCCAACGTCAAATATTTTGGAAGCGCACGTTTAGCAGAGGGACGATCCAGATTTTTAATGGGATTCTCCGGTAGCAGAGTTGTTTTGGTATTCAGATATTGATAGAACGAACTTAATGCTGAAACCTTACGTGCGCGGGCATTTGCCTGATTCCCAAGCTGCTCATAGGAAAAATTTAGAAAAGCATAGGCATCAGAAAGCCGAATTGAACAGATCATCTCGACAGGAATATCCTGAATCACAACATCGGCCAAGGTATTGGCGTCAGGCTGGCCGTTGCGGTACTGTTTGAGAAATCGAAAAAAAGTACGCAGGTCAATGTAATATCCATCAACGGTGCGCGGCGATAAATTACGAATCGTCAGCAAATAGGATAGAAAATCCCGCATTGGTTCCGGGCAATCCCGAAATGGGGCATATCGGGAACGTGCTTTCGAGGGATTGGCCTGATAAGCCATTTGAATTTCTCCTTTCAAATATAAGGATCAAATTATTCTGTCTGTGCGATCACTGAATTAAATAAGGCATGAAACAAAGAAGCTGCAAATAGAACGCCATGTCCGGAAAGTTGATATTACACTAAGTACGCTTATTAGTGTGATACTCTTTTTTTAGCCGGGTGTGAAACTCGGCGGAAAGGAGTGGCGGTATTAAGTGAGTGGACGGGAGCCTGTCGTACATGTGCGAAAAAGCACGCTGCTGGGAATGCTGGATGACCTCGACGCCGGACGGTATGAAGCATTGCGTGAAACGTTGGCGCGGCTGCTGGATTTTGAACGACGCAAGCAGTTGAGCGCTGCGTTTTCGGAAGTGCGCGACCGAAAGGTTGCGGCGGCTGAACGCGGCGATGAAAAAGCTGTGCAGGATATGCCATACTTGTTCGTGAAGAGTTCAGTTGCCTTGAATTTATCATGAACAGGGACACGATCAACTGGATTCTGAAAAAACTGAATACAGGAGGTCGAATATGGAGCATTTACCAAAGAAAATCCATCAAAACGGCATCAGCTACACGCTGGTGGGAGACTACTACATCCCCGATCTGAAGCTGCCGGAGGAAAGCCGCCCTATCGGACTGTGGGGCCGGATGCACAAGACGTTTCTGCAAGAACACCGGCCCGGCCAGTACAACGCCCTGCTTCTGTCGGGAAAACTCTGGACATATCTTGCTGACCTGAACGAACAGGCCGTTGACCGGCTAGCGTGTATCGTCTCGCAGATGCAGGAGGCGGAGGGCGTCACCGAGGAACTGAAAGCCCGTGACCAGCTTGCATGGGTCGGGGGTATGAACAGCATCCGCAGCCGGGCAGAGGAAATCATCCTCTCTGAGATGATTTTTGTCTGAGGGAGGTGGGCGCATGATACTGGAAGAAATGTTTAACGGCAGATTTTATCCCTGTGAAACGGTGGTCGCTGATTCACCGAGATTCAAGCAGGCAGTCAAGGCCAGCGCCGATCTGATGGACACCTTATCGGAGCGTCTGAGCAAAGAGGACTATGCACTGGTCGAAGAACTGCGGGCGCAGGTGGCAATCGCTCAGTGTGAGGAAAACGAAAGCCACTTCAAATACGGCTTTTCGGCGGGGCTGCTTGTCCAGCAGGAAGCCCATACGCAGGTGTCGCAGAAAGACAAAGAATAGCATCTTCAATAGTGGCTGTTCCCAAACTGGGAACAACCACTACAACAGAATACAGCTTCACGAAAGCCATTTGCCAATCAACCGGCGGATGGCTTTTTTGCCGCTCCCGGATATGGAAATTTTACTTCCGCTTACGTCTGGCCTTGCGGTTGGGCGGGATGGGACTGGCCTTTCCTCTCATATTGTTGGGGCTTTTGAGCTGCTTGGACAGGCTCAGTATCCGCAGGAACGCTGAGAAGTCCTCCGAGGAAATCTTCTCAAAGGGTATCTGCAACTTATCGCAGAACTCGTGGATCAGCATTTCTGTATCGCTGCCCTGCCCTATGGCCTGCTCAAATTTTTCCTTCACATCATCCAGCGTGGGCTGCGGGTCGGCGGTGGTCTTGTCCTTGCGGTGTGCTTCCCGGATGTCCCGGACGATGCTGTCCAGATCATCGTGCATGACGTGGCTGTAAAAATCGCTTTCCTGCACCTGCCCCAGTTCCAGCGTCCGCATATAGAGGTCATCTTCTCCGGGCGCATATTTGCTCATGACGGTCTGCCGGGTGGCCTCCAACACCAGATTCATCTGCTCCACCCGCATATTGGCGATCTGGTCGATACAGATTTCCATATCTATCATCAGCCGCCGGAAATTCGGGTGGGTAGCCAGTTCGCAGAGAAGCCGGTTGTTGATTTTGCCGCTGCTCAAAAGTTCCACCATATCATCACTCAGATGCAGAGATTGAAGTTCTGTGTTTGGGTGATTTTTATTTTCCGTCAGCCCCATCAGATAGTCGGTGGACACACCGTAAAAGTCCGCCAGCGTTGCAATCGCAAACGGGCTGATGTCCTTGTAGTCATCGGTTTCGTATTTTCCCAGCGCAGATTTAGACAGGCCGGTCTGCTCCGCCAGTTGTTCCAGCGTCAGGTGCTTGTCCACCACCCGCAGGTCTTTGAGCCGCTCCGGGATTGTCAGCTTTGCGTACATCCAAAGCCCCCTCTCTCGTTATCGTTTTTCAGTGATTACACCCATTATAGCACGATTCCATAAGCGTGGAAATATGCGGATTTCAAGCGTTTTTCCGACGTTTTGGATATACGGGAAAGGGCCTCTTTTTTCGGTAAACTGGTTCTTGCAGACAGGCACAGAACCTTGAAAATCGAATGACCGGCTGCAAGGGGTATGGCCTCCGGGGAAGTGACGCCAGGACAGAAATCGAGCGCACCAAAGAGGCCGATACGCCGGGAGAAATTCCGGGCAGGAGCGGCTTGCAGGCAGACCGGCGGACAGGAAACAAGTTTATCATGCGGGGCGTATGGCTCCGCAGCAAAGAAATGGAGGAAATCATTATGACACTGAGTATGAAAGAAAAGAAGATTCTCTACGCTTACGGCTGTCCCAGCCACCACAATACGGTGACACGGCTGAAATGGCTGACGGCCCTGACGGTTGACCCGGAGGCCAAACGCCGGATGCTGGGGCTGGTCCGGAAGGTGGAGACGGAGGTGGGCGAAAGCTGGTACGAGGATTTTTACCACCATCTGCGGATGGAGATGGACGAGTACCGCCGTCTCAAGCGCAGCCTGCGTGTGCTGAAATCTTACACTGATTATGAGGAGGATCTGTATGAGGAAGCTGTCTAAGTATGAGAAAGAAACTATCATCAACTGGAACGAGGCGGAGAACCTTGCCAGCATCTACACCTTCAACGCCAGCTTGAAGCGCAGGCTGGCTGATTTCAGCCGGAAATACCCGCTGCTGTGCCGGTTGGAGCGCAGCACGCCGGAGGGCAGCGTGACCTATGTGCTGGACAAGTCCCGGCTGTCGATCCGGCTGGTGCCGCCGTACAGCGAGGAACGGAAAGCCGCCGCAAGGGAGTACGCAAAGGAGCATGGCTTTCAGGTGGTGGGAGCGGAAGAAAAAATCGCTTGAAATCGGGGCGATTACGGTCAAAATGCCGGGTCTGCACCCGCTGTTTTGACTGGCAATCCCCGCAGGCGTATTCCGTATCCACTCCCCGCCTATGGGCGCAAATGTGCGGATACGGAGCCGGTGAAACTGGCAAACGCCGCTCCTGCGGTGGAAGCCAGCTTCGCCGGTGCGGGAGTACAGAGGGCAGCCAGCCCTTTGTGCCGGGGTGCAGGGGCGGCAGCGCACTGCTGGGGTCAAGGGGCAACGCCCATTGGCAGGTTAAGGGCGGCAGCCATTATCGGGTCAAGGACGAAGTGCCTTGGCGGGTTGAGGGCAGCCGCCCCATCGGGTCAAGGGTGAAACGCCTTGCCCAGGGAGAGTTGATGCCTGCGTCAACTCGTACTGGGTATTACCTGACGCAGACTTTCGCAGGATTTGCGGCTTCGCCGCCCTTCCCCGGCCCCGCAGCATCTTCGCAGGAAGGAGGAAATCTGTTTGAAACTGACACGACACAATGGGCGCTCTGGCAAGCATGGCACCTATAATCCCCGCCACAATGACCGCCGGTTTGATGTGGAGAACAGCGAACACATTGACGCAGAACGGGCAAGGCAAAATGTCTACTGGGACTGCTACCGGGGCTTTACCACCCATGAGTTCCGGGAGAACCCGGAGCAGCCGGATTTCAGTTTTGAGGAAATCGAGCGGATGTACTACTACGAGCATTACGGCGGCCATGTGGAGGCCCAGAACGCCCGGAATGAGAAAACCCGGCACACGGAACGCAACCGCACTGTGGAGGACTTGCTGAAAAACAACAAGACCTGCCCGGAGGAAAGCATCTACCAGATCGGCACGATGGGAGAATCCGTCCCGCCGGACACGCTCTTTTCCATTGTCAATGAGTTTTATGAGGAATTTGAGCGCCGCTTCGGTTCCCATATCCACATCTTAGACTGGGCGCTCCATCTGGACGAGGGGACGCCCCACATCCATGAGCGGCACGTCTTTGACTGTGAGAACCGCTACGGGGAACTGTGCCCCCAGCAGGAAAAGGCACTGGAAGAACTTGGCATCCCTCTCCCCAACCCGGAGAAGCCCAAAGGCCGGAACAACAACCGCAAGCAGACCTTTGATGCGGTCTGCCGGACGCTCCTGTTTGACATCGCCAGACGGCATGGACTGCATCTGGATCAGGAGCCGTCTTACGGCGGGCGGGACTATCTGGAAAAACAGGATTATATCCTGATGAAGCAGAAGGAGCAGCTTGCGGCGCAGGAGCAGAAGCTGGAAGAACTGACGCTCAAAATCGAGGACGTGGAGACTCTGTTAGATGATGTTTCCGATGCGGCCTATGACAAGGCGGTGGAGGTCGTGACCGATACCGTCCGGCAGGAGACGCACAAGGAAGATATTCGTTTGATTGAGGAAACGAAAACGTGGGTGCTTTCGCCGGAACGCAAGGCCCCGCAGAAGGAGCGTGACTACGCTGCCGCCCGTCTGGATGGTGTTATCAACAAAATCAAGCGGGTCATGCAGCACGCTCTGGCAAAAATCCAGCGGACGCTGATGCAGCCGGAAGTCAAGCAGGCCGGGAAGGAGCAGGTCAAGAAGAAAGCCAAAGAATCCATTATGGATATGCTGGCAAAGACAAAGATCAACGCTGATCGGGATAACCGGGAGCGTTGGGAACGGGAGGGGCGGATCGCCCCTACAAAGAAACAGGATATGGAGTTGTAAGGCATCTGATTTCCTGCGGAAACCGGGTGCCTTTTTCTCTGTCTGGAGGTGAGAAAATCGAATGTGTTTGAAGCGGTAAAGCAGGCTGTCCCCACAAGGCAGGCTGCGGAATCTTACGGAGTGCAGGTCGGCAGGAATGGGATGGCCTGCTGTCCCTTCCATGATGACAAACATCCCAGCATGAAGGTTGACCGCCGGTTCCACTGCTTCGGCTGTCAGGCGGACGGGGATGTGATTGATTTTACCGCCCGTCTGTTCGGGCTGAACAAGAAAGAGGCGGCCTTGAAGCTGGCGGAGGATTTCTCTGTCCGCTATGACGCCAAAGGCCATGACCCGCCCCGCAGGAGGCCGGTCAAGAGAAAAATCAGCGAGGAACTGCGCTACCGGCAGGCGGAACAAAAATGTTTCCGGGTGCTGTGCGATTACCTGCACCTGCTGGAACGCTGGGAGAAAGAGTATGCCCCGCAGACGCCGGAGGAAATATGGAACCCGCTGTTTGTGGAGGCACTGCAAAAGAAACCGTACACGGAGTATCTGCTGGATATTCTACTGTCCGGCAGCATGGAGGAACGTGCCTGTGTGGTCGCTGAGTATGGAAAAGAGGTGAGGAAGATTGAGCAGCGAATATCAGAGTTTACCGCCAGCCACCCGGCAGGCCGCCATGAGCGCAGCCGAAGCCTTAGCGCCGGAGCAGAGCGTTGACGAAGTGCGGGAAAGCCTCTCTGTCACGGAAAAGGGCCAGCCCGCCAACACCATCGGCAACTGCCGGACAGTGTTCTGCCATGACCCGCTGTTGCGGGACGCCATCCGGCTGAACCTCCTGACTGACCGGGTGGACATCGTGCGGGATTTGGGCTGGCGCAGGAACACCAGCGCCCTGACGGATACGGACGTGAAATATCTGCTTCTCTATTTTGAGCAGAACTACGGCTTAACCAGCGAGAAGAAAATGACGGCGGCGCTCTCCATCGTGGCGAATGAGAACTGCTACCATCCCATACAGGACGTGCTGAACGGCCTTGTGTGGGACGGGACGCCCCGCATCCGCTCCTGTCTCCATCACTTCTTAGGTGCGGAGGTCAGCGACTATGTGGAGGAAATGTTAAAACACTTCCTGCTGGGCGCTATCCGGCGGGTGTTTTCTCCCGGCTCCAAATACGAGGAAATGCTCTGTCTGGTGGGCGGACAGGGGGCTGGCAAGTCCAGCTTCTTCCGCCTGCTGGCGATCCGGGACGAGTGGTTCTCCGATGACCTGAAAAAACTGGACGATGACCGGGTGTTTTTGAAGCTGCAAGGCCACTGGATCATCGAGATGTCGGAGATGCTGGCTACCAGCAGCGCCAAAAGCATTGAGGAAATCCGCTCGTTTATCAGCCGCCAGAAGGAAACCTACCGGACACCCTACGAGGCTCAGCCCAAAGACCGGCTGCGGCAGTGCGTGTTCGGCGGTTCTTCCAACACGCTGGACTTCCTGCCCCTTGACCGGGCCGGGAACCGGCGTTTCCTTCCCATCATGATTTACCCGGAGAATGCGGAGGTTCACATTTTGGAGGACGAGGACGCTTCCAGAGCCTACCTGTTGCAGGTCTGGGCAGAGGCCATGACGGTTTACCGCAGCGGTCACTATTCCATGAAATTCAGCAAGTCCATCCAGCGGCAGCTTGTGGAGGTGCAGAAGGATTTCATGCCGGAGGACACGGAGGCCGGGCAGATACAGGGCTTTCTGGAACACTACACCGGCAGCATGGTCTGCTCCAAACAGCTTTTCAGGGAGGCGCTGGGCCACACCTATGACGAACCGAAGCGGTGGCAGCTTCACAATATCAACGAAATCATGAACACCGTGGTGACGGGCTGGAAGCCATTCTCCAATCCGAGGATGTTCGCCGGATACGGCAGGCAGAAGGGCTGGGAACGGGACGTTTCCGGCAACGAACTGCCCGGCAACGAAGATGGATTTGTGGAACTGAGCGAGGAAGAATGCCGCCAGTTGGAGCTTCCGAAGGAGTGGATCGCCTGAAAATGGCGGTCTGTTGCCGGGATGGTTGCCACCTGGTTGCCGGGTTCGTTGCCGGGGATTTTCCGGTCTGGATACGGAAAAAGCCTGTAAATAAGGCATTTTCTAATATCTATCTCTATCTCCGGCAACGAAAGCAACGAGATTTTTCAAGAAAATTGATAAAGTAAGATTTGCAGCTCAGACGGTAGTTTACAGGTTTTCAGAGGTTCGTTGCCGGACTTCGTTGCCGGTGCTGCCGTCTGGCCTGCTACTCTATGGAGGTAGCCTATGGAAAAAAGCAAAAATCAGAAGAATAAAGTCCGTTTCGTGGTGGTGCGGGAGTTTTCCGGGGAGAAGTCCATGCGGGAAGCCTTTGAGCAGCTCATTGAGCGCCAGACCTGCGAACACTTCGAGGAATGGCGTCATCAGCGGGAAATGGCAGAAAAAGCTGCGTAAAAACGGTTGATTCAGGGACAGGGACATGGTACTATAATGGTATCGTGTCCCTGTTCATAGAAGGAGAACGCTATGAGCAGGAAAAAACAAGTCTATGAGAAAATCACCGCTCTCTACTGCCGTATCTCTCTGGATGACGGCGGCGACAATGAGAGTATGAGCATCAGCAACCAGAAACTCATGCTCCGGGACTTCGCAGAAAAGCATGGGATGTTCCAGTATGAGTATTATGTGGATGACGGCTATACGGGCCGCAACTTCAACCGCCCTGCCTTCCAGCGCATGATCGCTGACATTGAGGCGGGGAAGATCGGCTGCGTGGTCACCAAAGACCTATCCAGACTCGGCAGGAATTATATCGAAGCTGGCAGCTATATCGAAATCTTTTTCCCCAAACACAATGTACGCTATATCGCCATCACGGACGGCGTAGACAGCCTGACCCGTCAGGAGATGGACATCACGCCTTTTAAGAACATCCTGAACGATATGTACAGCCGGGATATTTCAAAAAAGGTGCTGGCAGGCATCACGACCCGCTCCCGGCAGGGAAAGTTCTGCGGAGGGACGCCGCCCTTCGGCCTGATGCGTGACCCGGAGGACAAAGGGCATCTCATCATTGACCCGGAGACAGCGCCGATCATCCGTAAAATCTATGACTATGCCCTTGACGGGCTGGGCTGTATGAGGATTTCCAAACGGCTGATGGAAGAAAAAATCCCCATCACCCATGTCAAGGCCAACACGGAGTTTGACGCCAACTATTATTCCTGGGGCGGGGCGAGAATCAGCCACATCCTGAGAAATCCATTCTACAAAGGCGCACATCTGGTCTTTCGGACGCACCAGAAGGGCATCCGCTCCAACACCTATGACATTATCCCCCGTGACCAGTGGGAAGTGATCGAGGGCTGCCATGAGGCCATTGTAACGCCGGAGGAATGGGAGCAGGTACAGGAACTCATTGACCGCAAGCCACCCATTATGAAAGGCAATGCCTGTCCCTTCTACAACCTGTTCCACGGGCTGGTCTACTGCGCCACCTGTGGGAAGTCCATGCAGGTGCGGTATGAGAAAGTAGGCCGAACCGGAAAAAATCGCTTCACCGGCGAGATGCGGGAGCCGATTGATAAGGCGTACTATATCTGCCAGACCTACAACCGGATGGGCTGCAAGGTCTGTTCCAGCCACAAGATTGAGGCAAGAGATTTGTACAATCTGGTGCTGAAGGATATACAGGAACTGGCGGCGCAGGCCATGAAGGACGCCGATGCGTTCTACCAGCGGCTCAGCCGCCGAATGGAGCGCCGGTATCTGGTGGACGCTTCTCAGACGGAGAAAGAACGCCAGCGGCTGGAAGCCCGGAATCAGGAAATTGACGGGATGTTTCTGAGCCTGTACACCGATAAGGCCAAAGGCATCCTGACCGAGCAGCGGTTTGTGAAGCTGACGGCGGCGCTGGAACAAGAGCAGGAATCCAACCAGAAGCGCCTGCATGACCTGGCAATGATGCAGAGCCGGGCGGATACCCAGGAGAGTGAAGTCCGCACCTTCATCAAGGAAATCCGGCGCTATGCCACCATCGAGGAACTGGATGAGGCAGTGCTGAACCGGCTTATCAGTAAAATCCTGATCGGCGAGGTCAAGAAGGTGGACGGCCAGAAGGTGCAGGAAGTCAGGATCGTGTATAACTTTGTCGGGGAAATCCCGGAGATTGCAGCATAAAGACAGAGAAGCCCTCCCCATGACGGGGAGGGCTTTTGTTTTGCAAAAGCAGGAAAAACAATCAACGCTGGTTATTTTACTGCTGAATATTTTAACGAGCCTTTGTATAAATTCGTTTCACATATTTTGTGATTTCCACTTGAAGAATCGACATCAAGGACAACCCAATGACAACCAGCCATTGTGTTCCATTCAACAGGGTCAACTGGAACGCGCTTTGCAGTGCGGGGATAAACAGAATACACGCCATCAAGATTGCAGATGCAACAAAAGAAAGTATCAGCCAGGGATTGATTCCTTCTGCCCGCACCCAGATAGGCTCCGTATTGGAGCGCTGATTAAAAGCGCGAAGCATCTGCGAGAAGGCCAGCACACAGAACGCCATTGTCTGACCAGTCACATGACCTCCCAGGTCTGCGCCGATCCAGTAAGCGCAAGTGGTCATGGCGGCTACAAAGATACCCTGCGTAATAACCCGGCGAACCAGATCCTTTTCAAACAGAGTGCCTGATTTTACTGGCTTATGCTTCATAATATTCTTGCTGGCCGGATCAACACCCAGTGCCAGAGCAGGCAATGTAGCTGTAGCGAGATTTACCCACAAAATATGAACGGCTAACAAAGGTGCATCCCAGTTAAAGAGCGTGGCTACAAACAGAGTTAAAATCTCTGCAATATTACCTACCAGTAGGAATTGAATTACCTTCTGGATATTGCGGTAGACACGGCGGCCTTCCTTGATAGCATAAGCAATAGTGGAAAAACTGTCATCCAGCAAGATCATATCGGCAGCATCTTTTGCCACATCTGTGCCGGTGATACCCATAGCCACGCCAATGTCTGCCGCTTTCAGGGCGGGGGAGTCATTGACACCGTCACCCGTCATAGCTGCTACTTCACCGGTGCGTTTCAAACTCTGGATGATACGCAGTTTATCCGCAGGGGATACACGGGCGAAGACAGTCGTTGTTTTTACCGCATCGTCCAATTCGTCATCCGTCATCGTATCCAGTTCCTCACCGGATATGACGGTGTTGCCTTCTCGGTAAATATCCAGCTCTTTCGCAATGGCAAGGGCTGTCACCTTATGGTCGCCGGTGATCATAATCGTTCGGATGCCCGCCTGACGGCAGGTGCGTACAGAGTCGGCCACCTCTTTTCGGGGCGGGTCGATCATTCCGGTCACACCCACAAAAGTCATGTCAAATTCCACATTCTCATTATCATCTGTGGGCAGTGCCGTGAGGGTACGCATGGCAAAGCCCAGCACACGCAAAGCGTCCTCCGACATGGATAGGCAAAGTTTTGTAATGTTTTCTTTGTCAGCCTCCGTGATGGGTCGCACACCTTCCGAAGTCAGAATGTGGGTGCACAGAGGTAGCATTTCATCCACCGCACCCTTGGTATAAGAAACCCACTTCTCATGGATGCGGTGAACAGTGGTCATCCTCTTACGCTCAGAATCAAAAGGCTGCTCAAAAAAGCGGGGATATTCATCCTCCAGGGCTTCATGGTCGATTCCAAACGCCTGTGCCATATAGATCAGCGCACCCTCTGTGGGGTCGCCGATGATTTCTCCCTTTCTATCTGGGTCAAGGCTGGCGTCATTACAGAGAGCTGCTGCATAAACCAATTCTCTATATACCGCAGGATGCTGTTTGGCGGCATTTCCAATCGGGGTAGTTGTGCCGTTTTCAAAATCTCCGTTGACTGCAATATGTGTTACCGTCATTTTATTGAGTGTAAGAGTACCGGTTTTATCGGAGCAAATGACAGTTGCACCACCCAGAGTTTCTACTGCGGGCAATTTGCGAATCAACGCATTTTTCTTTGCCATACGCTGCACGCCCAGCGCCATCACAATCGTGGCTGTGGCAGGCAGACCTTCAGGGATGATAGAAATTGCCAGCGAAATTGCAACCAAGAACTGCGGAATCAGCGGGCGCTGATAGAAAGCGCCGATGGCAAAGATCAGGGCACAGACGATTAGTCCAACGATGGTCAGAGTCTTACCAACCGCATTCAGTTTCCGTTTTAAGGGTGTATCCGTATCGTCCTGATTATCCAGCATACCGGCGATATTACCTACCTCGGTATCCATGCCGGTGGCTACTACAACGCCAGTCGCTCGTCCGTATGTGACAATGGCTGAGGTGTACGCCATATTACTGCGGTCACCCAGAGGGCAGTCTTCTGGCAGAATATCTTCTGCTTCCTTTTCAGAAGGGACGGATTCGCCGGTCAAAGAAGCCTCCTGCACTTTCAAATTGGCGGAATCTATCAGGCGTAAGTCCGCCGGAACCATATCTCCATCGCCAAGCATCACAACGTCACCCACTACCAACTCGCTGGCGGGTATAACGCTCTCCTCCCCCTGGCGCAAAACCCGAGCCGTTGGGGCACTCATATTGCGCAGAGCTTCCAGAGAGGACTGTGCTTTCTTTTCCTGCACAATACCGATGACGGCGTTGACGATTACAATAATAAAGATTACCGCCGCCTCTGTCCACTCCTGTAAAATTGCGGAAAAAGCTGCCGCGCCGATGAGGATAAGTACCATCGGGTCAATGATCTGCGCTTTCAGCATTTGTAGAATGGTTTTGGGCGGTTTCGAGCGCAGTTCATTGCGCCCATATTTTTTCAGCCTTTCGGCAGCCTCGGCGTCACCTAATCCTTCCTCGGAGGTATGTAAAGTTTCATAGACCTCCGTAAGTTTCCGTGCGTGCCAAGGCGTCTGTCTGTGTCGATCCATAATGGATCAATCACTCCTTTCTTTGATAAAATTTATATTCTGACCGCCTTTCAGCGGTGGTCAGCAAAAAGAAATACAAAAAGGCATAGCCTGCTATCTAAATGCTTAGACGCAGGTTATGCCTATATATAAAAACGTATTCAGTTTACAATAAGTGTTACTTCGGTCAGCGTCGCTACTGTCGGCGTCGTCCATGGTTGATCTTCCAATTCCTTTCTTTGACGTGTTGTTTTATAGGATACAGGAGATGTTGTAAAAAGTCAATAGGTAAAATGTGATTTGGTGTATTGCATACATTTCATCTAAAGAGAGCGGTTTATAGCCGCAGAATAAACAGAGGGCTCCCCGCTTTTGCGGCGGAGTTCTATGCCCCAGAATTATTCAAATTTCCTGTCGTACAACAGCGCCGCGATCAGCACCACAAAGCAGGAACCTGCATAGTTACCACTCCTTGTGCCACCTTAGGTGGAGGTGGGAGTATGACATGAGGATGGAAGAAGCCTGTACGGCACTTCCGTCCTTTTTTGTGGAATAATGAGGCATCTTTGAATTCATCACTTGACATTGTGGCAAAGAGCTGCGTGCTCTTGAAGAGCTGATTCGTGCGGCCTATACGGAGGTTCGCGGGTAGCGAGAGTAAAGCGGCGTAATAGGCTCTTCTCAATTTCGCTAAATTTACATTTAGCGAAATTACATGTAAATATCTTACAGCTACTTCCCCGATGTGTCAAGTGTTTTAATTCAAAGACAAAATCTTAACATCTTTCCGAACAGAATCCTCAACGATCACGATGTGTATGATTATAATTTGGGTGAAAAAAGTCTGGAAATCGTTTGATCTCCAGACTTTTTTAGGCACAATCTTTTTACTTTTTCATTGTCCCAATAAACATCGCGTCCCCAAATGAGAAAAAGCGGTAGCGTTCCCTCACCGCTTCGGCATAGGCGGCAAGCACATGCTCCCGTCCGGCGAAGGCTGAAACCAGCATGATCAGTGTACTCTCCGGAAGATGAAAATTAGTGATCAGGCCGTCAATGACGACAAATTTTTTCCCTGGATACAGGAAGATATCGGTATAGCCTTCCCATGCGCGCAGAGGAAGCCCCATCTGCCCAACGGCCTCCAGTGTACGACAGCTGGTGGTGCCGACAGCAATCACGCGCCCCCCCTCCTGCTTGGTTCGGTTGATTGCCTCAGCGGTTTCCTGCGGAAGAAAAATATGTTCCGAGTGCATTTTATGGTCATGAATGTCGTTTTCCTTTACCGGGCGAAATGTCCCCAAGCCGACATGCAGGGTCACAAAAGCGGTTTTAACTCCCTTTGCGCGCAGCTCATCAAGCATTTCGGTGGTGAAATGCAGTCCGGCGGTTGGTGCGGCGGCCGAACCTAATTCTTTGGAGTAAACTGTTTGGTAGCGTTCCGGATTTTCGAGCTTTTCAGTAATATAGGGAGGCAGCGGCATCTGCCCTACCTGTTCGAGAGTGTGATAGAAGTTTCCCCCATGCTCAAACCGGACCAGACGATTGCCACCCTCTAAAATTTCAAGGACCTCAGCGCGGAGCATCCCTTCCCCGAAGGAAAAGCGTGTGCCGATCTTCGCACGTTTTCCCGGACGCACCAGTACTTCCCAGACATCCTGACGTTTTTGCTCCAATAGCAAAAACTCCATTGGTTTTTCTCGATTGTCCTCAAGAGTGCCAAGAATTCGGGCCGGGAGCACCCGGGAATCGTTGAGCACCAGCAGGTCGCCGGGGCGCAGCAGAGTACCAAGGTCAGTGAACCGACGGTGTCCCACCTCCCCTGTCTCACGGTCGAGCGTCATCAGACGGGAGGCATTGCGCGGTTCTACAGGAGTTTGTGCGATCAGTTCTTTCGGAAGGTCATAATAAAAATCCGATTTTAACATAGCGGCTCCAATCTCAGAAAAAATTTTTGATCATTTGGGAGAAAATTTAAAAAGTATTTGACAATTACTGAAGGGGATGCTAGTATAAATAGAAATAAAGATAGAGGCGCGTTTTTTATCAGTACCGTCGGCGAGATTTGCTCAAATCGCTTGAGGCGGCGGGAAAGGAAAAGACGCCGAAGGAGACGGTACGGCAGCCGTTGATCCTGGGTGCATCACCGAAGAGGGATGCAACTGTCACCACAGCAATTGGTGAAGGGCTATCGACATCTTTCTGGGCGGTCGGGCAGTTTTTCTGCAGATCCGCTCTTTAAGGTCAATATCTCTATTATATTGCAGTGGATGCCGGTTTTCAACCGGTATTTTTCTTTATTGGACAAAATCGTCGTGCAAAGACTGCAAAAAGACAGGAAAAATCCTGTTAATGACACTGGGAGGTTTTTTTAATGAAGCAGTACAATGTCGGAGTGATCGGAGCAACGGGTATGGTGGGGCAGCGTTTCCTGACCCTGCTTGACAATCATCCCTGGTTTCATGTCAAAGCTCTTGCCGCCTCGGGCCGTTCGGCCGGAAAGCGGTATGAGGACGCGGTGAAAGGGCGCTGGGCGCTTACCATCCCGATGCCTGAATACGCAAAGGATATGGTCGTTTTCGACGCGGAAGCCGATGTTGAAAAGATCGCCGGCATGGTAGACTTCGTTTTTTGTGCTGTCGATATGAAAAAGGATGAAATCCGCGCTCTGGAAGAGCGTTACGCCAAGGCGGAATGCCCTGTGATGTCCAATAATTCCGCGCACCGCCATACGCCTGACGTCCCCATGATTGTTCCGGAGATCAATCCGGAGCACGCCGAGGTTGTGGCTGCCCAGCGAAAGCGGCTCGGTACCAAACGGGGATTCATTTCGGTAAAGTCGAACTGTTCGCTGCAGTCCTATGTCCCGGCGCTTCATCCGCTGCGCGATTTTGGCATTGAGAAGGTGCTCGTCTGCACTTATCAGGCGATTTCCGGCGCGGGAAAGAACTTTGAGCGTTGGCCCGAGATGGTTGACAATGTGATTCCTTATATCGGCGGCGAGGAGGAAAAGAGCGAGCAGGAGCCGCTCAAGCTCTTTGGCAAGGTGGTAGGCGATCACATCGAGGAAGCAGATGGCCCTTCCATCACCGCGCAGTGCCTGCGGGTTGCGGCCAGTGACGGCCACATGGCGGCGGTCTTTGTCTCCTTTAAAAATAAGCCCACCATCGAGCAGATCAAGGAACGCTGGGCCTCTTTCTCCGGCGAGCCGCAGGCGCTTGGCCTTCCCCTGGCCCCCAAGCAGTTCCTGCACTATTTTGAAGAACCTGACCGTCCGCAAACCCGCCTCGACCGCGATCTCGAAAAAGGAATGGCAGTTTCGATCGGACGGCTTCGTCCCGATACCCAGTACGACTATAAATTTGTCTGTCTTTCCCATAATACCCTGCGCGGAGCCGCAGGCGGTGCGGTCCTGATGGCCGAGATGTATGCTGCAAAGGGCTACTTTGATTAACAGAGGAGGAACCATATTATGAAGAGAACCATTTTTCGCGGTGCCGGTGTTGCCATTGCCACCCCGATGTTTGCTGATGGAAGCATTCATTATGAGGAGCTGGCGCGTCTGATTGACTGGCAGATTGAAAATCATACCGACGCCATTATCATCTGCGGAACGACCGGCGAATCCTCGACGATGACCGATGATGAGCACGCAGAATGCATCCGTTTTGCGGTTGAGAAAGTAAACCATCGGGTTCCCGTGATCGCGGGAGCGGGCAGCAACGACACCGCCTATGCCGTCTGGCTGAGCAAGGAAGCCAAGGCGGCAGGCGCCGACGGCCTGCTGCATGTCACTCCTTATTACAACAAGGCTTCCCAGACCGGGCTGGTCCGGCATTTCAGCACAATTGCCGATGCCACCGACCTGCCGGTGATCCTTTATAACGTCCCCTCCCGGACTGGCTGCGGAATCAAGCCTTCCACCTATGCGGAGCTTGCCAAGCATCCGAATATTGTTGCGATCAAGGAAGCAAACGGCGATATTGCCTCGGTCGCTTACACCCGTTCGCTCTGCGGCGATGAACTGGCGATCTATTCGGGCAACGATGACCAAATTGTGCCGATCCTTTCTCTCGGCGGTCTGGGCGTTATCTCGGTTCTTTCGAACGTTTGCCCACAGGAGACTCACGACATCTGCCAGCTTTATTTTGACGGCAAGGTGAAGGAGAGCTCTGATCTCCAGATTCGCTATATGGACTTGGTTGCCGCTCTTTTCTCGGATGTGAATCCGATCCCGGTCAAGCAGGCTCTTAATTATATGGGATTTGCGGCGGGAGCCTGCCGTCTGCCGCTCTGCGATATGAGCGAGCCGGCCAAGCAGCACCTTTATGATGTAATGAAGCGTTACGGCCTGATCAAGGCCTGAGGAGGAGCTTATGAACATCATCATTTCCGGCGCAATGGGCGCGATGGGCCAGGCCGTTGCATCTAATGCCGCGGCGCGGGGAATTACCGTCGTGGCCGGTGTTGACCGAGAGGCCAGCGACCGTTTCCCCTACCCTGTTTTCGGGAGTTTCGCTGACTGCGGCCTTTCCGCCGATGCGATTCTTGACTTTTCCAATCCTGCCGCGCTTCCCGGCCTGCTGGCCTTTGCGCAGGAGCACAAAATTCCCTGTGTGATTGCGACCACCGGCATGGATGAAGCGCATCAGAAAATGATTGCGGACGCTTCCAAGGTCATCCCGATTTTCTTTACCTTCAATATGTCGCTGGGAGTCAACCTGCTCTGTGCCCTTGCACAGAAGGCCGCTCAGGTGTTGGGGGAAGGCTTTGATATTGAGATCATCGAGAAGCATCACAATAAAAAGATTGACGCACCATCCGGCACCGCCATTATGCTGGCGAACGCCGTTTCGGAAAAAACTCCTTACACACCGGAGTACGTGTATGACCGTCATGCGGTCAGAAAGCGCCGCGAACCAAACGAGATCGGAATCCACTCGGTGCGCGGCGGTACGATTGTCGGCGAGCATGAGGTGATCTTCGCGGGAACCGATGAGGTGATTACCCTGTCCCACAGTGCGTACTCCAAGAGCGTTTTTGCGGTTGGCGCGCTGAAAGCGGCTGGTTTTATCTCGGCGGAAGGCCGCTCACCCGGACTTTATAATATGAACGACATGATTTCGTTCTGATGAACTTTACAAGAGAAGGCGGCGGAAATATTTCCGCCGCCTTCTTGTATGTCGAAAACCACTCGCTAGGCGAGTGGTTCCAAAGAAGGCTGCTGCCGATGATGTAGAAATAAAAACTCCCTTTGCTAGAATAAAGATGCGGTCTGCCAACTGCACCAAACAA
>JACRTB010000035.1 GCA_014385025.1 Yanshouia hominis | reverse complement strand
TTTTGGTGCCGCGGATATTACGTGGATACAGCGGGAAAGAATGCAAATAAAATAGCCGAATACATTAAGCGTCAGCTGGAAGAGGATCAGGCAGGAGAACAACTGACGATGGGAAATTTTTAAGCCCGTTTACGGGCGGCAAATAACAAACTTTCGCAATTGGCAGATCGTACCAACGCGACGTGACGCGTGCCGCTAGTACCAGAGGGCTTCGCCCGTCTAAGAAAAACCC
The DNA here is from genome assembly GCA_014385025.1 of Yanshouia hominis. Classification (GTDB taxonomy): domain Bacteria; phylum Bacillota; class Clostridia; order Oscillospirales; family Ruminococcaceae; genus Yanshouia; species Yanshouia hominis. The sequence continues at coordinate 22,846 of JACRTB010000035.1, read as the reverse complement.
CCGGCTTCGCCGGGGGATATTTATTCATTGAGAAAAGAGCCCTTCGGTCCTTCTGAAGGAAAACCGCATGAACGGACTTTCTCTTCAAACGCGGAACAAAGCAAGATGCTAAAAAGCAAACTGAAAATCCGCAGGGACTTTGTTGGGCAAAAAGCCCTGCACATTTACGAGCGGCAGGGCCGACGGGCGGGCGAAAAATTTTGATGCGTCTTGAACTCTCCGCTAAAAACTCCAACAGAGCCATCATGCCGCCAGCTTAGCCGTTGCCTATCACTTCTCGGTCAACCGTTCCGCCAGCATTTCATCGGGATCAACAACAGCAGTGCGAAAATTTTCATAAATCACCATTCCCGGCTTGCCGCCCGGCTGCTTTTTGACATTTTTGATCATGGTGTAATCAACCGGCACCTTGCTGGAGTGGCGCGCCTTAGAATTAACCGCCGCAATCACCGCCGCTTCGGTCAAAGAACGATTAGGGACCTCGCGTCCTTCCGAAAGCAGAACGGTATGGGAGCCGGGAATCTTCTGGACGTGAAACCAGATGTCGTTTCCTCTGCTCTCCCTCAGAGTAAGACGGTCGTTCTGGAGATTGTTGCGCCCTGACAAAATCGCAAAGCCGTCGGAGGAACGGTAACGCAGCGGCGAAAGCTTGTTCTCCTGTTTGCGGCGGGTGCCGGGCGCGGCCCGCAGATATCCGCCCTCGGCCAGTTCAGCCCGTATGGCGTTCAATTCTTCCTCGGTACGCGCACGGGTCATCAGATCATATACCGTTTCCAGATAGGCGAGCTCCTGCTCCCCCTGCGCAATCAGATCCTTGAGCATCCGTTCCGCCGTATCGGCGCGCCGGTAATCCTTATAATATTTCTGAACGTTCTGCACCGGGGTCAGCCGCGGGTCCAGCTCGATCGTGATCTGCCCCCCCGCCTCGTCAAAATAATCGTCCAGAGTCACGCTTGCCATTCCCTTCTCCAGCCGGTAAAGGGAGGCAGAAAGCAAATCTCCGCAGCGGCGCAGCCGGTCGCGGTCCCGGCAGGCGATCAGCTCCTCCTTTTGGGCGCAGAGCTTGCGCTCCATCCGTTCGATACGGGAGGTGATCAGACGGGAAAAATCGCTCATCCGCTGCTTCATCCGATCGGCAGTGTCGCGCTCGCCGTAGAAAGCGTCCAAAAGCTCTGAAATGTTCGGATACTCTGCCGTTTTCATCGCATCGCCGTACTGTTCGATCGGCAGAAATGAAAAATCCTTCGGGTCCCCCTCGGGAGTCAAAACCATCGTGGGTACCGACTCTCCGCGGCGCACCTGCTCGGCAAGCGCCGTCAGCACTCTCTGCAATGCCTCTCTCTGCGCGGAGCACACCTCGCTTCTCAGCAGACTTTGACCGAAAAAGGCGTGATGAACCAGTTCACGGCAGAGAATCGGAGAAGCGCCTTCCATCGTTTCCTGCAGCAGCTTTGCAAGGTCAATATCTCGCGGTGAGGAAAAAATCCGTTCGCAAACCGCTCCGGCACCCTGTTCGATGAGATCAATCCGGTCCTGGGCGGGTGGATTTTCATAGAAAAGGCCGGGCAGAATCTGCCGCAGGGAGGAGCGGTCCGCTCCGACCCGTCGAACCGAATCAACAATCCGGCCGTCCGGCCCGATGAGAATCAGATTGGAGTACCGGCCCATGACCTCGGCGGCGAGCGTCACAACCACCATATCTCCAAAATCATTGGTTGTTTCAAAATCAAAAAGCAGCACCCGTTCCATGCCTGGCTGACGAATGGCAATGAGTTTGGCATTGCCGATCCATTTTCTCAGCAGCATACAGAACATATGGGGCTGCTTGGGATTCTCCACCGTCAAAGCGGTAAGCTGCACCCGCGGCGCCGCGACCCGTGAGGAAAGCAACAGCCGGACATTTCCGCTTTGGGAGCGCAGAGCCAGAATCAATTCCTCCTTGGTGGGCTGATGAATCTTATCCACCCGGGAACAAAGGATGCGGCTTTCCAGCTCCCGGCGCAGCAGCGAAAGCATCATGCCATCCAACGCCATCAGCGACCCTCCTCGATGACTGTCACCAGTTTATTCACCAGACGGCGAAGGGCGCCGGCATGAACAGGATCGGACTTCTCAATCCCATTTTCCTGTTTGCGAAGCGCCGAAACAGCCCGGTTTAAAAAACGTTTTGCCTCCATGGAGGCGTCGCAGGTCAATTCCCCGGCATAACAATAGAGATCGTATTCCCCCAGCTTGCAGCGCGCGCCGGTATAATGCACCTGCATGACAGTATAGGCATGGTCGCCGCAGACGCAGGCGCGTTCGGCCATGATTCCAAACCCATGGGTGCAGAGCCAATGCCGCAGAAAAGGGGCGCGAGTCATCGGCTGAAGCAGAAATCTTTTGGTGGCAAGTTCTTTCCATTTACAGGACGAAAGAATTTCCGCAATCGTTTCTCCGCCCATTCCGGCGATTACAATGTCGTCGACTTCGCCCTCGTCAACGACTGAAAGCCCGTCGCCAAGGCGGCAGGCTATTTTATCGTCGAGGGACTGGCGTTCAATTTCACGGCGCGCCTGCCCCAATGGCTTTTCGTTGACATCACAGGCGAGTCCGCTTTTAATCCATCCGTCGCGCGCGAGTGCGCAGACAAGATAGCCATGATCGCAGCCGATATCCGCCAGGCGGGCGCCCTGCCGCACAAAGGACGCGACGGTCCTCAACCGCGCGTCGAGCGATGCTACCGCGCTGCTCATCGCGCAGACAGATGACGGTTAATCTGTTCGACCAGAGCGTCGGCATCGGTGCCATGTGCCGCGCAGGCTTGTTCAATGGTTTCCCCGCGGGAATGCGGGCATCCCAGACAATGCATCCCAATTTTGGTAAAGTAGGGAGCGGTGGAAGGAGCTGCGTCGAGAATATCGCCAATCACCGATTTTTTGGTTACTACCATCTGCTTTTTACCTCTTTCATCCATAAAATTTGCCGTCAAAGCATGATGTGATACGGGCGGCATTATTTTTCTGCCCGCCCGAACGATATTTGGAGTGATGAAAAATATTATAGCATAATTCGTGCACATTTTCCATCATTTTTTGATTTTCGCCTTTGCCGAAAAACAAAAACTCCGCCGGGTGATTCTAGGATGCCCGACGGAGACAGTTTTCAGGAATCTTCCCGAAATCCAAAATTTTTCAATTGTGTGTCGCTGTCGCGCCACCCTTCCCGCACCTTTACCCAGCACTGAAGGTTGCAGGGAATATCCAGAAACCGCTCGATATCAAGCCGCGCTTCAGTGGCAATCTTCTTGAGCATCGCGCCGCGTTTCCCGATAATGATTCCTTTGTGGGATTCCCGCTCGCAGACAATGGTGGCGTCGATGTCGATCATCTTTCCATCCTCCCGCTCGCGCATCCGCTCGATCAGGACGGCGGTTCCATGCGGAATCTCATCGCGCAGATTGCGCAGCAGCTTCTCCCGCAGGATTTCCGCCACGACCGCACGCTCGGGCTGGTCGGTCAGCGTATCATCGGGGAAGAAGTGCTCCCCCTCGGTGCAGAACGGATCAAGCTCGTGAAACAGCTCGTCCATCCCCTCGCCCGTTCGGGCCGAAATCGGGACAACGGCGGCAAACTCAAAGAGCGCCGCAAAAGCAGAGATTTTTTGCAGCATTCCGGTTTTTTCGGCAAGGGTGTCGATCTTGTTGACCGCAAGAACCGCCGGAACTCCGCACCGTTCAATCCCCTCAAGCAGTTCCCGTTCGGCGCCGGTAACCGGGCCTTCCCATTCGGTGACAAGGATGACGGCGTCAACATCCGAAACGGAATCTCCCGCCTGCTTGACCATAAACTTTCCGAGCTTGGATTTCGGCTTATGCAGTCCGGGGGTATCGATGAGGACATACTGCGTCTCTCCTTCGGTCAGCACCCCCGTAATCCGATTACGGGTAGTTTGCGGCTTGTCCGAAACAATGGCGATTTTTTCGCCGAGCAAGCGGTTGAGGAGGGAAGATTTTCCCACATTGGGGCGCCCCACGATCGATACAAACAAATTCTTTGGCATTTAATGCTCCTCTTCGGGTTTTAAAAATGTATTGTCGCGCGAAAGGCCCAGCTCTGAGAGCACAGCCTCTTCCTTCTCATGCATCACTCTCGCTTCAAGACCGCCCGCCTCGTGGTCGTAGCCAAGAAGATGAAACATCGAATGTACAGTCAGAAACCCCAGCTCCCGTTCGAGCGAATGCCCGTAGAGATGGGCCTGCTCCACCGCCCGCTCCATCGAGATGACAATATCACCGAGCAAATAGTTTCCTGTTTCCTCATTTTTGTCATATACTCCGTCCTCTCCCATGGGGAAGGACAGAACGTCGGTGGCGGAATCCTTATTGCGGTAGGACCCGTTGAGCTGACGAATTCCCTCGTCATCGGTGAAGCTGACGCTGATTTCAGCGGGGAACTCCACCTTCTCGTAAGCCAGAACCGCATTGCAGCACCGCTTGATCAGCAGCCTTGCCCCGGTTGGGATTTTGGTCTTTTTCTGCCGGTTTGCGATATAAACCTTTGCACGTGCCAATGGACTTCTCTCCATTTCCTTTCGGTTTTTATGATTCCGACTGCTCCCGTCAGGGCCTGCGCGGATGGCTGGGATGGTCGTAATACTTTTCGTAGGCTTTGATGATCTCCTGAATCAGACGGTGCCGCACCACATCCTTATCAGAGAGCTGGACCGTTGCGATGCCGGAGATTCCTTTGAGAATGCGGGTGGCCTCAATCAGCCCGGAACGCTTGTCCGGAAGATCGATCTGGGTTACGTCGCCGGTGATGACCGCCTTGGAATTCTGCCCCAAACGAGTCAGCAACATCTTCATCTGTTCCGGTGTGGTGTTTTGCGCCTCGTCGAGTATGATGAAGGAATCGTCGAGAGTTCGTCCGCGCATATAGGCCAGCGGCGCGACCTCGATGTTGCCCCGTTCAAGATACCGCTGATAATTTTCCGAGCCCAGCATATCAAAAAGCGCGTCGTAAAGCGGACGAAGATAGGGATCGACCTTATTTTGAAGATCGCCGGGCAGAAAGCCCAGCTTCTCCCCCGCCTCGACGGCCGGACGGGTCAGGATAATGCGGTTGATCTCGTGGGCGCGGAATGCCCGCACTGCCATCGCCACCGCCAGATATGTCTTGCCGGTGCCGGCAGGGCCGACCCCAAATGTGATGGTATTCTGGCGAATGGCCTCAATATATTTCTTCTGGCCAAGGGTTTTGGATTTGAGCGGGCGTCCCTTCGCGGTAATGCAGATCACATCCTCCGCAAGCTGGGTGGCCCGATCCTCCTGCCCTTCGCTGACCAGTGACATGACATAGTGGATGTTCTGTTCGGTGAGCGCCTCGCCATTGTTGAGCAGTGAAAGCAGGGTTTCGATTACACGAACGGCCGGGCCAACCTTTTCCGCATCTCCGGTCACCTTGATATCGGTACCGCGAAGCAGAACCGTTACCCCATAGGCCTCTTCAATCATTTTAACGTTGGTGTCAAAGCTGCCGAAGAGGGCCAGCGTATGCTCCATCCGTTCTACATTGACCAATTGCTCGATCATCTTCATCGCCTTTCCCGCCATGGACGCAGAAGCCCGGCGGCTTTGATTGGAAAATATGAGAGCGCCGGCCACATTCCAAGCCGGCTGCCGCGAAAGCGGCAGGCGTCAGCCCTCTTGCAGAAAGACTGTTCTGCGGTTATTATACCACAGTTTTTTCCCATTGTCGCTCAATTTAGAAAGATTTCCGCTTCAACTGCGATATCTTTTTCGACGATGCGATGCTCGGTCAGGCGATAGCAGTTTTCCCGCGGGTCACTGCTCGCCGTGCGCCTGACGATTGACAGCACTTCATCCCCCTCGGTCATCAGCTTCATCTGGTACATCGCCGCCTCTTTGGCTTGCAGCTCGGTCAGCCGGACTGTTTCGAGCCGCATGGGCGTATGCGTCTCTCCAACCAAAGAAAGGCCGGGAATTCCCATGAGGGAACACTCCTCACGGGAGACGGAAAACGCCTCCTCTTCGCCACCGAACACAGGGAGAAAGAGCGGAAGCTCCCGCCCAAAGACCGAAAGGTAGCTGCGCTGCCGCGGATCTCCCGATGTGACCCACTGTGCCTGTTCCATCGGCACCTCGACCGTCTGCTCCTCCTGCACCTGCGCAATCACCTTTGCGCGGGCGTAACGAAGCTGGGTGTTCCCATATTGATCCTCCATGATTCCGCTGACAATCACCTCCCCTTTGCTCACCGTATCTCCCACCCGAACCAGAGGCTGCCCCTCATAGACTTCCAGATATTTAATCTGTCCGTCACAGGCGGCGACAACATTTCCCGCGCGGTCCTTCGGATCAAGCCGTTCGGGAATTCTGACCCGCTCCCGCACCTCGATCTGCGCGGTGCTCCCCACCAGATTGATCGCAATCCAGGCCAAACGGTCATCGAGCAGGAGCATCTGACGCTGCATCAGGCGGCTGTCGATTTCACGGGCGGCCACCCCCGGCCGAAGCCCGAGGGCAGAGAGCTGGGATGTGATATCGCGCGGTTCAATTTTATCGCACCCCCGGACATCAATGATCCAGATGCGTGTGGAAAGAAAGATCAGGAGCAGCACCGCGCCGGCACCGCCCGCCATCAGGCCCCAGCGGTGCCGGTACCGGTATTGCCAAAACGGAAGCCCCCGGCGCTCCCGCACCCGGATTTTCGTCCGGGAGGCGCGCGCCATCGGGCGGAGCCGGCGGTATTGCCGCGCATAGGTATGGGCAATCAGCCCGTCTTTCCGGCGGGAGACGCCCCATACCGGCAGGCGGCTGCGGATGCAAAGGTTGACCAGACGTTCCGGAAAAGCGCCGGTGATCAGAAAAGTTACTGTTCCTCTCAGCCAACGGAGCCATGTCAGCAAAAACATCCCATCACCCTCAGGTCACAAATTCAATTGACGCAATATTTCCTGTCACAACGGCATAGCCATGCGCCATGCCGTTGATTGACAGCCCGCGCCCGGTAAAACGCAGAACCATCCGCCCGGTTGTCAGGCGGATTGTCTCGTCGCTGTATTCAAGGATTCCGCTGCAGCCTTCCACAACCGCCTCCCGGTTGGCGTTGCATTCAATGCGAACCGATCCGATCAGGCTGCTTTCGGGGAGCAGAAGCATCCGGGCCAGAGAGGTTCCGACCCCTTCGCGCTGTACCTGCTCCTTTTTCTGCTTTTTCTGCATGCTGTTCCCTCCACCGGGCGATTACTCTTCATTCAAAGATATGGCCGAGGAGAGTTGTTCATGCGTCTAGTCCGCCCCTCTTTTCCATAGGATACCAGCAGGAGGGATTCGGATGAAAAGCGTTTTCTGCCTGACCGGCTGTATCATATTTGCATATCTGCTGCTCACCCAGCCTCAGGAAGTGATTCTGGGCACGATGGCCGGAGGAAAGCTCTGCATCGACCTGCTTCTTCCGTCACTGTTCCCATTTATGGCGCTTTCCGCTTTTCTCGCCCGTTCCGGCGCGGGAGAGCTGCTTGCGCGCCCTTTTCTTCCGATGACCCGTTTGCTGCGTCTCCCGGACGCAGCCGCCCCCGTGCTCCTAGCTTCGATGATCGGAGGATATCCCACCGGTGCGCAGGCAGTCCTTTCTTTTACAGAAGCGGGCCGTTTGGAAGCGCAGGACGCCTCCCGCCTACTGCGCTGCTCTGTCAATGCCGGCCCTGCCTTCGTGGTCATCGCCGTCGGAGAACGCATGTTTGGTTCTTCGTCGTTAGGATGGCGCCTGTTGGCCGCGCAGGTTTTCTCCTCCCTGGCGCTCTGCCTGATTTTCTGCCGCAATGGCGGAAATCCGCGGGGCGTATCCGTATCTTCCCGCCCCTCCTTCTCCTCCGCACTGGTGGAATCGGTGTCACAAGCCACCCGCGGAATTCTTTCGATCGGAAGCTACGTCCTGCTTGTCTCGATTCTGTTGGAGCTGCTGCGTCCCCTGCCGCTTCCGCCCGTTTTCCGATGTGCTCTGACCGGATTTCTGGAAGTAACGACCGGCTGCTCCGCCGCGTCCCTCCTCGGCGGAAGAACCGGCGCGCTGCTCGCCGCCTTTTTCCTTGCCTTCGGGGGCTGCTCGGTCTGCCTTCAGGTTCTTTCTTTTGTGAAGCCATCCGGCATCCGCACCAACGGATTTTTCCGGGCACGTCTGCTTGGCGGTCTTCTTTGCACGGCTTTTCTTCTCCCTTTTCTTCCGGATGTTCCGGAACCCACTGTCGGTGCGGCACTGATCTCCGCTTCTTCCGCCTTGCTGCCCGCCGCCAATTCACCCAACCGCCTGCTGGGAGCTTTCTGCATGATGGCAATGACGGCACAGCTTTTTACAAGAATCGACGGATGCACCGTACACCGCCGGGGCTAAGGATGGAAAATACAGGTTGCGAAACAGCTTGATTTGGACTATAATAAATGCAACAGCATCCGGGAGGGGTTCTGCCATGCCGTCTCTGTTTCGAAGCAGCCGTCCTCAGCTTTTTTCTCCTAAAATTGAGCCTTCCTGCCGTTACTGCGAATACGGCACCCCGACGAAAGATGGGGGAGCGATTCTCTGTGCCCGCCGCGGTGTCGTAGCCCCCGAATATTTCTGTAAAAAGTTCCGCTACGACCCGATCAGTCGGGTCGTTCGGCCGATGATTCTTCGCGGCGGCTATGGAAAAGAAGACTTCGATCTGTAAAGTGAATATGCTGTGCAGCAAGAACGGTTTGGGAAAATCCCCAAACCGTTCTTTCACAATAAAGTCTTTAATGCGATCCCGATCAGCACCGCTCCCCCAAGTCCCTGCGCGTGCCCGCCCAGCCTTCCGTCAAAAAAATTTCTGCCAAGACCGTATCCAAAAAAGCAGAGCAGCCCGGTAACCAGGCCGATAATTCCCGCGGCCGGCCAAAGCGGGGTATCCGCCGCACAAAGGCTGATCCCCACCGCCATTGCATCGATCGCCGTAGCGGCCGCCTGGGCGCCGAGCAGACGAAAATAGAAAGCGTTACGCGCGGGAAAAACAGCCGCCTCTTCCCCAAACATTCCGTCGAGCAGCATCTTTCCCCCCAGCAGAAAAAGGATGCTTCCGGCAAGCAGATCCCCGCCCCGGTGCACCAGCGGCCCCGCCACACCCGTCCCCAGCAGATATCCCAAAGCCGGCATGGCCGTCTGCGCCGCCGCAAAGCAAAAAGCCGTTGCCAGGCGATCGCCGTTCCTGCCCTGCCCCGTCATACCCCTTACAATTGCAACGGCAAAGGCATCCGCCGCGAGCGCCGCCGCAAGTAATAGATTTTCCGTCAAACTCATGATTTTCTCCTTTCGTCCCGGTCTTTCCTGCGTTAAATGAGCCGAACGCGGTCCTATTCCAGGGCTATTATATGGGGAATGGGGAAACATAACGCCGAATTCATAAATTCTTCATGACATTGAGCGCCCTTTGCGGTACACTGTATCTGTTATATTTTGCATTAAGATGCCTTTTTTGAACGGATGGGCTGTCAATTTGTTGCTATTCGTTCCGGTGCACCGCAGGGAGGACTGCCGTTTTTGTTTGGATATATCAAACCATTTGAGCCGCAGCTGCGCGTCTGTGAATTGGAACAGTATAAAGCGGTTTATTGTGGTCTCTGCTGCGGCCTTTCCCGTTCCTTCGGTCCTGCCGCCCGGCTGACCCTGAGTTACGACTTTACTTTTATCGCGATGCTCCACGCGGCCTTATCGGACGAAATACCTCAATTCCTGCCGCGCCGCTGCCCCTGCCATCCCTTTGTAAAGCGCGCCCATCTCGAGCCATGCGAGTCCATTGCTTTTTCCTGCGACATTGCCATGCTGCTCCTTCGGGAGAAATGCGTCGATAACCGGGATGACTCCTCTTTTCCCGCTTCTCTTGTGTGGAATTTCCTCCTTCCCGCCGCAACTCACTGCGCAAACGAAGCGGCCCGGAAGCGCTCATCGGCATCCTCGCTGGCCCGGGAGATGACGGCTGCGCAGCGAAACGCGGAATCATTGGGAGATGCGGCGACGATTGACCAGTGCTGCGATCCCACCGCTTCCGCCCTTGGCGGAATTTTGGAGCTGACCGGCCATTCCGATGAAGAACGGCGGATTCTGCGTCGTTTGGGCTACATGCTTGGGCGCTACATCTACCTTTGCGATGCCGTTGACGATCTGCCGGAAGATTTGGAGCATGGCGGTTTTAATCCGCTCAAAAGCCGCGCCGGCCGCGAGGAACAGGCTCAGCTTCTTCGGCAAACGATCGCTGAAATCGGTACCGCTTATGCCCTGCTTTCCCCCAAATATTTTCAGGGGATTCTTGACAATATCGTGTTTTTGGGACTGCCGCGTCAGGCAGAGCTTGTTTTGGAAGGGGAACATCACCATGAATGATCCGTATCAAGTGCTGGGGGTGTCTCCAACCGCTTCGGATGAAGAAATCAAGCAGGCTTACCGCGCGTTGGCAAAGAAATATCACCCTGATAACTATGCAGGAAGCCCTTTGGCGGACCTCGCGTCGGAAAAAATGGCTGAAATCAACGCGGCTTACGACAAGGTTACGGAAATGCGTAAAAATCCCGGCACAAGAGGCTTTTACGGGCAGAATACCGCACAGAGCCAATGGCAGCAGCAAAGCCAGTGGCAGCAAAGTTCCCGGAGCAGTCAATTTTCGGACATTCGGCGGCTGATCAACGCCGGACGCATCTTCGACGCGGAACAGCTTCTCGATGGCGTCCCGGGCGCCTCCAGAGACGCTGAATGGAATTTTCTCAAGGGGAATGTACTGCTTGCGCGAGGTTTTTTGGACGACGCGGTCAACTACCTGCAAAGAGCGGCGCAAATGGACCCGCAAAATTTTGAATACCGCGCGACATTGGATCAGATCAACGCCCGGCGCCAATATGGCTACGGGGGGATGCAGGGCGGTTACAGCTATCAATCCTGTAACTCCTGCACCACCTGCCTGTGCACCTACTGCCTATGCAGCAGCTGCTGCCGGCCCTGCTATTACTAGGGAGGCGGGCGCACGTGCGGCGTAACAATCAGAGCACACGGGTTGCCCTCGGCGGTATCAGTGCGGCTCTTTCGTTGACTCTTCTGCTCCTTTCCTCACTGATTCCCTTTGCCACCTATGCGGTTCCCGCGATGGCCGGAATCGCTTTGCTTCCCATTGGAATCGAAATCGGCCTGTCTGCCGGCGCGCTTTCCTATGGAGCGGTTGCGCTGCTTGGTCTTTTGATTCTTCCAGACCGGGAAGTCTCCATGCTTTTCATCACGTTTTTTGGCTATTATCCGTTGCTCAAGCTGCGGATCGACCGAACGCTCCGGCATCGATTCCCCCGTGTGCTTTTGAAATTTGGAATTTTTAACGTTACGATGATCGGATGCTATTGGGCGGTCATTCGCCTTCTGGGGATGGGCCAGATTGCGGAAGAACTGGAAAATGGCTTCGGCGCTCTTTTGCTTTTGATCGGAAACCTTTCCTTCCCTGTTTATGAGCTTGCGCTTCGTAATATTATGCTTGTTTATCATTCCAGAGTCAGAAAACTGCTTTTCAAGGACTAAAAGAGCCGGTACACCTAAATGTACCGGCTCTTTTCATACTTTATTTCTTCAAAATTGATATTCACAAGATACTTTTAATCCATTATGCCGCTGCCATCTTTTTGGTATAAAACCGCTGACCAGCCCAAACAACAGCCACGATACCGATGCCGATACAATCTGTGACAATTCCACTGTCAATCAGCAATATCGCTGCGGCAGCACAGGCAACTCGCTCAAAGAGATTCAAATGTCTTTCATAATATCCCTCAATTGCAAGGGAAAGTGCAAAAACTCCAATCAAAGAGGTGCAAATCACCCGGATTATCAATAAAACCGACAGCCCCGCGGGAAGCAGTAATTCCGGAGAATATACGAACATAAAAGGAATGATAAATCCTGTAGCTGCCAGCCTTACTGCTGAAAAGCCCGTTCTATTGGGATTGGCTCCGGAAAGGCCCGCGGCGGTGTAGGCGGCTGTTGCCACAGGCGGGGTAATCGCAGAGAGAATCCCATAATAAAACACAAAGAGATGAGCGGCCAGGGGGGGCACTCCAAGCTGCACAATCGCGGGGGCCGCAATTGTACTGGTCAGAACATAACACGCCGTTGTCGGGAGGCCCATTCCAAGGATTGTCGCAGTCATCATGGTTAAAATAAGCGTCAGCGCAAGCATACCACCGCTCAATTTGAGAATTGCCGCGCCCATTGCCAAAATAGCGCCAGTCAGAGAAACCATTCCAATCAAAATACCAATGACCGCGCAGGCAGCTGCAACCGACAACGCACTAAGCGCGCCCGATTCCATCGCTTTCAGGAGGGCCAAAGGCTTGATCCAAGTATCCTTTCGAAAGAAGCTGCAAACAACGGAAAGAACTATGCCGATCACAGCCGCACGCATGGCATTGTAACCCGAAACCAGCATAAAAATAATTCCAAAAAGCGGAATTAAAAGATGTCCTCTGGAAACAATCACTTCCTTGAGCTTGGGCAGGGCCTCTTTCGGCAGCCCGGAAATCTTTTCTTTCCGAGCACGCAAGTCAATCATAATCCAAAGGCTGACATAATACAGAATCGCAGGGAGCAAAGCCGCCTTGATTACTTCAAAAAACTTGATTCCAAGGGAATCAGCGATAATAAAGGCCGCAGAGCCCATAACAGGAGGCATAATCTGTCCACCGGTGGAAGCTGCCGCCTCCACAGAGCTTGCAAAATAATCCTTATAACCCAGTTTGCGCATCAAAGGAATGGTGAAGGCTCCGGTTGTCACAACATTTGCAGAGGCAGAGCCACTGATGCTCCCCATCAGTCCGCTGGCCAATACCGACACCTTGGCCGGACCGCCGCGGGCGCCGCCCGCCAAGGCCATCGAAATATCATTAAAGACCGCGGACATTCCGGTGACAGCCAAAAATGCGCCAAACAGGATAAACATGTAAATGAACGTCGAGGATACTCCTAGAATCTGACCATAGACTCCTTCCGTCGTAAGGGTCAGGTGCTGGATAATCCGCTTCCAGGAAAAGCCCGCATGCTTCAATGGTCCGGTAATGTACGCGCCGAAAAAGCCGTAAGCAATCAGGAAGATCGCCATACTCGGCAGAACCAGGCCAACCGTACGCCGTGCACATTCCAGCACGAGGAGGACGGTGATTACGCCGAAAATTAAATCCAAACGGTTTCCGCGGCCTCCGGTACTGGCCAGACGTTTGAAGTTTAGAATAACATTGCTGACTGCGACGACGGATAGCGCCGCTAAAAACCAGTCAATTACGCTGGGACGGTCAACAGGAGACTTGGTTGTAGCAGGATAAAGCAGAAAAACCAACACCAGAACAAAGGAAAGATGATAAGAACGCTGCAGCATCGGGCTGATACTGAAAATTGCCGTGTAAAGATGATATGCGGACATGCAAATGGTGATGGCGCTAATCAAATAACGAAGGTTGCCTTCAAATTTTCTCCGCTTTGTCTTCTTTTTCTTTTTTTGGCCGATGCGTTCCAACTCATCATCATCCATTTTTTCGACCTGCTCTACGGTAAGTTCCTGCAGGTTGACTTCCCCATCGGGAGGCATGGAACGCTTATCCGACATTTTTTCTTCTGCCATGTGGCACCTCACTCCAGAAAATTTCGCTTGATCAGCCGTTCTGCTCCGAGTCACGACCACGTGACTCGGGGCAGAATATCGCTTTTACAGAACGCCTTTTTCCTTGAAATATTTTTCAGCACCCGAATGAAGCGGGACACACATGCCCACAACGGCGTTTTCAAGAGTAGAATCCTTAAAAATGGCATTCTGAGACATTAAAAATTCATTGTTTTCATAGAAAGCCTTGCATAGATTGTAAACTGCGTCTTCGCTGATATCCTCACGTGTTAAAATGAGTGCCGAACCTGCAAAAGTGTATACATCCTCCGCTTGATCCTGATAGGAATTTGCAGGAATGGTGTCGGGGCCAAACTCAGGCCGTTTAGCACAAATTGCAGCCGCCTCTTCCTTAGACATACCGATTAACGTGCAGTTGCCGCTGTTGAGAGCATCAGAAACATTGGCAGAGCCGGTAGAAGTCGCATAAATCACGGCATCGACCTCACCGTTCTTCACGCCTTCCAGGGCTTCTCCCATCGTACCGTAAATAGGGGTAAAATCGGTCACTCCAAATTCCGAAAGGAGAATATTGGCATTGACCTCAACACCGCCGCCCATCGGACCCACGCCGATCTTTTTACCCTGCAAATCGGCGATCTTCTCTACGCCCGATTTGTCATTGATGATGCAGTGAAACGGCATCAGATAAATAACACCGACGCCCCGCATCGATTCGATTTTTCCGGTCTCGGAAAAAGCACCGGTGCCGGTTACCGCTTCCTGTGCGGTTGCAGACTGAATCAGGCCAATTTCGATTTCTTTGTCGTTAAGAAGGAAGCAGTTATCAGCCGAACCGCCGGTGGCCTGTGCCGCCGACTCGCAGCCCTCTACCTTTTCGTTAATCATCTGAGCGAACGCGCTTCCCAGTGTATAGAAATTTCCCGTCATGCTGGCGGTTCCGATTCTCCACATGGAAATATCGCTTCCTGTTGCAGAAGCCGCAGACGCAGCCTCGGAAACGGAATCGGCAGAAGACGCAGGAGCCGCAGAAGATGCAGGGGCGGCAGAGGAAGTACTGCTTCCTGAACAGCCGGCAGCGAATAGTAAGGAAAGTGCCATTGCGAGAGAAATGATCTTTTTCATGATTTTCCTCCTGTTTTTTCATTGCATTCTCATGTGATTTTGACTCTGATTTTTATTTAATGAAAACCAAAGATGATTAAAATTTTCATAATATAAAAATTTAATTCATCTCGCGAAACCATAATACCCCCTGACGGAACGCTTGTCAATTGAAAAATCATTTTCATTATAAAAAACGGTAAACTAAACAAAAACACCGATTGACTTTTGTCGAAAACAAATCTCGAGCTGCTCACCCGCATTTTTAAACGCAAAGTCCGGCCGGAATCATGATTCCGGCCGGACTTTTTAACAGGATTCCTATTTCTGCTTTGCCCGGGCATTCCCTTCGAGCGTCACGGAATAGCCCATTTCCCGCGAGATCTTTTTCGAGGCCTCCAACACTTTTTGAACGATTTCGTCTACCCTTCCCCCTTCAACCCGCATCAGCGGCGCCGTAACAAAGACAGCAGCCGCGGCCATTCCACGCGCATCAAAGGCCGGGGCCGCAACCGAAAGCACCCCCGGCTCTCGCTCGGCACGGCTGACGGCAAAGCCTTGGCGGCGCACCTCCTCCAGGGCTTGTTCAGTTGTATAGGGGTCGGACTCCAATAACAGCCGAATTCGTTCCTCCGGGAGATAGGCCAAAAGAACGCGTCCCGAAGCGCCGCGGGTCAGTATATGATTGCTGCCGATCTGCACAACGCTGCGCAGGTTGCGTGTTCCCTCAATCCGGTCCACGCAGATGCGCCGGTCCCCTTTACGGACATATAATCCCGTGCTTTCGTTAAAAAGCTTGTTCAAATACTCCAAATGAGGTCGCGCAATACGGATAATATCCATATTATCAAATGCAAGGTTGCTGATCTGAGCCAAGCGGAAGCCCAGATAATAACGATGGTTTTCTTCGCTTCGATAAATATAGTTGCGTTTTTCCAAGGTAGTCAGCAATCTCAGTGTTGTGCTGGGTGAAAGTTCGATTCCGCGTGCAATCTCGGTCAGGGTAAAATTTGACGCCCCATCCGCAAAAAGGTCCAAGACCTGCAATGCGCGATCGACCGCCCGCACATTGTATTCCTGTGCCATCGGTCAGCCTCCCCAAAGTCTTTTTTTCAGTATATCATATTCACCGTTTTCTACAAGCCGTTTTTTAATAATAACACAAATTTTTTCATTAAATAAAATATTTATATAAATAATAAAATTTTTGTCAGTTTTATCTCATTTTTCCTAGGTACATTTTGCCTTTTCGTCTATTGAATTTTCAGGAATTCTAATGATATAATTCCGTTATAGAAAAATGATTTTTATTTAATGAAAATTATCAAACGCAAAGGAGAGATATTGAAATGGATGCACTGGAAGGCGTACGCGTCCTTGATATTGCCACGGTCATCGCCGGTCCGTGGGGTGCCGGCATTCTTGCGGATTTCGGCGCTGAGGTAATCAAGGTTGAAATGCCCGGCCGCGGGGATTCTTTCCGGGCCATGGGTCCCCTCAAGGATGGAGTCAGCATCCGCTGGCCCTCGATGGGGCGCAACAAAAAGAGCATTACTCTTGACTTCCATTATGAGGAAGGAAAAAAATTGTTTTTGGAGCTGGTCTCCAAAAGCGATGTCATCATCGAAAACTTTCGTACCGGGACACTGGAAAAATGGGGCCTCGGGATGGATGTTCTCCGCAAAGCAAACCCCGATATCATTGTAACCCATGTCACCGGATATGGGCAAACCGGCCCTTACGCCCACCTCGCAGGACTCGGAACGCCGCTGCAGGCATTTTCCGGCATGACCTACATGACGGGATATCCCGACCGGCCTCCTGTCAGCCCTCCCTTCGCATTGGCGGATTATATCGCTGGGCTGAATGCGGTGATCGGCACGATGATGGCCCTGTACCACCGCGATTCCATGAAGGGAAAGCCTCAGGAAGTGGATGTAAGCCTGTATGAGGGTATTTTCCGCATGGAAGAGGCTATGATCGCACAATACGATCTCTTTGGCACCGTACGGGAACGCAGTCCGATGCCGAGCGGCGCCTCCTGCCCTATTGGCACCTTCGAAACCAAGGACAGCCGTTATGCCATCATCGTTTGCAGCACCAATCCGGTTTTTGAGCATCTCTGCGATGCGATGCAGCGTCCCGACTGGCTGCCGAAATACGCTAAAGCCAAAGACCGCCTGGCGGACCCGAAGCCGATCATGGACGCGGTAACCGCCTGGGTTGCCAGCATGACCTATGATGAGCTGAAGAAGTGCTGTGACAAATCGGGGGTCCCTGTTTCTTCCATCTACAGCATGAAGGACATCTTTGAAGATCCGCAGTATGCCGCGCGCAACGATATCGTGGAAGTCCCCTGCGAAGAGTTCGGCAGCGTAAAAATGCCCGCCGTCTTCCCCGTTTTATCCGAAACTCCCGGAAAGATCAAATGGGCGGGTCCAAAGCTGGGTTCTTATAATAACGAAATCTATGGTAACCTGCTGGGGAAAACAGAAGAAGAGCTTGCCGCGCTGCAAAAAAATGGTATTATTTAACGCGAAACGCCTTGGATCTGTTTCTTTTCTCGGCCGTTTGCTCTAACCGCTGCCATCAGGAGGTTTATTTTAAAATGCCCATGAATCTTGTGAAACATATCACTCTCTGCGAAGTCGGGCTGCGTGACGGCCTTCAAAATGAGGCTTCCGCTCTTACCACAGAAGAAAAAATCCGCACGGTCAATGCGCTGACCGAAGCTGGTTTCCCCGTCATTGAAGTCGGCTCATTTGTCAGCCCCAAAGCGGTGCCTCAGATGGCCGACACCGACGACGTGTTCCGCGGCATCACCCGAAAGTCTGATGTAGAATATCGTGCCCTGATTGCCAACGCGCGAGGGGTCGACCGCGCCGCCGCCTGCGGCTGCAAAAAGGTCAAGCTGAACGTCTCCGCCAGCACCGCCCACAATCTTGCAAATCTCAACTGCACTCCGGCCGAAAGCGTCGCCCGCTTTGCCGAATGTGTCGCGAAAGCCAGAGAAGCCTCGATCGGAATTTCAGGTTCCATCTCCATGGCTTTCGGTTCCCCTTGGGACCGGGAAATTCCGGTCGAAACGGTCAAGGAGATCGTCCGCGCTTATCTCGCAGTCGGAATCGATGAAATTTCGCTTTCGGACGCCTCCGGCATGGCCTACCCCACTCAGGTCTATTCCATTTGTGAAGAGATGAGCCGCTCCTTCCCAGAGGTGACCTGGTGGCTGCATTTCCATAATACCCGCGGCCTTGGAATCGCCAATATCCTCGCCGGGATGGAGGCAGGTTTCACCCGTTTTGACAGCGCCTTTGCCGGAGTCGGGGGATGCCCCTTCGTTCCCGGAGCCGCCGGCAACGTTTCCACCGAGGATTTGCTGCATATGTGCGAAGAGATGGGTGTGGAAACCGGCATTAATCTTGACCGAGCACTGGAAATCAGCCGTTCCGTCGTCGGAATTCTCGGACATTCCACCGACAGCTACCTGCTGCGTGCCGGGAAATCCAAAGACCTGATCCGCGAGATTCCCACCGGGCAAATCAAGAATCAGGTCAAGGCAAAATCGTAGACTCCCGCGCTTCACAGAAAGGGCCGCAAAGCAAAACTTTGCGGCCCTTTGAAAGCACTCACTGGTTAAATGCCGCCGGTGATGCAGCCATAACAGATTGGTGCTTATCAGGCTTTAATATGCAAAAACAAAGGGCTTCCCAAAAGGAAATACCTCCGGAAAATCCGGAGGTATTTCCTTTTACAGAGTTCAGTAGAGAAGGCGCGGAAAATTGCTGTCACTGGCGAGATTCTCAAAGCTATAAAGCACCAGAATCTCTTCAATTCTCTCAGAATGAATCAGTTCGGCCAAACCCTTTGGCATCGAGCGCAGATCGACAACCACAACCTTGGAGTAGCTCTGGGTTAAAAACGGAACAAAGCAGTTGGCATAGGAATCCTTGATCACGAGGATGCTGCCCTCCGGCGCGCCATTGTTTTGGAGGACTGTCACCCCGTTGTTGGCATGCAGAAACATTGCATAACGGTCGCGCTTCTCCAGCTGCGAAAGATCGTACATGCCGTCGGCCTCGGAACCGTCAATGGTTACGGAATCCACCGGAAGATCATACCACACCAGAGTGTCCGGGGCGGCATTATACTTTTTCGCCTTGCTGAAATAAGTCCCCCAAAAACCCTCGGACGTGCGGCGCAGCGCGGAATCCGGCCGTATTGCCTGTCGCCCAGCAGCCGCGGCGAAAGCTTCATAGCCATACCATGCCCCATCGGTCGTCCAATGGTGGTCGGTGCGGTAATAAATCTCTTCCTGTACGTGAGCCATCAGCGCCGCGGCGGCGTCAACCGTCCGGTAGCCGCTTTGCTGTGCCCGTTCATAAACCGCTTCAATCTCCCTGATTTGGTCGATGTTTCCGAGCCCCTCCGGCAGCTTGTCGGTCAGGAGATTGTAGGAAGCCGGAATCACCATCAGAGTGCGGTCAAGGCCGGGGGTTTTCTCTGCAAAACGTTCAAGCAGGCCCAAATTCTTTTCGAGCCGCCCGGCATCATAGCCGCGGTATTTATCGAAGAGATAGCCGTCCCGTCCGTAGACGATTCCATTGTTTTCAATCTTTCCAAGGGCGGATTCGGCTCGTGACTTCAGAGAAATCCAGCCGTCCCGCAGCGGAAACTGTTCATTCACGTACTTCTCAAACTTCTGAGCAAAGCCCTTGTCACTGCTGTCGAGCAGCGCCTTCCAGCTGAAGGCGGGACGCTGCGCCAAATATTTATTCTCCAGCTCGGAAAAAGCTTTGGATGGGGTCAAAAAATTGGTGAGAGAAAAGCCAAAAAGGAAGAGGAAAAACAGGACGGTCACCGGATACTGCAAAAGTTTTTTCATCCCATTTCCTCCTCAAAACCGAAAATATAAAAACGGATTATAGGTGGCGTCCACCAAATAGGCAACCGAAACCACCGTAAGGAACCCGTAAATGAAAACCGAAGCGATCCGGCTGCGCTCCAAATGCGCCAGCGCCCCTTTGAGCGCCGGTGTGGAAAAGAGAATGCCGAGGGCAAAGGTCACACCATAGTTGCGCAGCGAGTAAACCCAGTCGCTTCCGGCATAGCCGCCGATCAGCCGGGAAAAGAATACTCCCATCTGAGAAAAATCGGTAATCGCAAAAATCGCCCAGCTCATCATAATCAGAGGAATCATATAAATTCTGGCCCAGACCGGATGGTGATCGAGAAAGCTTTTGAAAAACCCCTTTTCCATCATCAGCAGCACAAAGAACAAAAGGCCCCAAATCACAAAATTCCAAGAAGCGCCATGCCACAGCCCGGTGGCAGCCCAGACAAAAAAGAGATTCAGCACAGTGCGGACCGCCCCGCGGCGGTTGCCGCCCAGCGGAATATATAGATACTCCCGGAACCAGCTTCCCAGCGTCATGTGCCACCTTCTCCAAAACTCAGTCATGCTTTTGGAGATATAAGGAAAATCAAAATTCTTGGGGAATTCAAACCCGAGCATTCTTCCGAGGCCAATCGCCATCAGTGAATAACCCGAAAAATCAAAATAGATCTGAAGGCTGAACGCGAGAATCGCGAGCCACGCCTGTGCGGTGGAAAGTCCTGCAAAGCCAATCTGTTCGGTTTCGGTCCAGAGCGCACCGACATTGTTTGCAATCAGCACCTTGCTCGCGAGGCCGAGAATAAAGGTTCGCACCCCTAAAGAAATTTGGTCCGGATTCATCCGGCGATCCCGAAGTTCCCGGCGAATATCGGTATAACGGACAATAGGGCCCGCGATCAGCTGTGGGAAAAGTACAACAAAGGTGCCAAAATCAATGATGTTATGTTCCGGTTTGACCTGTCCACGATAAACATCAATGGTATAAGACATCGTTTGGAATGTATAAAAGCTGATTCCGAGCGGCAGAGTCAAGGAAAGCACCGGGATCGAAAGTCCGGTCAGCGCATTGAGACTGGAGGCAAAAAATCCCGCATATTTAAAAAAGCCCAGCATCCCGAGATTAAAGACAACCGAAACAAGCAGCCAGAAGCGGCGCTTTCCCTGGTGTGAGCCGCTGCGTTCGATCATGTTGGAGGCCGCATAATCGACAAGGATTGAAGCGAACATGATGGGAAGATAACGAATCTCTCCCCATGCGTAAAAAATCAGGCTCAGAACCAGCAGCGTTGCATTCTTCGCCGGACGCGGCGCCAGATAATATAATAAAAATGCCGCAGGCATAAAATAGAACAGGAACAGGATACTTGAAAAAACCATGACGGCCTCCCGTTAATTATTCACAAAAAGGCCCCCGCAGAGTTACGGCTGCGGGGGCCTTTTTGCCTTGAGCCGGTACGCAAATCCGACTAATACGGTACCATAAATCAAGGGAAACGGCAAGTATTAATTAGTCGTTAAAGAAGCTGTCAATTGTCTCCTTGGTCATCTGCACATCATCAGAGAAGTCAGGTGCTTCCTCGTCCATGTCCTCCAGTACGCCGACTACAATCAGGAAAACATAGTCGCCTTTGACATAAACTTCTCCCGCCATCGCGCGGTCGTAGGAGCCGCTGACCGGGTAGAACTCATATTGCGCCTTGAGGTCGGAAAGGCGCTTTTCCAAAGCCTGCTGAACCGCCTCAACCTGACCTTCCTTCGCCTTGATGACAAAGAATGCGTCAGAGTTTGTCATCGACATCGATACATTCCCCGCATACTCATCATAGGCGCTGCTGTCCAGCTCAAGAAAATCCGAGAGATAGGCATCGTCTACCGGCATCCCCATTGCCACGGCAGAATAATCGGAACCGTACCGGTCGGAAAACTTTGCATCTACCGCCTCAAGCACAGACTGAACCGTTTCTCCCTCCTTGAGGGTGCCCGGTTTGGGGGCATCGTCTTTTTTTCCGCAGGCCGCAAAAGCAGCGATCGAAAGAGCCGCAAGGACAATGGCTATAATCTTTTTCATCTTTGTGTTCTCCATTTCTTCCGCGGCTTCCCGGCCGCTGATCTTCTGTCCGAATAAAAAAGCGGTATCACAGATTGGATAAGCGAAGAACCTCTGCAAGGCTCTACCTGACTTTATTCCAGATTCTGCTGCTGCCACTCTCGATGTTATAGTGTGGCAAGTTGGCATATTTATTGCATCGTTATCCATAGACTGCGCAAAAATTTTCAGGTTATTCCTTTAGCGTAGCTATTGCATTCCTTTATATTTTTGAAGTGCGGCCACATAAGCTTGCTCTGTCCGCAGATCAAAGCAAACCATACGGACACGCTCCAGTCCAGAATGCTCCTTCAAATAGCCGCAGATCGTTTCCACTGCAATTTTTGCCGCCCGATCAAGAGGAAAATGGTACACTCCGGTAGAAACAGATGGAAAATCCACCGTTCGGCACCCGTTCTGCTCCGCCAGCATCAAACAAGAGCGGTAGCAGCTCTCCAATAACCGTTCTTCTCCCGCGCCGCCGCCGCGCCAGATCGGCCCCGGCGTATGAATCACATATTTTGCGGGCAGCCGGTACCCCATGGTAATCTTTGCTTCTCCCGTCCGGCAGCCATTCAAGGTTCTGCATTCAGCAAGAAGTTCCGGGCCAGCCGCGCGATGGATTGCGCCATCCACTCCTCCGCCGCCCAGCAGCGAGGTGTTTGCTGCATTGACAATGGCATCCGAATGCTGTTTGGTAATATCGCCTGTTATAACGGAAAAAGGCATTTGGTTCCCCCGATTCACATATTTTTGCCGGGACGGAAAAGAGTCTGCAAACCGAAGTTTACAGACTCTTTTGGTGGAGACGAAGAGGATCGAACTCTCGACCTCACGGATGCGAACCGTGCGCTCTCCCAGCTGAGCTACGCCCCCAAACAGTCAAGTTGTGACAACGTGAATTATTATATCATCATTTTTATCGTTTGGCAAGAGGGACGCAAAAAAAAGATGGAAATTTCCTGTAGAGGTACAATACATGTTGGACAGTTAAAAAAGAAAAAGGATGAAGGATAAGGCCTCATCGGTTAAAGTTGGAGTTGCAGACAACAACTTGACGAGAGGGGGCCATATCCTTCATGAGCAAGAGTATAACACAGGAC
>JACRTB010000034.1 GCA_014385025.1 Yanshouia hominis | reverse complement strand
ATGAAGATATCTTCCACACCGCGATTGCGCAGACCGTTGAGCACAGTTGCCCAGAACCTGGCGCTTTCGTTTTCACCGACCCACATTCCCAGGACATCTTTCCGCCCATCGAGATTGATGCCAATGGCGATACAGCCTGCTTTTTTGACAATCTGCCCTTCGCTTCTGACATGGCAGTGGATGGCATCCGGAAATACCACCGCATAGACGGTCTCCAGTGGCCGTTGCTGCCATTCTTTTGCGATGGGAAGGATTTTGTCCGTTACCCGGCTTACCGTCCCAAATAGCTGTACCTCTCGTAAGATTTTGAGCTATAGCAGGGTCTTGCAGAGTTTTACTCCTCCTCATTACATCTCTTGCCGCCTTCCGAAAGGCATCACTTACATTTCAATTTCTATTTAATCTTTTTGCATTCTCCCTGCATTCCTTCTCAAATAAAATTTCGGGGCGGGAAAATTCCGCTTAGACAAGGTTCCTTTTGGGGATATGCGGCAACAGCCCTTGCCGGTTTCAGGCGGACCGCAACAGCTCCTGCCTGAGCAAAACACAATAAAGAGATCACCGGAGAGCCTTTTGGTTCTTCGGTGATCTCTTTATATCCCAAAACCGATTTGTGTCTGTCCCTCTGTAACGGCCTCAGCCATGATGTCATGAAGGTTAATATCTATTCCTGCTTGATGGCAGTGAGTGCCGAAATTTTGACGGCGCGGTTCGCGGGGTAATATCCCGAAATCAGCCCAATCAGAGTGGAAAAAACCAGTGCACCGGCCACCAGCCAGCCGGGGATAATGGAAACGGGCGCTCCGGTACTGGCCGAACCATACCACATGCTGGCGCCGCCCATTCCAATGTTGAGGCCGAAAAAGTTCATCAGATAGGAAATCAGATAGCTGAGCAATATGCCGGCAATCCCGCCGAAAAATCCGATGCAGCCCGCCTCCATCAGAAAGATGGCTCGGATATCGCGGACATAGCATCCCACAACCTTCATGACGCCGATTTCCCGGGTCCGTTCGTAAATGCTCATCAGCATGGTGTTGGCGATTCCGAGTGCCGCGACGAAGAGTGAGACGCCCGCGATAATTCCCAGAAACATCTGCTGCTTTTGGGTCTGCTCTTCCATTGGTTTGCGGATGGTCTCCATCGAATAGGTATCGAAGCCCATTGCCTGAATGGCTTCCTCAACTGCGCCGACATATTCCATGTCAGCAACCTTTACCTTGGCGTTCTGATATTTTCCCAGCTCCTTTTTGTCCACTTTGATATTGTTGGCCTTGATATAGTCGGCCTCAATTTTTTTCAAATCCTCGATTGCCATGAACATGCCGCGTGAGGTTTCATAACCGCGTGACCAGTCCTCCTTGAGGACTGCGGAAACCTTAGGCTTATATTCAACCTTTTTGGCCTTTTCGTCCTGCTGGTCGAGCCGCAGAATCAGCTTTGAGGTGGCAAGATCGACAAACGGGTCGGCGATTTTTCCGTTCCGGTCGGGGTAAGGATCGCGCCGGTTGTTGCGCTGCTTGCGGGTATCCCGCAGATTGTATGCGGCGTACTGCCCGACCACCATGGAAAGAGGGGAGGAGAAAGCTTCCTCCCAGCTTCCGGAAAGCAGTTCATAGCCCAGCAGAGGCATGGCCTCGGGATAGACGCCGACCACATTGTAAAAGCCGGTGGAATAGCGCTCCCCATTTCCGGCGTAGAGCTGTGCGGAAAGGTTTTGGGGGGTATATAAGGGGGTTGCCGTCAGAACGCCCTTCATCTGCTGGATCTGCGCCATCACCTCATCGTTGAGGACAACTTCCTTGCCGTTTTTGCTGTTCCCATAGCTGTAGACTTCAATGATGGTGAGGTCCCCCATCTGGGCGAGAAGAGCCTCCTGACTCGCATTCATTCCGAGCCCCAGCGAAATCATGACAACGATGGCACAGGTGCCGACCACAACGCCGACGATGGTCAGCAGGGTGCGGACCTTGCGGCGCAGAAGGTTGCGCAGGCACATGGAAACGATATCAAATATCATCATCGCTAAAGAGACTCCTCTTGAGCTTTGCCTTCTGGACGGTGACATAGGCGCTCATCAGGCAGACGATCGCGCCGACGGTGTAGATAACCGGGCGGATCGGGTCTTTCTCCGGCTCGGTGTCAACAGGCTCCGTGGGAGGAAGCTCCTCCGGAGGAAGAATATCATCGCCGCCGAAGTCCGCCGCCATGACCGAGATATTGAAGGGGGCGCTGGCCTCCTTGGGGTTCATATTGGCGTCCTCATAGGTAACGACGATATTGCCGATAAAGTCACCGGGCTCATTATAGCGCACCGAAAAATCGGCGGTCGATTCGGTGCCGGCGTTGAGGTTGCCGACATACTGGCTTTGCCCCGGATTGGCCATTCCTTCTCCTTCTACCCGGGCGGTGAGGTTATAAACGCCGCTGCGCCCCTTATTGACGAGGGAGACAGAGATATAGCATTCCTCGCCCTGATAAGCCTCCTCAACCTGGGGAATCCCCATCTCGAAGCGGTCGGGAAAGTCGATCGGCAGCGTGATGCTCTCGCTCGATTCGCCGCTTACCAGACGCTCATTGTCGTTGGCATTGTTGACATACTGATATTTAAAGCTGAGATTGATCGCATTTGCATCCTCGTCATCGGTTACCTTGGTCAGACCGGGCTTGATCGTAACCTTTTTTTCCATGATGCTTCCGGCGGAAAGCCTTTCGATAAAGAAGGTGTTGGAGGAACTGGTCATCGAAAAGACGCCGGTGGGGGAAACGTTCATGACAATGTTGAGCAGAGCATTGGTGGTGCTGGTATTGCGCAGCCTCAGGGTCAAGGTGAAGTCTTCTCCCGCGGTGACGCTGCTGCCTCCGTAATCGTAGCTGTCAACAATAATGTAAGGGGTCAGCGGGTCCAGCTCGGTTTTATCGTCGTCATCATCGTCATCCTTGTCATCGACATACTCCTCGGTGCGGGGAATATTGGTGGTGCAGTCAACGGTGCGGACGGTGCCGTCGGTGAGTTTATAATAACAGGTGAAGGATAGGATATTCCCGGAGCCGGTATAGCGCAGGGAAAGCTGAATGTCGAAGGTCATGCGGTCGGTGCCGGATTCAGCGGGGTCCACGAATACCGGCTTTACGCTGGTGTTGGTCAGAACGAAGGAATCGTTGGAGTTATAGCTGGTAAATGCCAGCGAAGAGGGGTTTACGTCGAGCGCCGCAATGTTGTAGTCGGTCGCGCGGAAGGTTACGTCGAAGGTGGTATTCCGCTTGATCGTGCCGCTGCGGGAAATTTTCAGCATTTTGATGTTGTTCGAGCTGATGACGGTGCTGCCTTCCCCTTCGTTGGTCACCTCAAAGGCGGCCTCCGAATCGCTGGTGAGCCTTCCAACGCTGGTGAAGGCGAGACCCATCCAGCTGCAGGTGGAGATGCTGCTGCTGTCGGTGGCAAAGGCGGCGACCGGCTGATTTTGGTAGAGCGGAGAATTGGAAGGGCCGGTGATCTTCAGCGCCCACTGGTTCTTATAAGTACTGGTATTATACTCAACCTCAGCGGTGTAGTAGCCGACTGGAAGGGAGGAGTAGGGAGTTCCCTCGACGGTAATGCCCTTATACTGGTTCTTGTCAACCTGAGCGGCCTCCTTCGCGGCAAAGGCAGCTGTCGGCAGCATCAGCAATACCAATGCAAGACAGAGCAAAAGGCTAAACAGTTGTTTCATTCTCATCGGCCTTGTTCTCCTTTTCTTTCTCTTGAGGGATGGAAGCGAAAGTCTTTTCGTCCGGCGGCTGGAAGGCGTCCCTCTGTTCCCCGGCTTGTTCCGCCTCCGCGCAAAGTCCCTGCCCTGCGTCCGCCGGAATATGCTTCGTGGAAGCGGACTCTTCCCGCGCCTGCTCCAGATAGGCGGGGGATTCGTTGCGTTCGTCCCCGACCAGAAGGCCGTCCCGAATGGTGATGATCCGGTCGGCGTACCGCGCCAGCTCGTTGTCGTGGGTGACCAGGACAAAGGTAATGTTGTTCTGATGGGACATCTCGATCAGCAGCTTCATAACCTCCAAAGTCGTGTGGCTGTCGAGGTTGCCGGTGGGTTCGTCCGCAAAGACGATTTTCGGCTTCGCAACGAACGCGCGGGCGATGCCGACACGCTGCTGCTGCCCCCCGGACATTTCGGACGGCTTGTGGTTGATGCGGTTGCCGAGGCCGACCTTTTTGAGCATTTGGGCCGCTTCGCGGTCCCTGACCATGCGCGGCATCCCGCGGAAGAGAAGGGGCATGGCGACGTTTTCCAGGGCGGACATCGAGGCAATCAGATTGTAGGACTGGAATACAAATCCGATGTTCCGCTGACGGAATCCGGCGAGCTGATCCTCTGAAAGTCGGGAAATATTGGTTTTCCCAATCCGGACGCTGCCGGAGGTGGGCTTTTCCAACCCCGCGAGCTGATTGAGAAGAGTGGACTTTCCTGAACCGGAGGTTCCCAGAATGCAGCAGATTTCTCCGCGTCCGATCTGAAGATTGATATGAGAGAGGGCCCGGACCTTCTCATGGCCGACCCGGTAGACTTTTGAGAGGTCATGAATGGTGATAATCGCATCCAAACGTCCGAAAACCTCCTTTCGCCGTGCGGCGGTGTTTCTATCTTATTGAGTGCCGAAAGAAAGGAAAATTGTTGCCTGCGCTCCGGAAAAGATTTCACATATGCTTCACGTTTCCCGCCTTGGGTTCAAACGGGGGTGGTCCGTGCCGGGGCCGTGCGGCGGCTCATGGCGCGGAGACCTTCTGAATCTGCCCTAATCACCGCAGAAGCATTATACCATAGTCCGGCAGAATCTTCCATCCTGTTCGATGAAAAGGGCGGAGCCGAAAGAATTTCTTTCGGCTCCGCCCTGACGTGGGATGGATTACGGCGTTTCAGAACCGCCCTGGCTTCTGATCCAATCCCAATAATTAGGAACGGAACTTTCGTTGCTGGAGGATTCCTCCGCAGAAGAGCTGTCTGAGGAGCCATAGCGCGAAGGGCTGGCGACCTGGCTGCCGCGGCGGGAGTCATCTTCCTCCTCGTCTTCGTTCAGATCGAGGATTTCTCCATGATAGGTGCATTCCTCAGGCATGTTTGTAAGTTTGTACCAGCCGGTTCCGATCTGGGTGCACAACGGGCCGGCGAGTTTTCCTGTCTCGAGGCAGTATTCCTTCTGAACGACGTTGGGAGAATCGGGGAAGTCGATGACAGGAAGATTTGCATGAATGGGCGCCATCACATTTTTCCAGATGATGGGAGGCGGATATCCGTAGCCGGAATAGCGGATTGTCTCCATCTCGTCGTAGCCCAGATAGCAGACGCCGACGTAGTAGGGAGTGACGCCGATAAACCACTGGTTGTAATCTTCGTCCGAGGTGCCGGTTTTGCCGGCAATCGGCATCTCCGAGAACTTGGCGGTGGTGCCGGTGCCGGGCGCCGCGGCGGTGACCCGCTGGAGCAGCTTGTTCATCAGGGTCGCCGTTTCAGCCGAGATCACACGCTTGGGAACCGCCTTGTTTTCCAGAATGACTTTACCGTTCGAATCGAGCACCTTGGTATAGGAATGCGGCGTATAATAGAGTCCGCCGTTTCCAAAAATCTGGTATCCCGCGGCCATTTCCAACGGGGTCACGCCATCGGTCAGCCCGCCGAGCGCCATCGGAGCAAGGGCGATATCGGTATAGGTGCGGCCGTTGCGAGTTTCGCTTTCCACAAGATGCTGGAAATTGAGCTGGTTGCGCAGAAAATCAAAGCTGGTTCGCGGGGTCAGCATCTGCACCAGCTTTACCGGAATGGTGTTGGTGGAGCGCTGAAGCGCCTCCGTAATGGTGATTGGCCCGCGGTAGAAGCCGTAGAAGTTTTTCGGATACCAGGAATTCATGTCCTCGGGGTCGAGCAGAATGGGGCTGTCGTCCCAGACCATCGACCAGTGGATGATGTTGTGCTCCACAGCCAGGGAATAGGAGGCAAGCGGCTTGATAGTAGAGCCGGGGTGCCGCACCGCGCTGGTGGCGCGGTTAAAGAGCCGCGCACCGGTCTTTTCCCGATCGGATCCGACAATCGCCTTGATCTGCCCCTCAAGATTGAGGACGACAAAGGCGGATTCCGGGTACTCTTCATTGTGGACCTGGGTAAAGGGACTGTTCTCGCTGCCGACGATGTACTTCTTTTCCAGATAATCCTGCATCTCGGCGTCAACGGTGGTATAGATTCGGAAACCGCCGGTGCGCAGCGCCTCTTTGGCGCCGGCCTCGGTGTATCCAGCCCTCTCGACGAGGTCGTTGAGCACCTCGTCATAGACCGTATCGATAAACCAGCCCTGTACCGTTTCAAGATTTTCGTGGTATTCCTCGGCGCGGAACACCATTTCCTGATCGACGGCCGCCTGATACTCCTCGTCGGTAAGCATCGGGGTCCCGTCCGGCCGATTCTGCTCATGCATCATCTTGAGGATCATCAGCTGTCGTTCCCGGTTGTTTTCGGGATAAAGAAAAGGATTCCAGTAGGTGGGATTCTGGGTGATGGCAATCAGTGAAGCAGCTTCCGCCGCGGTCAGATCCGAAACATTTTTTCCGAAATAGAGGTTCGCGGCGGACTGTACGCCGTTCTGCCCGTTGCCGAGCGCAATGGTGTTGAGATAGACCTCGAGGATCTGATCCTTGGAATAATTCTTTTCCAGGTTGATCGCGCGGAAGATTTCCCGAACCTTTCGGCCGACGTCGAATTCCTTGTCGTCTGTGACGTTTTTAATGACCTGCTGGGTGATGGTGGAACCGCCGAAATAGTCGGAGGCAAACGGATTGAGGTAGTTGACCGCCGCCATGACGGTGCGCTTGAGATCGACGCCCGAGTGCTGCCAAAAGCGTTTGTCCTCGACCGCGACCGCCGCGTCCTTGACGGACTGGGGAATGTCGGAATAGTCGACCCAGACACGGTTTTCATTGTTCTGAACCCGCTGAAGCTCAAAATATTCGTCGGTTTCCTCGTCAAGCGCATACAGGATGGTGGTAAAGCTCATCTTGACGTTTTCCAGCTCCACCTTGTCGCTGGCGTCGAGGGTGTTGAGGACATAAACGGTCAGCACCGAGGCGACGATACAGCCGGTGATAATCCCGATCATCATCAGCACCGCCAGCAGCTTGGCCGCAAGGAGGAGGGGCCGGAAACCGGTATTTTTTTTCCTTCGCTTGGGTGATGGGTTCGGTGCGGATCTTTTTGCTTGCTGTGGCACCAAATCATCCCTCCTTTTCGTAATATGAAACAGAATGCAGCTTTGAAAAAGGATGGCGGCCGCTGAAAAATCCGCCTTCCGAAATCTCACAAGTACCAATTAGTATACCACAGAATCCTATATTTGTGTAGACGCTTTTTCCTGAAAAGGTAAAGTTGCGCTGCATAGAGCGGTGCGGCGCGGTCAACACTGAGTGGGAAAGGGGGAAAAGCATATGGCAAAACATGCCGCGCGCTGGGGCCTTGCCGTGCTGGCGGCGTCGGTCGGGATCGGGTTTGGAAGCGGACTGCTGCTGCGCCAGATTACACCGCAGCAGAGCCTGAGCGCCAATGATTTTACCGGTTCGGTCAGTGCCGCCACGCCGGAACCAAAGCCGCACTACCTGCTCAAAGGATATGAGGGAAAACTGGCCGTCTTTATCATCGGGAAGGAGGAACCGGAGCTGGTTCTGGACCGCTATCTGCACCATCTGCCCGATGTTGACCGTCTTCGTCTGGAAGAGGGAATTCAGGTGGCGCAGTATTCCGATCTGCTGCGTCTGATCGAGGACTATACCAGTTGACCCGCCTCTGATACAGTGGCTTTTTTTGGCGAAATGATTGCAGAACCGCTCCTTTTTTAGAAGATTTGACAACGAATTGTAATCTTACCTTCATCACGGAAGGATGAAATCCACAGATTGAATCCGGTATAATAAATCAGTAATATTCAATTCGGACAGAAGGAGTGTTATTTGCATGTATTTCCGCTTTGCACATAATAACATCAATGTCTGCAATCTTGATGAGAGCATCGCATTTTATGAAAAGGCGCTTGGCCTGCGGGAAATCCGGCGAAAGGAAGCCGCCGACGGAAGCTTTATTCTGGTTTATCTTTCGGATGGAACCAGTGAACATCAGCTTGAGCTGACTTGGCTGCGCGACCACACCGATCCTTATAATCTCGGAGAGAATGAGATTCACATTGCGTTTCGCACCGACGATATGGAAGCGGCGCATCAGCTCCACAGTGAAATGGGCTGTATCTGCTATGAGAACAAGGCGATGGGGATCTATTTTATCAGTGATCCCGACGGTTATTGGCTGGAAATTGTTCCCGCCAAATAAATTTCGGAAGCACGGCGCTCTCCTGCCGCTCTCCAACCTACAGGCGGGGATCGTTGGTGGTTCGATACTCCTTAAAAGACGCAAAGAGCCGTCCCCGATCGGGGACGGCTCTTTGCGTCTTTTGCGCGGGGCGGCAATGCCGGGGCGGAGTCAGCGGGCGCCAAAGTGCTTCTCGATAAAATGGAGGAAGGTCCTGCTGGCGCCCGATAAGGCCCGGGAATCCCGACAGGCGACCGCAACGGTCCTTGTAACCGGGGAATCGAGGGGCAGGGTGACCAGATTCTGTGCGATATTTTGCAGGACCGGCCGATAGAGAACGGAAACACCCAGCCCCTGTTCCACCATCGAAACAATGCTGTAATCGTCATATACCTTATATTGAAGATTCGGCGTCAGTCCCTCAGAGGCAAAGGCGTCCAGTACAACGCTGTGCTCTCCCTCGTCAAGCAGAATAAAGGGCTCGGCCGCAAGGGACCGCAGGGTGAGGCGTTTCTGCACCGCGAGTGGATGTCCGGGACAGAGGACCGCCAGCATTTCATCCTGATACAGCGGTATGGTTTTCAGCCCGGAAACGGCCGTCGGGTTGACGAAGCCGAAGTCCACGCTGCCCTCCTTGATCCATTGACTGATATTGGTGTATTCCCCCTGAAGCAGCTCAAACTGCACCGAAGGGTACAGCTCCTTAAACTGTTTGATCAGAAGAGGAAGCCAGTTGCGGCTGACACTGGTGAAGGTGCCGATCCGGATCACGCTGCCCTCCAGCCCCTCCATCTCCCGGCGCTTGCGGCGCAGCTCATCGCAGGCATTGCAGACCGCCCGGATGAACGGAAGATATTCCTGCCCGTCGGGAGTCAGGGTGATTCCGCTTTTGGAACGGTGAAAAAGGGTGGCGCAAAGCTCCTCCTCCAGCGTTTGAATCATCTGGCTGACGGCGGACTGGGTGTAATCAAGTTCCTGTGCGGCGCGGGTAAAACTGCCTGTTTCCACAACTTTGAGAAAAACGTAGTATCGGGTCAAAAAACCAGCCCCATTCATAAGTAAACCTAATGGTACTATTATAATAATTCGTTTTACTGATTTCAAGGGCCGCAGTAGAATAGTCCTTGCAGAACGGAAAAAAGGGGAGATTTTGATGCCGAATGACGGAAAGGCATGGTTTGCCAAGGGACTGCGGGATGGCCTTCCCATCTCGATGGGGTATTTTGCGGTTGCCTTCACCCTCGGAATCGCAGCAAAAAATGCGGGACTGACCGCCTTTCAGGCCACGCTGACCAGCCTGCTGATCAATGCGTCGGCCGGTGAGTTCGCCGGGTTCACGCTGATTTCAGCGGGGGCGAGCCTTTTGGAAATGGCGGCCATGATGCTGGTGGTCAATGCGCGTTATCTGTTGATGTCCTGCGCACTGAGTCAGAAGCTGGGAAGCCAAACCTCCCTTCTTCACCGGATGCTGATCGGCTTCGATGTGACCGACGAGATCTTTGGGGTGTCGATTTCAGCGCCCGGCAAGCTCAATCCCTATTACCCCTTTGGCATGATGGCGGTTTCCATCCCCGGCTGGGCCTCCGGCACCTGTCTGGGAGTTTTGATGGGCAACGTGCTCCCTGCAAGCGTGGTCAGCGCCCTGAGCGTTGGACTTTATGGGATGTTTCTCGCGGTCATTATCCCGCCCGCCCGCAAAAGCCGGATCATCGCGGGATTGATCGCCGTTTCCATGGGCCTGAGCTTCCTTTTTTCCAAGCTTCCCTTCCTCAGCCGCATCTCCTCCGGAATGCGGATCATTCTGCTCACCGTCCTGATTGCCGGAGCGGCCGCGGTGCTTTTTCCGGTTCGTGAGGAGGGCGGTATTCCCGAAAAAGAGGAGGCTGCTCAGGATGCGCTATAATGTCTATCTTTATATTTTGGTGATGGCGCTGGTGACTTATCTGATCCGCGTGCTGCCGTTGACCCTGATCCGCAGGGAAATCCGCAATGTGACCATCCGTTCCTTTCTGTTTTATGTCCCCTATGTGACGCTGGCGGTGATGACCTTTCCCGCAATTCTCGATGCAACGGGGAGTACATGGTCGGCCGCGGCCGCTTTGCTGGCGGGCATTGGTCTGGCCTGGTGGGGAGCGGGCCTCTTTCAGGTTTCGGTTCTTTCCTGCGCCGTCGTCTTTCTGCTGGAGAGGTTCCTTCAGATTTAACCGAAAGCTCTTAAAATATGGTTGAGAAAAGCCCTGTGAGGGCTTTCTGCGAAGTTCTCGTTCCAATGACGCCGGCTTTTGCTCCGTCTCACAATCGAGCGGAAAATAAAAGAATGCTGCTGCCGAAAGGCAGCAGCATTCTTTTATTTTCCGCTGAGGGTGCGTTCAAGCCAGATTGAAGCGATGTTCAAAGCGGGATAAAGACCGTTCTTCTCGGTGCGCTTGAGGATTCTGCGGCTGGTATGCAGCGATTCATCGGTGGAAAGAATTTGTACCGATACACGGTCGGCAAGGGTAATGTCCTTCCACTCTTTGTTGGTCAGCACCTGCAGCATCGCGATACAGGAATCGGCGGGATTACCGTAGTAAAGCACGTTGCCAGAACGGACAAGCGGTTTTCCCCGGAAGGTGGGAAGATCTTTTTTCTTAGTTGCCAAGCAGAGGGCTCCTTTCGGTGAAAATTTCAACGTCCCGGCCGCCCCGGAAGGGCGTGGTCAGTCGTTGAGGTAGGAGCGCACCAGAATCTGAAGCAGCTCATCGCGGTCGATGCGCCGGATCAGACTGCGCGCGTTGTTGTAGGTTGTGATATAGGTGGGATCTTCCGAGAGGATGTACCCCACAATCTGGTTGATCGGATTGTAGCCCTTCTGCTTCAGCGCATCATAAACCGCGGTTAAAATCGAACGGACCTCAGCTTCCTGATCCTCGTGAATGGAAAAGGAACGGGTTGGATCCTGCATCATATATCACCTCGCCTAAAATTGTTCTCTACTATCATACATCATATTCTGCCCGAATACAAGCAGAAATTCATCGATTTACATTTAATGGAATATATTCCAAAACGGTCCGCGGACATTTCTCCGCGGACCGTTTTCATCGAAAAGGGAGGCTTACATTCTCAACTCACAGCCAAGCGCCTTGACGGCGGCGAGCGCCTTGTCCATCGCGGCATTGACCTCGCTGTCGGTCAGGGTGCGGTCGGATGCGCGCATCGAGATGGCAAATGCGAGGCTCTTTTTCCCTTCGGGAATCTGCGAGCCTTTATAACAGTCGAACAGTGAAATTGACTCAAGAATTTTGCCAATCGCTTTGGAGACGGCTTTTTCGATGGTGAGCATCGGCAGGCTGTCATCGCAGAGCAGTGCCAGATCGCGCGTCGAAGCGGGGAAGCGGGGAAGCGGGTGGTAAACCCGGTCGGAAACGTCCGCCAGCTCGAAGAGCGCGGCAAGATCGATTCGTCCGAGATAGGCCCGGGTGCCCATCTCGTAGTTGGCGCAGACCGCGGGATGCGCTTCGCCGATCAGTGCAATGCTTCTGCCGTCCTTGGAAATCCCGGCGCAGCGGCCGGGGTGGAAGGTGGGGTGATCGCAAACGGCGGCAACGTCGTAATCATGAATTCCGAAGACGTCGAGCAGCTCCTCCACGATTCCTTTGAGATGGTAGTAGTCGGCGTCCTCCCCGTAAAGTCCCAGAGCAATGGTTTTCAGCTCGTCGGGCAGGATGTCCGCGCTCTCCTTGGGGATAAACTCCTTGGCCAGCTCAAAGAGAGAAGCCGAAGCGTTGCGGTTGTTATAGTTTCGTGCAAGCACCTCCATCATCGAGGGGAAGACGGTGGTGCGCATGACACTGGTGTCCTCACCGAGCGGATTGAGGATATTGACGGTCCGGCGCAGCGGGCTTTGGGCGGGAAGACGGATTTTGTCAAACACCTTGGGAGAGACAAAGGTATAGCTGCAGATCTCGCTCATGCCCTGAGCAAGCAGAGTGCTGACGGCCAGACGCTCCAGCTTCTGCTCGGGAGTAATCACGCCGTAAACGCCGCCCTGAATCGCGGTGGAAGGGATCTTGTTATAGCCGTAGAAGCGCGCAACCTCCTCGGCAATATCAGCCTTGTGCAGCACGTCTCCGCGCCAGGAGGGAACGATCACCTCGTCGCCATCCATGGAAAAGCCGAGGCTTTCGAGGGTTTTCACCATCTGTTCGCGGCTGACGGTGATTCCGAGAAATTCGTTGATCCAGTCTGCCTCGAGGGTGACGCGGGTGGGCGTATGGCTGGAGGAATCCACGTCGATGACCCCTTCGACCGGCTCTCCCGCGCCGAGCAGAATCACCAGTTCACAGGCGCGGTCGGCGGCTGCGCGGCAGATTGCCGGGTCCAATCCCTTTTCAAAACGGCTGGAAGCCTCGGTGCGCATTCCGAGCTTGCGGGCGGTGGTGCGCACCGAGCTGCCGAGAAAGTTGGCCGATTCAAAAACAACCGTAACCGTCTCATCGTGGATGCCGGAGGATTCTCCGCCCATCACGCCTGCGACGGCGGACGGCTTTTCAGCGTCGGCAATGACCAGCATTTCGGGCGAGAGGGTGCGCACGACGCCGTCAAGGGTTTCAAGCGTTTCCCCGGGCTCGGCGTTGCGGATCACCAGCTTGCCGCCGGCAACGCAGTTTACATCGAAGGCGTGCATCGGCTGACCGTATTCCAGCATCACATAGTTGGTAATGTCCACGATGTTGTTGATCGGACGGACGCCCGAGGCGCGAAGCCGCTCGCGCATCCAGCGGGGGGAGGGCATAATTTTGACGTTGGTGACGGCGCGGGCCACATAGCGCGGGCAAAGAACGGAATTTTTCACTTCGACCGAAAGCATCTCGTTGAGATTTCCCTTGCCCTGCGGCAGCTTCGGTTCGGGCAGCTTCAGTTCGGAGCCGAAGGTGGCGGAAGCCTCACGCGCGAGGCCGGTTACCGAAAGGCAGTCGGGGCGGTTGGGGGTAATCTCAAACTCCACAACGGTATCGTTCAGGCCCATCGCCTCGCGGATATCCTGACCCGGCTCGCAGGGCTCGTCGAGCACCCAGATACCTTCCTCGATCGCGTTGGGAAAGTCGTGAACGGTCAGCCCCAGCTCCGAGAGGGAGCAGAGCATCCCCTGGCTCAGTTCGCCGCGCAGCTTGGAGGTCTTGATTTTATGCCCGCCGGGCAGCGCCGCGCCGTGTACGGCGGCCGGGACGAGGTCGCCGACCTTGAGGTTCTGTGCGCCGGTGACGATCTGAAGAATTTCCGGACCGCCCACATCGACCTTGCAGATCACCATGTGGTCGGAATCGGGATGCGGGACGATCGAAAGAATTTTGCCGACGACAACATTTTTAATTTCACTGCCCTCGACGGTGTAGCCTTCCACCTTCGAGCCGGACATCGTCATCGCCTCGGCGAATTCTCTCGGAGTGATATGCTCGGGAATGGCGGTGTAATCAGCCAGCCATCTCATTGAAAGATCCATGATTTATCTGTCTCCTCTCGTTAAAACTGGCCCAGGAACCGCAGGTCGTTCTCGAAGAGCAGCCGCAGGTCGTCGATGTTGTACCGTCTCATGGCCACGCGTTCCAGACCCATTCCAAGCGCGAAGCCGCTGTAAATATCGGGATCGATGCCGCCGTTGCGCAGCACCTGCGGGTGGATCATGCCGCAGCCGAGCAGCTCAATCCAGCCTTCTCCCTTGCAGAGACGGCAGCCCTCGCCGTGGCAGGCGAAGCACATGATGTCCATCTCGGCGGAAGGCTCGGTAAACGGGAAGTGGTGGGGGCGGAAGCGGGTCACGGTATCTTCGCCGTAGAGCCGCTTGGCAAAAACGTCCAGGGTTCCCTTGAGGTCGGACATCGTGATGCCCTTGTCGATCACCATTCCCTCAAGCTGGTGGAAAAGCGGGGAGTGGGTCGCGTCCACCGCGTCGGAGCGGTAGACCTTGCCGGGGGCGATGATCCGGATGGGAGGCTTGCGGTTCTCCATCGTGCGGATCTGCACCGGAGAGGTCTGGGTGCGCAGCACCACCTCATCCGAGATATAGAACGTATCCTGCGTATCACGCGCGGGGTGGTCCTTCGGAATATTGAGCGCCTCGAAGTTGTAGTAGTCGCGCTCCACCTCGGGCCCCTCAACAACGTCGAAGCCCATGCCGAGGAAAATTTCCTTAATTTCATCGATGACAAGATGAATGGGATGGCGCCTGCCGATGGGGGCGTGGCGTCCCGGCATCGTGACATCCAGCACCTCGGAGGCGAGCCGGGCGTCAAGCTCGGCGGCCTTGAGCTCGGCCAGCTTTTCTGAAAGAGCCGCGTCGATCACCGCGCGCGCCTCATTGGCAGCCTGTCCGATCGCCTTGCGCTCCTCGGGGGAAAGGCCGCCCATTCCCTTGAGGATGGCGGTCAGCTCGCCCTTTTTGCCTAGGTACTTTACCCGGACGGCGTCCAGTGCGGGAAGATTGGGGGCGGCTTTGAGCTCCTGCTCGGCCTGTGCAATGATCCGCCCGATTGCTTCGTTCATACGATCACCTCATACAAAATATAATGATTGTGGCGGGGGAGCGTGCAATAAAAAATCCTCCCGTC
This sequence comes from Yanshouia hominis, assembly GCA_014385025.1. Classification (GTDB taxonomy): domain Bacteria; phylum Bacillota; class Clostridia; order Oscillospirales; family Ruminococcaceae; genus Yanshouia; species Yanshouia hominis. Next base: position 8,617 of record JACRTB010000034.1, on the reverse strand, counting down.
CCGTTCCCAAGAGAACAGGGACGAAAGGAAAGATTCCATTCCGCGGTACCACCCGTTTTTCCGTCCCCAAAAGGAGGACGGACACTTTTCAATCCTGTAACGGGAATTTCCCGTCGCCGCTTACCACAGATGCTTCGGCGGCGCCGCTCGGGAGCGAACTTCGGCGGTCTCTCACGCAATCGGTCTTTCAGCCGGTGAACCGATCTCTCTGGGCGCGAAGCGGAACGCGTACTCTCTCCGTCATGGCGTTTTGCTATCAGTTACTCAGTTTACCACAGAACGACAGGGAAGACAAGCGGTTTTCAAAATAATTTTACAGGGAGGATTTTTGATGAAGCGCGCTCTGGCAATGCTTTTGACTCTGATTCTGTGCGTGGGGTGCGCCCCGGCCGGCATGAGAGCGGTGGAGCCCTCTCAGCTCATCGGACGGCCCTTTTCCGCCCGGATGCTGCTGGAGTGGAACGGAAAGGAATACAGTGGTTCGATGGTCCGGGACGCACAGGGGGTGCTGTCCCTCGTGCTGACCGGGGAATCCCTGACTCTGCCGGTTTCCTTCGCCTGCGGCACAGAGGCCTGCTCCGTCACGCAGGGGGAGCTTTCCCTGAACCTCAGAGAGACGGATCTCCCCTCGTCGTCGCTGCCCTCATCGCTGCAGCGCGCGTTTGTTCTGCTGGAAAATGCAAAAACAAGGGCGGGCGAGGACGGAATTCTTCTTGAGGCGGGGGCGGTTCGGCTGATCTGCGACAGCGAAAGCCTGGCTTTTTCCGACCTTGTGCTGGAAGGAGGCCGGATTGAATTCACCGAGTTTGCTTTTACCGATCCCTGAGCATTCAGCTTTTGAGACGCATAGGATGGATCAGGAGAAAATTTCCTGACCCGTTTTTTGCTGCGGCGCCGTTTAAGGGCCGGCTCTCCGGGTCATGATAATTTCACAACCCAGAAGGATGGAGAGTGATCCTACATGACGGTCAAACGCGGAGACATTTATTACGCGGACCTCAGCCCGGTGGTCGGCTCGGAACAGGGAGGAATTCGTCCGGTGCTGATCGTTCAGAACGACGTTGGCAATCGTTACAGCCCCACTGTAATCGCGGCCGCGATCACCAGCCAGACCGATAAGGCCAAGCTGCCGACCCACATCCCGCTGCCGAGCCAGCAGTGCGGGCTGACCAAGGAATCCATCGTCCTGCTCGAACAGGTGCGGACGATTGACAAGCGCAGGCTCAAGGAACGAATGGGGCGGGTCGACGACCAGTCGATGAACCGCATCAACCATGCGTTGGAAGTTAGCTTCGGGCTGGAGCCCCGGGGGTAGCTACATACGCTACCCGGGAAAATCCCCGCCGGATCGATCATTCGGTTATTCGCAAGGATGCGATGCGAATTGTGGGGAAATATGCGGGGGAGCGGCCGGCATAAGCCGGCCGCTCCCCCGCGGGCGTTTTACTATGCTGAGAATGATTTCTTTCTATTCAGGCGGCAAAGTTGCCCATCGGCTTTGCTACGTATCGCAATACAGATTTTGTGCGCTGCAATATAGGAAAATACCTTTCAGCCCATTGCTTTGCAGGCAACGACGGATATAAAATGACATGCTTTTCTTTAACCAGTCCCTTGCGCGCAAAACTGCCGTCAATAGAGAAATTCCGGCGCCGCATCCATGCAGCGCCGGAATTTCCCTATTGTTTTTCCATGACGGCTTTTATTTGCCGAACATCTGCAGATAACCCTGCACGAAAATCCAAAGGACGAGAACCGGAACGACCCAGAGAAAGTAAAAACGCAGGCCCTTCGGGAATTTTGGTCCGCTGCCGGCGTCGGCCTCAGCGATAAACCGATCCCAGCCCCAGCCGAAACGGCAGGTACAGAAAACGGCAAAGACCAGCGAGCCGAGCGGAAGCAGATTGTTGCTCACCAGAAAATCTTCAAAATCGAGGATGGTGCTTCCCGCGCCGAGGGGCTGGATTCCAGAGAAGAGGTTAAAGCCGAGCGCGGCGGGGAGGGAACAGACGGCGATCAGAATCAGGTTCACCGGCACTGCCTTTTTGCGGTCCCAGCCCCAGCGGTCGATGGCAAATGAGATAATGTTCTCAAAGACCGCCACAACCGTGGAAAGGGCGGCAAACAGCATAAAGACAAAGAAGAGGCTGCCCCAAAGCCTGCCGAGAGGCATCGTATTGAAGATGTTCGGCAGCGTGACAAAGACAAGATTGGGGCCGCTGTCCGGGGCGACCGAAAAGGCCGAGCAGATGGGGAAGATGACCAGTCCGGCAAGAAAAGCCACAACGGTGTCGAGCAGCGCCACCCGCACGGCTTCTCCGACCAGCGTATGGTCTTTGCCGATATAGCTGCCGAAGATGGTCATGGACCCAGCGCCGATGCTCAGGGTGAAGAAAGCCTGTCCCATTGCGGCGAAGAGCGCCTCGCCGAAACGATCGGAGAAAAGCGCCTGAAAATTGGGCTTCAGGTAAAATTTCAGGCCCTCGGAGGCGCCGGGCAGCGTGACGGAACGAATGACCAGCACGATCAGCGCGACGAACAGGAAGGTCATCATCGGCTTGGTGATTTTCTCCACCCCGTTTTGCAGCCCCCGGCTGCAAATGAACATGCCGAGCAGCACGACGAAGATCATCCATCCGCAGAGTGTGGCCGGACTTGCGACCATTTCCCCAAAAGCGGCCGTTACCTGCTGAGGGTCCTTGCCGGAAAAACCGCCCATGAGCATCTTGACGAGATAATGGCACATCCAGCCGGCGATGGTGGTATAAAACATCATCAGCAGGTAGTTGGTAATCATCGAAACATACCCAAACGCCTGCCAGCCCGGTTTGTCAGGGCGGAGAATCGAAAACGCGGTCGCGGTGCTGGCGCGGCTGGCACGTCCGACCGCGAATTCCATCACAAGAATCGGCACGCCCAGGATCGCCAGGCAGATCAGGTAAAGCAGCACAAAGGCGGCACCGCCGTACTGCCCGACGATATAAGGGAATCTCCAGACATTCCCAAGGCCGACCGCACAGCCTGCTGAGATCAGCAGAAAGCCGATGCGGGAAGAGAAGGTCTCCCGTTGTTTTCCGTTCATCTTGTGTTCTCCTCTTTTCTTCTGTCTGTTTGCCGGCGCTGTATGCGCCCGCTATGTTCTGCGGCCTATTTTGCCGCGTGAGCCCGGATAAATTCCAAAACAGCCGGATATAATATCTCTAAACCGGACAAGGAGGTGAATCCGAAATGGAGCAACAGGCTAACCGCAGCATCGGCTGTACCGTAAAGCAGTGTGTCCATCACTGCCAGAGCCAGAATTACTGCACACTGTCCCAGATCAATGTCGGAACGCATGAAACCAACCCCACAAAGGTTGAATGTACCGACTGCAATTCCTTCGCGCCGAAAATGTGAAAACAGCGGAGTATGCAAAAACGGGACCGGCATCACATGTGATGCCGGTCCCGTTTTCCTGCCGAGCTGAACCACTCAGCTCTTTTTCGGAGAGGGATTGACCTCGACTTCCATTGTTTTCTGAGAGACCTCATTGGTTGGCAGCAGCTTGGCCATGACGACAAGACGATAGTTGGTGTGATCGCCAGAGACGTATTCGCCGCTGCAGGTGGAGAGGGTCAGAATACGGTCGTCGGTCGTAACCGGCACATCGATGATATATTCACTGCGGGCCCGGGCCTCGTCGAGAATATATTGAAACTCTTCTTCGGAGGGGTGGGTCTGAATATAGTTGAAGTTAATATTGGTGAAGAAAACCGCGAAGACCTGCCAGACGAGATCATCCTCCGGCGCCGAGAAATAGATATAGGGGTTGTTGCGGACAAAGTCAATATCCTGTGCATATTTGAAAAGTTGCGAGAACTTTTTTCCGTCGGGGTTGTCGCGGTAATCGGAGTGCCCATAGATGATGGTGTTTTTAACAAGATTGTCACGATCCACCACTTTGCAGCGGAAGTCGGTGAAGTAGCAGCCGAAGATGTCGTATTTCTTATCCTCGTCGATCCGCAGGTAGTAGTCGTTGTCGGGTCCCTGAAGAACCGCGTCGTCAATCTCGGTATTGGGAATATACAGCCAGCCAACGGTGTCGGGATTTCGCTGGATTCCCTGATCGATCTTTTCTACCAGAAAGACCCGTTCGACCTCCAGATCCTCTTCGGGTTCCGGCTCTTCCTCCGGCTCGGAGCTTTCGGAGACCGAGGAGCTGACCGGATCCGCCGCCGGACTTTGGCCGGTGCATCCGGCCGTGGCCGTCACGATCATTAAAAGAGCAAAAAGCAGGCAGAGTGCCTTGAGCAGATGAAGCTGTTTCATTGATGTTTCCTCATTTTCATGAAATTTCGGGAAAGGTATCGCGAGAATAAAATAAGTTTAATCAAAAGAGCTGCCCATGTCAAGAGGAAGTCCCCTCCATCCATTGGAATTCAAGACTGAGCGTGGTAAAATGAAAGGGTTCCAGAAATCGATAAAATGGAGGGATTCACTTGAAACTTTTATCTTTGATTCTGTTGGCGATGGTGGGCGGCGGCTCTCTGATCAATTTTGTCCTCTGCGCCGTCGATAAATGTGCTGCCAAGGCTGAACGGCGCAGAATTCCGGAGAAGCGGTTTTTCTGGGTCGCTCTTCTGGGCGGTGGCCCCGGGCTGTGGCTGGGAATGCGCTGCTTCCATCACAAGACGCTTCATCGCTCTTTCTGGCTGGCGGCGGTGGGGACGACGCTGCTCTATGGCGCCGCCCTGCTCTGGATCGCTCTGAGAATGGGCGGAATGCTTTGAGTAGCCTTAAATTTTGGCTTTACAAACCGTTTGTTTGGCAGTAAAATAGGAAGGATTCACAGCAATCTGATGAACACCGGAGGACGCAATGGGATACACGACAATTCTGCTGGACGCCGACGGCACGCTGCTGGACTTTGAAGCCGCACAGCGCGAGGCGTTTTTTGCCGCAATGCGGCGGATGAAGGTCCCCGCCGGAGAGGAGATGCTCGCGCGGTACGACCGAATCAATCACATGCAGTGGAAGCGGCTCGAGCGGGGTGAGGTCACCCGGGAAGCGATGCTGGCGGAGCGGTACGCTCTGCTTTTTGCCGAGTGCGGGCTGGAACGCGATCCACAGGCGGCAAACCGGGCCTATGGGGATGCTCTTGCGGAATCGGCACCGCTTCTTTCCGGCGCGAGGGAGCTGTTGGAGGCGCTGTCTCCCGTGGCTTATCTTGCGATTATCACCAATGGAGTCCCGCGCAGCCAGCACCGGCGCTTTGCTCTTTCCGGAATCGACCGCTATGTCCGGCAGGTGCTGATTTCGGGTGAGGTGGGATGCGAAAAGCCCGATCCGCGCTTCTTCCGGGCGGCGCTGGAGCGGTGCGGCGCGCCCGACCCCCGGGAGGTGCTGGTGGTGGGGGATTCCCTTTCCGCCGATATCGCGGGGGCTGCCGCCGCGGGACTGGACAGCTGCTGGTTTAATCCCAAGAAGGTGCCTCTTCCTGCGGGAGTCATGCCTACCTATCTGGCCTCCGACCTGCGGGAGGTCGCCGCACTGGTGTACCGAAGCCAGCAGAGGTCTCTTCCATTTGATTCTGCAGAAGCGAGGAAACTTTCATGTCAAGCATAACCAAGGCGCGCGCCCTTCCGCTTCCGGAGCTGCTGCTGCTCCTGACCGCGCTGATCTGGGGCGGGGGATTCATCTTTACGAATCTGGCGATTTTGTCCGGACTGCCCCTCTCTCTGATTTTGACGCTGCGGTTTGCCATTCCGACCGTTATCATGGCGGTGCTTTTCCGGCAGGAGATGGCAATCGCGTCCCGCCGTGATCTTCTCTGCGGCGCGGGAGCGGGTGTGATCCTCTTTCTGGCTTTCTTTCTTCAGACGTACGGAATTAAATATACCACGCCGGCAAACTCCGCCTTCCTGACCGCAACCAATGTTATTATGGTTCCGTTCATCAGCTGGCTGCTCTTTCGCCAGAAGCCGGCGCGCTGCGCGTTCCCGCTTGCGTTTACCTGTTTCGTCGGGGCCGCCGTCCTCTCATGGGCGCCGGGAGCGGGGGTGAGCTTTAACCTCGGGGATTGCCTGACGCTGCTGTGCGCTTTTCTGTTTGCCTGCCATATTGCGTTTCTCGGCGCGGTTTCCGGGATTACTTCAAGCGCCGCGGTGCTCAGTGTGGTGCAGCTCGGCGTATCGGCGCTGCTTTCCATGATTGCTTTCTGTGCCATCGATCAGGCGCGCTGCACTTTGGAGGCGTTTCGCTCCGGGATACTTCCCATGCTGTATCTGGCGCTTCTTTCCACCGGACTTTGCTATTTCCTGCAAAACTGGGCGCAGAGGCGGGTGGCTCCCGCCAACGCGGCGATTCTCCTCTCCTGTGAGGGGCTGTTCGGCAGTCTCCTTTCCGTCATCTGCGGCTATGATGAGCTGACGCCCACCTTCGTCGCGGGCGGCGCGATTATTTTGCTGTCGGTCATACTGGCGCAGATTGACTGGTCCCGATTCGGACGGACGCGCGGGGATTCGTCCGCCGCTTCATCGATAGAATCATGATCACCGGCATCAGAAAGGAATGAAACGTTTTGAACATCTGGTTTGATCTCTACTGGACATTTTTCTGCATCGGCGGCCTGACCTTCGGGGGAGGCTATGCGATGCTGCCGATGCTTGAGCGCGAAATCGTCGAGCGCCATCATTGGTCCACCTCGGAAGAGCTGCTCGACTATTATGCGGTAGGGCAGTGCACCCCGGGCATTATTGCCGTTAATGTCGCTACGATTATCGGATATCAGCAGAAGGGGCTGCGCGGCGCGGCGCTCAGCACCTTTGGTGTGGTTTCTCCCTCGCTGATCATCATTTTAATCATCGCCGGGCTTTTAAAGAATATCTCCCAATTTGAGGTGGTGGGCCACGCGTTCGGCGGAATCCGGGTGGCTGTCTGCGTGCTGATTCTCGCCGCGGTGTTTAAGCTGATGAAAACAAGCATCAAGGATAAGCTTGGCGTGGTTCTTTTTGCCGCGGCGTTTCTGGGAATGATTTTTCTGGATCTTTCTCCGATTTTTGTTGTTCTGGTTTCCGCACTGGTTGGGTATCTCGCTAAAATGGTCTTTGCAAAGGAGGGCAAAAACGAATGACAATCTATCTTCTTCTTTTTGTCGAATTTTTCAAGACCGGTCTTTTTGCTGTCGGCGGCGGCTTGGCGACTCTGCCGTTCCTTTATGATATTGCCGATAAATATCCTTGGTTTGACCGCGCAATGCTTCTGGATATGGTTGCTATAGCCGAATCCACTCCCGGGCCGATCGGCATCAACACCGCCACCTATGCCGGCTTCCACGCAGGAGGGATTTTAGGCGGATTTGTTGCTACTTTCGGGCTGGTCCTGCCTTCCTATATCGTGATTGTCATTATTGCACAGGTTTTAGCGAAATTTTCCAAGAACCCGATCGTGCTGGCAGTCTTTTACGGATTGCGTCCTGCTGTTACCGGCATGATTGCTGCGGCAGGATATTCAGTTGCAAAAGTGGCAATGCTTCACACGGAGAATTTTACAGGATTATCCTCTCTGGCAGGACTTTTTAATCTCCCGGCGCTTCTCCTTTTTGCGGTGTTGTATTTCCTTTATGTCAAATTTAAGAAGCACCCGATCGTTTATATTGCCGGAGGAGCAATCGCGGGAATTCTGCTGAAGCTCTAAGATTTTTAATATGGTTCCGCCGGGGGAAAGAAATTCTCCGGCGGAAATTTCTAAAAATCCGGCTGAGAATGCTTGACAAATTTCGAACCCTGTGATATTATAACAAAGCTGCTTCAAATGAAGCAAAAGTTGAATATGCGGATATGGCGGAATTGGCAGACGCGCTAGATTCAGGTTCTAGTCGGGGCAACTCGGTGGAGGTTCAAGTCCTCTTATCCGCACCAAGTTTAATCACAGGAATGTATGTTCTGGACGAAAAGTCCAGAACATACGCCATTTCTGGGCACTTTTTTACCCGAAAACAGGCGTTCAAAAGGATATGGTTTTCATGTATATCATTTTAAGTTTTCGGAGCATTTCAGGGATTTGAACGATAACACAAGCAATTTTAGGAGCGTTTTATCGAGCGTCCCTTTTAATATATACAATTTAAATGAATATTGAGAGCCGCTGTTGCCTTGCAAATTTGCAGGGAAAAACAGCGGCTCTTTTTTTGTTTCTGAAAAAGGGGGTGGACAAACTGTACATGAGCCACTCTAAAAACTAAATATGCAGAGATACAAACCAATCAAAACCACCAGTTGAACTGGTGGTTTGCTCCGATCCCTGGAAGGGCATATTACAGGCAGCCTCTTAAGAGGCATCAATCCGCCGCAGGCGGCCCGCAGGCCGCCCGTTCTCTCCCGGCCCGTCCCCCCGCCTGTCCGGTGCCCGGCGCGCCCGAGCGGAGGGCGGCACCGCCCCCCCTTGTTTGCCGCCCGGAGCGAGTACGCGGAGCGCAGCGACGCGCGGGAGGGCGAGTGCGGGCGGCACCGGACGGCCGCGCCGCCCGAGCCGATTGCCCGGCGAGGGGGGGCCACATGGGCGGCCATGCGGGCCGCCCATAGGGGGGAGGCTCGCCGGGCGACCTATTGTTGTCAACAGCGTCGGTACTGCAGAAAGG
>JACRTB010000033.1 GCA_014385025.1 Yanshouia hominis | reverse complement strand
TCATTCAGGGTCTCTTCCACACTGCCACGAACCAATTCCTTGATCTGACCCTTGATTACTTCCTCATTCAGCTGTACAATCTTTTCAGGCATGGTTTGCTTTCTCCTTTCAGAATGGTGGTGTCGCAACTTCATTCTATCAGAGATCTGCAAACCTTGTCTCTCTTTTTATCTCTTTTTTAATTTGCGCAACTTATCTTACCTTATCAACTCCAAAATGAGCATGCGGATTTTCATATGAAAATCCGCATGCTCATTTTGCAAAACAACTTTTTACCGAAAGGCAAACAAGCGCTGTCCAAAATAGTTAAGCCCGGTAAAGAGGCACATTCCTGCCAGCATCGCGGCATTCTCCTGAATCGAAACGGACTGCCCGGACAGCAGCATCCGCACCGCGGGCTTGGCAACGCCATAAGCGACCAGATAGCACGCCGCAATATTAACGGTGAACCGGACCACCTGTCCCCACGACCGCTCCCTGTTTTGGAAGGTAAAATATTTGTTCAGGAAAAAGCTCAGGATGCTCCCCAAAATATAGTTCGCCGCCGAGGAGATCCAGTAAGAGCAGCCCGCCAAGTTATAAAGAGAAAACATGACGATCGTCCCAAAAACGGTGTTGACAACGCCGACAATCAAAAATTTGAGGATGGTCCAGTCCCATATTCCACGCTTCATGAGGATTGATTCCCTTCGTTAAAACATCTGTTACCCCGCCGGCTCCATCTACTTCTGCCGGTGCCGGACTTTCTCAAGGCTGCTTCCCATCGAATGGTTCCAATACATGACCCCGATTTTGAATCACGCCGGCCACCCGTTCTGCATAGGTGCGGCAAAGCTCTTCGGTCTGCGCCTCCACCATTACGCGAATCAAGGGCTCTGTGCCGGATTCGCGCACCAGTACTCTGCCGGTTTTGCCCAGCAGAGCGGATATTTCATGAACGGCCGATTGAACGTCGGAATCCGCTTGAGCTTTCCTTTTGTCTTTTACGCGCACGTTAATCAAAACCTGCGGAAGAATCCGGACGGGTGCGGCCAGCCTGCTCAGAGAAGCTTTTTTTGCCAGCATCACTTCCATGACCTTCAGCGAGGTCAGAATCCCATCGCCGGTCCGCGCATACTTGGAAAAGATGATGTGGCCGGACTGTTCTCCGCCGATCGAATCGCCGTTCTGAGCCATATGCTCATACACATATTTATCGCCCACACTCGTTTTGACGTATTGGATTCCGGCTGCGTCCAACGCCTGATACAACCCGAAATTTGACATCACCGTGGTAACAATGGTATTATTCACCAATTGTCCCTGTTCCTGCAGATATCGCCCGCAAAGATAGAGAATCCGATCCCCATCGACCAAATCCCCCCGCTCGTCAACCGCCAGGCAGCGGTCGGCGTCGCCGTCGTAGGCAAAACCGACGTCCATTTGGTTCTCAACGACATACCGCCGCAGGCCCTCGATATGGGTGGACCCCGCGTCCGCGTTAATATTGAGTCCATTTGGCTCCGCATGGATCACATGGGTTTCAGCGCCCAGCGCTTCGAAAATGTGCGGCGCGATGTTCCAGGCGCTGCCGTTGGCACAATCCAGAGCGACCTTTTTGCCCTCAAAGCTGTGCACCGCGAGTGAAAGCAGGTAGCCCATATACCGGTTGCGGCCGGCCGAATGGTCCACGACGCGGCCGATGTCTTCCTTTTCTGCCAGCGGAATCCCATTTTGAGAAAATCCATCCAAAAGCTTCTTGCCATCGAGATGATCTTCGATGAGCTGAATGGTGCTTTCCTCCATTTTTTCCCCGCTGCTGTTCATCAGTTTGATTCCGTTGTCATAAAACGGATTATGCGATGCGCTGATCATGACTCCACAGTCGAACCCCTCGGTTCTGGCTACGTAGGAAACGGAGGGCGTCGTTGTCACATGAAGCAGGTAAGCATCCGCGCCGGAGGCGGTTACCCCGGCACTGACGGCATATTCGAGCATATAGCTGGAACGGCGGGTATCCTTGCCGATCACGATGCGCGCGTGATGCTCCCTGCCGTAGTACCACCCGAGAAAGCGCCCGATTTCATAGGCGTGAACGGCGGTCAGATCTTTGTTGACTTCCCCGCGAAAGCCGTCGGTTCCAAAATATTTTGCCATAGACTGCTCCTATTATCTTTTAACGCACTGCAAGATTTTCCGGTTGTCCGCCATTACAGGGAGATATTTCCATGATTCTTCCATCAGATGAGGCGCTCGAAAGATGTCGTGCTTCTTTTTGCAAAAAAATTCAACAGATCCAAGTTAAGGTCAACAGATAAATCGCATGCTTCTTCCCATGGTCCCAGCCTTTACGGTCTTTCAAACAAAAGTGCCGCATGTCCGATTCAATATCCTACTTCAGGCTTTCCGCCACAACTGCGGCCATATAATCAATCATTTCATTGGTCATCCCTGGATAAACGCCCACCCAAAAAGTATTGTTCATAATGAAGTCTGTAATTTCAAGATTTCCTATCACACGATAAGAATCGGTTCCCCGGATTGAATCGAAGCAGGGATGCTTCACCAGATTTCCGCTGAAAAGCAGGCGCGTCTGGATATTGTGCTGCTCCAAAAAAGAGGTAATGCGGTTGCGGTCAAGCCCGCTTTCCGGGTGGACCGAAATCAGAAATCCAAACCATGACGGCACGCTGTTCGGGGCGGGTTCCGGCAGGATCAGGCGATCCGAGAACCTTTCCAGTGCAGTGTGCAGGCGTTTCCAATTGTACCGGCGCCGTTCAATAAAGTCCGGGAATTTTTTGAGCTGCTCGCAGCCGACGGCAGCCTGAAGATCCGTCACTTTTAGGTTATATCCGAAATGGCTATAAACATATTTGTGGTCGTACCCGCGAGGCAGCTGCCCATATTGACCGTCAAAACGATGCCCACAGAAATTGTCATGACCCGAGGGACAGACACAGTCTCTTCCCCAATCCCGGAAGCTTTTGATCAAGCGGTTGAGAACCGGATCGTTCGTATAAACGCATCCGCCTTCCCCCATCGTCATATGGTGCGGCGGGTAGAAGCTCGAGGTCCCAATGTCACCGATCGTCCCGGTAAAGTGCTTCTCTCCATCGAGAAAGTAGATGCTCCCCAATGCATCGCAGTTATCTTCCACCAGCCAGAGGCCATATCGATCGCAAAAAGCCTTTACTGCGGCAAGGTCAAACGGGTTGCCCAGGGTATGGGCGATCATCACCGCCTTAGTCCTGCTGCTGCGGGCCGCCTCCAATTGAGAAATATCAATATTGTACTGTGGAACCGTCACATCCACAAAAACCGGAACCGCGCCGTATTGCAGCATGGGAGTTACCGTCGTTGGAAATCCGCATGCTACCGTGATCACTTCATCTCCCCGCATAATCCGGCGCTCTCCCAGCTCCGGGGAGGTCAAGGTCATAAAAGCAATCAAATTGGCGGAAGAACCGCTATTGACGAGATTGGCATGACGAACGCCTAACCAAGCGGCAAATTCCCGCTCAAATTGCTCAGAAAATCGCCCGGTTGTCAGCCAGAAGTCCAGCATGGCATCGGTCAGGCAACACATCTCTTTCTCATCAAAGACGCGTGCAGCATAATTGATACGATCTCCCGGCCGGAATTCCGTCTTCTTTTCATGAAAATTATGGTAATATTCCGCTACCAGCCCTTTAATCTCATCGCGGGCCTGCTGTTCGCTGTTCCATCTCATCATCGTTTTTCCTTTCTCATCCGCTATGGGCATTGGGCAATTTCCAAAAATCATCGGCAACTGAGATATTCTTTAATCTCACGGTCCATCTCAGCCGGGATATCCCCCTTTTCAAGCCATATTTTACTCCATTGGCAGGTCAGTTCCACCGCGCGCCGGATGTGCCAGCGCGGACTCCATCCAAAGGCGGTCTTCAGTTTGGTGCAGTCAAGCTTTAGGAAATTGGCCTCATGTGGAGCGTTGCGTTCGGCCTGTGACTCCCATTCCGCGCCGTTTCCCCAGCTTTGACAGAATAGATCAACCAACTGCCCCGTAGTGACACAGTCACAATCGTCGGGTCCCACATTATACCATCCGGCCAGATCTTTATTCCGGTATTGCATCTGGGCAATCATCAGATAAGCCATGACCGGCTCGAGCACATGCTGATACGGCCGGGTCGAATAAGGGTTGCGCACCCCTATCCGTTTGCCCGCCTGCTGGGCCCGGATGCAATCAGGAATAATCCGGTCAGCAGCAAAATCGCCGCCGCCGATTACATTACCCGCCCTCGCGGTGGAAATCGCCGCGCCATCTGAAAAGAAACTGCCCCGGTAGCAATGCGTGGCCAGTTCCGAGCAGCTTTTGCTGTTGGAATAGGGGTCAAAGCCGTCCAGCGGCTCGTTTTCCCGATACCCCCAGCACCACTCGTTGTTCTGATACACCTTATCGGTCGTTACATTCAAAAGGCTTTTGACCCGGCCGCTTAATCTGGCGCATTCCAACAGGTTAACCGTCCCCATCACGTTGATTTCATAGGTTTCCCGCGGGGTCCGATAGCTTTCCCGAACAATCGGCTGCGCCGCCATATGTATTACAATTTCAGGGTCTGCCGCGAGAAACACTTGACGGAGCCGTTCAAAATCTCGGATATCGCCAATGACGCTTTGCATTTCGGAGCACACTCCCGCCAGCGAGAAAAGGTTGGGATCAGCCGGAGGCGCGAGACCATACCCTGTTACAACTGCGCCCGCATTCACCAGCACGCGGGACATCCAGCTTCCTTTGAAGCCGGTATGGCCGGTCAAAAGCACCCGTCTTCCCTGATAAAAGCTCAAATCCAGCATGATATCCCCCTAAAAGATTCGTGTTTCCCGTTGTCGGGATTTATACCATTTCCCAAGTTAAAATCGTATCCTCGGGACAATCGACCAGCAGGCGCCTTCCCAGAACGATATCCTGTGCCGCAGGAGAGATGCCGGTCCCCGGACGTTTTGCTATCAGGTCCTGCTCCCGGATGACCTCTCCCTTTTTCATGTTATGTGTCAGGACCAGGGAACGCCTTGCCTCCCTGCGGGGAACAACTTCGCATGGAAGCACCGTCTTTTCCTTTTGCCCCAGGATCGTATTGACCAGTCGGAAATTACCGATCGCTTTCTTAAAATCAGCGGGCTCCCCGGCGTGGTAGTGGTCGTTGCCGGGCAGCGTTTTATCCAAGGTGAAATGCTTTTCGATCACCTCCGCGCCCAAAAGATAGGCGGTGGTCAGGATGGTCATCGTCTCATCCGGCATCGTGTGATCGCTGTACCCGATTTTCAGGTCTGGGAAAATACGTCGAAGCGTTTGGATGATGTTCAGATTTGCATCCTCATTTTTGCAGGGATAGGACAAAACGCAATGCAGCAGTGCGATCTCCGGGCAGCCTTCCTCCTTCATGGCCCGAACCGCCTGATCCACCTCTGAGAGATAGGAGGCGCCGACCGAAAGGTAAATCGGCTTCCCTTTGCGGGCAATATGACGAACAAACGGTAAATTGCTCAGATCAGATGAGGATATTTTATAGATGTCAACCAAATTTTCCAAATAATCGGCCGAGGAGTAATCAAATGGGGTAGAAAGAAAAGCAATCCCGCTAGCCCGACAGTGCTCATACAGGCGGCGATATTCCATCTCGCCAAAATGGTCATACTTTCGGAACAGCTCATACTGTGTTTTAGTCGTTTCTTTGGTGATATCCCAGTATGCAGGCGAGTTCTTGGAGACAATCGTCTCGGCTTTATAAGACTGAAATTTGATCGCATCAATTCCGGCCGCTTTTGCCTCATCCACATAGCGCATGGCCTCTTCCAGCGGAGACACACCCCGCTGCCTTGCCGTATCGTAAAAGTTAACCCCCGCTTCTGCAATCACAAAAGGCTGATTCATCCTTACAGCTCCTCTCTTATTATTGCTCACAAATTGTCAATGAGGTTTACAACATGCTTCCGGCCGTTGCGTAGATCCTTTGACAGCATCAGTTCCTGCAGATGACAGCGATGCGCCCGGCTCAAATTGAGATAACGGTTCAGCGCCGATTCCAAAGCCTCGTCGCTGGGATTGAGCCCCAGATAGGTGAAGCCGTTTTTTTCACTGAGAAAGCTGTGCAGCGTCTCTCTTTCGTTTTGGGCAACGGTGATCGAGGGAATGCCGAGGACGGCAAGCTCATAGCCGGTCCGCCCGCGCGAGGTCAATGCGACATCGCATTTGCTCATAACCTCCGGCATATTATCGATGTTATGGAGCACTTCAATATTTTCCGCCTCGTTATATCGGAGCAACGTTTCTGCATTTTCCTTTGCCCGTCCGATGACGACATGAAAGTGAAACTTTTGATATTCCGGCCGGGAGGCAATCCGCAGCACCCGGTCGGAATAGTTTTGCGGATCCGCCGCGCCGAAGGCGACAAAAACGTCCCGAACCCTTTCCCGAATCTGAATCGGATCATAGATTAAGAAAAGCTTGGAAGCAATAAAGTACTGCTCTCCCGCCCTGACATTGGAAGTGAAATTTTCTTCATAAAGTGCGTTGAAGACAAGATCAGCCAGATATGAGCCCTCGCCCTCATCTTCAAAGTTGATGATACGCGCACCAGGAATACTGGCGCGCAGCCCAGCCATGTACGTCCTGGAAGTGGAGAGAATATCATTGATAAACCGGTCGTACCCGCGTTTCCGCAGCGCGGAAAACAGGCCTTCTTCCCCATCCACCGGGATCAAATTGTGGGTCGTCTCTCCAAAAACCGAGCGCTCGGTCTGGTTTCGGTCATAGTAGATGTCAGGCTTCGAGAAGAGTTCATCCGCCAGTTGAATTACGCGGTATACATGACCTAGGCCGAGCTGATTGTTTCCATTGACATAGAAGGCGGTGGATTTTTGACAGAGAATATTTTCGACTTGTTTGAGATCACCGAAGGTGTCCACATCAATTGCCTCGCCCCCGCTGAGTTCAAAAAGACGCACCGTCTCCCCCAATCGGGAATCCGGGCGGACGAACCGGGATTTCGTAATCAGAAACGCCCCTGTTTCCACAAAAAAAGGGGGGAGGAGATGCCGGCTCTTTCGCTGCCGCTGTATCGGAACAAGTTCCCCGTCTTGCCGGGTCCAGTAGAAGCGCGGGCGGTTAGAGACCGAAATCAGCGTGTCGCAATCCTCGCGGATGCAGCGTTCCAGGGCCGCATCCAGCGTTTCAACCCGCAGGGTGGGAGAAATGGACTGCATCGTAACCACATAGTCGTAGGAGAAAAGATCCAGCTGCTGAAAAACATCGAACACAACCGTATCCAATGAAACCTCTTCACCACACAATGACGGGTCCCTCAATCGGGACATGGCTCCCATCTGCCGGGCGATCGAGATAATCTCGTTTGAGTTGGTTGTCACGATCGTATCGGTAATGTAGCGTGAATTTCTGGCGTTCCGAATGACGTAATAGATCAGAGGCTTCCCATTGATGACCCTGAGGTTTTTGTTTGGAAGGCTGACAGAACCCTCACAGGCAGGAATGACGGCAAGTATTCTCATAACGATTTCCCCTGTTTTTCAGCAAGCGCCCCTGGAAACTTCATCGCCTGATAGGTTTCCCGGTCCAGGAAGGGATAGAGATCGTCAATCACCGGAGATACCAACGTACCGTCATCAAGCTTTCGGCTCATGATCCTTGGCTCAATCATCTGTTCCCGATCCTGCATCAGCTCGCAGAGAGCAAAGCCTTCCGTTTGATACAGGCGGCGCAAGCCGTCATCAAGCTGCGTGTGATTCTCGATCCGAAAGTACGGAATATCAAACGCGGCGGCCACCTTGGAAAAATCAGGCATTTCGACACCTGTTTCCGCCGTACAGCCGGTGAAACGTCCCTGAAACATATTCTGCTGTGTCCGGACAATTGCGCGATATCCGCCGTTGCTGCAAAGCACGATCTTAACAGGCAAACGGTAATGCTTCACTGTCATCAGTTCCTGAAGATTCAGCATCATGCTGCCGTCCCCTGTAATCAGAGTAACTTCCCGCTGCAGCGCCTGCGCTGCGCCGACGGCCGCCGGCAGGTCGTAACCCATGGAGCCGCAGTTCATATTGTTGATGATCCGTTGCCGGGACGCGGCAATTCCCATCTGGAGAACATGTCCCGCGATACTGCTGTTCCCCAGTACAATGACGCCGTCCTCAGGAAGAAGCTTTTGAAGCTGCCGCACAAAGAAATAGGGGTTGACCGCTTCGCTTTGATTGAACTTTTCGAGATAAACAGGAAAGCGCTTTTTCAGTCCGTCGCAGTAATCCAGCCATCCGCAGGAGTCGGAGAAGGCAATGTCCGGAGTCTCAAGCAGCGACTCGACCGCCTCCGCGATATCTGCGCAGATGGGAACATCAATCCGGAGGGTGGGCTTTCTGAGCTCATTGGGATCAACATCGATCACCATCCTGCGGGAATTCGGAGAAAACGCTTCAAAATTGAAGCCGATCTGGCGGAAAGCCATCCGACAGCCCATACCGATGACAAGATCCGCGTTCTGGACAATGAAATTGCCGGCACGCCCGCCATTGACTCCAAAATTTCCATAATAGCAGGGATGCTCTCTGGTAAACAAGTCCGCATTATAGGTGGCCGCCAAAACAGGAACGTTCAGCTTTGTGGCAAGCTCCCGGAAACGGGAAACGCATCCCGCGCTGCGAATGGCGGAACCGGTCAGGATTACCGGGCGCTTCGCTTTCCGAAGCTCCGAAAGGAAGGTTTCCCGATTCCAGTCCGAGCTCTCCATGTCCGGCACAAAGGAGCGGAGTCCTTCCTCCTCGATCATGGCACTTTGGATATCAAGCGGGACATCCACCCAGCAGGGGCCCCGCCGTCCGTGCGTGGCCAGATGGATTGCCTTTTCCATCTCATATCGGACGTCCAGAGGATTTTTCAGCATCACTACATACTTGGTCAAAGGGCGGACGGTATCCACGATATTATGCTCCTGTTCGCCCATAAAGCGCAGGGGCAGGCCGGTGCTGTCCGCCGTCGTGGGATAACGCACCTGGCCTGAAATCACAAGCATCGGATAATTATCCTGAAACGCGCCGAGAACCCCCGTGATGGCGTTGGTTCCCCCGGGTCCGGTCGTGACACAGACGGCAGCCATCCTGCCGCCGGCGCGCACATATCCCTCCGCCGCCATCGAGCAGGCCTGCTCGTGCTGGTTGAAAAGGACACGCAGGCCTTCCCGGTGCCCGAATGCGTCGTTCAGGAACATCGCCCCGCCCCCGACAACCGAAAAGAGGTCGGTGATGTTGTTTTCCAGAAGAATATCTGCAATGATGTCTGCTACCCTTTTTTTCATGACAATAATCCCATTCCTTCGATCGTTATACAAAATGAAAGCGTTGATGCGCTATGGCAAAACGAAAAGGCTTTTCGCTTCTTTTCCTATCCATCCGAATAAATTTTTAAGGAGATTTCCCCCTTTCTGCAATAAGAAAGAGACAATAAAACTACATACAAAATATGTAACAAATTTTAATTGAAAGGTTGATAGGGCATGATCATTGGCAATGAACAACAGAACTGGCCAATGACCCATATAAAGCGCCAAACTATATTCTGCCCAAGGGACATTTGTCTGACCAAACATTTTATATGAGAGGCTTGACCCACTAAAAGAAATAGAAATCGACATGGTGAGAATTCCTATGATCACGAAATCATCGCTCCCAATTTTAGACTTAAATTGCATATGAATGAGAGCAATAAAATAGCCCATAACTTCCACGAGGGTTAAAAATACCCGTCCATTTCCCGACCATTTTATATTTTTAATCTTCCTGCTGCCTTCATATGTCAAACAGCCAAGGGATAGGCCGGCAATCCCGCGCAATAAACCAGTATTGCATATTCCAATCCAATCTAAGGTAGCCGTTCCTTTGTAGGTATGAAATAGATAGCCATAAATAAAAGCGCAAATCAATGGGGCTTCTACATAACAAAACAGGTTCGCGTGATACCTTAAAAGTGGATAAATAATCATTATCCCTAAAAGCATTCCAGATATGTACCAGCAGAGATCCATCACCTCATAACTGTTAAGCCCCACAGTCGTTCCAAGTCGTAAAAATGTCAAGATGGATTTAATAGCATTTTTTAAAATTGATCTTCCTGAAACATGATTAATATATTGCGTAACGGCAAATGATAAAACGAAGCCTAAAGAGTAATACGGAAAAATTCTTTTAAATTTATTTAAAACAAGCCGTAGCGTTTCTGTACCAATCGTATTTGCGTCAAAACTTGATTTTTTGGCGCTTGATTGCGCTATCAGGAAGCCAGATACAAGAAAGAAAAATTCAACAGCCAGATACCCGCCAAACATGAAGCATCCCTTGCCCGGCATTAAGGAATTGCTGTGATTGAGCAAAATGACAACAGAAAAGATAAATTTGGCAAAATCAATAACATTATTCCGCTTTATCAAGAGATCTCCTCCGCAACCACAGGTGCTTTCATTAAATCTTCTGGCAAAATGAAATTTCTTTCGCAGCGAAAAGATCTTTCCATTGGAAATCCGCATTCATCGCATATATCCGGCACAACCCGGGATGCAAGATAAGCGGTAACGATCACATAATAATCTTGTTGATTGCGATACCTTCCCAATTCGCGCGGAGCTTTTGAAACAAGCCCTTCATAGGAAACCGTTTTGAACATATCGTAGATGTCTGTCAGCCGCGCTTTGGGATAGTTTTCCCTAATCAAGGAAAGCAGCGCCCTGGTATTCTCGTTTACGCCCCAAAAGCCATAACTGTATTCCTTTTGAGGATCCCATGTCTTCTGGATTTCTTTCCATACCCTCTGATAATAAAGAACCTGATTGGAACTCTCCGCTTCTTCCGAGACGGTACTTCTCTGCAAATCGGTCAATGTCAGCAGCTTTTGATAGTGACCGGCAACCTCCCGGATTCTTTGCTCGGCAACCTCGTTCATAAGGCTGCGAACCGATCCATAGTCAACGGAAGCGGGATTCCATTGAATCTGCCTAAAGGTCTCCTCTGTATAAATCGGACAGTAATTTCGAAGCCAGCTAAAGCGAAAAGTGTATTTTTCCAGAGTGATAACGGCCGGAATATCGTTTGCAAGCGCAAGGACTGCGCCATGGAAACGGGAAGTAACTACCATCCGGGGTTTGCTTCCGTAATAGGCCATCACCCCTTTCGCCCAGTCTGACGGTAGAAAATTCTGTGGCATTTCGGATTTTTTGCAGTATATCTCCTGATTCAGAAAAACAATATCCTCTTTTAATTCCTGTGGTATATGCTGTAAAACGCCATAGGGAACGTCAATCATCAGGATTTTATTGTGAAGCTTCGGTATCTCCCGAGCCTTGATCTGCAGCACTGAGGCGACGCACCCATTGAGGTAGCATGGAATTCCCAGCGACTGCATACGGAGGTAAGAACGTTCATCCCTACATCCGATGGGGGCATATCTTTTCAGACATTCTATCTGTTGAGGACTCAGATCGGCACTTGTAAAGCTCATCCCCAAAAACACTGGAATAATATCGGGCGACAAGCGTTCCAAGATCATATTGTATCCAACATAACTGTCCAGTGCGATATTCAGCGCAACAATCAAAGACTCGCCGCGGTAGCTGGTCAGCTCCGGAATAGAGATTCTAAAAATCTGACTGCTATCGATTCCCATTGAGCGATAGATTTGCTCGACCGCTAAATATTCTGCAGCATCCCCTACATTTAGCAGGGCTTTTTGATTCCACGAATCGTTCCAATAGGCGTCAACGGTCAGGTCAAAATCAAGCAGACCAAATTTCATAGCAAGCCCCTCCTGGTATCTCTTGAAACTTGAAAGCAGGCAAATAGCAGTTTCACCAAAGTCCCTTTTCAAAAATCAACACATTCTCATAATCGCCGGCATTCCAAATGAGTGCAGAGCGCATTCCGCTAGACATTGAGCCAATCAGAGATGTGCATTTAGACAGCAGTGCAATTTCAGTGATGTAATCCAAGTTTGTTTGATACCGATTTCCAGGATAGTACATCGGATTTTTAGTAATCCCGTCAGCCGGACGATCAATGTGATCACGCATTCTAGGAAGTACGATTAAACGATCCTGAAATGCGTCCTGCATAGTTTCCACCAACTCTTGCATTTCATTTACAAAGAAAACATAATCCATCTCCCACTGGCCGCAGTAGTTTTTTACAGTGCGGATCAGCTCTTTCATCCCCACCTGCACAGGATGGCTGCCATAAGGCGTTCCGCTGCGTCCATAGGAAGCGCCGCGCACAACCACGCCTAAAATCCGTTTCCCTTCTGGGAACAAGCGGCGATGGGCATCCTCGATATATTGCAGGGTAGGCTGATTGAAGGGAAAGAGAGAAGCATATTGCGGGCACTTTTGAACCAAACTTGTTGCATACTGCATAAAAGGCGGTGCCATTGCGCAGTTGGGAATATATCCAAACTGTCCAATATTCCTTGTGGAAAGAATTACATTTTTGCTTTGATAAACCTCCTCCAGAGAGTAAGAGGACGGTTGCTGCCAATAATATTCCCATGCGTTTGATGTCCCATTGACTGGAAATTCTTCACTATGAGGCATCATTCCGTAGTTCTGCCAATCTACAACCGGTACCCATCCATTTTCAACGGCATAAGACAATTTTTGGAGACAGTAATAGTATTGAGTCAATAAATTGGCTACATTACGATAGATGAACTCATTTGGTTCTAAGAAATAATAGGGCCTGATAACATAAAATGTAATCTCCGGGTTCTTTTCCCCATAGGACATATGCTTTTCCGCGCCCTTTGTAAACAGCTCATAGCAGAGGCAGGCACGTTTCCAAGCCAAACGGATGCCAGTATTTCTTGAGGATACATCCGTATAAATTTGATAGCATATATAGCGCAAATCATTATAAACCTTGGAGGGAAACACCCATATCATAAGTGTCTTCATCGCCGCCATCAGCAGAGAAAGCGGCAACACTATAGGGAAGAATAAAATTCTCCAAAAAATTCTCAGTTCCAAATTGCTCGTCAGAACCGTCTTGGTCCTTTCAATGCGATTTAATACGGCTTCACGAATTCGCTGCGGCAGGATGATATGAAGCAGCACCGAAATAAATTTTCCTAAGATACCCATCGGTGGGAATTCCTCCATTAATTTTGATATAACAAAGAATAAAGATCGATCGTATCCAAAATGGTTTTGTAATACTCCAAAAGGGCCGTGATCGCGTCATCAAGACGAGTGATTGCAAAGTCGGGATATTCTTCCAGCAGCCTCCGGTTGGAAGCGGTATACTCGTTCCCCAGCCCTTCCCGGCAGAGGTAAATCGGCACATCGGCGCCGCTGAGCCGTTTGACTGTTTCTGCAATCGAGAGCAGATCATCTCTCCTGCCGGAAGTAACATTATAGGTATGGAAGCGCGTCTCGTGCTCAATAAACCACCCGACCGCCCGGCAGAAATCATCGATATAAAGATAATCAAAAAACACGTTCTGCCGGATGGTGATCGGCAAACCCTTCAGGGCTTTGCAGCAGGACCCCGAAATAAAGGTAGTACGCCAGTTTTCATACTTGCCAAACAGGCCAAAAATGCGAAAATTATAGATATTTGCGCTCGCCTCGATCGCCTTGCCGATAATATATTTGGCAAGGCCGTAGCTGCTTTCCGGCACCCCGTTGACAAAACCCAAATCGGAAACGGCGCAGATTCCATTGCGCTTATCAAATTCAGCCCCCGACCCAAAATAGAGCATCCGTCCATACAGATCATGATACTTTTCCAGATGGAAAAACATCTTCAGATCCTGTTCCAGCTCGCCCACAGAGGCGTGGAAGGAATCCCTGAGGGGATTTCCGATCGCGGCGTGGATCACGACGTCGAATTGCTTCCTCTGCAAAAATCTTCTGACAGATTCCTCATCCAAAAGGTTCAGCTCCCTGCTGCTCGGGGAGGTGAGATGAAGCTGGGGGCAATCCGTCTGAAAAAATTCCTTCAGATTCTTCCCGACAAAGCCATTGGCTCCCAACAAAAGAATTTCTTTCATGATTGCTCCTCACTTCTATACACAGCGCTGCCGCTGCGATTTCTTTTAGGATCGGGAAAGCGTCCGCAATCCAGAATTTCCGTCTGCTCATACCGGCCGTTATTTTTCACCACCGCATACCGCAGCCCACTGGTAACCGACCCGATCAGCGCATCGCAGCAGGCAAGCAGCTCCATCTCAGTCAGATAATCCAGCGAAGTCTGATATAAGCTTCCCGGAAGATACATCGGGTTTGGATTTTCCGGCCCGTACCGGTTTCCCTCACAGCAGCGGCTTCGCCTCAGTACCAGCAGGCGATCCCCAAACTCATTTTGAAAACGTCGGACGGCGTGCTCCTCATCGGAGGCCAAAAACACATACCTCATTCCCCATTCATCCAAACGTGATCTGACAACCATAATCAATTCATCGATGGAAGGCTGAATGGGATGTCCGGGTCCAGGATGCGGATTGTTCAGCGCATGTCCGTCAAAACGAAAGGAAACTCCTAATATCTTTCCGTCACAGGGCAGTAATTGCTCTTTCGCCTGATTCACCCGCAAAAGTGTAGGGCGATTCAGCGGCGTCATTTCCGCAAGGCGGTGATATCGTCCGATAAGCCGCCGGTCGGTATAATTTGCTGCATCATAGCCCATATCCCATTGACCGAACCAGCTGCGCTTCGAAAGCACAACCGATTTGCTGCGATAAACCTCTTCCAACGAAAAGCCGCATGGCTGCTCCCAAAAATATTCCCATGGGTTACTGGTCCCCATAACAGGAGACTCCATTTTGTTATAGACCGGATAGTTGACCTGATCTATGACCGGCGTCCATCCCTGAATTTGAGCATATTGCAAGTGAGAAAGGACATAAAAGTAATTGGCAAGTAAATTGTGGATGGGACCGGTATAAAATTTTGAACGGTCGTTGATACTCCGAATCACATAAAAGGTCAGATTGGTGTTCGCGTCCCCAAAGGAGCGTCGCCGCTCCCGGTTGAAAGCATGATAAATGATATTTTTCGTAGCGACTTTCGGAGTCCACGTTTTGTATTGATTCAGTATTTTTTTAAGCATCCGGTTCTTCGCTCCAGGTTTTCCAGGGAGCCGCATCTGAGTTCCACAGTGCTTCAAGCTGTTCATGTTCTTTTTTTGTATCCATACACTGCCAGAATCCAGTGTGCATATAAGATGCCAGCTGTCCCTGCGCGGCAAGCTGCTCAAGCGGTTCCCGTTCAAAGACCGTTGTGTCGTCCTTCAGGTAGGAAAAGACATCCGGCTCAAGCACCATATAGCCGGCGTTGATCGGATCCATATCATGCTTGGACTTTTCGCGGAATGCCCGCACCGATCCGTCCCGGATATCCAGCACACCGAAACGCTGTTCTACACGCACGGCGGTCAGGGTCGCCTTCTTTCCGCTGGAACGGTGGAATTCCAGCAGCTTTCCAATGTTGACGTCGCAGACTCCATCTCCATAGGTCATGAAAAACGGCTCGCTGCCAACATATTTCTGAATTCTCTTGATCCGTCCGCCGGTCATCGTGTTAAGTCCTGTATCCACGACGGTTACTTTCCAAGGCTCTGTTTTTTTATTATGGACGATAATATTGTTCCCCTCTGAAAAATCGAAGGTCACATCGCTGGTGTGGAGAAAATAGTCCGCGAACCATTCCTTGATCATGTGCTGCTTATAACCGGCACAGACAATAAATTCATGAAATCCATAATGGGAATATTCCTTCATAATATGCCACAAAATCGGCATTCCGCCGATCTCCAGCATCGGCTTCGGCCGATACTGCGATTCCTCCGAAATTCTGGTTCCTGCGCCGCCTGCCAATAATACAGTCTTCACCTTTTTCTCCTTTCGCTGTTCAGCCAGCATACCCTTCGGGGTTGTTGATCTGCCATCTCCAGCTGTCCCGGCACATATCCTCAAGGGTCCTTTTCGGGTGCCAATCCAGGACCTTTCCCGCCTTAGAAATGTCAGCATAACAAATTGCAATGTCTCCCGGACGCCGCGGTACAATCCGCCATGGAATTCTCACCTGATTTACGCGCTCAAAGGCGTGTACCATCTCCAACACACTGTAGCCGGTACCCGATCCCAAATTAAAAACTTCAACTCCAGTATGATTCAGCGAATATTCCACAGCCGCCACATGACCCAAAGCCAAATCCGAAACATGGATATAGTCCCGTATACCGGTCCCATCCGGAGTGGGGTAATCATCCCCGAAAACGCTGAGACAGGGCAGTTTCCCCGCCGCGACCTGCGTGATATAAGGGAACAGGTTATTGGGCACCCCGTTGGGGCATTCCCCGATTAACCCGCTGGGATGCGCCCCGACCGGGTTGAAGTAGCGCAGAAGCAGAACGGAAAGAGCAGGATCTGCGGCTGCCGCGTCTTTCAAAATCTGTTCGCTCATGAGCTTGGTCCAGCCGTATGGGTTGGAGCACCAGTCCGCCTCTGATTCCTCCGTCAACGGCAGAGAGCGTGCCATCCCATAGACCGTCGCGGAAGAACTAAAGATGATGCGGGTCACATGATGCTTTTTCATCTGCTCCAACAGGGTCAGCGTGGCGTCCAAATTGTTGCGATAGTAGGGCAAGGGATGCGACACCGACTCTCCGACAGCCTTCAGCCCGGCAAAATGAACGACCGCATCAATTTGCTGTTGCTGAAACACCTTTCCCACCGCGCATGGGTCCGCAATATCAATTTGGCAACACGGAATTTCCACACCGGTAATCTGCTTGAGTCTATTCAGGACGCAGACATGGCTGTTGCAAAAATTATCGGCAATTACCACCTGATGCCCTCGGGAGAGAAGCTCAACTGCCGTATGGGAGCCGATATACCCTGCACCTCCCGTTAAAAGGATTTTCATTGTCATACTCCTCCTTGTTTTGTGCGGCCACTTTTACCGGTTTTTACAAAATCCTGGTAGGCGTCGCAGACCTCATTGACCTCACCCTGCGCCATGCAGACGCCCCGATTCAGCCAGAGCGCGTGGGTGCAGATCGAGCGCACCGAGGCGTCGGAATGAGAGACGTAAAGCAGGGTTGTCCCGCCGGCAAGCATCTCTTCCATTCTGGCGAGGCATTTCTTTTGGAATGCCGCGTCCCCCACCGCCAGAATCTCATCCACAACCAGAATCTGCGGGCGCACCATCGTCGCCACCGAAAAGCCCAGGCGTGCCTTCATACCGGAGGAATAGTTCTTGATCGGAGAATCCAGAAACTGTCCCAGCTCTGCGAAATTCTCGATCTCGTCAAAATGCTCCTCCATATACTTCTGCGGGTAGCCCAGAAGCGCCCCGTTGAGAAAAACATTTTCGCGTCCGGTCAAATCTCCGTCAAAGCCGGCCCCCAGCTCGATCAAAGGGGCAATGGAGCCCCGCACGGAAACGCTTCCCCGATAGGGTTTGAGAATCCCGCAGATCAGCTTCAGGAGGGTGGACTTTCCGGAACCGTTTGCCCCGATCAGCCCCCAGGCCTCCCCCGGTTTTACCGTCAGGCTCACGTCCTGCACCGCCAGAAATTCCTGATACATCAGCTGGCGCTTGGCCAGCCGGATGCAGTATTCCTTGAGATTGTCCACTTTTTCCTTGGCCAGGTTAAACCGCACCGTGGCGTGCTCCACCCTGACCGCATAATCATTCTGCATCGCTTTCACCATCAAATAAAAAGAATAAACCGGTCCTGTGAGCGCAAAAAGCTCACAATGCCGATCGTCAGACTCAGCAGGGCCGCAAGGCTTCCGTAAGCCCAAAGGTGCCACGCGGGCATCCAGCCATAGAGCACCACGCCCCGGAACTGCGAAATATAGCAGTACATGGGATTGCAGAGCTTAATCAGGCCCTGAAGCCGCTCCGGAAGCATATCGACCGGATAAAAAATCGGGGTTAAATACATCCATGCCATTGTAATGACGCTGTAAATATATTGAATATCCCGAAAGAACACCGTCGCCTGTGCCAGAAACAGTCCCACCCCCACGCAGAACACATAGAGCTGCATCAAAACCAGGGGCGCAAGCAGCAGATAAGGAGTCGGCCGTACACCGGTAAAAAGCATGACCAGCGCGAGAGCCCCGAGCGAGAGAAGAAAATCCACCAGGCAGCTCGTCACCTTGGCAAGGGTAAAAATATATTTCGGCACATAGGTTTTTTTCAGCAGCGCCGCGCTGCCCAGAATCGAACGCATCCCCTGGTTGGTGCTGTTGGTCATAAAATTGAACATGACCTGACCGGAGAGCAGATACACCGGGAAATTCTCGATATTGCGCCGGAACATCGTGCTGAACACCACCGTCATGACAAGCATGATCATCAGGGGGTTCAATACGCTCCAGAGATAGCCGAGAAAGCTGCGCCGGTATTTAATTTTCAGATCGCGCATCACAAGCTGCCGTAGCAGGCCGCGGTATTGAAGAAATCCGCGGACCCAGTTATTCAATCGCTGCATAAATTCAATTCCTAACGTAATTTTCGTGATTGATTTCTCACCGCGAGATAAAGAGAGGAGTCCAGAATGGCGTCCAAGGTCCTGCCGCCAAGATGAATGCGGTGCATCTTCAGAAGCCTTCGGTATTGGAGCAGGCTTCTTTCGTATACCGGCGGACAGCCTTCCCGCAGCCGAGCCATCAGGCGCTCTGCCCGCATTCTTCCTTCCGGCCGGTCCGGCTCCCGAAGCAGGCATACCGTCAGGCAGGCGGTCACCAGCGCCGCGGCCTTCTCGGTGATATAACCGCGGGCGGCCGGCGGAAGCTTTTCTTCGCCGCGGAGAAAACCGCAGATCCGGAACAGAACCTGCTCCAGCTGGGGAAGCCTCTTCACCTGATTTTGGTCGGACACGCTCTGCTCCTGGTTCCCGATCAGATACTGGTACAGGAAAAGCGGGCTGAAAAACACGCTGCGGACATGGGAAAAAGGCAGCGTCGTAAATTCATTGTCCTCATAAAACACCTTTTCCGACAGCAGCGCGCCGGAAGCCCGATAGCATTCCAGACGATAGGAAATCCCATGAATCGTAAAGCAGTTTCGAACCGCCCCGAGAAGAGGGGGCAGCTCCTCCAAAGAAACGGTCAGCCCGCGCAGCGGCAAGGGAATTTCCACCGGAATTCTTCTTCCGCTTTTCATCTTCACACGGTGGAAGCTGTTGACCACCACATCGGCGCCGCAGTGTTCCAGCTCGTCCAGATGCGCGGCCAGATTCCCGGTGATCAGCCAGTCATCGGCGTCCACCACGCGGAAGTATTTCCCGCCGGCAGCCTTTGCCGCCGCGTTGATTCCGCTTCCGTGCCCGCCGTTCTCTTTGTGGATGACCGAAATACTCATGGGATACTTCGCCGCATAACGGTCCGCAATACGTCCTGTCGAGTCGGTCGAGCCGTCGTCGATCACGATGATCTCAAGCCGCTCCAAAACATCCGGCGCCAGCATGGAGGAAAGGCATGTTTCCAGGCAATGTTCGGCGTTATAAGCGGGTACTGCAACGGAAAGAATCTTCTCCACCGAACCACACCTCTTTTCTTGGATTTTTAACTCAGCTCCCTTTGCGCAAGGGCCAGGGCGGACTTTACCGCGCGGTCCATATCGTAGTAGCGGTATTCCGCAAGCCGGCCGCAGAACAGAACGCCCTTCTCCCGGCCGGCCAGCGCCGCGTATTTTTCGTAAAGGCGCTGGTTCTTTTCATCGTTGACGGGGTAGTACGGCTCAAGACCGGGCTTCCACTCGACGGGATATTCCCGCGTCACAATGGTGTGAGGCTGCTGCCCGAACTGGAAATGCTTATGCTCGATGGTCCGGGTATACGGCGTTTCGAGGTCGGTATAGTTCATGACCGCAACCCCCTGGCGGTTGGCCTCCTCATAACGCTCGTCCTCAAAGCGCAGGCTGCGGTAGGCCAGGCGTCCCAGCGAAAAGCCGAAATACTCGTCGATCATCCCCGTATAGACCACCTGATCCGCAAGAGAGCGGTAGTGCTCCCTTGCCGCAAGATAATCCACGCCGCATCTGATTTCACAGCCCTCCAGCATCCGTTCAATCATCCTGGTATAGCCGCCGCAGGGGATGCCCTGAAAGCGGTCATTGAAGTAATTGTTATCATAGGTATACCGCACCGGAATCCGCCGGATGATAAACGCCGGCAGTTCCCCGCAGGGCCTTCCCCATTGCTTTTCGGTATATCCGCGGATCAGCTTCTCAAAAATTTCCCGCCCCACAAGGCTCACCGCCTGCTGTTCAAGGTTTTTCGCCGGGCCGTCAAGCGGCGTTCGCTCAGACTCCAACCGGCTTTTAGCCTCGGCAGGGGTAATGCTGCCCCAGAGACGGGAAAATGTGTTCATATTAAAAGGAAGATTATAAATCTCCCCCCGGTAATTGGCGACCGGGCAGTTGATAAAATGATTCATCTCGGCCAGCCGTCCGACATAAGCCCATACCTCCGGGTCGGAGGTATGAAAAATATGGGGGCCGTAACGGTGAACCAGAATTCCGTCAACCTCCTCGTCGCGGACGTTGCCGCCGATTTGACCGCGGCGTTCCAGAATCAGGCATCGTTTGCCGCTCCGGTGTGCCTCACAGGCAAAAACGGCGCCGCTTAAACCGCTGCCGACAATCAGATAATCATATTGTGCCGTTCGCGCCATCTGTTCTCACGTTCCTTGCATTCCAAGATAAAAATTCTGAAGGAAGGCGGCCTGCCGCGTGATATCGAAGCCTTTTTCCGCCAGTACGCCGGTGGTATTCTCCCGGGGCAGGCTGGCGAGCCTCTGTGCCGTCCTTGCCCAGAGACCGTCATCCGCTTCCAGCGGAAGGAAATCAACATGCCCGGTCAGCGCGGCCTCCCGGTCGATTCGGCCGGACATCAGGCAGGGTAACCCCGCCGCCTGCGCTTCCACCCCCACCACGGGGAATCCTTCGTAGAGGGATGGCAGCAGGAACAGGTCAAACGCCTGCATCAGGCGGTCCACATCGGCTCGGACTCCCAAAAAGCGCACGTTTTCCCCCAGTCCCAGCGCCGCGCAGAGATCGGCCGTCTGCCGCTCAAGCTCGCCTTGTCCGATCAGCAGCAGGATGCTGTCCGGACGCTGCCGGTGCAGGGCGGAGAAAATCCGGATCAGCTTCTCATGGTTCTTCTGGCGGCAGAACCGGCCGACATGTCCCACAACCAGCGTATCCGGGGCAATCCCCAGCTCCCCGCGCACCGTCGTGCGTGTCCGGCCGCAAAAGGCGAAGCGCTCCAGCTCAATCGCGTTGGGAAGGACGGTACAGCCCCCCTGCCGGGTGACGCGCCGAGGAAAAAGAAAACGCGCCGCCGCCTGGGAACAGGAAAAGTAATGGGTTGCCTGCGTTGGCAGAAGAGCCTTCGCCAGCATCCGCACCGGATATTTTCGATCCTTTGGGAAGCCGGTGTTATGGCTGTGGGCAATCCGGACAGGGACCTTGCACCGTTTGGCCCCGGCAAGAGGGAGAACGGACATTGCGTCAATATGGGAATGGACGATCCGGTATTCCGGATGCTCCCGAAACAATGCGCTCAGCTCCCGGCGGTAAACGGACAGGTTCGCCGCGGCCATGGGACAGAGACGGTAAACCCTGCCCCCGAGATCAAAAATCTCTTCGTCATAATCCCCCGCTTCCCGCCGGTGGGTCAAAAAATCAAACTGCACCCGCTCGCGGTCAATCCGCCGGTAGAGGTTCATCAGAAGAGTTTCCGCGCCCGCGCGGTCCATTTTTCCGACCACCTGCAAAACACGAAGCGGCTGCAGCATATGTTCTTTCTCCTTCCCGGCGCGATGTGCTTTCTAACGCGCAAAGATCCCGCCGTTTCGTTCCAAATCAAGCGACCCGCCTTTGCTCCATCCAATCTGCCGCTGCTCATTATCCAGCATCGTGTTCTGAAGCTGCGCGACAAGAGCCTCTAAATTGATCTGTGACTCGATCTCGCTGCGGGTAGATTGATACAGCCGCTTGAGGCATCTTGGATTGCCCTTCGCGGGATCAATCCCCGCCTTTTCGCAGAGCTGCCGGATGTAGAGATCCACCATCTTGCGGTCGATCGCTTCTCCGTTCCTCTTGCGAAAAACCGGTCCGGAAGCGATACCGTTTTCTTTGGTATAAGTCAGGAATTCTTCGCGCAGCCCCTGAGGAATCCGGAGCGGCTTCACCCCTTTCTTCGCAGGGGCGGGAATCAATCCGTCGGAAACAGCCTGTGCCGTTACACCGGGAAGAGAATGGATCGGCAGGTCGGTGGTAACAAACAGCTTGACCAGCAGATAAGCCCGCATATCATCCAAAGCCTTCGCGGTGCGCAGCAAATGCAGGTATTCCGACCGGGTCATCCGGGGTGCTTTGTAATTTTTCTGCCTGTCGTATTCAATCAGCTGCAAATCCCGCCGGTCATAATAATGAAGGAACCCGTTCGCCGCTGAGATTCCCACATTGATGGTGCCCGCTGTGTATCCCCGTCTCCTCATGAAATCCTTCAGGTCCGGCAAGCTTTCCTTCCGGATAATTTTCTGCTCGGGCAGGCTTTCATAGAGATGGCATAAGGATTTGCGGTAAGCGCGGATGGTTTCAGCCTGCCGCCCTTTTTTCTGCAGATCCTCCAGATATGCGTCAATCATATCCATGGTCAGGGGCAGGCCGGAATCCACCCGCAGAAAATCCGGAGCATGTGCCAGCATCATCCGCTTCCTTTCAAGACGTAATATTGATTCTGTTTACAATTAAAAGCCACATACAAGAGTTGCCCCTCTTGATATGGGTAAAATTATAGCATAGAACTATCAAAACTACAAGCATCGAGAGGTTTTCCCATCAAAATTACGCTAAAAGAAGACCGTTCAAGATTCCAATCCATGAACGGTCTATTTTGTTCTGCCTGATTTTTTAACGCCTGTGAAATTTCACGGGCGTTTTTCTTTTCATCATCTCTGATTCTTTTAAAAGAAGAGCAATTTAAGACAAAATCAATAATTTGCTCTCAGCAGACAAGATTCAGCCTTTCAATCTGGCGCGAGTGCTCCTCGCCGGTGGAAACCAGATAGATGCGGGTGGTCTCAATGCTGGAATGTCCCAGCACATCGGCCAGCTTTGCCACATCGCGGCAGGCCTTGTAAAAGGTCCGCGCAAAGAGGTGGCGGAGATTATGGGGGAACACCTTGGAACGCTCCACCTTCGCCGCGCCGCAAAGCGATTTCATCGCTGACCAGATCTCCTTTCGTGACATCCCCTTTCCGGTTCTGGTGAGAAAGATCTCACCGGAACCGATTTTTTTCTTTTTCGCATATTTCATGAGCTTCCGGCAGAGCTTGCCCGGCAGCAAAATGACGCGTACCTTGCCCTTCAGGAAAATTCCAGCGTGCCCCCTCCGGGCCGCCTCCACGGTGATGTACCGCACCTCCGAAACGCGGATTCCGGTGGCGCAGATCGTCTCCATCAACAGGCGCAGCCGCTCCCGTCCTTCCTTCTGCGCGGTTTCCAGCAGGCGAAGGTATTCCTCCCGGTTAAGCTCCCGTTCCCTGCCCCGAAAAAGCCTGCGCTGAATCCGCAGATATCTGACCCGGCAATCTCCGCGGCCCAGAAAGTTCAGAAAGCCATGGTGCCGTCAAGGTTTATGCGCAAATTAATCTGCAGATCTCGTGAAAATGAAATCAGTCGGCAACAGAGGCGTCCTCCAAGGCAGCCTCCAGGTGCTTCATGTTCATGTACTTTTTATTGCCCCACTGGGTGCCGGCCACATAGCGCAGGCGGGCACAGACCAGCATGAGGGCGGAGTTGCCATCCGGGAAGGTGCCCACCACCCGGGTTCGGCGGCGGATTTCCCGGTTGAGCCGCTCAATAACGTTGTTGGTCCGGATGCGGGTCCAGTGCTCGAAAGGGAACTCGCAGTAGGTCAGCGTCTCCTCAATGCCGTCCTCCACCTTCTTTGCGGCCTCTTTCAGCTTCATAGAGTGCAGCTGCTCCACCACAGCTTTCGCTTTCTCACGGGCAGCCTTCTTGCTCTCCTGGGCATGGATGGCCTTGAGCATCTTGGCCACCAGCTTCACTTTGGAACGCGGGGTAACGGAGAATACGTTGCGGTAGAAATG
>JACRTB010000032.1 GCA_014385025.1 Yanshouia hominis | reverse complement strand
CTGTTCCGGGTGATGCAGAAATTAGGGCTGTTTCCCGCAGCTGAGAAGAAAAAGATGTACAAACCCAAACCCTACGAGCAGATGACCTATCCCGGCCAGCGGGTCCAGGTGGATGTGAAAATAGTGCCCCGCAGGTGTATTACAGACCCGGAGCTCCGCCTGTACCAGTACACCGCCATTGATGAGTTTACCCGTTTGCGCTTCCTGGCTGCCTACCCGGAACAATCCGCCTACTCTTCCGCCGACTTCCTGAAAAAGTTATGGAAGTGGTATGCCCGCCGGGGCATCCGCGTGGAGTGCGTCCAGACTGACAATGGCTTTGAGTTCACCAACCGTTTTTCCAACAGCAGGCGGGATCTGCCTACCCTTTTTGAAAAGACTGCCGGGGATCTGGGTATCCGACACAAGCTTATCCGTCCTTACACGCCCAGACACAACGGCAAAGTAGAGCGCAGCCACAGAGAGGATCAGAAACACTTTTACTCCTGCCACAGTTTTTTCTCACTGAACGACTTCGCCAAGCAGCTCGCTGTCCACAACCGCCGCTCAAACAACTTCCCTATGAGGCCCCTCGGCTGGCTTTCTCCCTCTGAGTTCTCTGTTCAATATGTTTGACAAGCCTACAGCTGCTCGTGAGAAAGCGAAAGCTGTGGTGGAGCAGCCGCGCTCTATGAAGCTGAAAGAGGCCGCAAAGAAGGTGGAGGACGGCATTGAGGAGACGCTGACCTACTGCAAGTTCCCTTTCGAGCACTGGACCCGCATCCGGACCAACAACGTTATTGAGCGGCTCAACCGGGAGATCCGCCGCCGAACCCGAGTGGTGGGCACCTTCCCGGATGGCAACTCCGCCCTCATGCTGGTCTGTGCCCGTCTGCGACATGTGGCCGGCACCCAGTGGGGCAATAAAAAGTACATGAACATGAAGCACCTGGAGGCTGCCCTGGAGGACGTCTCTGTTGCCGACTGATTTCATTTTTACGAGATCTGCAGATTAATTTGCGCATAAACCTTGACGGCACCTAGCGGTTCTCATTTTTTTGGATTTTTAGCCAAAATCTTTTGGATTTTTCGTGCGCGGCAACAGCAATCAAGTTCTGAGAGTCTACCAAGGCATAGATCGGGCCGGGTTTGCGACCAGCCCTCTCCCGTGTCCGTGCCACCATGATGTCAAGAACTTTTTCCCAGATGCCGCTGATACGTGTCCTGCGATAAAAGGTATGGACAGTGGAATACGGCGGGAAATCATGGGGCAGCGCACGCCATTTGCAGCCGTTGTCCACCAGATAGAGAACGGCGTTTATCAGGCTCCGCTTGTGATGTACACTATTAGGCCCCTGTGGAAAGAATTCCTTGATTTGTTCCCATTGGCTGTCTGTCAGGTCGCTCGGGCAATTTGTTGGCACGAATTCCACTGCATCTTTTCCCCATCGTTTTTTCATTTTACATCAACTGCGGGGTTGAATACAAGTTCTAAGAAATCTGGATCCGAACGCTCAATTTGCTTTATTCGGCGCCATAGTGTAGTTTTACTTATTCCTAACCGTTGTGCAGTACGACTACGATTCCCTTTTTCTTGAAGAAGAATACTGGCAATCTGATTTTTTTTGATATCTGAAATGTTTTTTCCTATAGAATTTGGGCGCTTAGTATCGAAGTGCAAGCCTCGTGGAGAAATAAACTTGTATAATTCGTTACTATCAAGGATATCTTTGTCACTGAGAACGCACAAACGTTCGATGGCATTTCTTATTTGACGCACATTCCCATCCCAATCCATAGAAAATAGAAGTTTCTGTGCATCTTTTGAAAAATGCTTTTCGGGAGTACCTTCTTTACTTGCAATTTCTTTTAGCATATGCTCGGCGAGCAAAATAACATCTCCACCCCGCTCTTTTATCGTAGGTACATATAATTCCAATACAGCCAAACGATAATATAGGTCTTCGCGGAAGGCTCCTTCTCTAACAAGTTTTTTCAGATCTCTATTTGTTGCGGCGATGACACGAATATCAATATGGAATACTCTGTGATCACCTATTCGCCGAACTTCCTTTTCTTGTAGCACACGAAGAAGCTTCGCTTGTATTTCCAGTGGCATCTCACCAATCTCGTCTAAAAATATGGTCCCCATATGGGCTTGCTCAAAATATCCGGCACGCCCTTCAGGGTTCGCTCCAGTAAAAGCACCTTTTACATATCCGAAAAGCTCGCTTTCTAAAATATTTAACGGGAGCGCAGCACAATTAATTGCTACAAAAGGGCCTATTGCACGAGGGGAATGGTTGTGGATGCTTTGCGCGAATAATTCTTTTCCTGTTCCTGTCTCCCCATAAATTAGAACAGAACTATTGCTTGATGCAAATCGTTGTGCTTGTCGCTTTGTGTTGTTGATGGCAGAACTTGAGCCTAAAATATCATCAAAATGAGCTTTTGCCGTATTATGACGATTTGACTGTTGTTTTCGAATATTTTGTTCCAACTCTCGGATTTGCTCAATCTGTTGAAATGTTAGAACATTCTCGATACTACCGTCAACATCGCGAATGGAATAAGAGCTAAGTGCACATAGCACCTGATTAATTGGAGTAAGCTTTCTTTGAGGTGCTCCTGTTTGTGTTGTTTGTACTAAATCGCGTTTTGGAATAAATTTCTCAATTGATTGGTTAGTACAATCTGACCCCAGGATTTTTCGCGCACTGTTATTTGCTAGAGAAATTTTCCCTGCAGAATCAACTGTTAAAACCGCTTCGGAGACATTATTAAAGATTGTGTCAATTGTTGCCATATGTCGTATGCGCTGAAGTTCGATTTGAAGTAAGTACTGTGCATCGGAAACAGAGTCGATTATGCTACTGTCTTCTACACCGATTTGTACGGCCTTCATCCCAATCTGATGAGCAATTTGAACAGTTGTGAGACCTCCTATGACTGCATTTACGCCCTTTTTCTTTAACTCTGCAAGAGCCTCTTTCAACTCTGATGAATTATTGAGATACACGTAGTGAGGATTTCCCAACGATTCCCTATATGGCTCAAAAGATAAGTTTAATGTACCATTATATCCCACAATAGCAATACTGTCGCCATATTTCCTGGCCTGCTCGAATGCCATAGCAAAGTCATGATATGTAAAGCGAAGAGAAACAACTGGCAATCCGAACTGCTTAAGCAAGGAGGCTGAATTTCCACGACTAATAAAAACTTTGGCACCTTTTGAAATAGCTTCATCAGCATATTTAGGAAGTACATCAAACGAGGCTCTAACAATTGGATAGTCATATCCAAACCGTTTAAATATTTTTTTTGCTTGGTTTACAACGGGATGTGACGACGAAATTAGCCAGATTTGACTATTCATAAGTGAGCTCCTTGTATTATAGAGTAGTAGTTATTAGAGCCCCTTCTCCAAGGGCTGTGCTACACTGCATGGTCTCTGTATACGAGTTCCCAGGTGCAAAGCTATGACAGAGAAAAGACCATTGAGATTCGTGAGGTGGCCAGAGTCTCTATTGGCGCGGTAATGCCCGCAAAGTCGCTGGAGCTTCGACACACCATCTGACTCATCCGAGAGCTGGACGCAGAGATTGAAGATATGCCCTTTTTGAACAATCTGCCGTTTTACCACACCCATTCATTTTAGATAGTGTCTACATGAGATTATTCTAAAACGGCCAGCCAAATTGCAATGCATCTGATATGAACAGCAGAAAGGAATGAAGACGTGTTTTTCGCGTAGCGGGGAGCAATGCCTCTCCAGCGTTTTAACCACAGAAAAACGTTCTCTACAAGATGCCTGATTTTGTAGAGATGGTGGTCATATTCGCGCTGTTTCTTTCGGTCCTTCTTGGACGGGATTACAACGTTCATTACGGCTGAAAGTGCGAACGCAATGATTTCTGATGTGTCATATCCACGATCAGCCAGAAGGTTTTGGGCATCTATTCCATCGATAAGGTGTACAGCCTCCTTGCAATCAGATCGGGTGCCTTCTGTGATAATAGCTCTGACCGGCATACCAGACGAATCCACGGCAAGGTGAATCTTGGTGTTGAGCCCCCTTTTGTACGGCTCATATCCTGATTGCCACCCTTTGCTCCGGCAGCGTGAGGATGAACCTTGCAGTGGCTTGCATCGATCATAAGCCATTCATAATCCGGATCGTCTATCAATGTTTCGAGAAGTTTCTCCCATATGCCCTTATCCCGCCATCGACGAAAACGCTGATGAACGGATCCCCATTTTCCGTAGTCCGGTGGCAGATCACGCCATGGTGCTCCGGTACGAAGGATCCAAAACACTCCGTTAATAAATCTGCGGTTGTCCTCGGCGATGCCGCCCCATTGTCCTCTCTGTCCCGGCAGCATTGGCTCTAAAATAGCCCACGCTTTGTCGCTGATATCATGCCGATGCTGAGAATTCTCCATAATGACACCCTCTTTGATGTGATAGTGTCATTATACCATTCGCCTCGTGTAGACACAATCTAGAGGTTGACTTCTAATAGTTAATCTTTCTTTTTTGAGATAAGCTCTTTAATCCGGAAAAATTGTACCATACACCGCCAATGATTTCAATTTAAATATTTCAAAAGTTTCATATAATTTCAACTATTTCATACGGAAGATATTCTTGGCGAAGATTTATATTATTTTTGACTTAAAATCGCTGTATTCTCATTTCAATAGTGAGGATTTATAGTGAGGATTTTTTCCGACGAAGGGGATAATCTTGTTTCCATTATTGTCGGAAGTTCCAAAAAAAAAATTATATTTCGTAAAAACAAACATTGTGAAAGCGAAGAAAATATGGCATAAAAATTGCTACTATCTACTACTGTAAATTGCTACCATATATAAAGTGATTATATGTTACAGTTAAGTTCGTTTCCTATATGCAAAATCGTTGCGAACAGAAACTATAACTCAAGAAAGAAGGAAAAGTCATGCTTGATGAGAATGTAAGAAAGTTCTATGAGTCAGTACAAACCGGGGTTGTGACAGATGCTATGTATCTTCTCGGTTTGGAAGGTTGGATGACGGATGTTTTCCCACTGCGCCCAGAAAAACGCATTTTCGGCAAGGCATTCACCGTGCAGGCAGTACGCATCCGAGAAAAGGGAGAGCCTAATTATACGATATATGACCTGTCCGAAAAGTGGGAAGCCGGCGATATTCTGGTGGTTGATGCCTTTGGCGAGAATTGTAGTCTAATGGGAGAAAATATTGCACACACCTGCATGTACGGCGGTCTGAACGGAGTCGTTCTGAATGGTCGTTGTCGAGATTTTGGACAGATTAGCGAACTCGAAATGCCTGTATTCGGGAAGGGGCCAGCGATGGAGCTGAAGAATAAACGTTTCAAATATGGTATGTACCAGGTGACGCTTGCCAATATGGCTGGAGCACAGGTACGGCCAGGCGATTATATCCTCGGCGATGTGGATGGTGTTCTTGTTATTCCTAGCGATCGGTTGGAAGATATCATGTATCAGGCAGAAATGATTATCGAAGTGGAAAATGAAATGGAAGATGCAATCAGAAATAGATGCTCGGTTGCCGAAGTTAAAGCGATTGCTTCTAAAAAGAAGAAAGCGCGTGCATAAAAGCACGTAGTTTGGCCCTAAATAGCAATTCCCGAGGCGGCTGTATCTCGTTTTTATAATTAACCATAGCCACAGAAAAGACGTTTTTAAAGAAAGGAAAATTGAAATGAAAAAATGTTTTGCTACCATGCTTGTAATCATGATGATGCTTTCTTTA
This sequence comes from Yanshouia hominis, assembly GCA_014385025.1. Lineage (GTDB taxonomy): Bacteria > Bacillota > Clostridia > Oscillospirales > Ruminococcaceae > Yanshouia > Yanshouia hominis. The sequence continues at coordinate 18,903 of JACRTB010000032.1, read as the reverse complement.
GTCTCCTGCGGCCAGAAGCCGGAAGAAACGCCTGCACCTCAAACTACTCCTGCAGTGTCTGAGCCCGTTGCCTCCACTACTGCACCCGAAATACCGGCTTGGAAACCCACCAAGACCATTACTCTGATTTGCCCGTTTAATGCCGGTTCTACTGGCGACGCCTTCAGCCGTCCTTTCGCTGAGATTATGAGCAAGATTGCCGGCGTAAATGTTGTCGTTGAAAATATGGGTGGTGGTTCTGGTTCTGTTGGTACGAACTACATGCTCTCCCAGCCCGCAGACGGTTACACTTTCTCTTATCACTCCAATACCGGTGCGCTGACCACTGCTGCTGGCACTGCCCCTTTCGGTGTTGATGACGTCCTGCCCCTGGTTAACATTTGCTCCGATTACCACGTTCTGTCAGTTTTGAAGGATAGCCCTTATAAGACACTTGATGATCTGGTTCAGGCCGAACTGGATAACCCTGGCAGTGTTAGGTTCGGTGGCGCACAGGTCATGGGTAACAACCATCTGTTTGCTCTAAATATGTTCCGTGACGCTGGATTCACTGCAGCTAATTACATTCCTTATGATGATGGTGGTTCTTCTGCACTTGGCCTTTTGGGCAAGAACATCGATTGCCTCTTCTCCACTGCGTCCACCGTTGTAGGCTATATCGATTCCAGAGATATGAGAGTCCTTGCTTATACGCTGTCTGACCGCATCGAAGCGCAAGGGGATGCTCCCACTTTTGCTGAAGAGGGCTTTGAACACCTGAATGGCTATATTTCCTTCAAGGGCATGTTCATCAACCCCGACTGTCCGCAGAAAGTTCTTGACTGGTATAAGGATGTGACCGCGCAGGTCTGCGAGTCCAAAGAATGGAAAGAATTCATTGCCAAGCAGGGACAGATTGACACCTTTATGGCATCTGATGAGTTCAACGCCTTCTATGATGACTATGTTGCGAATGCTACTGAACTGTTTGCCGCTGCAACATGAGAACATAGTAATGAAATAGTATAAGCCGACCAGAACTGTGAACAGGTAATTTTAGTTGGGAGACGGCATCTTTGCCGCCTAAGATGTCGCCCCCCAACTAAGAAAGCCAACGATGATCGAATATGAAAGCCCCAAGATGAGAAATGAGAGAATTATATGAGTTTTAAAAAAGCTTCATTATTTGCATTTTCTTTGACTTTTGTATTAGGCCTGCTGTTTTTTGCATTTTCATTTAAGCTGCCCACGAGCACGCCGGGTATGGTGGTTGGTCCCGGTTACTACCCTCGTGTTCTCAGTTTGTTTTTGATAGTTTCCAGCGTGATTGGTCTCTATGTCCAGGCCCGTAAACCAGATGATGGTAAGAGAGTAGAAATAAAGAAGCCTCTGTATTTATTTCTGGTTCTGGGGTTCTCTGTTTTGGTCGCCGGTGTGTGGCACGCTACGCGCAGTTTTTATCCGATAGCGATAGTTGCTACGCTGACTTTACTTTGGGTCCTGAATCCGGAACCTACTAGCAGAAAAAAAGCTCTTAAGACTGTAGGAATTACCATAGTATTGATAGGTGTCATTTGTCTGCTGTTCACTGTCGTTTTACAGCTCAATCTGTGATGGAGGTAAAAGCGAATGACTTTATTTGAATATGATTTTTCGATTTTGTTCTCTTTTACCGGCCTTGCATGCGTTTCAATTGGTGTTCTTTTTGGTATGTTAGTCGGTGCACTCCCAGGTCTTGGGCCTAGTGTTGGTTGCGCATTATTGATTCCCATTACATACACAATGGACCCGATCCCCGCTGTTCTCCTGCTGATTTCACTCTACATGGGTGCCGAATATGGCGGATCCATCTCTTCCATCGTCTTGGGAGTTCCGGGTACAGCTGCTGCAGTTGCAACTGCTATCGACGGACATGAAATGGCTAAAAAAGGGCTACCTGGTAAATCACTTGCTTACTCACTGTATTCCTCCACGATCGGCGGCATTTGGGGCTGTATTATCTTGATGACCTGCACGATCCCGCTGATGGCTGTCACAATTAATTTCTCTGATCCAGAGTTGTGTATGATTTCCATGCTTGGCTTGAGCAGCATCATCATGTTGGGTTCAGAAGATCCCGTTAAGAGCATTGTTTCCGTGGCATTCGGCTTGTTGATTACATCCATCGGCATGGACTTGCTCACTGGCATGCAGCGTTATACTTTCGGTATTACTAGCATGCTTGACGGAATTGCGCTGGTTCCCATGCTGACGGGGCTGTTTGCAATTTCGGAAGTGCTTAACCTTGCCAGTAGTGGAAATCTTGGTTCTCCCACGGTCCGCCACAAGGAGGGGTTGAGGGTAAAACTCACTTGGAACGAGTTCCTCAATGTGTTCTTTCTGGACATTCGTTGTGCCTTAATCGGCACGTTTGCAGGGGTGATTCCCGGAATGGGCGCGTCTCCCGCGTCTTGGCTCGCATACACAAGTGCAAAGGCCTCTTCGAAACATCCCGAAGAATTTGGGCATGGTTCTCCGGAAGGCATTTCTGCGCCCGAGTCTGCAAATAACGCCTGCGTTGCAGGTGCGTTGGTACCTCTACTTTCTCTTGGTATTCCTGGATCTGGCACGATTGCCGTTGTTTCGAGTGCTCTAATCATGCAGGGAATCCAGCCTGGTCCCAACCTGCTGCGCACGGAACTGGATTTAGTTAACTCTATTTTCTGGGGGTTGCTGCTTGCTACGTGCCTGATGTTTGTGTTCGGAAGATTGACTACATCTATTTACGCACGCCTGTTAGTTATTCCTAATTATATGTTGACCACACTGATTCTGCTTATCTCTTTGATTGGCGCTTATGCGGCTCGCCGTATGATGATGGATGTCTGGGTTGCGATTATCGCCGGTATTTTTGGATACTTTATGAAAAAACTGAAGTTCTCACACCCTTCATTTGTCCTTGCGTTTGTGCTCGGATCGCTTATTGAAAAAAATTTCCGCCGCACATTGATGTTGTCCTCCGGCAGTTACTTGATTTTTGTTACTCGACCCATTTCCTGCGTCTTCCTTGTGGCAAATGTCCTGCTAATTCTGTTCATTATCGTGAAACGTATTCGTGGGAAGAAGAGTACAATTATCCAGTAGTATTTTGAGAATTCAAAACGCAGAATCTGCAGGTGCAAGAAAGAGGTTATAATTATGAGAGTTTTGATTTCCGAAAAGATTCATCCATCCGGTATTGATATTCTGAAAAATGCTGGTCACGAAGTTATCACGCTGAGCCAAAGAGATCAGGGCGAGCTGGAAGAAAAGATTAAGGGTGCGGATGCCCTGCTTGTTCGAATCATGAATGTTACGGATAAAATGATGGCCGAAGCACCGAATCTGAAAATTGTCAGCAAGCACGGCGTTGGTATGGACAATATTGACATGAATGCTGCAAAAGACCGTGGGATTGCAGTGACCTGTACACTCACCGCTAACAGCCAGTCTGTTGCTGAACATACATGGACAATGATCATGGCACTGGCCAGAAATTTGATACTGTCTGCGGATATGTACAAAACCATTGGCTTTGCTGCTAAAGCAAATTGCCCGCTAGGTGCCGAGATTTACGGGAAAACACTTGGTATCATCGGCTGCGGCCGTATTGGTAAGCGTGTTGCAGCTATCGGCATCAATGCTTACAACATGAAAGTTTTGGTGTACGATCCTTACATCACCAAGGAGGACTTGCCGGAGGGTGCCGAGCTGATAGACGATAAAGATAATATTTTCCAGGAGTCTGATTTCATTACGATTCATTGTCCTGCGAATAAGGAAACTTATCACATGGTCGGAGAAAGAGAATTTGGCATTATGAGGCCGGTTGCTCGATTTATCAACAATGCGCGCGGACCGATTGTGGATGAGACGGCTCTGGTGAAAGCCCTTGAGGAAAAGAAAATCTGGGCAGCTGGCATGGATGTTACCGAACAGGAACCTTATCCTGCTGATGGACCACTTCTGCATATGTCCAACGTTATCCTTACACCGCATTTCGGCGGATCCTCTGTAGAGAGTGCAACACGCGTTTCCACAATTGCTGCGCAAAATATCGTAGACTATTTCAACGGTGTGGAATGTGAAGGCCGTCTGATTTGACATTGCCAATACGACCTTTCGTTGAAACTAAGAAAAGGTGCCATAAAGCTCCATGTTTCTTTTGATTGTTAATTATTATGGGAGTAGTTGAAAATGGAAAATAAAGTAGTTCTTGTGGTAGATAATATTTCCGCAAAAACAAAAGAATTTACGATGAATTATTTACCACAGGATTTTGAAATAGTTTTTGCGGATTGGAATGAAGCGGTTCTAGACAGAGAACTGCCCCGTGCGCAGATTATCGTAAGCGCTTCCAAGAGCATTTCTCCCGAAATGTTGGCCAAGGCAACATCCTGCCGTCTAGTCCAAAAATATGGTGCCGGTGTGAACAACATCGACATTGCCGGCGCGACAGCAAGAGGCATTCCGGTTGCCAGTACTCCCGCCACAAACTCTCGTTCGGTGGCCGAATCCGCGCTGACGATGATCCTTGCTGTATATAAGCAGGTTGTCTGCGGTCACAATGCCCTTGTTCGGGAAGGAAAGTGGCTTAAAACTGTACTACGTGATAACAACCACGAGCTTACCGGCAAGACGGTTGGTATCATCGGCATGGGCAATATCGGTCGCAACCTCGTGCAGATTCTCAAGGGCTTTGATTGCAAAATTTATTATTATGACGCATTCCGACCCACTGCAGAACAGGAAGAAACTCTTGGGATTGAATACGCAGAAGTGGATGAACTAGTGCAAAAGTGCGACGTTATCACGCTGCATTGCCCCCTTCTTCCGGAAACCCGTCATATGATTGATGCCCGCCGCATCGCTATGATGAAATCAGAGGCAATCCTCATCAACTGCTCCCGTGGCGGTGTTGTGGACGAGGAAGCACTTTTCCATGCACTTAGCGAGCATCACATTCTGGGTGCCGGTGTAGATACGTTCGAAAGTGAGCCAGCCGATAACACACATCCGTTCTGTAAGCTTGACAACATCGTCCTTGGTCCGCACAACGGCGGTGGTACTGTGGAGGCAGTCGAAAACGTAGTCAAGCGTGCCTCTACCAATATGATTTCCATCATTGAACGTGGCGAAATTGAGGACGTCAAGAGCGTTGTCAATGCAAAAGAACTGAATCTGTAAGAGTTCAGATTATCAGTTATTATTACTAGGCCTTGTTTGAAAAAAGGCGGACATTTGGCGAATCGGGCATATATAGATAGGTCTCCGGCAGCTCACGCCATTGAGCGCCGCTCCGGACGATCCAGAGCATTCAGTTGAGCATGATCCGGTTATCCTTCCGGGGACGACCCCGCTTTCCTGTTTCTTCCGGTGGCAGCAGCGACTTGATTCGTTCCCATTGTTCTTTTGTTAATTCATATCGTTTCATGCTCATAGCTTCGCATAACTTGGTTTCTGTGCAACTTTTATTTTTCAAACAAGGCCTAACCAGAGATGAGCAAAACAGGCAGATAAAAATACCGTTGGAATAGCTTGACGGCACAGGAAGAGCTTTGGAGCGTCCGAAAGGCGCAGAAATCCAAGCACGGGAATGAACCGCGCCCGAAGTGGGATATAGGTGTGGTGGATCAGGCGGAGCGCCGGAGCTGTTTGGGTGAGCGGTAGGAATGAGAGCCGGAAAAAACGGCGGCCAGAGCAACTGCCAGAGCAGGGATATGTGCCCGGGTGTTAAGATTAGCAGCGTTGCTGCCGCTGCGGACCCAGAGACGTTCCTGCCCAGTGGTCTTGAAGCGGGAATTGTAGCGTTTGCACTTAGACCGCAAAGCATAAATACGCTTGAAGCAGAAGAATTCCCGGTCAATGGAAAGCCGGTAATCCGTCGGCAGCGTTTGATATTTGGTATAGCCACGGTTCTTCTTCCCATTATTCCAATTTTTGTGGTTACAAGGGCAGACGCCGGTTTTGGATTGTCGGAAAGGGCAGCAGAATTTCTGTCGGGTTCGGCCATGGTCGGTTGTTTTTCCGTCCTTGTGCATCGCAAGGCCTGTGCCACAGATGGGATTGCCCACGGACAGCTTTTTGGGGTCTTTCGTTCTCCGCTTATTCAGAGGGATAACGGCTTCTCCCCCGTAAACATCCTTTACCAAATTGTAGACCGCTTTTGTGTCATAGCCCTTATCACCTATGAATGTGCACTCTTTTATAGGCAGGACAGCGTTGGCAGAGTGGAGGATATTCTCCACAACAGCGGAATCCATGACATTGGCAGGAGTGGTCAGTTCATAGAGCGGCAGGCCGAATATGCAGTCCACCGGAACATGGTTTTTGTAACCCCAGTAGAACTCGTAACGCCGTTCCTTGTGCTGGTTAGATGCGTAATGGACGCCCAGGGCGCAGTCCGGGTCTGCCTTAGGGCGGTTTTCCGGTTTGAATTTGTCCTTAGCAAAAGACTAATGAAAGGGAGTCTGTAAAATGGTATTTTCATTTCATGAGGAAAAGAGCCAGTTCAAATCGAAGCTGAATGCTGGTGAACTTGTCGTCGGCACTTGGGTTAATGCGGTAAAGGACCCAGTGATTGCTCGTATTCTAGCATCCACTGGGCTTGACTATGTACTGATTGATGCTGAACATTCCGGTCAAACGATGGCAACCATTACCGACACATGCACAGTTGCCCGTGAGTGCGGCCTGTATCCCATGGTTCGCCCTATTGAGCCCAACGATCTCAAACTGAATGGACGCATCATTGACGCCGGTGCCATGGGGCTTGTCGTTCCGCATATTGACAGTGCAAAGCAGGCGCAGGCTATTGTAAATAGCATCAAGTTTTTCAACGGTGGGACCCGCGGCTACTGCGCCAAGACGACTACATCCTGCTTCCAGAAGATGAGCGAAGAACTTATGCACCATAGCGACGAAGAAACCACAGTTGTTGTACAGTTTGAGAGTGTTGCCGCTATTGAAGAAGCGGATGAGATTCTCGCTATCCCCGGCATTGATGTTGCGATAATTGGACGCGGCGATCTTGCCCACGACATGGGGCTTTCTGGAAAGCCCACGGATGACCGTGTATCTGTCCAAGTAGAACGGGTCTACGAGGCTGCCAAGCGTCAGGGCAAGGTGCAGGGTCTGCTGTGCAACGATTTGGACGGCGCACTTAAATGGCTTGGTAAAGGCATTACCTTCCTGACTTACGGCAGCGAAGTTGGATGGCTGCAGAACACTTACAACAGCGGTCTCAAGGCAATTCACACAGCAAAGTAAGCATTTTCTCTTCACCGTTTGCAAACGCCAAATTTATTAAAAGACAAGGAGAAAAAGACATGAAAAAGGTATTTGGCATTCTTTTGGCAACCAGCATGATAATTGGAATTCTGGCCGGTTGTGGTGAAAAATCTGCTCCTGCTCCCGCCGATGGCGGATCTAACAACACAACGCAAAGCACTCCTGCCTCTGCTGGTGATACTTTCCCTGAAAAGGATATCACCCTGATGCTTGGCTTTGCTGCGGGCGCGGGTGCCGACCTTACCTCCCGTGCAACCATGCCCTTCGTTGAAGAAATTCTTGGCACGAGTATTGTTATCGATTACAACGCCGGTTCCGGTGGTGAGCTTAGCTTTACTGAATTGGCTTTGAATACCAAGGCTGATGGGTATCACTGGACCTGGATCTGCACGCCGCACCTCGCTATTTATCCCATTTCCCGTGACACCTGTGAGTACACCATCGATCAGATTCAGCCTGTTTGCCAGATTGCTTATGACCCTAACATCTTTGCAGTTCAGGAAGACAGCCCCTTCAACACCATAGAAGACCTAGTGAAGTATGCCAAAGAGCATCCTGATGAAGTAACAATTGGCCACACCGGTGTGGGCAGTGATGACTTTATTGCCGTCATGAAGTTTATGGAAGCTGCTGATGTTGACCTGAACCAGATTGCTTACGCCAATGGTACTGGCGAAGAAATCACTGCACTTCTCGGCGGACATATCGATGTTGGTGTGTTTAACTCTTCTGAGTTCTCCAGCTATGAAGGTCTGAAACTTCTTGGCGTCATGGCTTCCGAACGTGTTTCTATCATCCCTGATACCCCGACCTTTAACGAGCAGGGTTATGACCTCATTATGTCCTCTGACCGGGGATTTGCTGTTCCCGCCGGCACAGATATGGACATTGTCAACAAGATTGCCGATGCTGTTGAAGAAACTCTCAATAACCCCGAGTTCCAACAGAAGGCTGCTGATCTGAAGCTGCTGCTTAACTACAGAGGCCCCGATGAATTCAAGGCATATATTGAAAATTATTCTCTTGCGATGCAGGAATTGTATAATTCTAACCCCTGGTAATTTTTAGCACGATATCTATAACTGCCTACCCCCTTTTCAAAAAGGGGGAGGTAGTCACGGATGAAGGAGAAAAATATGAAAAAGGCGGATCGTATCACAAGCGTAGTTATTATGGCACTTTCCGTGTACGGCTTCATCTATTCGAACAAACTAAAAGGCGATGCCGGTGTATTGCCAAAAATAATATTTATTGCACTAATGCTGGGTGCAGTTGCATTGTTCGGGTTTTCATTTTCAAATAAATCTGGGGAAGACGTTGAAAAAGTGGCCTGGAAAAAATGGCTTGTTGCAGTTAGTGGCGCAATTCTCTATGTTGTACTCATGAATATAATTGGTTTTTATATTGCCTCCGTGTTTTACCTTGCTGCCACGATGTTCTCTTTTGGCGTGAGAAATAAAAAGATTCTGATTCTTACTCCAGTAGTTTTTGACCTGGCTATTTGGATTTGTTTCGGTCTGATTCTCAACATTAGTTTACCAGCATCGTTCTTCATGTAAACGCGAGTAAAGGAGAAATATCACTATGCTGTCAAATCTTCTAATGGGTCTGTCGGCTCTTGCAAATATTGAATCCGTCCTACTAATGCTCGTCGGCACACTTGCTGGTATCGTTGTTGGCGGTATTCCTGGGTTGAACGGATCAATGGCAATCGCTCTGTTAATCCCAATCACTTATACAATGGAGCCGGTTACAGCGATCAGTATGCTCTGCGGCATTTACAATGGTGCCATGTATGGCGGTTCCATTTCTGCAATCCTATTTGGCATTCCCGGTACACCTGCTGCCTGTGCAACTGTTATTGACGGTCATCCGATGGCAAAAAAGGGCCAGGCAATGCGTGCACTTGAACTCTCTGCTTCCGGTTCCTGCTTTGGTGGCATGCTAAGTGCTGCACTCCTCATTGTTGCAGCACCTACCCTTGCTAAATTCGCCCTGAAATTTGGCCCTGCTGAATACTTCTGGGTCAGTATGTTCGGCCTAAGTATCATTGTTAGCCTCTCCAATGACTCCATGGTCAAAGGTTTGATTGCCGGCTTTTTTGGACTGTTCCTTGCAGTGATCGGTCAGGACCCAAACACAGCAGTGAGTCGTTTCGTCCTGAAAGCAATTCCTAAAATTGGTAGTCTTAAGGTGTCCACTCAGCTGCTGAGTGGACTAGAACTTGTCCCTGTTTTGGTTGGTTTATTTGCTTTGCCCGAAGTCTTCTACATGCTAGAACATGCAGGGGAAGCGAAAAAAAAGAAAACCGAGGCGAATATTGATTTCAATGAAAATGTCCATCTCTTTGATCAGTTCCCGAAACGTTGGGTGAACTATGTCCGCTCTGCCATTATCGGCACAGTGGTCGGTATCATTCCTGCCGCCGGCGGAAATATCGCCAGTTTCATTAGCTACGACATGGCAAAACGTGCATCTAAAGATCCCGGCAGTTTTGGTAAGGGGAATCCTGACGCTGTCCTTGCTTCTGAAACCGCAAACAACGGTGTAACCGGCGGATCCTTTGTTCCTCTTCTTTCACTCGGAGTTCCCGGTAGCACTTCTACTGCCGTTATCATGGGCGCATTTATGATTCAGGGCATCACCCTTGGCCCCTCTATTTTCAATACGAACGCCGATGTGGTCTACGCGTTGATGCTAGCGTTGATTCTGACGAATATCCCAATGGTAATTATGGGCTTCTATGGCTCCAAGATTTTCAGCAAGAGTCTCAATATACCACAAAATGTGTTGGCTCCTATTATCCTTGCGTTCTCGGTTGTTGGTTCCTATGCCATCCGTTACAATATGTTTGATGTCATAGTTCTGTTCGTCTTTGGTCTGTTTGGCTATCTGATGAACAAGGTTAAATTCCCAATGGCACCGCTGGTTCTTGGCTTGATTCTCGGTCCCATTCTGGAATCGAATCTACTTCGCGCCCTGGCCATGTCCCGCGGAAAGATTACTGGCCTAGTTAATTCGCCAATTTCTCTGGCAATTTTTATTATGGTGTTGGTTTGCCTGATTACGGGTGCTCGCAACACAATTCAGTCCCGCTCTACGTTCACGGTTGGAAGCAATATTGTTAATGCAGTAAAAGGCCAAGATAAGGAGCAGTAAGAAGAAATCTATGAAATCCTCAATTATGATTTCCGAAATTCGCAGCCTGATGAAGGGCGGGTATGACCTGCACGTCCATAATAAGCCGTCACATTTCGACAGCCGTCAGTGGGATGACGCAGAAGTAGCCAAACAGTATGATGAATGCGAGTTTGGAGGTTTCCTGAGCAAGTCGCATTACGACTCTTCTGTGGCACGCGCACAAGTTGCCAATATCAACAGTGGTGCAAAGACACAGATTTATGGCGGTGTTACACTCAACTGGCCAGTCGGTGGGTTGAATCCCTATGCAGTTGAAAGCTGTTTGAAATTCGGAGGCAAGATGGTCTGGATGCCGACCAGGGACTCTGCCAACTGTCTGGCCTACGGCAATATGCATGGTGATTTTTTTGACCGAAACCCAGTTGAAGTGACTGACAAAAATGGAAAGCTTGTCAAAGGCGTGTATGATGTTTTTGACGTGGTCAAAAAATATAACGGCTGGCTTGCTACCGGCCATATCAGCCCAAAAGAAGCTGTGCTTCTTTGTACAGAGGGGCGTGCACGTGGAGTGAACATGATTCTGACTCATCCCGATTGGAATCGCACGATCGTACCGCTTGAACAGCAAAAGAAGCTTGCTGATATGGGTGTTATGGTAGAAAAGATATGGGGCAATGTAATCAAGGGGCATATTACTGCAGATGATATGGCACATTCCATTTGTACGCTTGGAAAAGAACATGTCTTTTTAGTTACCGACCTTGGGCAAAAAAACTGGCCGCGCCCAGTTGACGGGATGACCGATTTTCTGATTTCGTTGATGGAGCGTGGAATCAGTGCTGACATGCTTCGCACAATGATTTATGAAAATTCAAAAATGATTCTCAGGGAAATATAGTAACGAGAAAACCGCAGAAGAAGAAACCAAGCATGCAAAACGAAATTTTTGATAAATAGCGTTTGCGAATAACCGCAAAGTCTGTTTCATATAGGCAAAACCATTGAGAAGTGAGAGATCCCCCGTGGTTACCAGATTGATCCGATATTTGATAGCCTTTGGCGGCAATGGAGGTGCATTATGGACGATATTTCTACTTTGACATTGCGGGACGGCACACAGGTGCCCCGGTTGGGTCAGGGAACCTGGCATCTAGGTGAGAAGCCTTCTGATAGGAAGGCGGAACTCAAGGCATTGCGTACCGGTATTGAGCATGGTCTGACACTCATTGACACAGCGGAGATGTACGGCGAAGGATGTAGCGAACAACTGGTGGGCGAGGCCATTTCCTCTTATGATCGAAATAAAATATTTTTGGTTTCTAAGGTCTACCCTTGGAATGCCGGAGAGGATCGCATTTTCAAGGCCTGTAGAGATAGCTTGCGGCGTATGAAAACTGACTACATAGATATGTACTTGCTTCATTGGCGGGGCAGCGTGCCGCTGGAGGAAACAGCGGCGTGCATGGAAGAACTGGTTCACCGAGGATGGATTCGCCGCTGGGGAGTATCCAATATGGACATGGAGGATTTGGAAGAACTTTGGGAAGCACCGACAGGTCACTGCTGCCAGACCAACCAGGTTCTGTATCATCTGGCTTCCCGAGGCGTAGAAACAGTTCTGCTGCCCTGGATGCGTAAACACGACATGGCATTGATGGCCCACTGCCCTTTGGCGCAAGGCGGAAGCCTCCGCAGCAGTCTTCTGCGAAATCCAATTTTAAAACAATTGGCGTACGAAAAGGATTGTACGGTCTTTCAGCTTATGATTGCGTTCCTGATGTCGGATCCAACAGTGATTGCCATTCCACGAACGGGGAATGCCTCTCATGCGGAAGAGAATGCAGTGGCGGCAAAAATTCAGATAACGGGAAATGAAATGACATTGCTAAACAAAGTATTTCCCGCTCCACAACACAGGTGCCCTCTGGAAATCGTGTAAATCAAATAAGCAAAAGTACCTAAAAGAAAGCCAGATTAAGAGCTTGTATTCATAATGGAAAACGAGTGATATGAGGGTATGAAAAAGGAGAATGAACGGAGGTCGTATTCAAGCGACCTGACAGATGAACAATGGGCAGAAATCGCATCGTTGTATGCAGGGATGCGGAATCGTGAATGGAGTAAGCGCGAACTGACAGACGCGGTTCTGTACTTGGTGGACAACGGGTGCAAGTGGCGGAATCTGCCCCATAACTTTCCACCATATTCAACGGTCCACAGCTTTTACCGAAGAGCGAAACTCAGCGGATTATGGGATAAAATTCTGGAACACTTGGTAGAAAAGACACGAAAGGATGCCGGACGAAAAGAAACGCCAAGTTACGGGATTGTAGATTCGCAGAGCGCAAAAACAGCCGGAGCCAGTGAGGATAGAGAGATTGATGGAGGAAAAGAACGAAAGGACGAAAAAGACACATAGTTGTGGATACGATGGGCAATTTGCTGTCTATTGTGGCTCATGTTGCCAATATCCATGATACAAAGAGTGGGATACGCTGTGCCAGACAAGCGCACCAGCGAAATTCTACCATCCAGAAGTTTTGTGCTGATGCAGGTTATAGGGGGACTTTTATTGCCGAGGTAGAGGATGAGCTTGGTCTTGATGTAGATATTTCAGAGAAAATCAAGCCGCATCAATGGGAAAAGCTACCTTGGCGTTGGGTTGTTGAGCGCACTTTTGGCTGGATGAACCATTCTCGCCGTTTGAGCAAGGACTATGAAATCTCCATTTCTTCTGAAGAGACCATGGTCAAGATTTCTCATTTCCATACCCTCTTGAAGCGATTATGAATACAGCCTCTAAAGATGAGAATGATTTGATGGGAGGAGAGCTGACTTCATTTCTCTGCACTAATTTTGAATACACAGTGAATTTTAAATCAAGAAGGAGAATAGAAATATGAAAATGACTGCTGCCCAGGCAATGGTTGAAATTATGTGCAAAGAAGGCATTAGGACTGCCTTCGGCATCCCCGGAGCCGCCATCAACCCGGTTTATAAATACATGGAAAACGCACCTGTCGAGCATTTTACGATGCGGCATGAAGAAGCATGTGTGCATGCCGCTGACGGCTATCAGCGTGCCAAGCACGAGATTGCCTTGGCAATTTGCTCCGCAGGCCCAGGCGCAACAAACTTCGTGACCGGTCTATACACAGCATTCATTGACTCCATGCCTGTTCTCTGCGTTGTGGGTCAGGCCAATACAAACCAACTGAAGCAGGAACCCTTCCAGTGTGTTGATATGCCGAGTATCGCAAAAACGGTTACCAAAAAGGCTTGGTGTGTCATGAAGGCTGAGGATTTGCCCGCAATTATGAACGAGGCATTTTTCCTCATGCGTGAAGGTCGCCCCGGCCCCGTCCTGATTGAGTTTCCTCTGGATGTTCAAAAAGCAGAATTTGATTTTGACATTGATAGCTATGTTCCCCGAGAAATTTCTGTTGTGACTCCGGACATAGAGAAGATTAAGCAGGCAGTCAAGATGATCGGTGAAAGTAAGTCTCCTGCCATTATTATGGGCGGCGGCTGCATCATCAGCGAGTGCACCGATCAGGTAGTCGAGTTTGCAGAAATGTTGCAGATCCCCGTGATTACTACTTACCAGGCTAAGGGTGGAATTCCTGAGGGGCACCCTCTAAATGCTGGCCATGTTGGTATTCAGGTAGGTCAGCCCATCGGCAACCGGGTGTTTCTTGATTCCGATTTGATCCTTGGCATTGGCAACCGCTTCTCTGACCGTCATACCGGAGACCTGAAGACTTATTGTGAGGGTCGAAAGTTCATCCACATCAATATCGAACCCGGTCAGATTGGCATGGTTTTTGCTCCAGACCTGAGTATTGTCGCTGATGCTAAGCTGGCTACTGAAGCTCTGATTGCCGAATCAAAGTCCGCTGGCTTAAAATCCATAAACCCTGATCGCGCTGCCGAGTTGCCTGCCCTGCGTGCAGAGCTGGCCCGAAAGACTGATTATGACTGTGCACCCCTGATGCCTCATCGGGTGTTCCATGAGATCAACGCAGCATTTGATGATGAAACCTACTTTACTGCCGGCTGCGGTATCACCCAGATTTGGGGCGGTCAGCTGCAGACTATCAATAAAGCCAGAAAATACCTGCCATCCGGCGGCGCTGGCACATTGGGTTATGAGATTCCTGCAGCTTTTGGCGCGAAGGTAGCAAATCCTGACTGTAACAGTGTTACTGTGGTTGGTGACTTCGGCCTGACCTTTATGGGAGAGGAAATCGCAGTTGCTTCTGCATTTAAGAAGCCCCTTATTGTAGTCGTCGTGAATAATGCTTATCTTGGCCTGATTCGCCAGAATCAGAAGGGATACGGCTTCGAGTATGCGGTAGAAATGCCTTACAACCAGGATGGCACTATTGACTATGTGAAACTGGGAGAGGCCTATGGCTGTGTGGCAGAGCGCGTGTTTAGTCCTGAAGAACTGCAAGCAGCACTTGTACGCGCAAAGGCGTCTACTGTGGCTTCTGGACGCTGCTACCTGATTGATGCCCTCTGCGCCAAAACGCAACTGTGCGATATGGGCGACTCCATTGTAAATATCAAGTCTTGGGCCCCCGAGGAGTAATCACCGTTTGTTAGTCCACTAATCTATCTATAGTCTGCATTCCGCCGGACAACCACCGGTGGAATGCAGGAATAAATACTGTTCCGTTTATATGGAAAATTGCGGAGGTTTTTATGCGTGAATCAATCCATAAATATTTTCAAGTAGGTATTATTCAGTGGATGAGCTATCCGAAGCGCGATTCCATGGAATCCCTGAAGGCAATTTGTGCCGACGATTTCTTTGATGCTATTGAGCTGAAGGGTTATGGGGAAAAAAATGCTGAAGCAAAGGCATTGTTGGAGCAGAGCCATCTGAAGGTGTGCTATGGAGCACAACCCCGGTTACTTGGCCCTAAGCTGAATCCAAATGCAATCGACGAAGAAGAGAGAAAGAAAGCTGAAGCAACTTTGATTGAGGCTGTCGATGAAGCAGAATATTTAGGTGCCAAAGGCATTGCTTTCCTCGCCGGAAAGTGGGACGATATCACCAAGGATCAATCATATGAACAGCTACTCAAAACAACCCGAGCCGTCTGTAGTTATGCAGCATCTAAGTCTATGAACGTGGAATGTGAAGTCTTTGACTTTGATATGGACAAGGCTGTCCTCATTGGTCCCGCTCCCTATGCTGCCAAATTTGCCGCTGATATGCGCACGACTCACAACAATTTTGGCCTGTTAGTTGACTTAAGTCACTTCCCCACAACCTATGAGACCAGTCGTTTTGTAATTCGCACTCTGCGCCCTTATATTACGCATTTCCATTTTGGCAATGCAGTCGTTAAACAGGGTTGTGACGGTTACGGTGATCTTCATCCCCGTTTTGGTTATCCTAATAGTGCTAATGACACGGAAGAACTGTTGGATTACTTGAGGGTTATGAAAGAAGAAGGTTTCTTCAACGCAGAGAATCCGTATGTTCTGTCCATGGAGGTTACTCTGCGCCCCGGTGAGGACGAGGAAATCGTTCTCGCAAACACAAAACGTGTTCTAAATCGGGCATGGGGATTGCTAGAAGACTGATTTCTTCCCAGCACAAGACTAGGCCTTGTTTGAAAAAGGCGGAGATTGTGCTAAAGCAACAAAATAGCGATGGAGGCAAGATACACAAAGGCCAGGAAGGAAGCGGCCGACTTGTCATATCTAATGGCGATTCTGCGAAACCACTTGATTTTCTGGAAAAAACACTCCACCAGATGACGCTCTTTATACAGATGCCAGTCAACCGGCCAGGGATCGGAAACGTTGCTCTGCGGCGGGATCACATAGCCGGCCCCTTGCGCTGAGATATATTCCCGAATCGTCCGGGAGCCATAGGCCCGGTCTGCCAGCACGATACTCCCGCCGATTCTGACCTTTTTCAGCAGTTCAACAGCGTGAATCGAATCGTGGTCATTTCCAGCGGAGAGAAAGAACTCCACCGGGTTTCCCAGACCGTCTACGACAGCGTGGAGTTTTGTGTTCCACCCGCCTTATCTGCCGTTTTTTCCCGCTGTTTGCGCTTTCACGCACCTTTACGCAAGTGGAGTCCATGCTCAGGTTCTCCATATCCGCGTCCGCAGACAGTGTGTGGAATACCGCTTCCAGAGTGCCGTCATCCCGCCATTTGGCGAATCGGGCGTATATAGATAGGTCTCCGGCAGCTCACGCCATTGAGCGCCGCTCCGGACGATCCAGAGCATTCAGTTGAGCATGATCCGGTTATCCTTCCAGGGACGGCCCCGCTTTCCTGTTTCTTTCGGTGGTAGCAGCAGCTTGATTCGTTCCCATTGTTCTTTTGTTAATTCATATCGTTTCATGCTCATAGCTTCGCATAACATGGTAATCGCCCAAATCGAAACCAAACTTGGGGTTGAACACGCTAAACAAATTGCTGCTGTGGATGGAATTGATGCACTTCTGATTGGTCCGAATGACTTATCCATCTCGCTTGGTATTCCCGGTGAAATTATGAGTCAAACGGAATGTGACGCCATTTCTAAAGTCGCGGATGCCTGTGAATCACATGGTAAGTTATTTTCTCTCCATTCCAGTGCAAAACTTTGCAATAAGTTTAGGGGGCGTCTGAATTTCATCACGCAGGGATCGGATATTTCTATGCTGTCCGATGCACTTATAAAAGTGCGGGCATATGCAGATGAAAATCTGCAACGCTGATAGTGGAACTGACAAGAAATACAGCCCGGTCAAACCGCCAAATCAAAACTAAATAGTACAACTGGTGGTATGCACCAGTCCTAGAAGGGTATAATTACAGGCACATCTCCTCAAGGAGCATCGAAGGTTCTACCAACCGCATCAAAATAGGTCGCCGCGCATCAGAATGTCACCATCATCAGCAACGGCGTATAGAAGGGAAGCCGCAGGAAAACAAACCAAGGTTTCTCCAAATAGGCTGGTTCCATAATAGATTCGCATGAACTTATTGGAAGCGACAGTAGGTAAACGTAATAGTATTTGTTGCCGATTCAAACTATTTTGTGACACGAACTCTCCGATGTTTCGAGTAAGCTCAACCTACTCATATCGAACGCTACAACAAAAGGATGGCTAACAGTCTTTCCGACGGGCACAAACGCTCAAGGAATGGTAGGTTAGCCAGTTGCTTCTCTTATTGTAGGAACAAAATGGAAGGAAGCCGGACTGACTGCCCGACTTTCCTGTCCAAATTTATTGTAATAGGAATGGTCATAATCATGAAAATAGTAGTATTAGACGGTTATACCGAAAACCCCGGTGATTTGAGCTGGGGAGAACTTGAAAAGTTGGGGGATTTGACGGTTTACGAGCGGACCTCCTATGTGGAATCTCCCCTGATAGCAGAGCGTATGCAGGGAGCAGAAATTGTTATTCTCAACAAGACCCCCATTTCCCGCAAGACCATCGATCAGTGTCCGGCGTTAAAGCTGATCGCTGTTCTTGCCACTGGCTACAATGTCGTGGATTATGCTTATGCAAGGGAAAAGGGAATCCCGGTTGTGAATGTTCCTACATACGGTACGGCCTCCGTCAGCCAGTTTTCTATCGCTCTGCTGCTGGAGGTTTGCCATCACATCGGCCATCACAGCGAGTCCGTTCATGCGGGAAACTGGGCCGGTAACATCGACTGGTGCTATTGGGACTATCCGCTCATTGAGTTGGAGGGCAAGACGATTGGTATTATCGGATTTGGCCGCATTGGGCAAGCGGAGGGCCGCATTGCAAAGGCGCTTGGCATGAATGTGCTGGCCTATGATCTCTATCCCAATGATTCTGGCCGAGAGATCGCTGAATATGTTGATCTGGAAACGCTGTTTGCCGGTGCGGATGTGATTACCCTGCATTGCAACCTCACTCCGGAAAACACCGGTATGATCAATCGGGAAGCCATCTCTAAAATGAAGGATGGTGTCATTCTGATCAACAATGCCAGAGGGCAGCTGATCAACGAGCAAGATGTGGCGGATGCTCTCAACAACGGAAAAATAGCAGCAGCCGGACTTGATGTTGTTTACACCGAGCCAATCAAGACGGACAATCCTCTCCTCAAAGCAAGGAACTGCATCATTACCCCCCATATCTCCTGGGCGCCTAAGGAAAGCCGTCAGAGGATCATGGACATTACAGTGGAAAACGTGAAAGCCTATCTTGCCGGTGCACCGGAAAATGTGGTAAACAGGTAGAAGCTGCCCTGAGTGGAGGAACGCCCATGAAAAAAGCAGTGCTGATTCCCGATTCCTTCAAGGGGACGCTGTCCTCGACCGAGATCTGCTCGATCATGAAGGAGCGCATCCATACCTATTATCCGGGGTGCGAGGTTGTTTCGATCCCGGTGGCCGA
The DNA here is from genome assembly GCA_014385025.1 of Yanshouia hominis. Classification (GTDB taxonomy): domain Bacteria; phylum Bacillota; class Clostridia; order Oscillospirales; family Ruminococcaceae; genus Yanshouia; species Yanshouia hominis. Next base: position 81 of record JACRTB010000032.1, on the reverse strand, counting down.
CGGCGGCGAGGGGAGCGTAGACGCCTTCCTGACCGCCGTGGGGGGAGAAAAGATCACCCTGACGGTCGAAAACCCCTATTT
>JACRTB010000031.1 GCA_014385025.1 Yanshouia hominis | reverse complement strand
AATATGAACAATCGAATAGACGCAATCTATGCAAGACAATCGGTAGACAAAAAGGACAGCATTTCCATTGAAAGCCAGATTGAGTTTTGCAAATACGAATTGAAAGGCGGGAACTGCAAGGAATATACAGACAAAGGATACAGCGGCAAGAACACAGACCGTCCGAAGTTTCAAGAACTGGTGCGGGACATCAAGCGGGGGCTGATTGCAAAGGTCGTGGTTTACAAGCTCGACCGTATCAGCCGTTCCATTCTGGACTTTGCCAATATGATGGAGCTGTTCCAACAGTACAATGTAGAGTTTGTGTCCTCTACGGAAAAGTTTGATACCTCCACCCCGATGGGGCGGGCGATGCTGAATATCTGTATCGTGTTCGCCCAGCTTGAACGGGAAACCATACAGAAGCGGGTAACGGACGCTTACTATTCCCGTAGCCAGAGAGGTTTCAAGATGGGCGGGAAAGCCCCTTACGGCTTCCATACAGAGCCGATTAAGATGGACGGTATCAACACAAAAAAGCTGGTGGTAAATCCAGACGAAGCGGCAAATATCCGGCTGATATTTGAAATGTACGCCCAGCCCACTACCTCCTACGGGGACATTACCCGGTACTTTGCGGAACAGGGGATTTTGTTCCATGGCAAAGAACTGATACGCCCCACGCTGGCGCAGATGTTACGCAATCCTGTCTATGTGCAGGCAGACCTTGATGTGTACGAGTTTTTCAAAAGTCAAGGGACAGTCATTGTCAATGACGCTGCCGATTTTACAGGCATGAACGGCTGCTATCTGTATCAAGGGCGAGATGTGAAGCCCAGCAAAAAGAACGACTTGAAAGACCAAATGCTGGTACTGGCTCCCCATGAGGGCATTGTCCCCTCCGACATCTGGCTGACCTGCCGGAAGAAGCTGATGAACAACATGAAAATACAGTCTGCCCGGAAAGCCACCCACACATGGCTGGCGGGAAAAATCAAGTGCGGAAACTGCGGGTATGCGCTTATGAGCATTAACAATCCTGTGAGAAAGCAATATCTCCGCTGCACAAAACGGCTGGACAATAAAAGCTGTGCCGGATGCGGGAAAATCATCACTTCCGAACTGGAAGCGGTGGTCTATCAGCAGATGGTAAAGAAACTGGCAAGCTACAAGACGCTGACAGGCAGAAAGAAAGCGGCAAAGGCAAACCCGAAAATTGCAGCACTGCAAGTGGAGCTTGCCCATGTGGACAGCGAGATTGAAAAACTGGTGGACAGTCTGACGGGCGCAAACAATGTCCTGCTCTCCTATGTGAATGTGAAGATAGCGGAACTGGACGGACGCAAGCAGGAACTTGTGAAGCAGATAGCTGAGCTGACGGTGGAAGCCATCAGCCCGGAACAGGTCAGCCAGATTTCCGGCTACCTCGACACTTGGGAGGATGTATCCTTTGATGACAAGCGGCGTGTGGTGGATTTGATGATTACCACCATAGCCGCCACAAGCGATAGTTTGAATATCACATGGAAAATCTGACGGGCGGAACCCCTCCCGTCAGATACCTACCCTGTGTAGTCCCTTGTAAACTGTACTTTGCCGAACAAAAAATCTAAAACGGCGCTGCATACATACTTAGTCTGATAAGAGTTGCATTGTGTGCAATGCTCCAAATGGTGTAGGGCCACATGTGAACAACGGGTCATTCCCGCCCGGCGAAACGGGCGGGAATACTTTTTGTTCTCGTTATAACTGAAAGGAATGAAGAGAGATGGCTTTTATGAGCGATATTGAAATTGCACAGTCCTGCAAACCGAAAAAGATCACTGAAATTGCGGCAGCGGCCGGTATTGATGAGAAATATCTGGAACTTTACGGCAATTACAAGGCAAAAATTGATTACAATATGCTCAAAGACGGGGATCGCCCTGACGGAAAACTGGTACTCGTCACCGCGATCAACCCCACTCCTGCGGGCGAGGGAAAGACGACAACGACGGTTGGCCTTGCAGATGGCCTCAAAAAACTGGGCAAGAATGTCATGGTGGCATTGCGGGAACCCTCGCTTGGACCAGTATTTGGAGTCAAGGGCGGTGCCGCGGGCGGCGGATATGCACAGGTGGTGCCGATGGAGGACATCAATCTGCATTTTACCGGAGATTTTCACGCGATTGGCGCGGCGAACAATCTGCTGGCCGCCATGCTTGATAACCACATCCAGCAGGGGAATGCGCTTGGCATCGACTGTAAGCGCATTACCTGGCGGCGCGCGGTGGACATGAATGACCGACAGCTGCGCAATATTGTGGACGGCCTTGGCGGTAAAGCAAACGGCACACCCCGCGAGGATGGTTTCGACATCACAGTGGCTTCTGAGGTCATGGCGGTGCTCTGTCTGTCGAGCGATATCACGGATATGAAAGAGCGGCTCGGACGCATGATCGTCGCCTATTCCTTTGATGGAAAGCCGGTCACCGCACATGATCTCCATGCGGAGGGGGCGATGGCTGCGCTGCTGAAGGATGCGCTCAAGCCCAACCTTGTGCAGACGCTTGAGGGAACTCCCGCATTCATCCATGGCGGACCCTTTGCGAATATTGCGCATGGCTGCAATTCGATGATGGCGACTAAGATGGCGCTCAAGCTGGGCGATTACGCCATCACCGAGGCCGGCTTCGGGGCGGACCTTGGCGCGGAAAAATTTTTGGATATCAAGTGCCGCTTTGCGGGTTTCCAGCCATCGGCCGTTGTAGTCGTTGCCACCGTACGGGCATTAAAAAATCATGGCGGCGTCGCTAAAGCGGACCTTGGACAGGAAAATTTGCCTGCGCTTGAAAAAGGTCTGCCCAATCTGCTGCAGCATGTGGAAAATATCACGAAAGTCTTTGGCCTGCCCTGTGTCGTGGCGGTGAATGCTTTCCCGACCGATACAGCGGAAGAGCTTGCACTCGTGGAGCGCAAGTGCCGGGAACTCGGCGTCACTGTGGCGCTAAGCGAGGTATGGGCCAAGGGCGGCGAGGGCGGAAAGGCGCTTGCGGAAGAAGTGGTGCGTCTCTGCGAACAGCCCGGCGACTTCCGCTTCTGTTATGATGTCAATGACTCCATTGAGGAAAAACTCAACGCCATCGCAAAGAAAATTTACCGCGCCGACCGTGTGATACTCACCCCCAATGCGAGAAAGCAGATGCAGCAGCTCACCGAGCTGGGATTTGACAAGCTTCCCATTTGCATGGCAAAAACACAGTATTCTTTCTCAGACCGCGCGGACCTGCTGGGAGCGCCCCGCAATTTTGAGATTACGGTGCGCAATCTTAAGGTGTCGGCAGGCGCGGGGTTCCTTGTTGCGCTGACGGGCGATATTATGACGATGCCGGGACTGCCCAGGGTGCCCTCCGCCGAGAGAATCGACGTGGACGAGAACGGAAAAATCTCCGGGCTGTTCTGAGTCCAATAAAACGGATGCCGCGGCGCCGGAAAGACGGCCTGAATCAGCTTTGGAATGGCTGTCCCAATCTGCATCAATGGGATGGAATGGGGAGCGGATTTTACGGCCGGACTGCCCGCGGCATCGCGTTGTTCTGTATTCGAAAAAGGTGTTTCAAAGGGGAAACGGTATGGAAAAGAAGATGATCGATCAAAGCTGTGCGGATTTTACCGCTGCGCTGGCCTCCAAACAGCCGGTTCCGGGAGGCGGGGGTGCGGCGGCGCTTACAGCGGCGCTTGGCACGGCATTGTGCAGCATGGTGGGCAACTTTACGATCGGCAAGAAAAAATACGCCGGTGTGCAGGATGATATCGCTTTTCTGCTGCGGCAGTGCGGCGATTTGCAGCAGCGGATGCTCGCGCTGGTGGATGCCGATGCACAGGCATTTGCGCCGTTGGCGGCGGGGTATGCCATCCCCAAAGGGGACCCCTCCCGGGAAGCGGTGCTGGAGGCTGCCGCGCTGAATGCCTGCCAGGCTCCCATGGAGATGGTACGCTGCTGTGCCCAGTCAGTAGAGCTGCTTGAGACAATGCTGCAAAAGGGAAGCCGAATGCTGGTTTCCGATGTCGGGTGCGGCGCGCTGCTTTGTGGAGCAGCCATGGAAAGCGCGGCGCTCAACGTGTATGTCAACACCGCTTCGCTCAGCGATCGGGACGCTGCGGTGCGGATGGAAGAAACGGTGGACACACTGCTGCGGGAATATCTGCCCCGTGCGGAAAAAATTGCGCAGTGCGTGGCCGGCCGAATCAGAAAGTGAGGCTGCGGTATGGCAACAATTTTAAGAGGCGCGCCGGTCGCCGCGGCGCTGAGCGAGACGCTGATGCGCCGGTCCATGGCTCTGCGTGAAAGGGGAACCGCCCCTGTGCTGGCCATTGTACGGGTGGGGGAAAGACCCGATGATATTTCTTATGAAATGGGCGCGATAAAACGCTGTGACAAAATAGGAATCAATGTGAGACGGTTTTGCCTGCCCGCCGGCTGCGCACGCCAGGAGCTGCTTGCGGTAATCACCGAAATCAACCGGGATCCGGGCATTCATGGATGCCTGATGTTTCGTCCGCTGCCCAACCGTGAGGATGAGGCCGCCGCATGTGAGCTGCTCGCCCCGGAAAAAGATGTTGACTGCATGACAGCCTCCTCGCTGGGCAGCGTCTTTACCGGCCATGGCGCGGGCTATCCGCCCTGCACGGCGCAAGCCTGCATCGAGCTGCTGGACCATTACGGCGTGGGGCTGCGCGGAAAGCGGGTGACAGTGATCGGGCGCAGCCTCGTGATCGGAAGGCCGGTTTCAATGATGCTCCAGAGCCGGGACGCCACCGTTACCATGTGCCATACCAAAACTGCCGACACGCCCGCGGCCTGTCAGAACGCGGAGATCATTGTCGTGGCGGCAGGCAAAGCGGGTATGCTGGATGAGCGGTTTGTGCATCCCGGACAGGTTGTGGTGGATGTCGGCATCCATGTAAACAGCGAAGGCAGGCTGTGCGGCGATGTACAGTTCGACCGGGTGGCTCCGATTGTGGAGGCGATTACCCCGGTCCCTGCGGGCGTCGGGTCTGTCACCACGACGGTGCTGGCAAAGCATGTGATCGAAGCGGCGGAGAAAACGCTATGCTGAACGCTGCACAATTCCTCTTGGAATACAGCGGGACCGGCCGAAAAAAGACCGCGTATCCGCTTACAAAACTGCTGCTGCTTTCGATTTTGGCGGGCTTTTTGATTGGGATGGGCGGTGTGGTATCCGGCACGGTGACCTGTGCGCTTGACAATGCCGCGGCGGCGCGTATCGTAAGCGGGCTGCTTTTTCCCTTTGGGCTGATTATCGTCATCCTTACCGGGGCGGAGCTGTTCACGGGAAACTGCCTTATCGCCGTTTCGGTGCTGGAAAAAAAAGCTTCCCTCGCGGGAATGCTGCGCAATCTCGTGATTGTCTATTGCGGAAACTTTATCGGTGCGGCGGCATTGGCTGCGGCTTGTGTATACAGCGGACAGCTGTCCCTTGCAGACGGGGCGCTGGCGGCTGCGGTCATGCGCACCGCGTCGGTGAAGTGCGTAATGAATCCGGGCAGCGCGCTGCTGCTTGGCATTTTATGTAATCTTCTGGTTTGTGCGGGGGTGATGTGCGCGCTGTGCGGCAAAACAATCGCCGGACGGGCGATCGGCGGATATCTCCCGGTTGCATTTTTTGTGATGGGCGGCTTTGAACACTGCGTGGCGAATATGTATTATGTTCCCGCGGGACTTTTTGCAAAGATGGTGCCGGAATGGGCCGCGTGTGCGCTCGAGAGCGGCGCGGACCTCACAGTGCTGAACTGGATGAATTTTTTGATGCATAATCTTATTCCGGTGACGGCGGGCAATGTAATCGGAGGCTACGCCTTCGCCGCATTGATCTGGCGCGCTTATCGCGGGGAGGGCTAAAAATATAAGATACCGCCTAAATTTGGTGGAGCTACCCCGGAGGTATGCGCGGGCGTTTCGCAAAAGTGCCGCAAAATGCGGAAAAGCACCGCGCCGCCCGCTGAAGGACAGAGGTAAAAATTTGACAGAGTAGGAACAGCACGTCAAGTGCCGGCGGATGGGAGTTGCTGCCGGACGAAGGAGCCGCAGAGAGCTGCGCGTTGCTGTGTCCGCATCCGCTGTCACAGGGGAAATGGTTTCTCCCTTGTGGCAACACAGATAGGGAGAGATGGTATCATGCAAGAGAAAAAAACAGGGTCCCGGACAATTGTTATGCTCGGCCTGCTCACCGCTATTGAAATTGTGCTTTCCCGTTTTTGCTCCATTTCGGCATGGAATATTAAGATTGGCCTTGCTTTCGTACCGCTGGTATTAGCGGCCATGCTGTATGGCCCTCTGGCAGGCGGCGCGGTTGGTGCGGTGGGCGATTTGATTGGCGCGCTGTTGTTTCCGATCGGCGCATATTTTCCCGGATTCACCCTCACAGCGTTTCTTAACGGGATGTTTTTTGGTTTGCTGCTGCACAAAAAGCGGACCATGCCACGCGTGATCTGCGCGGTGGCGGTTACCCAGCTTTGCTGTAGTCTGCTGCTTAATACGCTTTGGATTTCGCTGCTGTATGGCTCTCCGTTCGAAAAACTGTTGATTGCGCGCGGTGTGCAGTGCACGGTGTTGGTTCCCACGCAGATCATTGTGATTGGGATACTGACGCGTTCGACCAGCCTCTTTGCAAGGCAGGCAATCGCATGAATACGCAAAAGCGATAAAAATCCATGTGCTGGACCGGCTGGACAGGCCGGACGGCCGCCAAAAACGGGAAGACGGCGGATTAAATTGCAGAATGGGCTGCAATGACCGCACTAGGTCCACATCAGCGGCGTTCCCACCAATCCATATGGCGGAAAGAAAAAATCAAGATGCAAAAACAGGCCGCTTCATCAGCAGCCTGTCAAAATTGCGGCCCTTCGGCGCCCGCTGTTTTACTGTGCGCTGGATTGGCGTGCCTCGATCAGGTAGGTCGCCTCGATGTCGCAGAGGTGCAGCTTGACGGCGAGGGGATAGCGTTCATATGCCTTGGAAATGGAAAAGCTTCCTCCCTTGACGGCGTCGTCAAAACCGCCCATATGCCAGCGGATTGCCATCGCTTCGGGGGCCTTGAGCCGGAAAAACTGCTCAATCATGTAGACGGATTTTTCCCCATGACCATAAGGAAAGCTGTCCTCGACCTGAAAAAACGGCTGCTTTTCCCACTGTCCGGTGGCCTCGTTTTTTACGTTGCGGGTGCTTTCCTTGTAGTAATTCGTCTTGCAGAGATCATGCAGCAGCCCGCAGATTGCGAGGCTTTCGGGCGCCTCGTCGGAATAGCGCAGCATCAGTCTTCCGACGTTGAGACTGTGCTCCAGCAGTCCGCCGCGGCAGGCAAGATGGAAGCGGGTCGAAGCGGGAGCAAGGAAAAAATCACTTTTTTCCAAAAAGGCCAGCAGCTTGTCCGCGCCGGGACGGGTAATGTGTGCCTGATATAGTGCTGTAAATTCTTCCTTGGGTGTCATGGGAACCTCCTTGCAGCTTCAAACATTTTCCACCGTATAACCCCTCCGCCCCATTGATCGGCGGCGGTTCCAGACCCGGAGGGTGTCCGGATACGTATCATGCGGCTTTTTACATGCAGTATAGCATATTTCAGAAGCAATTTCCAGCAGCCGCCCAAGGAAAAGAAGATTGACAAATCCCGCCAAAATGGTATAATATAATAAACATATCAGTTTGGGGTGATTATAGCCCCGCAAACACCGCGCCCCCGTCACCGGGCGGCGGAGGGAGTGATCGGATGAAAATATCGACCAACACCCGTTATGCGCTGCGCTTTTTGTCGCGGGTCGCCGAGAGGGCGCCCGAAAGGATTACCACCTCTGCGGTTTCAGAGCTGGAGGGTATTTCGGAAAAAATGCTGGAGCGGATTGCGGCAAAATTGGCCAGAGAAGGGTTTGTCCGCAGCGTCAAGGGGATGGGAGGAGGCTTTGAGCTTCTGCGCCCCGCGGATGAGATAACGGTAACGCAGGTGCTTACCGTCATGGAAACACCCTATCTGCCGCACCACTGTGTGGAGGACCCGGAGCATTGCTGTAAAATGTCCGAAAACTGCCATATGCTTTCCCTCTGGGCGAGGATTGACGAGGCAGTGCGGGCGGTGACCGATTCCGTCACTGTGCAGGATTTGATTCGCCCCTGTGACGGCAAAGAGGGCGCGCGGGTTTAGAAGAACCGGCGCGCCCTTCGTTTCCCATTTGTTACACCACGAAGACGGGGCTGGAGCTTTTCAGAAGATCGGTGAGGTGTTCGCCCATTCCCCGAACCTCAAAACCAAGGTCGGAGAGCTTCTGTGAGACGCCATAGCGCACCGCGCAGGCGAGACAGATTCCGATCTGAACGCCGAGGTTTTGAAGCAGCGCCAGTTCCTGCTGGACCGCCTCGCTTTCGGCGGCGCTCTCGACCGAAGGCCCCCACAGGATCAGTTCAATCTGGTTCCACCAGCCGTTGATCAGGCTGTCGCGCGCATAAAGCAGAGCCATGTCGATGGCAGCCTGCTTATCAACACTGAGCCAGACGATCACCAGCTTCTTTTCATTGGATTCGTTCAATGGAAATCATCCTCAACATAAAATGGGTCACTCTCAGCATAAGCTCGGGCTTGGGAAAAGTTGAGCGGACCCGGAGAGAATTTTTTGACCCGCGGGCGGCAAACTGAAAGAAAAGGCCGTGTGGACATGGGGGAGGAGCATGGAGATGGAAAAACAAAAAATTTGGAAGGAAAGGCTTACCTTCCCTTCCTCCATTGGAGGAGTCCCGGTGGAAGCGGTGGCCTGGCATCCGCCGGGCGCACCGCGCGCGATGCTGGTGCTGGTGCATGGGATGCAGGAACACGTGGAGCGTTATGAGCACCTTGCCGCCGCACTGACCCGGGCAGGTTTTCTTGTCTGTGGATACAATCAGCTCGGGCACGGCGGCTCTCTCCTTGACGGAAGAGGAGGAATTCTGCCTGATGGGGCGAGAACCGGCCATCTTGCGGCCGACTGCCGGAGGTTTCTGCGGGGGATTCGCCGCGAGCATCCCGGACTGCCCTGCTTCCTGATGGGGCATTCCTTCGGCTCCTTTGTGGTGCGCGCCGCCCTGACAGACCGACGTCTGGCGTCGTCTCTGAATGGTGTAATTCTCAGCGGAACGGCGGGGGAGAGCGTGGGACTTCGCTGCTTCGCGCTGCCGGCCACCCGCATTTTGGCAGGAATATTCGGGCCTGAATGTCAGAGTGCCGCCTATGACCGGTTGGCCAACTTTATCTTTGCGCGGCATTTTCCGGGAGAAACCTCTCCGCACTGCTGGGTGTCAAGCCTTGCCGCGGAGGTCGAAGCCTTCGATACCGATCCCAAGATGGGCTTTGTCCTTTCACTGGGAGCCTACCGCGCTGTTCTGGAAACACTGGCTCTGGTTTCGGGGCCAAGGTGGGCCGGACAGGTGGAGTCTTCCCTGCCGGTTCTGCTTCTTTCTGGTGCATGTGATCCAGTGGGGGAGAACGGACGCGGCGTGCGCCAGGTTGCGGCGTGGCTGCTGGAGGCCGGGACGCAGGATCTGACGCTGCATCTGGAATCGGGAGCCCGGCATGAGCTGCTGCGTGAGCCCTGCCGCGAACGGATTCTCCTGCTCCTGCGGAGATGGATGGGAGAGCGACTTCCCGGCACAAATCCGAATGTCCGGCGGACCTGATCCGCATATTTTGCACGGTTAAAACGGCGCCGCTCAATGCCTTTTGCATTTGGCGGCGCCGTTTTGGTATTTTTGAAGAAAGACGGGCAGAATAACCCTTGAATCCGCTGGCTCAAACGGCGGCAAGGGAGGTATTTTATGAAAGGCTATGCAATGCTCAAGATCGGGGAAGCAGGTTGGATTACCAAGGACAGTCCGCAGTGCGGACCCCTCGACGCGCTTGTGCGCCCGCTGGTGGTCGCGCCCTGCACCTCGGATATTCACACCGTATGGGAGGGCGCGGTGGGGGAACGTCATGACATGATCCTCGGCCACGAGTGCGTCGGGCAGGTTGTGGAAACAGGAGCTCTGGTTCGGGATTTTAAGCCGGGGGACCGTGTGATCGTCCCCGCGATCACTCCCGATTGGAACAGCATCGAGGCACAGGGCGGATTCTCGATGCACTCGGGGGGGATGCTCGCCGGATGGAAATTTTCCAACATCAAGGATGGGGTCTTTGCGGAGCTTTTCCATGTGAACGATGCCGACGGGAACCTTGCCCTGCTGCCTGAAAAGGTGGACCCCGTTTCGGCTGTGATGCTCAGCGATATGATCCCCACCGGACTGCATGGGGCGGAGCTGGCGGACATCCGCTTCGGGGACAGCGTCTGCGTCATCGGTATCGGACCGGTGGGACTGATGTCGGTTGCGGGAGCGGCCCTGCGGGGAGCGTCGCGGATCTACGCGGTCGGCTCCCGCGAGGTTTGCGTTGAGGCCGCGCGCAAATATGGCGCCACAACGGTCGTCAATTACCGCGACGGTGACATTGCGGATCAAATCAACGATTTGACCTCAGGACGCGGGGTGGATCGGGTCATTATCGCGGGCGGAGACGTCGATACCTTTGCTTCTGCGGTTCGAATGCTCAAGCCGGGCGGGGTGATCGGCAATGTCAACTATCTCGGAGAAGGGGAGTACGTCCGCATCCCGCGCGCTGAGTGGGGAGCCGGCATGGGGCACAAGACGATTGCGGGAGGTCTGATGCCGGGCGGCCGCCGAAGGATGGAGAAGCTGGTTTCGCTGATTGAATCCAAACGTCTGGACCCTTCCCATCTGATCACCCACCGTTTTCAGGGGATGGAAAACATCGAAAAGGCGCTGATGCTGATGAAGGACAAACCGCGTAGCCTGATTAAGCCGGTGGTTATTTTAGACTTCTGAGAATCATGGCCATCGGACATGCCGGCGGTTTGCACAAGCTCCATCAAGACCTGCTCAGGGCAGATGCCCATGGCTTTTTATCCTTTTTCTGCTGTGAATCAAGGCGGCCCGCGGATTGCTTTTCCCGTCTGTTCGCTTTCTCCCCGCCTGCCTGGCGCCCGGCGCGTCCAAGCGAAGGACGGCACCCCGCCCCGCTCGCGCGCACGTTCTGGGCCGGCGCGGCGGCTGCGTCCGCCGCCTTACCGGGCGCGGCCTGCTTGCGCGCACGTTCTGCCAGTTATGGAGCAGTAAGTGCCTGTCGTCTGTGTTCTGCCCGTCCGAAGAGACGGGCAGAATGATTCTCTCTCTTGGAACATGCCTCGGACTTATGGTTCATTGAACAGTCTGCCGGCCGTGCGGCTTTTCCGGGGTGTTTCTAAAGGAAGTCCGTTCTTCCGCAAGAGTAAAAAAAGAGGACTGCCGAGGCAGTCCTCTTTTTTACTGAATTGCTCCCTCGATCACAGAGGCGATCTGATTGACATCAAGCTTCTGTGACTTGTTTGCCGCGCGCAGTTGTCTCTGCTTTTTCCAGTTTTTCAGCCCGCTAAACGGGATGCAGCAGGAATCCCGGCCAAGGTAAAGCTCAGGTGTGGCAAATGGGTCTGCAAAAATGACCAGCGGCTCAATCGAAAGACTGTAAATTTCTTTGGACGCAAGACCGCTGCGGAGCGGCTCAAAACTGTCGGTCAGTTTGGCAACCGGATTTTCAATCATCTTTTCAGTTTTATTGTCCATTGCTTTCCAGGATGGCTGGTCGGGCTGGCCGTAAATCCGGATGCCCCAGCCGATGGAACGTATGGCGACAATTCCCGCCGCATCAATCAGAAGATGATCGTAATGCAGCGGCTGCCCGCCGAACGAGAGGGTGACGTTGTGGAAAACACGGGCGCTCTGCCGGGGATATTTGAGCTTTTTCCGAACAAGTTTGAGGGCGTACGCATCATTGCGGTGCTTATAAATTTTCTGAATTGCAAATTTGAAGATCATAATTCCGGCAAGGATAACGATCAGAAAGGTCAGATAATCTTCGAAGCTGTGCAGCTTCCATGCCTGAAAATTTTGAAACATATGGGCTTCTCCTTTTCGTTTTCATCTCAGAGGCTGCCGAGCACGGTGGCCATCAGCAGCGGGAAGCCTTTTTTCAGGCTTTCAAGTTCAATATATTCTTCACGGGTATGCGCTCCCTCACCGAGATATCCGCCGAAAGCCAGCGCGGGAATTCCCATGGAAAAGGGAATATTGCAGTCGGTTGAGGAGGGGTGGAATTCCGGTTTCAGCCCGCAGTATGTTTTGAGCAGAGAGGCATACCGCTGCTCCATCGCTTTTTGGCGGATGGGATCAACCTCTCCCATGCAGGGACGAAGCCCGATGACCTCCACATTGACCTCCGAAACCATCCGGCGGGTCGTCTCCACGGCCGCCGCAAAAAACTCCTGCATGGCGTCGAGGTTTTCCCGCAGATCGGAGCGGTATTCAAACATCATCTCCGCCTGCTGGGCGATGGTGTTAACTGAAGTGCCGCCCGAAATTTTTCCGACGTTAAAGCTGGTTTTTATCCCGGTTTTCGGGGGCTGCATACTGTAAAGAGTCTGAATGAGCTGCGAAAGATAAAAAATGGCGTTGCGATTTCCGAAGGCCGCATAGGAGTGTCCGCCCTCGGTTTTGACTTCCACCCGGTAGCGGATCGAACCCACCGCCGCGTTGCAGGCCAGATCGTATCCCCCGTCAAAGGAGTAGACTTCCCGAATTCGCCCTTCAAACGCCTGCATCAGAGCCCGGCTTCCCTTGAGATTGCCCAGCCCTTCTTCGCCGCTGTTCATGGCGAAGACAATTCCGTGGGAGGGGGTAATCCTTTGCTCCAAAAGATATTTTGCGATCAGCATCAGCATGGCGACATTGACGGTGTCATCCCCAACCCCGGGACAGTAAAGCCTGCCGTTTTCTTCCCGCAGGGGCATTGGCTCGGTATCGGGGAACACCGTATCGATATGCGCCATAAAAATGGTGATGTCGTCGCTGCCCTCACAGCCGATGGGAAGGATGACATTGAGCGCCTCGTCAATATAGACGTTTTCCGTCCCCAGATTCTTCAGCCATCTGCAGCAAAACTCCGCCCGCCTTTCCTCGTGGTTGGAAGGGGCGCAGATGCCGCAGAGCTCCCGGGTGAGCGCAATCAGCGTCTCGTGGTTGTCCTCCAGATATCGGAGGGCCGAATCGGATAGCTTCCGGTCCATACAAAAGACTCCTTTGCTTTGAAATAGCGGGATAGGGAAACGGCCCCGGCCGAAGGCCGAGGCCGTTGTCCTGACTCCATCATACAGGAGAAGAAAAGCTGCTGCAAGCTTTTTCTTACATGATTCCGGCGGGGAGAGCGGAACCGACGCCCGGGCCGATCGGAGCGCCGCTAATGAACCAGATTACCATGAAGATGATCCAGGCAACCTGAAGAACCATCGCGATCGGAATCAGGCCGGAAACGAGGGTGCCGATCTTGAGGTCCTTGTCATATTTGGTCTTGGCGACCTCGAGGACCATCCAGATGTAAGGGCTCATGGGAGTAAAGCAGTTGGTCGGGGAGTCACCCAGACGGTACAGAAGCTGGGTAAATCCGGGGTGATAGCCGAGCATCATGAACATCGGCACAAAGATCGGGGCAAAGATCGCCCACTTGGCCGAACCGGAGGAGATGAACAGGTTGACGACCATACAGACCAGAACAAATGCGACGAAGAGCGGAATTCCGGTGAACCCGATGGCCTTGAGGGCGTCGGCGCCGGAGATCGCGAGCATGGTGTCGAGCTTGGTCCATGCGAACAGCTTCTGGAACTGGCCGCAGAAGAAGCAGAAGACCACATAGGAACCCATCGCGCTCATCTGCTTGACCATCGCCCTGTTGATGTCGGTGGTGTTCTTGAACTTCTTGAGGGTAACGCCGTAGACGATACCGGGGATGCAGAAGAAGAAGAACAGAATCGGAATCAGGCCCTTGAGCAGAGGGGAACCGACGAAAGCGCGGGCGCCATCCTCTTTAATCAGTGCGAGCGGGCCAAAGAAGTAGCCGATCACGATGATGGCGAGGTAAATCAGGGCGGCGATGCCGGCATTGCGAAGGCCCTTGCTTTCCGCTTCGGACACCGCTTCCAGTTTTTCCTGATTTTCGCCTTCGTATTTGCCGAAGCGATGGTCAACCATCTTGTTGCAGACAAAGCCGATCACGATCGAGCAGAGGAAGGTGGAGGCCATCATGAAGAACCAGTTGCAGGTGACGTCGACGGTGAAGGTTGAGTCAGGCAGGAAGCTCTTGATCGCTTCATTGGTCAGGCCCTGAAGCAGCGAGTCGGTGCCCGCGATCATCAGGTTGGCGGTGAAGCCCGCCTGTGCGCCGGCATAACCGGCGATCATACCGACGATCGGATGCTTGCCGACGCCCATGTAGACGATAGCCGCCATTGGCGGGATGACAACCATCGCGGTGTCGGAAGCGATGTTGCCGACGGTGCCGATAAAGGCGATGACATAGGGAACGATGGTGGGAGGAACATTTTTCAGGCCGCTGCGGAGCATCGACATGATCATGCCGGACTCTTCACAGAACCCGATGGCCAGCGTCATGGTGATGACCAGGCCGAGCGGTGCAAAACCAGTGAAGTTCTTGACGAGGTTGTCGAGCAGCCACTGAACGCCTTCTCCTGAGAAGAAGTTTTTGGCGCCGATTGCCTCATGCGTGGCGGGGTGTTCCAGCGTGATTCCGGTAAAGCTGAAGATTGCGCCGAGGATTGCGATGATCACGAAGAGGTAGCAGAACAGGATCGCGGGCGGCGGAAGCTTGTTGCAAACTCGCTCGATGCCGTCCAGGAAACGGTCGACCGCGCCTTTCTTTGGAGCCACAGTTTTGGGTGCACTCATAGAGCAGTCCTCCTACAGAATAAATTATATTGCCTACTCCCGATGTGCGGCAGTGCAGCCTGCCGCACAGGGGAAACAACACCAAACTATTTGGGCGCGATGGCACGGGGCCGCACATCCTTCGGAATGGCACAGCGGTAAGCCTCGCCGCCGAGCGACTCGCGGTGCTCGCGCTTGGCTTCCTCGACGATACGCGGGCTGGCAATCAGCTCGATCGCGGCCGCCGCCATGACCTTCCCGGCATAAAGCATTCCCTTATGAGCGATTCCGCTTTTGCCCTGCGCGGTCTGCTGCCAGGAATGGGCGGGGGTAAGCGCCGCTTTGGTGGTGGTCAGAATCTGGGCGGTGGGGCAAACCCAGCTGACGTCTCCCACGTCGGTTGAGCCGCCGAGATCTCCGATCCGCTGGGCGAGCGGAGCGATAAAGTCAAAGAGCGGCTTGCCGAACTGAGCTTTCAGAAAGTCAGCGTCCTCTTTTGCATAGCGCCCGAGCTGATCCTCATAGGGATTGGCGGAATTTTCAAAGCTTTTTTGAATTGCCTCCGCAAAGGTGACCTCGTCGGCGGTATAAGTGGGTGGCGCGATTTCCGACATTTTTTCATGCAGCAGGCGGCAGAGCCGGTAGTTGGGAATCATATTGGAGCAGGATTTGATGAAATCATATTCCATCGTTGTTTCGGTCATCAGCGCGGCGCCCCGCGCGATTTTGTTGACCCGCTCAAAAATTTCCTGCACCTGACGGTTCTTCGGCGCCCGAATGAGGTAAAGCACCTCGGCCTGAGGCTGAACGACGTTCGGAGAGAATCCCCCGGCGTCGGTGATGGCATAGTGGATTCGCGCGGAATCAATCACATGTTCACGCAGAAACTGAACCCCCACATTCATCAGCTCGACCGCGTCGAGGGCGCTGCGGCCCAAATGCGGGCTTGCAGCGGCGTGGGAACTGATTCCCTTGAAGCGATAGGCAATCTGATAATTGGCAAGGGACTCCTCGTAGCTCGCGCCGTTGATGTCCCAGGGGTGCCAGGTGACGGCGCAATCCAACTCGTCAAAGACCCCGTCGCGGGCCATGAAAGCCTTGCCCGAACCGCCCTCCTCTCCGGGGCAGCCGTAATAGACGACGGTGCCGGAGCATTTTTCCCGTTCCAGATACTCCTTGACAGCGAGAGCCGCCGCAAGGGACCCCACTCCCAGAAGGTTGTGGCCGCAGCCGTGTCCCGCGCCGCCGGGGTTCAGAGGCTTCTTTTCGGCAACCCCTGCCTGCTGGCTGAGACCGGAGAGCGCGTCAAACTCGCCGAGAATGCCGATCACGGGTTTTCCGCTTCCGAAACGTCCGGAAAAAGCGGTTTCGATGCCCGCGGCCGGACGGGTTACAGAAAATCCAAAATCAGTAAGCGCCTTGCAGATCAGGTCTGCCGAACGGTATTCGGCAAAAGCCGTCTCCGGATTTTCCCAGACTGCGTCACTGAGCTTGCAGAGTGTTTCGGATTCAAGATCAATTTTCTCCAGTGAGCGGATCACAGACTCTTTCATACAATCCCTCCTAGCGGTTTACACTGTCTTTACATGATGGAATTGGAATTTATCGAAAAGCAACAAAACACATTACCAATAAGCCCTAACCTGCGGAGAAAATAAGCAGGAATAAAAGATGAAATGCAGCATAAAGCAAAAGAATAATTCATGATTTTTTGAAGCTTTTTCAGAAAGCGGAAATCTATATGATATCTTAACTTCTATGTATGCATTATAACAAATCCGAAATAATTTGTCCATAATCTAGGCGTAGTTAGTTTTGCACAAAGAAAAAGTTTCTTTTTGCATAGACAAGTTGGCTGCAAAAAATTCGGCGGGAAAACATTATGAATTATTTCAAATTCGAAAATTCACAATTTTTAGGGGAAAAATGCACAAAAATGAATGGAAATATTTTGCTTTCATCCCCATTAGATGGAATTTGAGCAAAAGAAAGCAGAAGTGTCCTTTCAGAAAGGACACTTCTGCTCTGAAGAAAGATATGGCACAGAAAAGTTAAAAACTATATAACCATTCGAAAGGAAAGAACCTCAATCTGGATGACAAATGACGGAATGGACTCAAAGTACACCGGGGGGCAGGAGGTGGGTCACACCGGGGCCGTAGGGCAATCCGATCAGGTACCATACGATGAAGAAAATAATCCATGCAAACTGCAGGATAAAGGCAATGGGCATCAGGCCGGCGACGAGGGTGCCGATCTTGAGATCCTTGTCATATTTGGTCTTGGCAACTTCAAGCACCATCCAGATGTAGGGACTCATGGGAGTGAAACAGTTGGTCGGGGAGTCGCCCATCCGGTAAAGCACCTGAGTGAAGCCGGGGTGATAGCCGAGCATCATGAACATCGGCACGAAGATGGGGGCAAAGATGGCCCACTTAGCCGATCCGGAGGAGATGAACAGGTTGACGCACATGCACAGCAGAATAAAGGAGACGAAAAGAGGAATTCCGGTAAACCCGATGGCTTTGAGGGCGTCGGCGCCGGAGATCGCGAGCATGGTGTCAAGCTTGGTCCATGCAAACAGCTTCTGGAACTGGCCGCAGAAGAAGCAGAAGACCACATAGGAACCCATTCCGCTCATCTGTTTGACCATTGCCCTGTTGACGTCGGTGGTGTTCTTAAATTTTTTGGTTGTGAAGCCGTAAACAATGCCGGGAATCGCAAAGAAGAAGAACAGAACGGGGATCAGGCCGGTCAGCAGCGGAGATCCGAGAATGGCGCGGCTGCCGTCCTCGTTGATTTTGGCAAGCGGACCGGCAAGGAAACCCGCCACAATTACGGCGAGATAGACCAAGGCGGAGATTCCGGCGTTGCGCAGGCCCTTTTTCTCAATGTCGGAAACCTCCTCAAGGCTCTCCTGGTTTGCGCCTTCATAAGCGCCGAAACGCTTGTCAACGACATTATTGCAGACAAGGCCGATTACAATCGAGCAGAGGAAGGTGGAGGCCATCATGAAGAACCAGTTGCAGGTGACATCGACGGTGAAAGTTGAGTCAGGCAAAAAGCTCTTGATCGCGTCGTTGGTCAGGCCCTGAAGCAGCGAATCGGTGCCTGCGACCAGCAGGTTGGCGGTAAACCCGGCCTGTGCGCCCGCGTAGCCGGCGATCATACCGACGATCGGGTGCTTGCCGACGCCCATGTAGACGATGGCGCCCATCGGCGGGATGACGACCATCGCGGTATCAGAGGCGATGTTGCCCATTGTTCCCACAAAGGCGATGACATAGGGCACGATGGCGGGCGGAACATTTTTGAGGCTGTTGCGCAGCATCGACATAATCATGCCGGATTCTTCGCACATACCGATGGCCAGCGTCATGGTGATGACCAGGCCGAGCGGTGCGAATCCGGTAAAGTTTTTGACGAGGTTGCCGAGCAGCCACTGGATGCCTTCCGTTGAGAAAAAGTTCTGGGCGGAAACAGGCTCCTGAGTTGCAGGATTGGCCAGCGTGATTCCGGTGAAGCTGAAAATGGCGCCGAGAACCGCAACAATGATGAACAGGTAGCAAAACAGGATGCCGGGCGGCGGGAGCTTGTTTGCAACTCGCTCAATGCCGTCGAGAACGCGGTCGATTGCACTTCGCTTGGGGGCTGCCATGTTTGCTTTGCTCATAGACAATCCTCCTAAGATGAGATGGTTGATTTATCGTCCTCCCATGCGGCCGGCCACATGGGTGATGATCGAAAAGGAAGATGGGGCAAAATGAGTTTAGTAAAAATGCACAATAAAATTTGTTAAATAATGGTTTAAAATAAATTTAATACAAATTATGGGAAAATAAGAAAATTTAGTTTTACACTTTCGTAATGTATTTTACGAAGCGGATGCAAATTTAAGAACAAATCATTTCGAATTGTCTAAATGCATTATAACAAAGAAAAGTTTCATTGTCTATCAGCGCCGCGTTAAGAAGTTATACAGAATTTTCCTAAAACTGTCATTTTGTTTTCTTTTGAGAATTGATTTCGTCATAATATACAAATAAAAAGGACGGGTCTCTCGGAACCCGTCCTTTGCGGAGGCAGCCTATCAGTTTGCGGTGGTCATAAGACGATAGAGAAGCTCTGCGGTGCGCTCGAGCTGTTCAACCTTGATAAACTCGTTGGTGGTATGGACCTTGCTCATACCGGTGGCGAGTACGACCGAATCGATGCCGTTGAGATTAAAGATGTTGGTGTCGCTTCCGCCGCCGGTGCTGGTGATGAGCGGCTCGATTCCCATCGAGCGGATCGCGCCGGAAAGTTCGGAAACCAGCGGGTGGTCGTCGGCAAGGTGATAGCTGACGTAGTTGGTTTCACAGCGGCAGTCGAGGGTTGCGCCGTATTCGTCGCAGCCCGCCTGAAGGCAGTCCACCATATGCTTGGCCTGTGCGTTGAGCTTATCGAGATTGCGGCTGCGGGTTTCCGCCAGAATTGACACCCGGTCGGGCACAATATTGGTGGCGTATTCCGCTTTGAAGACGCCGATATTGGCGGTCGTCTCCTCGTCAATCCGCAGCAGCTTCATCCGCGCGACGCCGGATGCCGCGGCCTGAATCGCCGATATGCCCTGTTCGGGCGCGATGCCGGCGTGGGCGGTTTTTCCGATGACGTCGGCGTGGATTTTGATCTGCCCGGGAGCCTGGGTAATGATTTTGCCGACCTCGCCGCTGGAATCGAGGGCAATGCCGTATTTTGCCCGAATGCGGGAGTAATCGAGGTTCTTGGCGCCGCGCAGGCCGCCCTCCTCGCTGATGGTAAAGGCCACCTCAAAGGTGCGGTGAGGGATTCCCTCCTCCTTGATGGAGCGGATTGCCTCGATAATTCCGGCGATGCCCGATTTGTCATCGCCGCCGAGAATGGTGTCGCCGCTGCTGTAGATGATTCCATCGCGGATCACCGGCTTGACCCCGCGGCCGGGCTTGACGGTGTCCATATGGGCCGCATAGAGAAGAACCTCGCCGGGCAGGGTTCCCTCAAACCTTGCGTAGACGTTGAAGCCGTTGGAACCGATGGCTTCCCCCGCGCTGTCGGTGGAAACGGCCCCGCCGAGCGCCCGAAGCTCCTCGGTCATCCGCTCGGCCATTGCCTTTTCGTTGCCGGTTTCACTGTCGATCTGCACATACTCCAGAAACGAATCCAATACGCGTTGCTTGTGAATCATAATCATCAACCTCCCTGTTTTGTTCGGACGGCTGACGTACCGCACAGAGGGCGGATGCCGTGTTCCGTCTCTTTTAGCATAACAAAAATCGGGCGGGTGTCAATGAGCGGACGGCAATTTTGTCTTTTCAGAAAAAAATCAGATCAAATTTCGTTAATTTTTCCTGCTGGGAGCGGTGAAAAATAAGGTTTGTCACCGGCCCTGTGGTGTGCTATGATAAGTACCGCAAATTTTTTGAAAAGCCCGTCCCATGAGGCGGGCGGATGGAGCAGGATGGGCGAAGCAACTGTAATCCTGAAAAAGGGCGAGGCGCCGAATGCTGAAATCCGGCGGCATGTGGATTTTTGACAATGATTTCGATTTTGATTATAAATTATGTGAGAAAGGAAAAACCATGAAATTATTTAACGATTTCGAAGCAGTAAAATTCTCTGAAGAAAATATGATTTTTGTGACAAATAAAGGCTTCCTTTATTACATTTATAATCCAAAATACAAATTTTGGCGAAAGCACAAGAATGTAGGAAATGACAGTATTACGGTTAGCAATTATGCTGATGTCAGCAAAGAAGAGTTACAAGATGCAATGCACGGCATATTTCCGAGAAAAGAAACCGATTTTATGAGGCTCTGTAATCCAAGCCAATTATGGATTAGAGATATGTTGGATTTGCTTGAAGACGATTATCCGAAATATATGTCGGATTATTCAATTGCTAATTGCATTCATAGATTTTTATTAGAGTCGGATGTATGCTACAAGTCTTTTCTGAGCGTAAAAAAAGTTTTGGACGATGCATTGTTCCTCCATCAAGATAGCAAACACGTTCTTATCCAAATTAAAGAACTGTGCTTAACCACTATTGGCAGGGATATTTTCAAGAGAGAAATAGGCATAGTTGATGGCCACGATAGTTCATCGTATTTTTGGATTATGCCGGTAAAGGTCATTGATTATTCAGACACGAATTGCACAGACAATGTTGCAGAAATGAGAAGTGCAGAAATCTCCATTGAGGAAGATGATGTAAGTCAATATCTCACACCCTTTCTTTATAAATATTATGAGGATGCACTTGAAGCTAATAAAAGGAGAGTCGATGACCGCTGGATAGACGATGCTGGAACAGAGCAGACAACTTTCGTAAGCGGATTTGTGTGGTGTTTGACGCACAATTTTTTCACCTTCTCCACAATGATGGATATCCTAAAGGATATTCGTGACACAGCTGATGCTTTGTCATCAGGGGGAGAGAACGAATTTACGGTTAAACTGAGAGAAAAAAGAGGCACTGCCACCTACGAATTGCTATATGCAAGAGACCTCAGCGAAGAACAGATTAAAGAATACAATGCAAACAGACCTAAAGAGGACAACACGAAAATTAACCTCATCATTGATTTTTACCATCGTTTTATTTACAGAATGGAATATATGATGAGAATTGGCAAGGAAAAGGGTTATGATTTAATTTCGTTTATGGGGCCTTAAAAGAAGTCTTACCTTTTAACGATTGCCTTTTCCGTACGCCGCAATGATTATACAGCCGTGGTTATGGGCAGCAGTCGGCCACAACCGAAAACAGAAAAAGGGACTTCCGGGGTTAACTCAAAACCTCGAAAGTCCCTTATTTCAAGCCTTTTGCGGCACTTATGTGTTGGCGAAGGCTCTTTCTTTGCTTTAGCAGATATTATAAACTCTTTCTTCCTAACATGTTTTTGGTAGAAGCAATAGCTGAACACAGGGGCGAACAAGACCGACAACGAAGCAGAAAGGCAACATTTGTGGCGGCGGTGTGGTGGAGGACCACGTTACTGAAAATAAACGTAGACGCCATGCATAAACCGAGAAGCAAATAGCTTTTGACAGAGGTGCTCTTCAATTCTGAAAGAATAGTCCGATTCCACAGCAGCATCATGATCATCGATGCAAGAATGTATCGGATGGTAAGGGAACGGTAAACTGGCATGAATTCATATGCGGTTTTTGCAACGGAATCCATAATCGGGACAATCCCAAGTTTCCTCAGGAAGTCCGGCGGCTGATTGATACCACCAATGCCATTGAGGGTTTTAACCGCCCACTTCGCAAAGTAACCAAGGCCAAATCTGTTTTCCCGACAGATGACAGCCTGCTGAAAATGCTGTATCTGGCGCTGATGGACATTACAAAGAAATGGACCGGCAGACGCCAGGACTGGAGCGTGATCCACGCTCAACTCGCAGTTTTCTTTTCCGACAGGATGCCGGATTGAGCGGTTGATCCTTGACACACGGCATCTCTGCCGCTAATATGACGCCAAGGGAGCGGCCCCAGAAAGTGAACGGCTCCCTTGAGATAATTTGCTCTATTTGCACTGCATTTGACCGTTTACACAGAATTCGGGACGCTCCCCCATAATCTTATACAAAATGCTCTGTATCACAATCAGCCGGGCATATTTCATATGTTCTGAAGCCCGTAATTCCGTTGCCCCTATCCCTCAAAATTTTTGCTTTCGCTGTGGAGAGTATACCACACAAAATTTTCATGTCCATACGTGCCGCGGGGATCGGAAATTTTGAACGCAGGACGTTTTACAATAAGTCGGCTTTACGAATCAATCCCCGAGGGGCTTGATTTCCTTTCGGTAAACGCCGCGGAAAAGGACGACCGCAATGGCGAGGGATACCAGTTCCGCGATTGGGAAAGAGAGCCAGAGGGCGTTGAGCGAGAAAAAGCGCCCGAGCAGATAAGCGGAGGGCAGCAGCACCAGCAGTTGGCGGCAGGCCGACATGATCAGGCTGTAGGTCCCCTTGCCGAGAGCCTGAAAAGCTGCCGAAAGTACAATCGAGATGGCGGCGGGGAGAAAGTGGATGCTGATGATCCGCAGAGCGGGCACACCGATTTCGAGCATGTGATCCGACGCGTCGAAGAGAACGCCAAGAATCCAGCCGGGGCAGAGATGGAAAATCAGCGTTCCCGCCGCCATAATGGCCAGCGCGTAGAGACTGCCCAGCTGGATGGTGTGGGTGATCCTGCGGCGGTGGCGCGCACCGAAATTATAGCCGATAATCGGAATCATACCGCTGTTCAGCCCGAAAATGGGCATAAAGATGAAGCTCTGGAGCTTAAAATAAATGCCGAAAACCGAAACCGCGGTCTGGGAGAAGAGAATCAGAATTTTGTTCATTCCGAAGGTCATGACCGATCCGATGGCCTGCATGAAAATGGAGGGCAGACCGATGCGGTAGATCTCCACAATGATGCGTCCGTTGGGGCGGAATCCCTTGAAGGAGAGGTCGACTTCGGGATTTTTTTTCAGGTTAAACCAAACGATGACAAACATCGAGACAAATTGGCCCACCACCGTTGCAATGGCGGCACCGGCAACCTCCATGCGGGGAAAGCCGAGCAGCCCGAAGATCAGAATCGGATCGAGAATAATATTGGTGAGCGCGCCCGCCATCTGTGAAATCATCGAGTAAATGCTGTTGCCGGTCGCCTGCACCAGCCGTTCTCCGACGACGCTGATGAAGACGCCGAAGGAGAAGATCGAGACGATTGAGGTGTACTCCATTCCCATCCGCATCACACTGCCTTCCTCCACAAAGGCTGCGAAGAAGGGCCGCACCCCGAAAACGCCGAAGAGCGCGAAAGCGGCGGCGCTGAGCACCATCAGAAACACGCCGTTTGTGGCGGTGAGGTTGGCGTCTTCAAAATTCTTTTCCCCCAACCTCCGGGAGAGGATGGCGTTGACGCCGACCGCTGTGCCGACCGAGATGGCGATCATCATCGCCTGCACCGGAAAAGCAAGAGAAACGGCGGTAAGAGCGTCTTCGCTGACACGGATGACGAAGATGCTGTCCACGACATTGTAGAGCGCTTGTATCAGCATCGACGCCATGATCGGCAGCGACATTGTCATGAGCAGCCGGGGGATGGGCATGACTCCCATTTTGTTTTCTTTTCGTTGTTCCTGCACGGGAATACCTCTTTCTGAACATTGGATTCGATAGGTTGAATTTCGACTGTAACGACAGCGGACGCCGCGCATCGCGCGGCGCCGCGTCCGTTCGCCCGGATAGCCGCCCGTTCTCACAAACAAGTGGCAAAACACAGTTATTATAGCAGAAAAAAGTGAAAAAGCAAAACTTTTTTGACAAAACGCACAGAATGGTAAAGTCAAGGAATAAATTGCAGTCAGAACAACTTTTGTAAAATGCTACAATCTAGGCCAATGCTTTTTAGCTCTTTTGTGAAAACATCAATAGGGCGTTGCCAACCGAGGGAAGCGCGGGGGTAATGGTTCATCCAATTTTGAATGCGCTTAATTTCATCATCAGAATAATCATTGATAGATTTACCCTTTGGAATGAAACGGCGGATTAAGCGGTTAGCACGTTCATTCTGCGGACGCTCCCAACTGCTGTACGGATGACAATAATATAAAGTAGTGCGGTTATCTTTTTCAATGCCCTTCCAATCCCAAAATTCACAGCCATTATCACAAGTAAGAGATTGAAAAATTTTAGAAAAACGGTTATTTAATTTGTTGTGAATATTATCTATAATTTTAACTGTTTCTTTAGGGCTTTTGCTATCCAATTTGTATATCAATTCAACGCTTGTTTTACGTTCGGTAAAGACTAATAAGCAGGGTTGCTTTCCGTCACGCTTTCCAATAACGGTATCAAATTCCCAATGGCCTAGTGTGGAGCGGCTTTCTATTTCCTTCGGGCGAAGCTCTATAGATTTATCGGGAATAATAGGTTTTTTGCTTTTGGGTTCTTTATCTTTTTTAGGTCTGCGGCCTTCTGGAAGGTTGGAATTGTCAATGCTCAAATAGCCCTGATAAATCCAACGATAAATGGTAGTATGGGAAAC
>JACRTB010000030.1 GCA_014385025.1 Yanshouia hominis | reverse complement strand
ATTCGCCCCTACACGCCCCGCCATAACGGCAAGGTGGAACGCAGCCACCGGGAAGACCAGAAACGTTTTTACTCCTGCCACAGCTTCTACTCGCCGAACGACTTTGCAAAGCAGCTCGCTGTCCACAACCGCCGCTCCAACAACTTCCCTATGAGACCCCTCGGCTGGCTTTCTCCTTTTGAGTTTGCTGTCCAATATGTTTGACAAACCTACAGCCATATTTCTCCGCATATTTCATCAGGGATTGCCGATATGCCATGTCCTGTGTTATACTCTTGCTCATGAAGGATATGGCCCCCTCTTGTCAAGTTGTTGTCTGCAACTCCAACTTTAACCGATGAGGCCTTATCCTTCATCCTTTTTCTTTTTTAACTGTCCAACATGTATTGTACCTCTACAACGGTAAGAAAATGGATATGGATTTCTTTCTTGACACCATCCGACGCTATACGGACGCTACTACAATTACACGGCGCATGGTCGGTGAACTGATTGATCATATTGATGTGTACCACGCTGAAAAGCGGGACGGCGTTACCAATCAGCGGGTGGTCATCCACTACAACTGCATTGGCGTTTTCGATGTGCCGGATCGCCGGAAGATCCCGGATGCCGACATTATCATGGAAACGAGAAAAGGCGTAGCATTAAGCTACGCCCCGGCGCAAATTGCGGTGTAAGGTGGTGTGGGTATGAGAGTTTTCTTTTATTGCCGTGTGACCCACGATGAAGGGTTTAGTCTTGAAGCGCAAGGCGCAGAGCTTCGCCGATATGCACAGCAGGCCGGATATACGATTGTCGGTGCTACTGACGAACACGGCAGCGGCTTTACGCTGGATCGCCCGGGGCTGCAAAAGGTAACAGAGGCCGTCCTCGCTGGAAAGGTGGACATGGTACTGGTGAAAAGCGTTGACCGCATAGGCCGCGAATGGGGTATGAGACAAAGCTATATTGACCTGCTCACAATGCATAAAGTCAAGCTGTTATGTATGCGGGAACGGCTCATATTCAGCGAAACAGGCTCCACCAATTTTTGAGCATAAAAAAGCGGAGTATCATCAAAAGAACTTTTCAGATCCTTTAATGATACTCCGCATGGTCCGAGTGACAGGATTCGAACCTGCGGCATCCTGCTCCCAAACTTATCAAGAACACTTTTTTCGCTCGTTTATAGTGGTTTTTAGCCCTTTTCGCTTGGTTCAGGTTACTCTTTAGCACTCTCTAAAGGAGCTGTTTCCGGGTGTTCCGGGGCTGTCTGTGGTAATCTATGTGGTCAAAAACGCTTCCCGCCCGGTTCCCGGTGAACTTTCACCGGCGCCAGGCGGGAAGCGTTTTGCATCAATCTTCTGAAAATAGTTCGTCAACATCGATACTATTCCAACGATTGGGGTCGAATGGATCAGGGAACTCTGTCTGCATATACTCCTTCTTCCATTTCAGCTTTTCAATAAATGGCTCGATATCATAGCCGGAGTATTTCCGGGCACCACGGAGAATGGTGACAATCTCGTTGCCCCATACCCAATCGTCCCAGCCTTCATACTCGTCGACGTATCTGGCGTCTGATTTTACTGCCGTGATCTTGCCGCTGTAAGAAATCAGAAGGCAGTCATCCTTCAAGTAATGATTGCTGAACCGGCTGGGAAGATACACCATGTCGGTGATGCCTTTGGTGGACATGTACTCGAAGCGCTTGTGGTAGTGGCCAGAGAATAGAGTGCCGTCATCATTGGTAACGTAACGGATATGCCCTCCCACATGCTTATAGTCCCCGAGGGTATAAAGTGTATTTTTGAATCTGTTTGACATTGCAGCGGCACCTCCACTTGCGAAAGATTTTTAGAGTTGCTGTATTGTAACTCTGGGCAGGGAGTTATGCAAGTCATTTCTGCGGGGGTGCGCAGCTCAAAGTTTGCGGCGCTATAAACAAAGAAATAAAGCAAATTTCCCTCTCTGTTATAATGCCGTACGCATCCACTTTTCTGGAAACTAAAAATCGTGCGAATCTATCATTTTCTTGCTTTTTCTGACTGAATGTGCTATCATGGTAAACAACGCTGTCAGTGTTGTAATAGACCTTGGCAGTATGGCTATATAAACCCAATGCTCTGCCAGGCGGCAGAGCATTTTTCGTATATCGGTATGGAGGAGATATTTTATGTCGGTCAGTTATAAAAAACTCTGGAAGCTGCTCATCGACAAGGATATGAAGAAAAAAGACCTGTGTGCAAAGGCTGGCATCAGCCCGGCATCCGTCACCAAAATGGGCCGCAACGGCCATGTCACTACCGAGCTTCTCCTGAAGATTTGCACCGCGCTGGATTGCCAGATTGAAGATATTATGGAGATTG
The DNA here is from genome assembly GCA_014385025.1 of Yanshouia hominis. Lineage (GTDB taxonomy): Bacteria > Bacillota > Clostridia > Oscillospirales > Ruminococcaceae > Yanshouia > Yanshouia hominis. The sequence goes on along the minus strand of JACRTB010000030.1, from coordinate 25,356 downwards.
TGCCGGACAAGTAAGACGTTATTAAATGTGTGGAGGGTTAAGATGGCGATCGTGAAGAACAATGGAGACATTATCTCCTTTTTGAAACGTAAAGACTATGTTATGGTTAACAATGCCCTGGGTGGGGGTTCCTTTGGAAAGACAGTTGTCTTAAAGGATCCATATATAGATGAGCTTTTTGTAGCAAAAAAATACGAACCGGAGTACGAGGAAATCCAAGAAGCTTTTTATAAGAATTTCTTGGATGAAATAAAAATACTATACAAATTGAATCATCCCAATGTGGTTCGTGTTTTTGGATATTACCCTTATGAAGAATCATTTACGTGCTACATCTTGATGGAATTTATTGACGGAACAGATATAGGGACATATCTAAAAACCTACGAGGAATTTGATACTATTCTCTGGGACAAACCGTCCCCAGATGAAATATTTATTCAACTTATTGATGCGTTTTGCTACATAGAAGCACATAGTATTATTCATCGCGATATCCGAGAAGGTAATATTATGATTGATACGTCGGGCAAAGTAAAAGTAATCGATTTCGGAATTGGAAAGATTTTTGACCCAGCCGATAAAGAAGATAGTTTAGTCGCAGACATCAATCGTGCAGCATCGGATACATTACCTCAAGAGTATTATTCTGGTGAATATACATCTTTGACGGACATGTTTTATCTTGCTGAGCTATTGAATCGACTCATGGCTACATCGGATAATCCTGAAGAAATGAACTTTTCATATCAAGAAATAATAGACAAGATGATGAGAAAACAACCGGGAGATCGATATCAAAGTTTTGCAGAAATCAAAGACGCCATTGATAAGCATGATTTTATAAATCTAAAAATATCTGAAGAGGATAAATCAATATATCAGGCGTTTTCTAACCATCTGTATAATGTCCTTAATAAGTATATATCCGAGCCCAAATTTGTGACTGATATAAGCGATTTTATTACCAGAATAAAAAAGGTGCTAAAAAATAACATATTCGAAGATACTATTCAAAATAATGCGGATTTTATAAGCTGTATTGTTCTGTGTGGCTATAACTATAAGGCAAATATGGAGATTCCTTGTTCAGTTGTTGAGAACTTCCTTGCTTGGTTTGAGGCCGCAACTTCGCAGTCACAAGAACTTGTACTTGCGAATATAGTTTCTAAGCTGTCAACGATTTATTATGAAGAACCGGAACCTGAATTGCCGTTTTAATTGATTAGCTTGTGAACAAACTTCAGTAGAATGAGGGGCAACCATTATGTTACACCACGGCCTTTACGAACAAGTCATCAACAACCAGCTGACCAGCGAGCTTGCGGAGATCCCGGAAGCCCGCAAGGCTGTTGCGCCCATTGACAAGGCAGAAGCCTCCAAGGTCCTGGCGCAATATCTGTCTGATGTGGTTCAAAAAGGCTTGGATAACGTTCTGGACAATGGCGGGGATATTTCTGTCCAAATCGAGCTGATCAATCAGATCGTAGACCTTATTCATAACACAACCAAAGAAGCTGACTTTGCCGCGCTGGGCGTCGACCAGCGCGCAGAGCAGCTTCTTGCTCTTTTACGGGAGGCGGACCCACGGCTGGCTGTAGGAAAAACCGCCGCAGATCTGAGCCGCCCCGAGAGTTCTATCGCCCAGAGTTCTCTGTTCACCGGCGCCACTCATGAGCCCCAGTTGTACGCTGAGCTTAAAAAAGAAATTGCCTCCGCCGACCGTATTGACATGCTGGTGTCCTTCATCAAGTGGAGCGGTCTACGCCTCCTGATGGATGAGCTTCGGGAGTTCACCGAGAATGGCGGCGAACTCCGTATCATCACCACCTCCTATATGGGTGCCACTGATGTGAAGGCCATTGAGGAGCTCCGAAAACTGCCCAACACCCAGATCAAGGTCAGCTACAACACAAAGACCACCCGCCTCCATGCCAAGGCATACATTTTCTACCGCAATACCGGTTTCACAACGGCCTATGTTGGGTCCTCTAACCTGTCCAACGCTGCGTTGACCAGTGGTCTGGAATGGAACACCAAGGTGACGAAACGCGATCTGCCAGAAACCATTGACAAGGTCGCGGCCACTTTTGAGTATTACTGGAACGACCGAGAGTTCGAGTATTATGAGGAAGATCAGAAAGAACGGCTGGCTCGTGCGCTGAAGGCAGAAAAATACTTCGACACCAATAATGCTGAAGTTTACACCATGGACATCACGCCCTACTCTTACCAGCAAGAAATCTTGGACAAGCTGGAGGCCGAGCGCAAAGTCCGCGGTTATACTCGCAATCTGGTCGTGGCAGCTACGGGTACCGGTAAGACCGTTATCTCTGCATGTGACTACAAATGCTTCCGAAAACAGAATCCGGACAAGCCCTGTCGCCTCCTCTTTGTGGCACACAGAGAAGAAATCCTCAAGCAGAGCCTGTACACCTTCCGTGCAGTACTGAAGGATGCCAACTTTGGCGAGATGTTTGTGGGCAGCTACAAGCCCGACAGCATCGAAAACCTGTTTATCTCAATTCAGACGTTTAATTCCCAGGACTTCACAGCGAAGACGTCCCCGGAGTTTTACGATTATATCATCGTGGACGAGTTCCACCACGCAGCAGCTCCAACCTACCAGAAGCTGCTGGCCTACTATCAGTCCTGTGTTTTGCTGGGTTTAACAGCAACTCCGGAACGTATGGACGGCAAGAGTGTGCTACCATATTTCAATAATCGCATTGCAGCAGAGATCCGCCTGCCCGAAGCCATTGACCGCAAGCTCCTCTGCCCCTTCCAATATTTTGGCGTCACCGACACTGTGGATCTGGACACATTGAAGTGGTCTGCCGGTGGCTATCAAAAGAGTGAACTGGAGCATATCTACACATTCAGTGGAGTTATGGCAGAGCGGCGTGCGGACCATGTTGTGTCCTCTCTGCTGAAATATGTAACCGACATCGACGACGTGAAGGGTCTTGGCTTCTGCGTCACGGTGGAGCACGCCGAATTTATGTGCCGTTATTTCAACGGTCACAATATTCCGTCCATGTTCCTGACAGGTAACTCTCCGGACGAGGAACGAAAGACCGCCAAACAGCGTTTGGTGGCCGGTGAAGTGCGCTTCATTTTCGTCGTGGACATTTACAACGAAGGCGTGGATATCCCTGAAGTCAATACCGTTCTTTTTCTCCGCCCCACTGAGTCGCTGACCATTTTCTTGCAGCAGTTGGGCCGTGGCCTGCGTCTGGCGGATGATAAAGAATGCCTGACCGTGCTGGATTTCATCGGCCAGGCAAATAGAAAATATAACTTTGAAGATAAGTTTGCGGCGCTACTCTCGCATACTACCCGCAGTGTGACCCGCGAGATTAAAGACGGTTTCGTCTCCGTCCCAAAGGGCTGTTATATCCAGCTTGAAAAGAAAGCCGCAAAATACATACTGGATAACATCCGTGCATCCTACGGCAATACCGCCGGACTGGTCACCCGCATTGCGTCCTTTATAGAAGACAGCGGCTTGGAGCTGACCTTGGCAAATTTTTTAGACTATTACCACCTGGACCCCAGGGCCATTTACAAGTTCTCTTCCTTCTCTCGCATCTGTGCCAGAGCTGACGTGATAGAGGATTTTTCGGAGCCGCTGGAGGAAACATTAACGAAAGCATTTGCTCGATTTGCAATTATTGACTCCCGGCGCTGGATTTCCTTCCTGCTGGACATCCTACCTCGTTTGGATGATGTGGACTTTGCTGCGCTTTCTGAAGTGGAGAAGCGCATGCTGCAGATGTTCTATATCACCATTTGGGGCAAGGCGGCTGAAGATTGGGATAATGAAGAAGTACTGGACAACCTCTATTCCTTGTCGGATAGCAACGTATTGTTGAGCGAGTTGATTAGTCTGCTCCAATATCGCTTCGAGCAAATCGACTTCATCGACGAACCTGTGGACCTGGGTTTTGAGTGTCCTTTGGATTTGCATTGTACCTATACCCGTGACCAGTTGCTGGTAGCAATAGACTTTATGAAACCTGCCACCGTCCGCGAGGGCGTCAAGTGGTTGCCGGAAAAGCAGCTCGATGTATTTTTCGTGACGCTCAATAAAGCGGATAAGGACTATTCACCCACGACCATGTATAACGATTACTCCATCAACGAGAACCTGTTCCACTGGCAGAGCCAGAGCACCACGGCAGAGAACTCGTCCACTGGCCAGCGGTATATCCATCACGTAGAGCGCGGAAGTAAGGTGCTGCTGTTTGTCCGCGAGTTCAAGTCCGACCGTGTGACTGGCGGCGCTGGAGCGTACACCTATCTGGGGACAGCTAACTATGTGAAGCATGAAGGCTCCAGACCGATGAATATCACTTGGCGCCTGGGCCGCCCGATTCCGGCGAAGTTCTTGAAGAAGACAAATAAATTGGTTGTGGGATAATCGCTAAGCCTGAACTTTCGTGCCATAGGGAACGGGCATGGTTCTTTCTCCACATACCAATATCCAATCAGTATCATACTCAAGCCGAACACTGATCCATTCTCCATTTATAAAGCACTGAAAACAATCACCGCAGTGTAATCCCCCATATAAAGCGCCCGTTTCCAGTACAATATCAGGCCTATCATGATTTAGAAGTAGTAATCCTGTCATAGCAATCTCCTATAGGAGGATATTTGATGAAGTTTTTTGAAGTAGTGCCCAGTGATCTATTTTCGCCATTGGCCTCACCTAACCGAGCACTCTATGCAGATGCACTGGATGTCCTTTATACTGCCTATCGTGAAAACTTGAAAATACCAGAAGATACTCTGTATTCCATGCTACGAAGCAAACTGGAACAGCAGTTAGCAGATGCTACATTTGAAGGCGAAGACATTGATGTAGAAGAACTACGAGATATTTCTGGTCGTGCTCGATTTCTTATCAGAAAACTGTGCAGCAAGGGGTGGTTCGAGAAAGAACGTGGGGATGACTTCGAGGAATATATTACAGTTCCCGGATACAGTAGCCGCATCTTGGAACTATTTCACCAATTGAGAGATGACAGCCCAATTCGTGGCTATTCCTATGTTTTTGGCACATATTCAACGCTAAAAGTGGCGCATGAAAGTGGCAGCGTATATGACAAAATGGCAGCAATTTATGGAGCTTATGATAACACGCAGGCTTTAATTAATTTGTTGCAAATGGTCTATCACAATGTACGGCATTATTTTCAGATGCAGATTGAGATGCAGGATGTTAACGAAGTATTGGCTTCCCATTTTAACAATTTTGGACAAAAGGTGGTTGAGGCATACATCCGTCCTTTGAAAATCAAAGACTCCGTGCCAAAATATCGTGTTCCGATTCAATCTGTTCTGAAAAATTGGGCAGAGGATGACGACCTATTACTCGCCATGGCCAATGCTGCGTTGCAGGATAAGCGTGGAGAAACACTGGACTCTTGTCGTGCTGATTTGCTACGAAAGATTTTCTGGATTGACGAACGCTATGATAACATTGAGCATGATTATCTGGATGAAATCGATGCGCAGGTCCGCCGTTATACAAGAGCCGCGACACAAAAGGTTGAAAATCTTACCAATAGAGATCAGAATGTTCGCGGCAATTTAAATGTTTTGCTTACGGCTTTATCTCGAAATCACAGGGCGAGTGATTTGGTTGATCAAATACAACCCGTCTTCCAGCTTTATGAACAGTCGTACCTTTCAGAGAAAAGTTTGTGGTACCGTAAACGGCCCGGCAAACGAACAAAAGCCGCGCCAGTTATTATACAGGAAACCCCTCCGGACGCTGATGCTGCAGCGCAGGCTGCGCAATTGCTGCGTTCAGAATACGGTCGTGCAGCCATTGCTGCCTATGTACAAGGTTGGCTTGGTGACTCGGATGTGCGGTACTCTAAGGATTTGAAAATTCAAGATGATAAGTCGTACATTATGAGCTTGCTGGCAGTCTTGGCGAGCGGGGACCCAACCGCCAAACATCAGATAAGAGAGTTAGACGGCACCTTTAGTGAAAATGGTTATTCCATTCCTCAAATGCAGATTATCCGGAAGGAGAAGAAAAAATGAATTTTGATTTCATTAATGGAGCAACGGCAAAAGAATTGGAGCAGTTCAAATCCGTTTGCAACCAACTCCTTAGCCGGACTTATGTTGTACGAACGCTGTATCGACCGGGCAAAGGAAGGGTCAACAATCCGGATTATACATTCCTATCTCTGCATTATGAAGCAGTACGAGAGTATCTCGGCCTTTTAGATTGGGACTTGCGTAGAGATGATTTGAACGGCTATTTTTATGTGCTTAACACAGACGAAGCAAACCGCTGTAACTTAAACAAAAAAGAAACTGCAATTCTCCTTGCTCTACGGATGATTTATGATGAAAACCAAGAACGACTCGGATTGGAACAGGACGCCATTTGCACTGTGCGTGATGTTTTGGAAAAAGTCGTAACAGACTACGCAATTCTCCCGGCGAAGCCCAATATGGATGAAGTGAAACGTGCCTTGACTTTACTGGAGAACCACTCTATTGTTCAGCGCATTGATGGGAAATTCAATCAGAGTAGCTGTAAGTTTTCCATATTGCCGACTGTGTTAGCTGCAGTCTCAGGTGAAAAACTGAACGATGTAGTATCAGTGCTACGAAAGGAGAAAGACGTCGATGAAGAAACTGAAGAAGATCTTGTTGATTAATTGGCTATATTTCAGTAAAGAGATCATCGAAGTAGGCGACGTCAACTTCCTGACCGGAAAGAACGGCGCAGGAAAATCCACCGTTATCGATGCCCTCCAAATCGTACTGTTGGGCGAAACAAATGCTCGCAACTTTAACCAGGCCGCCAATGAGAAGTCCCAACGCACATTGGACGGTTATCTTCGGGCTGACATGGATGAAAACAACCCATATTCCCGCCGCGGAAAAGATTTTTCCAGCTATATCGCATGCGAGTTTCAGGATGATGTGGAAGGCACCAGCTTCGTCACAGGCGTTGTTTTCGATTGCCGTAGTGACGGCAGTAAGCAGGAACGCTTTTTCATTTATGTAGGTACCTTGCCGGAAAACTGCTTTGTTGAGGACGGAGAAGCAATGGAGATTCCCGTTCTGCGTCGTTTTTTGAAGCAGCATTACGCCAAGGCAGAGATCTATGATACCCAGAAAGAATACCGTAGGAATATGCTGTCGCGGTGGAATGTCCACAATGAACAAGTCCTTAGAATGATGAAAAAGGCGGTATCCTTCCGTCCCATCGTAGATATTCAAAAATTTATCACCGAGAATATCTGTGATATACCGGAAAAACCTGATATTGAAGCTATGCAGCAAAACATCAGAGACTACAAGCGTCACGAGATGTTGGCACAGCGTCAGGAGGAGAAGCTGGCTGCCCTGCAAGAGATCGGCAAACTTTATCGAGAGATGAACCAAGCGATTGATCGCTGGAGGGTGCAATCTTTCTTGGTGCTTTGGTCTCAAAAAGAAATTCAGCAGGCTCAGATTGACCGTTTTGAGCTTGAAAAGCAGGACTGTATCACTGGATTAGCCTCAACCGAAGAGAGCATCGAGTCAATCTCCTCTCAAATTGCACAGAAAGAGAGTCGCAGACGCGAACTCGATTTGACTTGCGCTCAGAGTAGTGTGTTTCAGGAGGAGGAAAAACTGCGCAACCGCAAACAAGCGCTGCTTGATGAGCAGAAAAAGTTGCTTCAGGATCTTCAATCCTTGGCGTTGGAAATAAAAAGAGAAACTCTTCGGTTGGACAACCTGTGTAACTCGGTGTTGGAGCGTGAAACAGAAGAAACGCTTTTGCCTGTGCAGGAAGCTGCTGCAGACGTTCTTAAGGCATATTCACTCTTTACATCCGGAAACTACGAGATATTTTCTCATTCGCTGACTCCCTTTGAAAATGCCCAGCAGGCTGTCGCTGAGTTTTCTAAGGCAATCCGAGATGTTCTTCACAAAGTAGAAGACCGCTTGGCAGAATTAAAGGAGCAGAAGGATCAAAAAAGTGCCATCCTTGTAAATCTCCAGAAAAATATTAAAGACTATCCGAGAGGATTGTTGCAATTTAAAGAGCGCTTGGCGACTGAGCTGGAACATCAGGTTGGAGGTCCTATTAAAATCGACATTCTTGCCGATGTGCTGGAACTTACGGATGAACGTTGGCGTGGAGCTGTGGAAGGCTATCTTAACGCACAGAAGTTTTATCTATTAGTTGACCCGACCCATTATAGACGCGCACTCTCTATTTTTGATAGGATTAAGAAAGAGCTCGGCTCTGTATCTTTTGGTCTGGTGGATATTGGCAAGCTCCGTGAACGCGAAACGATTAATCCTCGTGGTGACAGTCTTGCAAAGAAGGTGGATACCGAAAGCAAACTGGCGCGCAGCTATATTGACTATTTGTTGGGACGCGTTGTATGTTGTGAGAAAGCTGATCAACTGCGCAATTTCAAAACAGCGATTACAGCAGACGGTATGCTCTACCAGGGCTACGTTGCTCGTTTGATTCGGCGTGAGCTAATGGACGATGCGTTCATTGGCCGTCGCGCGGTAAGTCTGCGTATTTCTCGATTGGAAGAAGATTTGAAACAAGTTGAAGATGAACTGCGCTATTGGAATCCAATCAGACAACTTTTGGCGCAGTCAAAAGAACCGCTATTTACCCATTTCTTCGTCCAAAACACCATCGTAGAAAAGCAAACAGCGTACCTACGCGGCATTGAAATCACCAGCGAGGTAGCCGGTATCGATGAGCAGCTTTCAAAGCTGGATCTCTTGTGGCTGGACGAACAGCGCCGTACCATTGCTATACTCGGAGATGAAATTATAGCGCTGAACAATGAAAAAGATCAGAAGGTTACCCAAGTCGGTCAATTCAAGGAACGTATTCGACAGCTTGACTACGAGGTATTACCGGACCATTACCAACAGTTGACCAGCACCGGAGATCGCCTGCAAGAAGAGTTCCCTCTCGAATATCAGGAGAATACTGGTATCCCCAGATATCAACAGGAGCTCACTCGCTTAAAACGTGTAGATGTCGTTCATAAAAACTTTAGCAACCGCTTGGAGCAAAGTGTTAATGAACGGGATACTACCCGGAGAAAACTCTTCTCTGCGCGTAGGGAATATACTGACCTGTTTAAGCCCTGTTCGTTCCGTGTCGAGTCCATAGATAATGATGAGTTCGAAACAGAGCAAAGGCTTCTGGAAGAAAGCGAGCTGCCCAAGTACCGCGAAAAGATCAAAGCCGCTCGTGAAAGCGCAATGGAACAATTTCAAAATGATTTCTTGGCAAAACTGAAGTCCAGTATTGACCAAGTGCAGGATCAGGTAAAGAATTTAAATCGCGCACTGCGCCAGGCTCAATTTGGAACGGATAGTTATCAGTTCCGCATTGAGCGTAATCCGGATTATGCTGAATATTATGACATGATTATGGCCCCAGAGCTTATGGAGGGTGATATGGGTTTGTTCGCATTACCCTTCCAAGACAAATACGGTCAGCTGATAGAGAAACTGTTTAGCCAGATTACCATGGCTGACGACACACAGTTGAATGCGAGAAAGCAAAGCGAACTGCAGGAAAATATCCAGCGGTATACTGACTTTAGAACCTACTTAAAGTTTGATCTTGAAACCACAGATCAAAATGGATCGAAGCAGTTGCTCTCTCAGACGTTGAACACAAAATCTGGCGGCGAAACGCAGACACCATTCTATATTGCTGTGTTGGCATCGTTCGCCCAGCTTTATCGTGTTAACGATACGTCCAGTTTTGGCAACACAGTTCGGTTGGCCGTGTTTGACGAAGCATTTAATAAGATGGATAGTGACCGTATTATTGAAAGCGTCCGTCTTTTGCGAAAAATGGGTTTACAGGCCATCATCTGTACACCTCCTGATAAAGTTTCAGATATTATGCCTATTGCAGACCGTACGCTGTTGGTAGATAAAAACAAATACAGAATGCATATTCTGCCCTTTGGCAAGGAGATGGCTCAATGACGGAGCAAGGTATCATTCTAAATCGGTTATTGGATAAATATGAAAACAGCAAACATCTTTCTGACCCGGGGACATCCCTCCGACGGGTTATGCTGAGAGTGGAAAAGAAAGACTTTCCTGAGTATATCTACGAAGATGCTGCCATACGAGATTCCTATAACGAAGAAGCCCTGGAACTTGAAAAGCAGCATTTGGTACAGCTTGAGTGGGTAAAAGGTCGTCCTCTGCTTTCGTCCATTGTGTTGCGTTTGGACCAAATCATGCAGTGCTACTCCTATGCTGAAAGAGTGCATCCCAAAGTACGCGCAAGTCAAGTTGTTAAATTGGTTGATAGCAGTCTTGAAGGTGTCACTGTTCCGTGGATTGTGGCTTGGAAGACAGACATCTGCAGATTGGCCACAGAACAATTGAAAATTCCCGCTTTTTGCAAAACAGATGATACCCTATTACAAGATTTACTCTGCTCTCTTCGCGAATATTCCGCACTGTCCGGCAGCATTACTATGCGTGCGTTCAGCAGCAAGTGTTTTTCCGATACGAAATACTTTGAGCGAAATGTACGCGATTTGTTTTTGAGAATCGCAAAGAAATATGATACGGATTTAGCGCTTTCTTGCGACGAAAATGAACTTGGCGAAAAAGAACAATTGGCATTTCTGGGTATCTACGCACGTCCAGAACTTTATGAACTTGCGGGAACCTGCAATATTCGAACAAACCAGGGTGACATCTATGTCGGTGCTGCTCCGTATGGTTTGGCCTTGCCCAGCACACTGGTCGATTCGATTACTACGATTGACCTAACCACAATCCAAAGCATAACATTCATCGAGAATAAAACCAATTATGATGAGTATGTGGTGTCGGGAAAGCAGTCGGAAGAACTTGTGATCTATCATGGTGGATTTCTTAGTCCCCAAAAGCGAAAATTGTTTGCATTGATTGCGCAGGCGGCAACTGCAGCTATCAAAATACAATTCTGGGCAGATATCGATATGGGCGGATTCCGAATGTTTAACAATTTGCAAAAACTAATCCCTTCCTTGGTACCTATGCGCATGTCCGGTGAATTCGTGGATACTTTCCATCAGAATGGCCTTGCACGCTCGGAACTTTATTTATCCAAACTGCGAGCGGCCAGGCAAAATGGTGAATATCCATTGTTCGAAGATGCAATTGAAAAAATCCTGAAGTATGGGATTACTATTGAACAAGAAATCTTCCTCACTTGATAGGAGGAACCCTACATGAAGCAAATCCAATACAATAAACTTGTCCGTGACCGTATCCCAGAGATTATCGAAGCCTCTGGTAAAACATGTGCCACAGAAATTCTTTCTGATGAGGCGTACCTGAAAATGGTCGACGCTAAGCTGGATGAAGAACTTGCGGAGTATCATAAGGATCAGAACATCGAAGAACTTGCTGATCTGCTGGAGGTTATTCACGCCGCTACAATTGCCAGAGGCTATACATTAGAGCAATTAGAGCAGGTACGTGCTGAGAAAGCCGCAAAGCGGGGTAGATTTACAAGAAAACTGCTGCTAAAAGCGGTGGCCGATCCCGCAGCACCGGACACGCTTGCTGCAACTATTTACCAAAGCCGAACCGCTATTTTCGCAAAGATTGATGCCAAAATGCTGTCAACTTACTACTGGTTGATGGAAAATCTACATGCTCGTAACGTCTCGACTGACCAGGAGTACAGAAAGAGATTTGGTGGCTATTATGTAATGAGATTCGTTTCTCAGGAATATCGTGATGCGTTTTTCTCTCTGTTTGAACAGATCAAGAACCAACCGAATACTTCTTTTGAAGAAGTATCCAGGAAATTATTTGAAGTTGATGGAAAACATGAGTTTTCTTTCATATCCAAAATGTTGCACACGATTAATCCGGAACGTCCAATTTATGATAGCCAGGTAGATGCGGCGTTGAAAATTCATCGCACATATCAATCGGATTTTAACAAGAAGCTGCAGCAAGACACACAAATCCTAAACGACATTGCAGCATGCTACCAGAACTTAGCCTCAGCACCTGAAATGACCGAAATTCTTGCTACTTTTGACCAAATTGTTCCTGCACACAAGATGTCGGTTGAAAAAAAGTTGGACTTTATCCTATGGGCACTTGGAGGTTCCATGTAACAGCCTCGAAATAATCGGAGGGAGCCATTACATGAGCACTAAAATTGGGCAGGTAGACCTATCCCAAAAAATTCGCGAGTTATATGCAATTACAAAAGAATTAGAGCTTCAATTCCCTGGTAGAAAATTCACTCCAGATGGTCATTTGGTTGGAAGCATTGGTGAAGTTTTAGTTGCAGATTATTACGGATTAAAACTCTTGCCCAACTCCACGGAAATACATGATGCGATAGACGCTGACGGTAAGTTCGTTCAAATCAAAGCCACACAGATTAAGAGAATTGCTATTTCAAGTGAGCCGGACCATCTGATTGTAATCAAGATTTCGGATTCTGGTGAATGGGAAGAAGTATATAATGGCCCTGGCAGTTTAGTATGGCGCAATGCCGGAAAAATGCAAAAGAACGGCCAACGCCCTATAACATTGGCTAAGCTAAAATCGCTTATGCAGAATGTTCGTGAAGAAGAAAAAATTCAACCGAAAAAGTAAGGTGATATCATGGCGCAGTACCGTTCTGCTTCCGGCAGTGCTGCCGAAGATTTATTTATTGACCTGTTCAGTGATGCTTTTGGTGCAGAAAAGGCAGGATATCTCTATTCACAGTATCATTTCTACGATATTTACCAGAACAGCCGCTATGCCGACTTTGTATTGGAAAACGGTGCTCGCCGTATAGCAATTGAAATTGATGACGAGACCTCTCATAACAAGAGTCTTGTTGCCTCCAACAAGTTTTATGATGACCTACTAAAGCAAAACAGCATGGTTCATTTAGGCTGGGACGTTTACCGCTGGGCAGTGCGTCAGATGCAGATCCAACCGGAAGCTGTAAAAGACGAGCTTCGTGTTTTCCTCGGGAGTCATCCGCAGTTTAAGGAAATTGAGGATTATCTCCCGCAGCAGCGGGGTAAGGCTCTGGACGGCACAAACCTGGAGTTAAAAAAGCACCAAGTGGAAGCTTTACGCTCTTTGCAAGAGATGCGCGACCACAGCGAAACCATTGCCCTTTTGTATCATGCGACCGGTACCGGAAAAACTGTTACAGCGGTCATGGATGCAAAAAACTGTGGCAGACGCGTTTTGTTCCTCGCCCATACACAGGAACTAATCAACCAAGCTGCTGACACCTTCCGAAAGCTATGGCCCTCTGTGACGGTTGGTCGATACATGGAAAGTATGAAACAACCCAATGCTCATGTTGTCTGCGGAAGTGTTCAGAGTATTGCCCTGCATTTGGATAGCTTCAAAGACGATGCTTTCGACTATCTTATTGTGGACGAAGCGCACCACGCGGCGGCTGATACATATCAAAAGGTTTTGTCCTATTTCAAACCCGCTTTTACGCTCGGCTTGACCGCCACGCCAGAACGTACAGATGACAACAAGGTCATTTTGGAGATTTTCAAAAACACCGCACATAAATTGGATATTCAGACTGCTGTAGAAATTGGAGAGCTCGTGCCCATTCGTTGCATACGCATCCATACCAACATTGATTTGACCAAGGTGCGTTTTAATAGCGTACAGTACAACATCCGTGACTTGGAAAGCAAAATCTATGTCCCAGAACGCAATCGACTGATCGTCGATACATGGTTGCAGTATGTTCGGAATAAGCGCACAGTTGTGTTCTGTGCCTCCGTGAAGCACGCGGAGCAAATAGCAGCTTTGTTCTGTGAGGTAGGGATTAAAGCCGCTTCTGTATCCGGTGGTATGAAACAGTCCAAACGAAAAGAGTTTCAAGATAAGTTCATCAGCCGAGAGATCCAGGTACTTTGTGCCTGTGATCTCTTGAATGAGGGATGGGACTGCCCTGAAATAGAGGTGCTTTTCATGGCGCGCCCGACCATGTCCAAGGTTCTGTACACGCAGCAGCTTGGGCGCGGTATGCGTCTGTTTGAAGGTAAAGAGAGTTTGATGGTATTTGACTTTGTGGACAATGCCAGTCAGTACAATATGCCGCAGTCTCTGCACCGCCTGTTTAAACTGAAGGACTATAAACCGGGGCAGCTGGCCGTTGCACCCAGTGCAAAAAAAGCAGCTGAAGCAGACCTTTATGCAAAAGGTGAAAAGCCGGAAGCTTTGATTGATTGGCCAGTGGATGCTACAGATTACGAACTGGTGGATATCTTCAACTGGCAGGAAGAAGCCGAGGGAATGATCTCACAGATGGAGTTTGTGCGTCGAGTGGATGTACAGACGGAAACAATTGAGCGTTATGTCCGTGAAGGTAAGCTTGTGCCTGATTTGGTTGTTCCTATGAGTGAACACCGGACATTCAAATACTTCAAAGAAGATTCTCTGGAAAAGTACGCTGAACAGTATGGTTGGACGCTCATTGATGACAGCAATCGGAAAGACATGTTCATGGATATGATCCGACAGATGGACATGAGCTACTCTTACAAGCCAGTCCTTGTCAAAGCGATTCTGCTATATGCAGACGATAAGGGACGTGTAAAGCTTGACGATATCGTATCCTATTTCCGCTCCTACTACGAAGGACGTCGCACCGCAGGTCTTGTCGTCGAGAAGAAAAACAGCATCTTCGCCAAAGGTGGCTACACAGATAAAGAAGCCGAACGTAATATCCTCGCAAACCCGTTTAAACGTTTTGAGGATATGCAGATGCTCCGGCACACCAAAACATTGGGCATCGTCCAAATAGATGAATCTGTGTGGAAGCGATTGACTAAAGAGGAGCTTGCAGAGATTGAACGGATTTGCGATGAAAAAATTGAAACCTACTACTCACGTTTGAAATAATGGGATCATCGCTAACCCACAAGCCCACGCCAAGAGCATCCCATTATAAGAAATAGCGGCTGAAACATTGCATTTCAGCCGCTATTTTTTTGCAAAAAAATCTCTATTCGAACCCACACGCCGTTCGTCAAAACACGTTTTCGAGTCCAAACAGCCATGTGCGCCCGAATTTTTGCGTAGAAAAAAGTTTCAGTAGCTATTCCCGCCGACTTGTGGTATGTGTTTGTGTTGCAAGGAGGCGAACGCATGAAATACGAACTACTCAAAGCGGTGTACGACTGCTTCTACATCCCGCCGGA
The DNA here is from genome assembly GCA_014385025.1 of Yanshouia hominis. GTDB lineage: Bacteria > Bacillota > Clostridia > Oscillospirales > Ruminococcaceae > Yanshouia > Yanshouia hominis. Next base: position 10,135 of record JACRTB010000030.1, on the reverse strand, counting down.
GCTGCCGACGGCAAAACAGGAAGTTGAGGCCTGCCACCAGACGCTCATTGACCGCTTGGACAAACCGGAGCGCAAGCTGGTGCTGCAAATCATCGATGCCAAGGACCGCATCGCGGAGGACATCTCCATCGACAGCTTCATTTCCGGATTCGAGCTGGCATGGAAGCTCTCCGCAGAATTGAATCACTACGAAAACGAGCGTTCAGTCTCTCGTCGCACGGCGTTGGGATTGGGCGCTCGTTTCACATGTAAGAAGGAGGAAGAACAATGAAGAAACTCATCAGGGTGACTGTGATCACCGCCTGTCTGGCCCTGTGTGCCGCTGTGTGGCCACAGACCGAAGTGGTCGAGAAAACGCCCACACCAGCCCCAACTCCCGCCGTGAGCGCCCCGGAGCCGCCCGTTTCGGAACACAAGACAAAAGTTGAAGCTGCACCGCAAACAGAGAAAGAAAAGGCTGAAATTCCGAATCAGGAACCGCGCCATGAGGTCATCAGCGAACCAGAGATAGCGCCCACAGAACCCGCCGCAGCTCCCGAACCTGTTCTGGAGCCAATGCCTGAACCGATGCCTGCGCCGGAAATCACCCCCGCCCTGGAATCTACGCCCGAACCCATACCGACAACCCTCGACCCGCAGCCCGGCGATATGGTCTATGTTCCTGGTTTCGGCTGGATAGAGAGCCAAGGCCCAAACCATGTCGAATACGCCGAGGATATGTACGAAAATGGCAATAAAATCGGCATCATGGGCTGAGTTCATCCCAAACAAAGAGCGGTCGGTTTTCAGCCGACCGCTCTTAAAGTTTCATCATTCATCCTGCAGCATGGACAGGTACATGTCCAGACGCTCGTTGATATATCCGGCGAGCAGCTTTTCCATGGCGGACAGGTTATGCTTCACATGGTAGGCATCGAAGGCATTGTAGTAAGCAAGCCGGTCCGTAAACTTGATGTCGATGGGCGGATAACCGGCCTTCATCAGTTCCAGATTGACCAGCAGACGCCCGGTGCGGCCATTACCGTCGATGAAGGGGTGAATGCCCTCAAACTCGATGTGGAACCGGGCCAGCTTTGTTACGATGTGCTCGGTGCTCTCGGCATAGCGGGCCATCAGCTGCTCCATGCTGGGCTGGATCAGGTAGGGCTGCACCGGATCGTGCTGGGCACCCATGATGCGGACGGGAACCCGGCGATAGACGCCCCGGTCCTCCTTTTTGTCTGCAAGCACCAGATAGTGAATCTGCTGGATTACCCGCTCGGACATGGGTTCTTGCTTCTGCACCAGTTCCCGGACGAAGTCAAAGGCCTCCTTGTGACCAACAGCTTCCATGTGATCCTTCGGCGGCTTCTGGTCAATGGTCAGCCCCCGCAGCACCATGTCGGTCTCCCGGAGGGTCAGGGTGTTTCCTTCGATGGCGTTGGAGTTGTAGGTGTACTCCACCGTAAATTCTTCCGTCAGCCGGGCAACCTCGCCCTCGGTCAGCGGACGGCGGGTGTCCAGTTCGGCTTTCTTCCGGTCGATCATTTCCAGAAGACTTTCCGCAGACTTGAATCGTCCGTCGGCTGGTTTCACAGCATCCATGGGGATCTTCCACCCGCGCCCTTCCTGAAACGCACCGGGGATCTTGCCCTCGGCGCAGAGGATACGGACACGGCGGTCAGACAGCCCCCATTTTTCCGCGGCCTGCTTTGCAGTCATGAACATGAGCACCCCTCCATTCTTCTAAGGGAAGTATACCACCTTTTCGGAACAATAACAACGCTATCGGAATAATATATTGTGAGTTATCGGAATAACGCATTTCCTGTCCGAAGCAGCTCAGAAGCTGAGCCGCCATAAACAAGGAAAACATTTTCAGATAAAACAGCGGGACAGGCCGTGATGGCCTGTCCCGCTCTTGGTATTAGGGCAAATATTCCGGCGACACGCGGAAGCGGCTGACGCCGAAGGAGTTGCTCCGTTCCACGATCTCCGCCGGGATCTTCGGCAACTGCTTCTTGCTGAAGCTGGTGTCGCCGAAGTAGGCGTCGAAATTGGTGACCGGCAGGACTACCCACTCGCAGTCGTCCTGCTTGTTGGCGAGGTAGTAGGCGATCAGGGTGCAGACAACCCTGGCCGGGACCTCTTTCGGTAGTACAGCTTCGATTTTCTCTCTGATTTCAGCCGGTAGCTCCGGCTCCTCCCTGCGCAGCAGGCCGAGCTCCAGCGCGTCGGCGAGAACATCGTCAAAGCGCAGCGTCCAGGCGCCCTTGGTCTGGGTCGAAAAAATCGGGATCTGATACTGCATCACTTTATTCCGCCACGCGGCGGCAAATTTGGCTCGAATGATCTCCGCATTCTTGAGCGACGTGCTGCGCACTTTCTCCGGATGCGTCAGCGTGAAGTCCGCCACAGCCAGGACATGACGGAGGAACCAGCCGGTCCCGTCCGCATTCACCAGCTCCGGGAACTCCGCGCGCAGCTCTGAAAAGTCCGTTCTGAACTGCCACTCGTCCTTGGGCGCCGTTTTGCCCTTCTCCGGAGCGCTGCACCAGGCGCAGAGCGCCCGGCGGGCATAGGCGATCCGGTCACAGGGATCGCCCGGAACAACCGCTCCGTTTTTGTCGTGGAACAGATACCCCCGAGCCAGGATGGTCAAGATTCTCGCCATCCCCTCAAACTCCAGGATCGTGGCAAAAGTGAACCGCCCCAGATAGGTCGTGTCGCTCTTCTTGCTGGCGGTATAGGAAACCGTCCCGGTGTACGCGCAGAACTCCTCCCATTCGTTAATCATCGTGCACCTCCAGAACATTTTTCTCGATGTACTCCGGCAGCAGATCCCACAGCAGGTTTCGTTTGCCCAGGGCCACCACATAGCGCACAGCCAACGTCGGCTTCACGATCTCGGTCAGCAGCTCCCGGCACTTGTCCGTCACCGCGTCGCGGTAGCTCCGGGAAGCGGACTTACCCGCGAAAGCCCGCATCATGGCGGTAAAGGCTTCCGAGTCACTCTCCCGGAACAACCGCTTTTTCTCCTTGCCGATGTTCTCATCCTCCATATCGCAGACGATGTCGCCGAGGACGCGGTAGCCGCCGAAGCGGAAATCGGTCAGCAGATCGTAAATATCCTCAAACTCCGGTTCCGGCAGCCATTCCCGCAGGAAAGCCTCCCTTGCGTCTTCGTCCATGAGGTGCCAGGCCTGCTCCCGGATCGCCTGCTGCAGAGCGGACACTTCCTCGGACGGCAGATTGCCGAACAGGGCGTACAGCTCATCGGAATCATACTCGTCTTCCTGCCTTCTGGCGTACAGGATGCGGTCTACGTCGGTCTTCCGCTTTTTCTCTTTCACGGGAACACGGCAGGCACGGATGCGGGAGAGGCAGGCGTCGTAGTCCCGCAGCAGCGCTTCCACCGCCGCCAGCGTGTCGGCATCCAGCCGCTCCTTCCAGTCCGGCTGCTGGGCAAAGGAAAACAGCTTCTCATCCTTGGCGGGCTTCGCCTTGATGCGCGGCGTGTTCTTTTTCAGCTGCTGGGCCAGATACGGCAGGCGCTCCACATTGGAGTCCACCTTGCTCCAGTCCACCTTCTTGAAAAACGCCTTGAGCTTGGCCGCGTGGGTGGGCTCGTACCAGGCGCGCCGGGTCTCCGCCTCCTCCACCAGCGCTTTGTACTTGAGGAAGTCGCTGCGCCTGACGGTCTTGCGAGTTAGATACTCCTCCAGGTCGGGGCGGATACCGCTCTTGGCCGAGTCGATCTCCAGACCGGTGAGGATGGCCAGCGTCTCCGTTTCCTCCCGGCATCGCTCCCGCTCCCCGGCGGCGGAGTTTTCGTTGTAGGCGATGATGCTGCGGTCCAGCGCGGCGTTGCAGATCTGGCCCACGCGGGAGGAAAAGGTGCTGCGGACGGTCTCAAACCGGGCCTCCCAGTCGTCGGCATTGCGAATATGGGGCTGGGCCGTGGGGATCATCAGCAGCGGAATGTTCTCTGTGTTGGTGAGAGATTTATGTTTCTCGTAACGGTAAAGATCGTAGTTGCGGCGGACACAGGCGTTCAAAATCGGATCGGAGATAGTCTTGATCATATCGCCGTCGTAGTCGGCGCCGCCCAGCCGCTCCGCCGCCAGCATATTGGAATCCACCATGACCACATCCGTCAGATGGCCGAAATAGTGATGCCGCATCTGTTTTTTCTCTTCCTTCGCGTCGTAGAAGGAAAGCTGCAATTCCTGATTGCGGGCAATATGCGGATTGCGCAGCAGCGTGCAGACATCCTCGTGGGCATAGGCCGCCTGCGGTGTATAAAAAGAACTCTCCGGGAAGTGGGCGGTCATAGCAGCGCTGTAATAGATCCGCTGTCTGCGTTTGCGCGGCAGAGCATTCTGGAGCAGAAACGCCAGAAAGTCCAGCAGGTCACCGGAGAGGTAACGGTTGTCTCCCGTCACGATCAGACGCCCGACGGCGTACTGCTCCACAAGCTTGTCCGCCTCGTCCTCCAACCGCTTGGTGTAAACCGGTTCGTTGATGAAGCGCGGATTTCTTCTCAGCACAGCGGCGAGAATCTGATCTCTGCCCTGGTGCCGCTCCCACCAGCCGACCCGCTCCTCCTTCTCCAGAAAGTAGTCCTTCCGAAACTGTGGGTTCGCGCGGAGGTTATAGTACCGCAGCTCCGTCTGCTTGGTGAGCCAGTTCCGTTCGTCCTCCTCCGGACTGTGATCCCAGCCGTCCGGCAGATCGGCGGGGCGGAACTCGTCGCCGTGGATGGAAACGGTGGTCAGGAACTGATAATTCAGCTCGGTGGTCTGCTCCGGTTTCTCCTTGCTGACATTGGTGATGTACAGGGCGTGATGATACCGGCGGAAGGCATCCCAGTAGTCCTCCCAGTTCATGCCGCTGGCGGTGAGCCAGCCGTATCCCTTGAACATACTCTTGGTGAGGATGATGTCCACATCCCGGACGGCGTGCTCCACGCCCCACAGATCCGTGATGGTATCCGTCCCGCAGTGGGTCAGGAAGTCCTTGAAGTCCACCTCATGCAGCATGCCCTTCACATAGGGCATGCGAATTTGGAACGAGGTGTGGACCTTCTTCCCACAGAGCGTTTCGTCCACGACGCGGGCGTACTGTTTGGAGATCAGCCCCTCGCCGTCGAAGCAGGTGATTTCGATGTCCTCTTTTTTCTTCACCCGGTGGTATTTGCGGGTGCTGTTTTGGGTGCCGTCGTCCTCCACGGTGATGACGTTGACATTCCGTTCTGTGCGTGTCGGATTGTCGATGACCACCACCCGATGAGGCCGGTCAATGTCGATGTCGTCGATGCGCACACCGCTGGACAGCATCAGACCGTTGTAGGCGTAGAGCTTGCTGAGCTGGCAGTCACCGATGGTCATGTCCATCATGATGCGGCGGCGCACCGCGTCGTAAAAGTCCTCCCGGATAAAGGACAGCCGCGCCTGACGGCTCATGCTGCCCGAGCGCTCAAAGGCAAGGTAGCGGTGCGCCCCGGAGCCGAAGTCCAGGCTCAGCCCCTCGGGGCGGAACAGGGCCTTGGCCTTCTCCTGCCGGACGAGATATTTCTTTCTGGCTCCGCTCCGGTCGAAGATGCCGGAGAAGTCCATGTAGAAAATGATGTCCGAGAGATCGGTCACCAGCTGTCCGTTCGTCGCTCCGGTAAAGGCGTCGCCGTGCAGCACGCACATGATCTGGTAGAACAGCGCGCTGTCGTCCTGCTCGTGGGGTGCGGTAAGCGATTTGCATTTCTCCGTCTCGGCGGTGCTGAGATGGAAGGTATACGCGCCGTCCTGTTCTCTGCCATAGCTGATCACGGCTCTGGCGGACAGCTCGTAGATTTTATATTTCACCAACGGCATCAGCTCACCTCCTGATGGTTCTATTTTATCACACAACATCAAAATTGAAATATAAATACTGCTCCCACTTTTTTAGTGGGAGCTTTTTGATTTCTGTATTGCAGAGGAGGAAATGACAAATGAAGTTCTCAACCAACCGTCATCATAACGCAAAGGAGGTGATCCGCCGATGAGAGAATCCACATTCACCAACTACGATCAGCTGCCGCTGTTCCTCAACGCGAACACGGTGGCCCAGACCCTGGGCGTGTCCATCTCCAGCGCCTACGAGCTCATGCACGAAAAGGGATTCCCCGCGCTGCGAATCGGCAGCCGCATGGTCGTGCCCAAGGAAAAATTCTGTCAGTGGGTGGAGAATCAGCTGGGAGGTGATGCCTGATGTTCCAGCGCTGGCACAAACGCGATCCCGAACGGGACTACTTCATGGTATCCAACGAAGTCTTCTGCCTCGGTCTGAACTACGGCGAGATCGCCGTCTACGCCTACCTGCTCCGGTGCGAGGACCGGAAGACCTACCAGTGCTACCCCAGCTACCGCACCATCGGCAAGGCGGTGGGAATGTGCGAAAACACGGTACGCAAGAACACGCTCCGTCTGGAGGAGAAAGGTCTCATCTGCACTGAGCCTACCATGATCACCACCAAGGATGGCTGTCCCCGCAACGGCAGTCTGCTCTATACCATCCGTCCCATTCAGGAAGTGCTGAACAGCTACTATCAGCGCCAGCTCGTACAGGCTGAGGAAGCCGCAGCCAAGGCCCGCGCGGAGAAGCAACTGGCGAAGCTGGGCAACCGGAAGCCCACCCATATTGAAAACGAAGGAGTGAGTGCATGATCCAGGAATACGCAAACCGTCTTGTTGACTGTGACCCTATGACCGTCGCCCGCCGCACGCTGGACACCCGGCGGTACATCCACATGATATGGAATCGGTCCCACGCCGAGCCCATCGACGACGATCAGCTCAATCTGTTCCTCTGCGATGAGCACTACGGCAATCTGACCGACGAGCAAAAGGCCGTCGCCCGTCAGGGCCGCGACGAGATGCGCGATGTCTACGGTGCGGCGCTGTACCGCATGATGCTGTGCGAGGAAATACTCCGCCGCAACATGGTGGCGGACGCCAATGCCTACCACAGCGTGTTTTATCCCGAGGGTACCATGGAAGGAGGTGCTGCGCCTTGGATGCTTGACCGGGCGGGATGACCGCCGTTGCACCCAATTTGGCGCCGACGAAAAGAAAGCAGGAGAAAGCCCTGGCGCTTTTCTGCGCCTGGGCACTCCACAAATGCCCGCAGTGCGGGCATTTTCAAGGGTTTGTGACTGGGGACAGTGGAACGCTCTTTTACAGCTTGCGGAACCTTTCTGACGCTCTAAATCCAAAAAGTCAAGTGTTTGCAAGGAGTTGCACCGACGGCACACCGGGTCCATGGCCCGCTTTTGCCCCGATTTCGGGTGAATTTTACTGCAAAAATCATTTTCAAAAACCAATAGCTATTTCAGCAAAAGTGTGGTAGTTGTTTGTGTTACGAAAAAGAAATCTCAACCAATAGGAAGTGAATGATATGTCAAAACGAAGACCGTCCGGTGACGGCATGGTACGCAGGCGGGACGATGGCCGCTGGGAGGGCCGCATCGTCATCGGCCACAAGGAAAACGGCGAGCCGCTGTTCCGCCACGTCTATGCCAAGACACAGAAAGCACTGCTGGACAAGCTCCACCAGAACATCGAGTGCTACCGCGACGTGGAGCTGACCGAGGACAGCCGCATGATCCTGGGCGAATGGCTGGACCGCTGGCTCACGGAGTACAATGAGAGCACGGTGCGCCCCGGCACCCTCAACGGCTACCGCCACTACATCGACAGCTACATCAAACCGCAGCTGAGCGACAAACAGATCTCCCTCATCTCCCGGCAGGATGTCCAGCGGATGTACCGCCGCCTGAAAACGGACGGGCGCGTCCACGAACATCCCGAACTGGGTCACCAGCTCTCCGACTCCATGGTCCGCCACATCCACTCCATGCTCCACGCCGCGCTGAAGGACGCGGTGCAGGCTCATGTCATTCCCCGCAACCCCACCGAGGGAACGACCGCGCCCAAGCCCAACTATAAGCCCAAGCGCATCCTGACCGGCGCGGAGCTGGACGCCTTCCTCGCGGTGGTGGAACAGGACGAGCTGTGGCGTGACTTCTTCCAGACCGAGCTGATGACCGGCCTGCGGCGCGGCGAGATTTGCGGTCTGCAGTGGAGCGACTTCGACGGAGAGGCCGGGACGCTGAAGGTGTGCCGCACCCTCCACAGCAAGAAGAAGGGCGAGTACACCACCGGCGAAACAAAGACCGGACAGGGCATGCGTACCATCATCCTGCCGGACAGCGTGGCCGGCATCCTGCGGCGGCGCAAGGCGGATGCCATCGGTCCATGGATCTTCCCTGACCCGGTGAAGCCGGAGGACCCCCTCTATCCCAACGCGGCCTATCACCACATGAAGACCCTGCTCCAGCGGGCGGGGCTGCCCAGCATCCGCTTTCATGATCTGCGGCACACCTTCGCCACCCACGCCCTCACCAGCGGCGTGGACGCCAAGACGCTGTCCGGAATTCTGGGCCACACCAATGCATCCTTCACCCTGGACACCTACACCCACGTCACATCGGATATGCAGAAGACAGCCTCTGGCATCGTGGGCGGCTTCATGGAAGACCTGTTCGGAAAGGAGTTGAAACCGTGGCAAGAAAACGAAAAGCCGGCGACGGAACCGTAAGACAGAGCAAGGACGGGCGTTGGGAGGGCCGGATCGTCATCGGCTACGATGACAACGGCTATCCCAAGACAAAGAATGTCCTCGCCAAAACCAAGAAGGAGTGCATCGAGAAGCTCCAGAAGCTCAAGGAGGAATGCGGCGGGCTGAAGCCGGAGAAGGTGCGGCCCGAGATGCCCTTCGGGGACTGGCTGGAGTACTGGTACGAGAACCACTCCAAGCCCAAGATCCGCCCCACCACGCAGGAGACCTACGAGAGCCGCATCCGCCTGCACATCGTCCCGGAGATCGGTGACATTCCGCTGAACAAGCTGACGCAGAATGACCTGCAGCAGTTCTATGGGCGGCTCAAGAAAAGCGGCCGGAAGCGCTTCACCGAACAATACGGCGAAGGGCTGTCCGACCGGATGGTGCGTATGTGCCACGCCACCTGCCGCTCCGCGCTGGAGAAGGCGGTGCAGGACGGGCTGATCCGTGTGAACCCGGCCATCGGGTGCAAGCTGCCGCCCAAGAAGGCGCGGGAGATGCAGGTGCTGACGCGGGAGGAACTACAGCGGTTTCTCATCCAGGCACAGGCCGAGGGATACTATGAACTCTTCCTTCTGGATTTGGCCACCGGCCTGCGCCGGGGCGAGCTCATGGCGCTACAGTGGGACGACCTGAACTTCAAAACAGGCGTGCTGAATATAAACAAGCAGGTCTACGACGTGAGGGGCCAGCTTGAGGTCAGCACACCTAAGACGAAGAACTCCATCCGCAAGATCGTCCTGCCGCCCGCCGTGGTGGAGGTACTGCGGGAGTACAAAAAGACAGTGGACTCCCGGTGGCTGTTCCCGTCTCCGGTGAAGAAGGACTGCCCCCTCACCCCCGGCGTGGTGCGGCGCAGACTGCAGCTCATCTTGGAGCACGCAGAATGCAAGCACGTGAGATTTCATGATCTGCGCCATACGTTCGCCACGCTGGCCTTGGAGAACGGCATGGATGTGAAGACCCTCTCCGCAATGCTGGGCCATGTGTCGGCGGCCACCACGCTGGACATCTACACCCACATCACAGACGATATGCAGCGCGCGGCCGCTGCCAACATCGACCGCGGCATCGGCAAAGCAGCGCCGCAGGAGGCCGCTTCGTCGCCGGGGCAGGAAACTGCCCCGGACACATCGGAAAAGCCGAGCATGACCGATTTCAAGCCCTACGTGGGCCGCAAGCGCAAGCCAGGTACCGGCTGCGTCACCGAGATCAACGACCACTTGTTTGAGGGCCGCTACTCGCCCAAATGGCCCGACGGCAAAAAGCACTCCCGCAATGTCTATGCCCACACCCGTGAGGAGTGCGAAGAGAAGCTGAAGCAGCTCATCGTGGAGATGAAGGCCGAGATTGCGGAAGCACAGCGGCTGAAGGATCGATAAGGTACAATAAGTTGCGCAAATTGAAAAAGGGATAAAAAGAGAGACATGGTTTGCAGATCTCTGATAGAATGAAGTTGCGACACACCATTCTGAAAGGAGAAAACAAACCATGT
>JACRTB010000029.1 GCA_014385025.1 Yanshouia hominis | reverse complement strand
AAATAGGGGTTTTCGACCGTCAGGGTGATCTTTTCTCCCCCCACGGCGGTCAGGAAGGCGTCTACGCTCCCCTCGCCGCCGTCGGCCACCGGGATCGAAACAACCTCGCACCCCGGATAGTAGGTATGGATGCGCTCCTTCATGATCGAGCAGATCTCGGTCGAGGACAGCGTCCCCTTGAAGGAATCGGGAATCAGCACTGCTTTTTTCATGGGCGTTCCTCTCCTTATGGGACCACCGCGGAAAAGTGTCTGACGTTTTTCCGCGGCGCCGCAGGTATTTTAGAGCACAATCACCGATACGCCGTCGGGAATCGCAAGAATCTTGGCGTCTTTTCTGCCCTTCGCGGCCAGAATCTCATCCGCCTTGGCAAGCGCCTCCGGCAGCGAGTGGGCCGGAATCATGTGCAGGTCCGAAACCATCTCATCGGGGGCGTCCGAGATAAAGATGACGGTCGAACGCATCAGCAGACGGGCAAAAATCTGAGACTGCCACTGGTCGATGATCGTCTGATCGGCCGGGGTGGCCATGAAGTCGGCCATCATCTGCTTGAGGTCCTTTTGATTCTTGAAGGTCTCATAGAAAACCTTTCCGCCGTGGCCGTCGTTCGACTTGGAGAGCATGATGGTCACGCCGCCCTCATTGACGGTGGCCTCGGCCGCGGTCATTCCCTTGACCGACTGGTAGATATTCTGGTCGAGCGGGTAGCCGCCGTTGGTCGAGATCACGATGTCGGACGGGATGCTCTTCACCTTGCACTGGCTGCAAAGGAACTCGCGCCCCTTGATGTGGGCAAGATCGACGTCGCCGGAAACCGCAAAAATCGCTTCCTTCTCGGAGTTGATCACGACGTTGCAGATGAAGGCGAGATGGGCGGTGCGCGCCGCGTAGAGCATGTCGATGTGGATCGGATTGCCCTCCACAACGCCGGTGCGGGAATGGGGATCGTCGATAAAGGCGGCGTTGTGGTTGTAGATGACCGTCTTTCTCGAAGCGATGCCGGGCAGGACGCTCTTTCTTCCGCCGGAGAAGCCCGCGAAGAAATGCGGCTCAATGAAGCCCTCCGCCACCAGAAGATCAGCCTCGACCGCCATCCGGTTGACGATCAGATCGCCGCCGGAAGGCAGCTTTCCGAGGTTGACGAGCATGCTCTCGTCGTCGCAGTCGTGGATATAAATTTTTTCATTTTTGACGATCTCCTCGCCAAACTTATTGACCAGCTCTTCCTTGGTCGTCTCACGGTGGCAGCCGGTCGAAATCAGGAAGGTGATGTCGGCGTCCGGGTTGCCGCGGCGGATTTCCGCGAGCATCAGCGGGGCGATCACCTTCGACGGGACGGGGCGGGTGTGGTCGGAAGCAATGATCACGACCTTTTTCTTCCCTCTCGCCATCTCGCAGAGGCGCGGGGTGCCGACCGGATGCTCGAGAGCCTCCTGCACAAGCTGCTCCTGAGTCTTGCCGGGGTTATAGTGATGCATATCGGATACGAGGGTTCCGGCATAGCGGTTCTCCGGAATATCAAGCTCCAGGAAATCCTTCCCGTACGGAAATTTAACAACTGGCATAATCAGGTTCCTCCTAATCGTTCCCGGGCGCCTGGGCGTCCGGCTTCATCGTTTATTGCGCGAGCTTTTCCCCGAGATCAATGGCCGCGAGCATACTGTCCTCGCGGGCGATCAGCCTGCCTGCAATATCAAAAGCGGTTCCGTGATCCACCGAGGTGCGCACCACGTCGAGGCCGACGGTGACATTCACTCCCGCATCAAAGGCAAGCAGTTTGAGGGGAATATGCCCCTGATCGTGATACTGGGCCACCACGAGGTCGAATTCCCCCTTGTGCGCCCGCAGAAATACCGTGTCGGGCGGGAGCGGGCCGGAAACCTCCAACCCTTCGGCGCGGCAGCGTTCGATGGCGGGGGCGATCTGTTCGATCTCCTCCCGGCCGAAAAGCCCGTGCTCGCCGGCGTGGGCATTGAGTCCCGCCACCGCGATGCGCGGCTTCTCATATCCCGCCTTTCTCAGCGTGTCGTGAGCGAGGTGAATCACGTCGTATTCCCGCTGCCCGGTGACAAGATCGCACGCCTCGCGCATCGAAACATGGGTCGTGGCGTGAATCACCTTGAGGCTCTCGCTCCAGAGAAGCATCGCGTAGCTCTCGCCATGGGTAAACTCTCCGAAAATCTCGGTGTGCCCGGCATACTGGTAACCGGCCTTGCGCATCGCCTCTTTGTTCAGCGGCGCCGTCACAACGCAGCCGATCCGGCGGGCCAGCGCCCAATCGATGGCTGTTCGCACCGCGAGAAAGGCGCATCGTCCTCCCACCGGCGAAACCTGTCCGATGGTGATCTCCTCAAAGGGGACCGGGTAAGGGTCCACGACGTTGATGCAGCCGGCCTGTACCTGAGCCGCGTTGTCGATCAAACGCAGAGGTGTTTCGATTTCGAGCCTGCCGCGGTACCAGTCGAGCATCGGCGCGGAGCCGAAGACAACGCAGCGCCCGATCAGCTCGGGACGGCGGCGCAGCGCCTTGAGCACAACCTCGGGGCCGACTCCGCAGGGATCTCCGGCTGTAATTCCAAAATAATTCAAAGGGGGACTCTCCTTTCGGTCAAAATGCTTCCTTGAGCTTGCGCAGCGAATAGGTGATGGTATCGTCCCGGCCGAACGCGCCGGCCTTGGTGATGACCCTCAGCCCTTCGAATTCACCGCCGCGCAGCTTCATCATCGGAATTCCGACCGCAACTTCGGTGAGGATTGACGACCCCCGGCTTTTCGCCTCGGCAAAAAAGCCCATCGCGGTGTCGCCACCGGTGAGAAACACCCCCGAAACAGGAGTGCGGCGCAGCACCCCGGCGGCCAGCCGTCCGAGCAGCGCCTGGGTATAGACGCTGACCTCCTCGCCGCTCTTTCCGAGGCGTCTGCCCGCCTCATCCGAGGCGGCAAGCCCCTCGGCGCTGCGGGAGGCCGCCGAAAGAAGCAAAACGTCCCGCCCCTGCGCAAGCCGGGCCGAGGCCGCGTCAATGAAGCTCTCCTCGGTCAGTTCGCCTTCCAGAAGCCGGCCGACCGGCACCTCAACGAGCGAAACCCCCGCCGCTTCGGCGTGAGCGACCTGCGCCCGGGTGACCGAGCTGACCGAGCCGACCAGCCCAAAAGAGGGCTTCTGGCGGGATTCCAGCTCCATCAGGTTGTCGGCGATCGCAGCGGTTCCGACCCAGAGAATCCGCTTGCCGGTGGCCTTCGCCGCCGAAAGGACCGCCTGCATGTCGGCGTTGGTCTGGGAATCAAAGGCATAGATCCGGGCCCGCCCGAAGTCGATGCGGCCTGCGCGAATCGTCTCGAGTGAAACCTGCTCCACCGGCTCGTCGAAGGCGCCCATCAGGATTTCCCGCAGGTCGTCGCAGGTGACCGGCTTCTTGGGGTCGCGCGACAACTCGGTTTCGGTGATCGGCACTCCCTTGAGCAGATGAATCCCGCCGACAGTCGTGCGGCCGAGGTCGGGAAGCGCAGGGGCAAAAACGATCAGCTCGCTGCCGAACCGCTCATCCACCGCGCGGATTTCCTCCGCGACGTTGCCGCGCAGCGTGGAATCGATCTTTTTAATGACGGTATAAAAGGAATCCCAGCCGATTCCTTCGCAGAGCCGGGATACGGTGTCGAAAGCCTCCCGGCCGGACATGCCGCGCGATTCGGTATCCAGCACGAAGGAGCCTTCTGATTCGATCAGCGCCGGGTCAAAGATGACGTCGGTCGAAAACCCGCGCCGCTTGAGCTGAACGCCGGTGTCGTTGGCGCCGGTAAAATCGTCGGCGATGATGAGATAGCGATTCTGGTTCACGGGAAATCCCTCCTTATCGAGAGGCGCGCGGGGGAAGGAAAGCCGCCGTTCCCGCGCCTGATTTTTCACTTTGTCAGGCATCTTTTGACCCGCGGCGCGCGGGAAAGGGAAATCCCTTCCCCGCGCGTCTGAGGGTCATGTGATCAGCCGGCCTTTTTCTTCTCAAACTTGTTGAGGAAGTTGACCAGCACAGGGCAGAGGATGGCGGTGACAATGACCGCGGCCGCGACCTGGGCGGTGGCAATCTCAGAGATCGGCAGCATCGAGGGGTCGGCGGCCGCAACCGCCGCGGGAGTTCCCACCGCGTTGCCGGCGGTGGTGCCGATAGCGCCGCCAACCTGCGGATGCTTCGAGCGCATCAGCTTCATCGAGAAGTAGCCGCCGAAGCCGGTGATCACCGTGACCGCAACGCCGAGCAGGATGCCGGGCAGGCCCGCGGTGATGAGCTGCTTAAAGTTGAGGCCCGCGCCAAGCGGGAACGCAAAGAAGGGGATCAGCATGGTGGCGCCAGGGGCGACGAAGTTGCGAAGCTCCTCATCCATGTTGCCGAGCACGCAGCCGACGACGATGGGCATGACGCAGCCGACAAGGGTCATGAAGGGGATCGAGGCGATGCCGGAAGCGCCGAGCGCAACCATCGTAAAGAAAGGACCGTCGTTAATCGAGAGGATCGAGACGGCGCCGACGTCGGTCGCGTCACCGAATTCGCCGGCCAGCGCGGCATAGAGTCCGCCGTTCGAGTTGGCCATGGCGGCGATAACCGCAAGCGGGGTCAGGCCGAGGATGCCGGCCGGGCCGAAGGCCATATTCAGCAGGATTCCGACGATGGCGCCAAGACCGACCTTGACGGCGGTGATGATGACGCCCTTGACCACCGGAACACCCGCCTGCTTCACATTGATCTGCGCGCCGTTGCAGAAGAGAAAGACCGCGAGAATCGGCATCGCGCCGGATTTCCAGAGGTGGCTGGTGAAGGTGCCGCTTCCTCCGAGCGTGATCAGGCCGGGCAGGAAGGTGTTGAACGCCGCGCCCAGAAACAGGGGGATGACCATGAGTCCGCCGGGAATTTTCTTGACCGATTGCAGAATTTTCATCTTGTTTCCTCCATCTCTTTTGTCCACATTTCGCTGGTACGGACAACTGCGAGATTAGTTAAGCAAAAACCATGCCACACATCATAGTATGAACCATTTATAAAGGAAATAAGCCGTTTTTTTGATGCTCGAAAATCTCCCAATTCAAAAACGTTGCAAAAAGCAATAAAAGTTTATTGCTTTTTGCAACGTGCGTTGTTTTTTGAAGCAAACGTTTGGGTTAATCCGAAGCATTTCTGTCCTTGAGTTTTCGCCAGAGGGTGGAACGGTCAATTTTCAGGATCTCACAAGTCTTTTTGATATTCCCGCCCGTCTTGCGGTAGATTTTCTGAATGTACCAGTTCTCCACCGCGCGCAGGTCGTTTTCTCCCTCCAGGAATTCCCGCTCCCCGGTGGAATCCGAGGCGGCCCCCGCCTTGCGTCCGGGCGCCAGCCCTGCAAAAGAGGACAAAATGACGCACCGCTCGATCAGCCCTCCCAGTTCCCGGACGTTTCCCTCATAATACCGCTCGCTCAGGCACCGGCGGGCGCGTTCGTGAAAAACCAGCGGCGGCTTTTCATATTTTTCCGCGTACTTCCGGTTGAAATGTCCAGCCAGCAGCATGATGTCCTCGGGACGCTCCCGCAGCGGCGGAATAGAGAGAAGAAGGATGCTGATCCGGAAATAGAGATCGCGGCGGAAGGTCCCCGCCCGCACCATCTCCTGCAGGTCGCGGTTGGAAGCGCAGATGATCTTGACGTCAACCGGAATCACCTTGTCCGCCCCGATCCGCATGACCTCCTTTTCCTGAAGCACCCGCAGCAGGCGCCCCTGCAGGGGCAGCGGGATTTCGCTGATCTCGTCGAGCAGCAGGGTGCCGCCGTGGGCCAGCTCAAACACGCCGGCCCGGCCCTCCTTCTTCGCGCCGGTGAAGGAGCCTTCCTCATAGCCGAACAGCTCGCTTTCGATCAGAGCGGGGGGCAGCGCGGCACAGTTGACCGCCACAAAGGGCGCCTGCGCCCGCGGGCTGGCGTTATGAATCGACTGGGCGAAGAGCTCCTTGCCGACCCCTGATTCCCCGCAGATCAGGACAGGGGTGTCATAGAGGGCGTAGCGGCGCGCGGCCTCGACGCATTCCTTCATTTGGGGGCTTTCCCCGACGATGTCTTCAAAGCGGTAGCGTGCGGTGAAACCCTTCTTGAGCAGCTTGCGCCGGATCGTCTGCTCCGTTTTCTGCATTTCGGTGACGTCCTGGAAGGTGGCGACCGCTCCCTTGACCTGCCCGTCCACGATGATCGGCACCCGGTTTGTGGCGATTGCGGAATTACGGACCGTCTGAAGCTTTTCCAGCTGGGGAATTCCGGTGTGGAGCACCTCGTGCAGCAGGGTGTTGGGAATCACCCCCCGGACGTTCCGCCCGATTGCCGCGCTGCGGTCCACTCCGAACACCTCGGCCGCCCGGGCGTTGAGGATGGTGATCACCTCCCGCTCGTCGATCGCAAGGATGCCGTCGTGCACGAAATCGGTGATGGTGGTAATCTGCTGGGTCCTCTGCTTTTCGATGCGGGCGGCCCGGTGAATCCGGCGCGCCTCCCGCATGGCCGTCATGATCGAATCCTTCTGCGAAAAAATGACGATTCCCCGGCAGCCGAGCGCCTGTGTGATCCGCGTGACGTTGGCGTCCCCGATATAGGTCCGGATTCCCCGGTCGCGGTGCTGGCTGATGACGTCGAGCACCTGGTCCTCGGCGTGCAGCTCGACCTTGATGATCTCGAACGGCAGCAGCTCCCGCAGCAGGTCGAACCCGTCCACGACATTGTTATAGCCCACAACCGCCACCGGCCCCTCGACCGCGCCGGCGCGCTGAACGCTCTCGAGGATGTCGTAGGCACTGACATGAATCTCCACAACCGGCAGATCGAAGGCCGCCCGGCAGAGCCGGTAGGTTCCGCCGCGGGTGACGATGATCTCGGCCCCCGCGCGGATCGCCCTGCGGGCGGCGGCGACGCCGTCCCCCATGTTGGCCAGTTCCACCTCGATGTTGTCGTATCCCTTCTCCCGAATCAGCTCAAGCGCCTTGTCATAGGCGTCAGGCATCGGCGCGGCCAAAAAAATCGGCTTCATCCGGCTTCTCCCTTCCCCGGAGCCTTCCGGGCATTCGTTTGTTTTTAGTATAGCACAGCCCTCCGCATTTCACCAGACGGCGCCGCAAAATCGGGAAATTCCATCTTTAAAAAACTTTGGGGGACTTTGCAGGAAAAAGGAGCCTTTTGAGCACTTAATCTCTGAAACCCCATTTAGAAAGGATGTCAGACAGATGAAACGTATAATGATTTTGCTTGCCGCAGTGGCGCTCACCGCCGCGCTGGCCGTCACCGCGGCCGCCGAATATGTCGCCTGCCTCCCCGGCGAGGAACATGTGATGAGCGACTGGAAGAAGATCGCCGAGAACGAGGATGGTTCCGTCGTCTATGAACGGGTCTGCTCCAAATGCGACTACCACCAGAAGGGCTTCGGCGGCTCTGATCCGTCCGGCGGCGTCGGCACTACCCGCAGCGTCCCCGAGCATCTCGCGGTGACTACCTCGCTGGAGGCGGGACCCGGATCAGACACCCCCCTGACCGCTGCCAATCCCTCCACGGGCGCGCGCGCCTGATTGTATTTCCGGAAAAAAGCATGATGCCGCCCGCAGCGTTGAAGAAGCTTTCGTGGACGCCCGTCGGATTGTGTTTCCGGGACCCGTTGCGGCTGCGGCCGCGGATTTCACCGCTTGCCGCGGGCGCGCCCGACGATATTTTGTGTATCCTTCCATCTTTCATTTCGGCAATTTGCCGGGCGGGCGGGATTTTCCGCCCTGCCCGGCATATTGTTGTGGTGGAAAGTTCCTCGTCTCCGTAAATTGCAGGAAAAACGGAGTTTGGCTCTTTTCCTGACGAAATATTTGGTATATGATAGATGCAGCCGATTACTGTGCCCGAAGGGAGGTTCGCCATGCTGGAACTCAGGTCGGTCTCCAAATCCTATCCCGGGGCGGGGCAGGTCCTGCGGGAGGTAAGCCTGCGTGTGGAGCCGGGGCAGGCCCTCTGTCTCGCCGGCGGAAACGCCGAGGGAAAAACCACCCTGCTGGAAATCGCGGCCGGACTTCGCCGCCCCGATTCGGGCGAGGTGCTCCGCCCAACGGAAACGGCGCTGGTTCCGCAGCGCCCCGCGATTCTCGGGGAGCTGACCGCCGCCGACAACCTCGCGCTGTGGTATGCCGCCGCCGGCCGGCGGGAACGCCCCTTTTCCCCCGGCTCCCCCGAAGAGAAGCTCGGCCTTTCCCCGTTTGCCCGCCGCCGGGCGGGACGCCTTTCCGGAGGAATGCAGCGCCGCCTTTCCATCGCGGCGGCCCTCTGTTCCCGGCCCGGCACGCTGCTGCTCGACGAGCCGTTTGCGGCGCTCGACGCCGGGGGCTGCGCGCTGGTGCACGCCGCCCTCGCGGATTTCGTACAGGCGGGCGGCGCCGTCCTGTTCTCCTCCCACGAGCCGCAGCAGATCGCCGCGCTGGCCGGCGCGCTTGTCCGGCTGCGCGGCGGCACACTCGAGGGACCATTTCCGCTCACCGCGCCGCCGGGGGCAAAACGGACAGGTCAGGTTCTCGCGCTGCTGCTGAACGACCCGTCCAAGGCATGGGAACCCCCCGATGAGCCATCCATTTGATCAAAATGAGAATAAAGGAGAGAAATCATTTCAATGGAACAAAACCAACAAGCTCTGAATTCCCTGGAGCCGAAGCCGCGCGGCGGCAAGGGTCTTCTCATCGCCGCGATCGCGGCCGTTGCGGTCCTCTGCGCCGTCGGGGGCGTCTTTGCCATGCGGATGCTCGGCGGCACCCCGGAACAGCAGGTGGCCGATGCGTTCCAGGAAACCTTTGCGCAGGCCGGGCAGGAGATTGAGTCCCTGCGCAAGGACTACCCCGCGCTTGCCGCCACCCAGTCATTTGCCTCGCCCGCTTCCGCCGCAATGGACTACCGCATCGGCTTTGCCGGAATCGAGGGAATCGACTACGCCAACATGATCAGCGCCTTCCTTTCGGGGAGCAGCATCGACCTCTCGGTTGCGCAGGATCTTGAGTCCCATGCCGCGGATATGGAGATGGGGCTTACCCTGCTCGGGGAAACCTTTCTCGAGGGACGCTACCATCTCTCGCCCGAAACCATTGTCCTGTCGGTGCCGACCCTCTCGGAAACCGCCGTTTCCATCCGCCCGGAGGGCTTTGCCGAGGCGTATCCCGCAAGCCCGCTCGGGCAGCTTTATCCCGCCGACGAGCAGCAGCTCGCACTGATTCAGGAGCAGCTCGACGCTTGCACCGCCCAGCTTCGGATGGCGGACCCGCAGATGGCCGAAACCCTTGAGTCCGGCCTTCGGGAGATCGGCACCCGTCTCGCCGGAGAAGCCGCCTTTTCCAAGCCGGAGAAGGACCGCTACCATATTGAAGCGCCCGGAGAGGCGGTCCGTCAGGCGCTGACCGACGCGCTGCGGCTCTGCGTGAGCGCCTGCTACAGCGATGAAATGCTCGACAGCATGGCCGGGACCGAAGGCGCCTCGCTGCGGGAACAGCTCGAGGAGCTTTATGAATCGATTCCGCCGCTCGCCCTCTCGGCCGATTTGACCGTTTCCAACCGGATTGTCACCGCCGTTGCGGCCACCCTGTCCGCGCCCCCGGAGGAGACCTCCGGAGACGCGGCGCTCGAAGCGCTCTCTCTGAACTACAGCCGCGGTGAAAACGGCAGTCACACCTTTGCGTTCTCCTCCTCCGGCGGGGAAGCCGACGGCTTTACCCTGCGGGCCGACTACGCGGGAGCCGAGGCGGAGGACCGCTATCAGGAGCGGCTCACCCTGACGGCCGGTTTACAGGACGATGATGAGCTTTTCCGCCTGACATGGGATTATTCCACCGGAAAGGACGGAACGCTCCGCCATGAGGGGAGCTTCGCGGTGCCCGGCGATCAGATCTCGGTCGGCTTCACCGCCGACGGCGCCCTGACCCGGGACGGGGAAACGGTCAGCGTCGATCTGCCGGGAACACGGATCGCGGTATCCGCTCCGTCCCTGCCGCAGGAAGCCGCCGTTCTGCTCGACATCGGCTTCACCTTCCGTCCTCTCGAGGAAGCGCTCACCCCGCCCGAGGCTTCCGACCTTCTCTCGATGAGCGAGGAAAAGCTCAACGCGCTCTATCAGGAGGCGGAGGGCAACCTCAGCGAACTGGCGGGCCGCTTCTACAGCCTGATGCTCGGCTGATTCCGCAAACGATCCCGATGAAACGGAGGGGGAACGATGCGTCTGATTCTCACCGGCCTGCTGGTCGGACTTAAGAGGAGCGCCGCGCCGTTCCTCCTCCTTTTTGCCGCCATGCTCTGCTGGAGCGGCGTCCTGGCCCCCTTCGCGCGGGAGGAAGAACAGCCCGCTCCCGTCCGGATTGGTGTTCTGGACGAGGAGCGGGGGGCGTTTTCCCCATTGCTTCTCTCGCTGCTGCAAAAGCCGCTGGGACAGGCGGCCGAGCTGAGGATTCTCGCGCCCGGCGACCCGCAGGAGGACTGCGCCGCCGTTTTAATTCTGCCGCACGGCTTCTGGCAGGGGATTATGGACGGGGAAAACCTCTCCCCCGTGCTGCGCCTGTATGCGGCCTCCCCGCTCGAGGGGCTTTGGGCCGGCGCTCTCGCCCGCTCGGGCGCCCGGACAATCGAAACCGCCCAGCGGCAGATCGCCGGTATGGTGCCGGTGCTGCGGGCGGCGGGACTGGACGGCGGGGAGCTTGAGGCCGCGCTTATGCGCGCGGACCTCTCGCTGCTCGACCGCTACCTCAGCCGCGGGGGACGGCTGCATCCGGTCCGGCTCTCGGCAACCGGTGCGCTGAACCTGGGACGCTATCTGCTGTGCAGCGCCGCAACGATCCTGATGAGCGCGGCCGCCTTCCTTTTTTGGGAAGGTTTTTCGGTTCTGAACCGCTTCGCCCGGTATGCGCGGCGTCCCTCCCTCTTCGCCTGCGCCCTGCTGCTGGCTCTGCTTCTCTCGGCCGGACTTTGGCTGCCGGTCGCGGTGCTTCTCAAAGGCGGCTTTCCGGAGCCGCACGCCTTTGCCGCCCTCTGGCTTTCCTCTGCGGGGCAGCTTCTTCTGACCGTCTCTCTTCCGGGGCGCGGGGCCTGCGCCGCCGCTTCGGTGGGCCTGACCCTCGGGCAGGCGCTTTTCGGCGGAGGGCTCTTTCCGGAGGCGCTGCTTCCTCCCGCCCTTTTCCGTCTCGCGGGCTGGCTTCCGCTCACTCTTCGGCGCGGCGCGCTCGGCGCGGCCTGCTTCGGCGCGGGCGAGGGGGCGGGGCGGCTGCTTTTGGCCGCGGGCTTCTTTGCCGCCGCGGCCCTCGTCTCCGGGCTGCTCTGGAATCGGGAGAGGAGGAATCCATGGTGAACCGCAGAAGAAATTTCTTCTTTTTCGGCCGCTGTCTGCTGCTCTGCGGCAAACGGCAGCTCCTGCTCCCCTCCTTCTGGGGCTGTGCGCTGGCGCTGTTCGCGCTGGTTGGGGGCTTTCTCCTGCTCTGCCCCGAGTCAAAGGGAGCCTCCGCCTCGATCGGTCTGCTGTTTGACGGAGGGAACCCTGTTCTCGCGGCGGCCTGCGCCCCGCTGGAGCGGGAGGAGGGTCTTCCGTTTCGCTTTTACCGCCCCGGCGAGGAGGAAACGATGCGCCGCGCGGTTCTGACCGGGGAGCTTCACTGCGGCTACCTGCTCGACCCCGGCGCCGATCCGCCGGTGACCGTCTATGAAACCGACGGTTCCTTTCTGCGGCCGGTGGCCGACGAGCTGGTCTTCGGCGCGCTTTTCGAAGCGGAGGCACCCGCGTTCACGCGGGAATTGCTCACGCGGACGCCGGGCGAACCGTCCGGCTTTGCGCCGGGAAAAACATCGCCGCTGACGGTGACGGTT
This sequence comes from Yanshouia hominis, assembly GCA_014385025.1. GTDB lineage: Bacteria > Bacillota > Clostridia > Oscillospirales > Ruminococcaceae > Yanshouia > Yanshouia hominis. The sequence continues at coordinate 17,759 of JACRTB010000029.1, read as the reverse complement.
GAAAGCGCCGGAAATTTCCCGCCGCCCGAGTCCGCCCTGGATCTGCGGCCTCTGCTTTTTGCGGTGTTTTCCTCCCTTTTCCTGTTTTTCGCCGTCTTTGGAGGGCTGTTTGTCCCCGAAGAAACCGCCGCCTTTGCCATGTTGGAAACGGTTCGCCCCAGCGCGGCGAGAACCGCTCTGCTGGCCGACTCCGCCGCCTGCATCCTGCTTCAGGGAGCGCTGCCGGTGCTGCTGCTGCTCACCTTCCCCGACCTGCGCGGCGCGGCCTCTTCCCCCGCGCTCGTGCTGCTGGCCGCCGCGGCTGCCGTTCTGCGGCGGGCGGCTTCCCGGCTCGCCGCCCGGCACCCGGCCGCCGTTTCCCCTGCTCTGCTGCTCGCCCTCTGCTGGGTGCTGCCCGCTGTCTGCTGTTCGGGAGCGCTGGTCGATCCGGCGGCCCTCGGCCCGTTCGCATCGCTGCGTTTTCTTTCCCCCGCGTGGCTGCTTTCCCGGATTTTCGCCCGGTGACAAGAGCGCGCCGGGAAACGCATTGGAAACGCCGCTCATTTCGATGACCCCCGGCCCGTTTGCGTCGCTGCGTTTTCTTTTCCCCGCGTGGCTGCTCTCCCGGATTTTCGCCCGGTGACAAGAGCGCGCCGGGAAACGCAATTTTCTGCATTTCCCGGCGTGCTCTTGTTTTTCTTCCGCGGCTTTGCGGTCAGGGGTTCTCCTCGCCGGCACCGGGACTCCAGAGCGCCCGCGCAAGGTCGGCCCGCCCATCGGGGAGAAAAGGAACGCCCTCCTCCTCGAGCATCCCGCGCTGGATTTCCGGGCCGCCGAAGGCGAAGGCCGGAGCCATCCGGCCTTCGCGGTTGACCACCCGATGGCAGGGGATCACTCCCGGCATCGGATTTTGATGCAGCGCCCATCCGACGGCGCGGGAGGCGCGGGGGTTTCCGCAGAGCAGCGCGATCTGCCCATAGGTCGCCACCCGTCCCTTCGGAATCCGCCCCACCGCGCGGTAGACAGCGTCGTAAAAGGCGCTCACTGCGGTCCGGACAGGCTGTCGTCCCCATCCTCGTCGGGCGCATCTCCCGCCTGCCCGTCCAGCGGAGGCTGGTGCGCCATGGAATCGACCGGGAGCTGGAAGTCGTCCTCGGGCGGAATCGGCTCCTCATGGACGCCCGGCTCCAGAGCCGCCGCGCGTTCCTCGCGGTCGGCTCTGGCGAGCCGGTACTTGCGCATCCCCCAGAGGATGAGGATGCAAAGAAGCAGCACCGCCCCGGCGGCCCCTCCCACATGGTAGAGGTTCACAGGCCCGACCAGATGGTAGCCGGTATCGCCGGGATCACATTCCGCAACCAGCACCGCGAGAACCGTCCGCCCGCTGCCGTAAAGCGGAAGGCAGGCGACCGCCACCTGACGCTGGTCCTCGCGGGTCACAAGATCGTCGGCATAGGAGCCGACCGATTTTCCGGTATAAATTTTGTCAAGGATGGATTTGACCGGACGGTAAGCCGAGAGCGGAAATTCCCGCCCGTCCTCGAGGTAGCGGGGAACCTTGTCCCCATCGCGGTAGATGAGATAAAGCTTCTCGTACCCCTGCTGAATGTTCACCTGAGAGAGCAGCTCCGCGACCGCGCGGTAGCCGCCGTCCGAGGCGTTCGGCTTTTTGGAAAGTCCGGCGATCTCACTGCCGGAATAGTAGGCCACGGCAGTTGAAAAAGGGGTCAGCTCGGAAAGGGCGCGTCCCCCCACCGCGCCGAGAGCGCTGTTTTTTCGAAGGAGGGGGAGGGCAAAGCTCCCCGCCGTCACCAGCGCGGCGATCAGCGCCGTAATCCGCAGCAGGGTGGTGAAGCCTTTTTTCTTTGTCTCGGTCATTTCCCGCATCGTCTGCTCGCTCCTTTTGTCGTCCGGCGGAGGGATTCTCCGCACAGTCTCATTATGTCTGATTATAGCACGGCGCGGCCGGATTGTCTTGAAAAAAGGATATTTTCCTTCCCTTCCGGCGCAATTTGTGCGATAATAAGCTGACAGCTTCCAGGGCGGCGCGCCGCCCGAATGATAAGATTGAGGATGTGTTCCATGAACGCGGAAATTTTGACCCCCGACCAGTACGGGGAACTGGACCGTTTCGTTGCCTCCCACCCGCAGAGCAGCTTCACCCAGTGCAGCGCCTGGCGGAAGGTCAAGTCAAACTGGGGCTTTGAGGCGGTTGTCTGCCGGGATGAGACGGGCCGTATCATCGGCTCGGTTTCGGTTCTCATCCAGAAAATTCCTTTAATCGGCACCTGTTTTCTCTACGCGCCGCGCGGTCCGGTCTGCGATCTGCACAACCGCGAGGTGCTGCGAAGCCTGAAATCCGGGGTGGACCTGCTGGCCCGGCGCCATCATGCCCACGCCTTTAAGATGGACCCCGACGTTTCCGCCGCGGACGAGGAGTTTTTGGAAATCGCAAAGGAGCTCGGCTTTCGGCGCTTTTACGGACCGGACGGCTTTGAAACCATCCAGGCGCGCTTCAACTACCGGCTCTATTTCGAGGGCCGGAACGAGGAGCAGCTTCTCATGAACCTGTCCCAGCAGACCCGCCGGAACCTGCGGATCGCAATCCGGGACGGGATCGAGGTGCGCCCTGCCGGGCCGGAATCCCTCGACGAGTTTATGCGCCTGATGATCCTGACCGGCGAGCGCGACGGTTTTGCCACCCGCCCCAAAGCATATTTTGAGCGGTTTCTCTCAGCCTTGGGGGAGCACGCGCGGCTTTATCTGGGCTTTTATGAGGGCAGAGCCATCTCGGGAGCGATTACCACCAACTTCGGCGGCAAGGCCTGCTACGTCTACGGCGCCTCGGACAACGAATGCCGCAACCACATGCCCAACTACCTGATGCAGTGGGAGATGATCCGCTGGGCGCTCGAAACCGGCTGCACCGTCTATGACTTTCAGGGAGTTTCGGGCAATCTCAGCCCCGAGGGAAACCATATGTATGGGCTTTACCGCTTCAAGAAAGGCTTCAACGGCCAGCTCGACGAGCTTGCCGGCGAGTTCGACTATGTCTACCGCCCGCTGCGGGCAAAGATGGTCGATCGTGCCATCGCCCTGAACGACCGGCTGCGGCACCTGCGGACATCCCGCCGCTCGTAACACAACGTGACAGGAGGAGATCATATGGGCAAAAAGGGGCTTGAGTTTACGCCCTTTACCAGCTTTGCACCCCGGGAGGACACCCTGGTCAAGGGAATTACCCAGCGGATCATCTCCACCGACGAGCGGGGAAGATGCGTTTCCCGGATTGTCGAATACGCGCCCGGCACCGACGCGAGCGCCTACGGCGTGCGGGAGCACGACTTCCGCGAGGAGATCATCATTCTGCGGGGCAGCCTGACCGATCTGACTCTGGGGCGGACCTTCACCGCAGGGGACGCAGCCTCCCGCCCGCCCCACATGAAGCACGGCCCCTGGCGCTCGGAGGACGGATGCGTGATGTACGAGGTGGATCTTTATCCGGACTGATTCCCATTGTTCCTCAATTTTTCTTCCGGCCGCGGGAAAGACAGTGGTACTTTTTTTCCCGATGTGGTAAAATGAAAGAAACAGGACGGTTCCCGGACACGGGTCCGGCCGGGCCGCGTCCTGCCGAGAATTTTTGGAGGTGGCACTTTATGAAGCTGATCTTTGCGATTGTATCAAACGACGACGCCAACCGGGTCCAGTCGGCGCTGACCAAAGCACGTTTTCAGGTGACACGGCTGGCGACAACCGGCGGATTTCTGCTCGCCGGAAACACCACCTTTCTCTGCGGGACCGATGACGAAAAGGTGGACGAGGCAATCGAGATCGTCGGCAAGCACTCAAAAAAGCGCACCCAGCTCGTTCCCTCCTCCGCCTCCTACGGGGTCGGAATGTACAGCGCTTTCCCCGTTGAGGTGCAGGTCGGCGGCGCGACGATCTTTGTAACCAACGTCGAACGCTTCGAAAAGCTCTGAGTCCGCCGAAAGGAAGTGCGGTTTGAACAGAACTCTGATCGAACGGGAGGAAGCCTATCGTGCGCTCGCCGCCCTCTGGGACGGCGGGCGTTTTCCGCATGCCCTGCTGATCGAGGGCGCGCCGGGCAGCGGCAAGCGCACTCTGGCCCATGAAGCCGCCGCCATGCTGCTCTGCCGGTCGTCCGGCGGATCGCAGGAGATTCCCTGCGGAGTCTGCCCCTCCTGCCGCAAGATGGAAAAGCGCCTGCACCCCGACCTCACCGTCGTCGGGCCCGAGCCGAAAAAACAGACGATCGGGGTTGACGCGGTGCGCGCGGTGCGGGAAAACGCCTGGATTGCGCCGCACGAGGCCGACCGCCGGGTGTTCCTGATTCCGGAGGCGCAGAATCTCACCGCGGCCGCCCAGAACGCCCTGCTCAAGCTGATTGAGGAGCCGCCCGAGGCCGCCTATTTCCTCTTCACCGTTCCTTCCCCCAGCGCGCTGCTCGAGACGGTCTGCTCCCGCGCGACCCACCTGCCGCTGAGGGAGATGGCTTCCCCCCGGCGGCTGGCGGTGCTGCGGCAGCTCCGCCCCGGGGAGGACCCCGCGCTCCTCGAGCGGCTGGCGGAGGGTTTCCCGACGGTGGGACAGGCCCTCGCCTCGCTGGAGGACCCTGCGGCGCAGCGTCTCGAGGCCGACGCGGCCGCGCTGCTCGATTACACCCTGCACTGCGAACGCTATGCGCTGATGAAGGTTCTCGCGGGCTATGAACGCGACCGCGAGGGGCTTTCGCGCCTGCTTGCGTCCTTTCGCGCCCGCTCGGCCGCCGCGCTGGCAAAGGGAGAGCTTTCCGCATTGCAGTGCGGCGTAATTGTTGATATAATAGAAGAAGCGCAGTTTCGTGTCAGCCAGAACGTCGGCGTCCCGCTGCTTTCAGCGGTGGCCGCCGCCCGGCTGGTGCAGTCGGCGTCCCGCTGACGCTGCGCCGGAGAAAGACCTTCCCAGCCCGCTGCGGCCGGCTGGATTCCAAATAACGCCGCGCCCGGCGGACGGAAAGGGTATTGCAATGGCAGAGGTAATCGGAATCAAATTTAAGGACGGGGGCAAGGTCTACTACTTTGATCCCTGCGGAATCGCGGTGGAGCCCGATCAGGCTGTGATCGTCGAAACGGCCCGCGGCATCGAGTGCGGACTGGTCGCGGCCGCCAACCATGAGGTCGAGGAGGAGCAGATCGTCCGTCCGCTTAAAAAGCTGGTGCGGATCGCCACCGCGAAGGACGTCGCCCAGATGGAGGAAAACCGCCGCCGCGAGGCGAGCGCCTTCGAGATCTGCCAGCAAAAAATTCTCGAGCACAAGATGGATATGAAGCTGGTTGACGTCGAATACACCTTCGACAACAGCAAGGTCCTCTTTTATTTCACGGCCGACGGCCGGGTGGATTTCCGCGATCTGGTCAAGGATCTGGCCGGGGTTTTCCGCACCCGCATCGAGCTGCGGCAGATCGGGGTCCGCGACGAGGCCAAGATGCTCGGCGGTCTTGGAATCTGCGGACGGGTGTTCTGCTGCTCGAGCTTTCTCGGCGATTTCCAGCCCGTCTCAATCAAGATGGCAAAGGAGCAGGGACTTTCGCTCAACCCCACCAAAATTTCCGGCACCTGCGGACGGCTGATGTGCTGCCTGAAATATGAGCAGAACGCCTATGAGGACCTGATCCGCAGCACACCGCGGGTCGGCACTCCCGTCTCCACCCCGGAAGGAAACGGGGTCGTCTGCGAAATCAGCAACCTGATTACCGGCGCACTGAAGGTGAAGATTGAATCGGGGGAGGGTTTTGTGTTCAAAAACTTCTCCAAGCACGAGGTCACCTCGCTGCGCGGGGAGGCGCGTCCTTCCGGCGAATCCGGTCAGGACGGGGAGCAGCCCCGCCCGCCGAAGTCCGACCGCGGGGAACGCCGAGAGGCCCCCCGTCAGCGGCAGGACGCCAAACCCGCGGAGGATGACGCGCAGCAGTCCCGCCCGCCGCGCCCCAGAAAACCGCGCTCCGAAAAACCGGCGGAACCCGCCGCGCCCCGCGGGGAGGGAGACGCTCCCGCGGCCCCGCCCGCCGGTGAAAAGGCGGAGGGCGCCAAGCCGCGGCCCCGCCGGCGCCGCGGAGGAAGAGGCCGTTCCGGCGGGGCAAAACCCGCGGAGGCCGCCGCCCCCGCGCCCGTTTCCCCGCAGGGCGAAGAGTAGGTCCGCCGCTCTGGGAAATTCCTCCCCCGGTCCATTAATTTTTCAAAATCCCTTTGATTTTTCAGAAAGATATGATATGATAACGGTGAAAATTCAAAGGAGGTGTAAGAACCAATGGCATACCATATTTCTTCCGCTTGCATCAGCTGCGGCGCCTGCGAGAGCGAATGCCCCGTCAGCGCCATCAGCGAGGCCGACGGCCAGTACCAGATCAATCCTGATCTCTGCATCGACTGCGGCGCTTGCGCGGGCACCTGCCCTGTCGGCGCTCCGGCCCAGGCCTAATCGGACCTGAAACACAAAAGGGAGCCGCTGTATTCGACCCGGTCGTTTGCAGCGGCCCCCTTTTTCCGTCCCGCGGACGAAGGGAAAAAGATCGAATTTTGTATTATGGATGATTGTTATAACGATTTGTATATTGAACGGTGTTGGATTCCGCTTCTGCCGGGCCTCGAAATCGCGGTTTCCCGGCGGCATCGCTTCACTACCGATTCGGTGCTGCTCTCCCGCTTCGCCGCCCCCCGCCCCGGAGACCGATGCGCCGATCTCGGCGCGGGCTGCGGAGCGGTTTCCCTGCTCTGGTTCGGGAGGGACGAGCCTCTTCCCGCCTCGGTGCACTGCGTTGAGCTTGATCCGGAGGCGGCGCTGCTTCTGCGGGAGAGCGTCGCGCGCAACCGTCTCACAGACCGGATTTTTCCGCTTTGCGGCGATCTCCGCGATCTGAAAAGCTGTTCCGCTTTACAGCCGGGCAGCCTCGATCTGGCGGTCAGCAACCCGCCTTATTTCCCGGCGGGACCGGCGCGGGAGCGTGATTCTGCGCGCCGCACCGCGCGGCGGGAATCCGCGGTGACAATCGGAGAGGTCTGCGCCTGTGCCTCGCGCCTGCTGCGACAGGGCGGAAGGTTCTGCTGCTGCTGGCGGCCCGAACGGCTGCCGGACCTCTTCGCGGCGCTGCGGGAAAACGGCCTTGAGCCCAAGCGACTGCGCACCGCCGCCGTTCGGGAAGGGGTTCCCCCCTTCCTGACGCTGGTCGAGGCGGTGCGGGGCGGCGGAAAGGAGCTGCGCTGGATGCCGCCCCTGCTGCTGAACGGACCGGACGGACGGCCCAGCGCGGAATACCGCGCGATCTATCGGATGGAAGGATGAGCGGCATGTCAAAGCTTTATCTGGTCGGAACGCCGATCGGAAACCTCGGCGACCTGTCCCCCAGGGCGGTTGCGGTCCTCGAGGAATGTGACTTTATCGCGGCGGAGGATACCCGCGTGACCCTCAAGCTGCTCAACCACTTCGGCATTTCCAAGCCGATGGTCAGCTATTACCAGCACAACCAGCGGGAACGCGGGCAGCGGCTCGTCGAGCGGATTCTCGGGGGGGAAAGCTGCGCCCTTGTCACCGACGCGGGGATGCCCGCCATCTCCGATCCCGGCGAGGACCTCGTGCGCCTCTGCGCCGAGGCGGGAATCGAAGTGGCGGCGGTGCCGGGGCCGACGGCGGCGCTCACCGCCCTGGCCCTCTCGGGACTGCCGACCGGACGCTTCACCTTCGAGGGATTTCTCTCGACGGCGCGGCAGAGCAGGCGGGAGCACCTCGCCTCGCTCGGACAGGAACGGCGCACCATGATTTTCTACGAAGCACCGCACAAGCTGCGCGCCACCCTCGCGGACCTCGCGGATGCCTTCGGCGGAGAGCGCCGGATCGCGCTCTGCCGCGAGCTGACCAAGCTGCACGAGGAGGTAATCCGGACCACCCTCGGGGACGCCCGCGCCCGCTACGAGCTGGAGGCTCCGCGCGGAGAATTTGTACTGATTCTCGAAGGAGCGTCCGAGCAGAAGCCGTCCGAGGCGACCCCCGACGAGGCGCTGGCCCTTGCCCGCCGCCTGGTGGAGCAGGGAAACAGCCCCTCGGCCGCCGCGAAGCTCGCGGCCGCGCAGACCGGACTGCGCAAGGGGGACATTTACCGGCGGCTGACCGAGTGACCGGGAATCCGGCGCTTTCCAAGGGCGGGGTCCGGATGCAACCTTTTACTTTTCCGCCTTTTCCCTTGCTTTTTTCCGCTGCGCGCGGTATCATAAATTTGTACGCCCGATCATGCGCGATTTTGCCGGCATCGGGACGACCGATGACCGAGGAGGATGTTCCATGAAAGAATGGGGTCTGATTGCAGACAGCTCCTGCGACCTCAATCACCAGCTTTTTGATCCCGGCGACGCCTACTTTGCCACCGTCCCGCTCAAAATTGTGGTTGGCGACCGCGAATTTGTCGATCTGCCCGAAACCGACCCCCGCGAAATGCTGCGGGCGGCCCGGGAGTTTAAGGGACCTTCGTCCACCGCCTGTCCCAGTCCGGCCGACTTTGCCGTACAGCTCCGTCAGGCGAAAAACAGCTTTATTGTCACCATCTCCAGCCGTCTCAGCGGCACCTATAACGCCGCTCTGCAGGCAATTGAGCTGATCCGGGATGAGCTGCCCGGCCACAAGGTGCATGTAGTGGACAGTCTTTCCACCGCCGGATCGATGGTGCTGATTCTCCGCCGCCTGCGGGATCTCATTGCGCAGGGGCTTCCCTTTGAGGAAATCGTCGAGGCGATTGAACACTACCGCGACCAGATGGTTATTCTTTTTTCGCTCGCCACCTTCGACGCACTTGTGAAAAACGGTCGGATGAGCGCAGTGACCGGAATTCTTGCGACGGCGCTCAACATCCGCGCGGTCGCCCGGAACAACGACGGCCGGATTCAGGTGCTCGAGAAGCCGCGCGGGGAACGCCGCGCCATCGAGCGGATGGTCGATCTGATGGGCAAGGTTAAGGAAATGGGGAGCCGGACTCCGGTGGTAATCACCCACTGCGGCAACCGCTCCGGAGCGGACAGCCTCCGCCGGCTCATTGAAAAGACCTACGGCTCCGAGGATATCACCGTCCTCGACTGCGCCTGCCTGACCTCTTTCTATGCCGGCGATCAGGGGCTTCTGCTCAGCTTCTGACCGGGCGAACCATCAAACAGCAAAAGCATCCTGTCCCCTTGTGAATCGGACAGGATGCTTTTTATTTGTGCGGAAGAACCGCCGCCGCGGGTTTATCTTCCGGGCCCCAGCTTTCTTTGACCGGAAGCCGGCAGACGGACCACTGAAAAAGCAGAACCCTCCGGCCGCCGCGGGCTGTCCGCTGTTTTCATTTCTTTGCGGTTCGGCCTTTCTTTTTCCACCTCTTTCAGGCAGAACGGCTGAAAGCCGTCTTTAATTTTCCATAAATTGTACAAATATTTTTTTATTTTTTCTTATTCTCCGATCAACCTGACAATTTTCAAAATATTTCAATTTTTTCTCTTCACATGAAAGGATATGTGCTATAATGAAATCGGCTTCTACATCCCTTGAGAGTCCCGGAAACCGGTGGCTCTTTTTTGTCTTTTTCCCCTTTTGAGGCAGACGGAAACCTAACGTGACAGGAGGACGAAGATGTATTCCCAATCCAACCTCTCGCCCGGGGAAAGCCTCGATTTTCTGCGGCTTCTCTCCAAGCAGTTTCCCAGCATCCAGTCGGTCTGCACCGAGATCATCAACCTGGAAGCGATTCTCGACCTCCCCAAGGGAACCGAGCACTTTATCAGCGACCTGCACGGGGAATATGAGGCGGTCGCCCATATTCTCAACAATGCGTCGGGGGTGATTCGGGAAAAGATTGACCTGCTTTACGCCGATACCGTTTCGGAGGAGGAACGCTCCAAGCTCGCAACATTGATCTACTACCCCCATCACAAGCTCGCCTCTCTGCGGGCCGAGCATGCCGATGACCTCTCCTCCTGGTACCATGAGACACTGGTCCGGCTGATCGATATCTGCCGGGTCGTCGCCTCGAAGTATACCCGCTCGAAGGTCCGAAAGGCGCTTCCCCCCGACTTTTCCTATATCATCGACGAATTGCTGCACGCCGACCATTACGAAAAGAACAAGGAATCCTACTACCGGCGGATTTTCTCAACCATCGTGGACGTCGGCCGGGCGGACGCCTTTATCACCGCTCTCGCGAACCTGATCAAACGGCTGGCGGTTGACCAGCTTCACATTCTCGGCGATATTTTTGACCGCGGCCCCGGCGCGGAGGACATCATCGAGCTGCTGCGCGCCCATCATGCGGTCGATATCGTCTGGGGCAATCACGACATGCTCTGGATGGCCGCCGCCGCAGGCAACGAGGCCTGCATCGCCAACGTCATCAACGTCTCGCTTTCCTACGCCAACGTCGATACGCTGGAAAACGGCTATGGCATCAGCCTTCGGGCGCTGACCACCTTCGCGGAAAAAACCTACGGCGATTCGATGGCCTTCCGGCCGAAGGTGCTCGAGCAGGGCAAGATCGGCCTCAACGACATCGAGCTGGTTGCCAAGCTCCGCAAGGCGGCCGCGATCATGCAGATGAAGCTTGAAGGGCAGATTATCGCCCGCCATCCCGAGTACGACATGGACGAGCGCATGATGCTCGACAAGATCAATTTCACCGACGGAACCGTGACCATCGGCAGAAAGGTTTATCCTCTGCGGGACGCTGATTTTCCGACCATCAACCCCGACTCCCCCTATGAGCTTACCGTCGAGGAGCAGGAGCTGATGCATTCGCTCAAGGATTCCTTCCTGCGCAGCGACAAGCTCCAAAGCCATGTGCGCTTCCTGCTGGACAAGGGAGCCTTCTACCGCTGCTGCAACCAGAACCTGATGTTCCACGGATGCGTCCCGCTGGCAAAGGATGGTTCGTTCGAACGGTTCGAGTTCGACGGGCAGCGGCTCTGGGGCAGGAAGCTCTTCGATTTCTGCGAACGCAAGGTCCGCGCCGGCTACTTCGCGCCGCGCGGCTCCCGCGAAAAACGCGATGGGGAGGACTTCATGTGGTGGCTCTGGTGCGGGAAGGATTCCCCCATCTTCGGCCGGACCCGGATGACCACCTTTGAGCGGATGCTCGTCGAGGACAAAGCCTCCCATGAGGAGCCAAAGAACCCCTACTACCGCCACTATGACGACCCGGAGATCATGGGGCGGGTGCTGGAGGAATTCGGCATCGAGCCCGGACAGGGGCACATCATCAACGGACACATCCCGGTCAAATCAAAGGACGGCGAAAGCCCGATCAAATGCAGCGGCCGGGTGCTGACCATCGACGGCGGCTTCTGCAAGGCCTATCAGAACACAACCGGCATCGCGGGCTATACCCTGATCTATAACTCCTACGGGATGCGGCTGGTATCCCACGGGCCTTTCACCGGCATCATCAACGCGGTGGAGCAGAACACCGACATTCTCTCGACCTCCAACATCTTTGAGGTTTCCTCCCGCAGGAGGCTCGTGTCGGATACCGATATCGGCTCCCAGCTGCGCAGCCAGATCCGCACCCTGACCCTGCTGCTTGAAGCCTACCGCGGGGGGCTGATTCCTCAGAGCGGCGCCTGACGTGCGCCTGTCGGAGAATTTGCGGAATTTTGTCCTCCGCCCGCGCTGATTTTTCAGGATGTCTTGACAACCGGTATCCAACCCAATAAACTAGCTTTATGTTTGTTGGATTGAAATAAAACAGCAATTCCACACAAGGAAAGAAAAGGAAGAAAGCAAGGAGTGTAACACAATGAACCTCACCCTATTGATGCCCCTGGGGGCGGCGGCGGCGTTGATCTTCGCCTATGTCCGCGCAAAGAAGGTGCTTCGCGAAAGCGAGGGAAACGAGCTGATGCAGAAGATCGCGGCGTCGATCCGCCAAGGCGCGAACGCCTACCTCAAGCGGCAGTACAGCGGCGTCGCAAAGTTCTTCGCCGTTGTTTTTGTCCTGATGCTGGCCCTGAGCTTCATGGGACAGATGGAAATTTTCGTGCCCTTTGCCTTTGTGACCGGCGGCTTCTTCTCGGCGCTCTCCGGCTATATCGGCATGAAAATCGCCACCTCCTCCAATGCCAGAACCGCTTTCGCGGCAAGCCAAAGCCTCAACAGCGGCCTCAAGGTGGCTTTCTCCGCCGGGTCGGTCATGGGCTTCACCGTCGTGGGACTGGGGCTGCTTGACACCAGCCTGTGGTTCTTTTTCCTGAAATACATCGTCTACGCCGGACTTCCCGAAGCGGAGCAGGCGATGAAGATCTCGGCTCTGATGCTCACCTTTGGAATGGGCGCTTCGATGATGGCGCTGTTCGCCCGCGTCGGCGGCGGCATCTTCACCAAGGCGGCCGACGTCGGCGCCGACCTCGTCGGCAAGGTTGAGGCCGGCATCCCCGAGGACGACCCCCGCAACCCTGCCGTCATCGCCGATAACGTCGGGGACAATGTCGGTGACGTGGCGGGCATGGGCGCCGACCTCTACGAGTCCTACGCGGGCGCGCGTCTCTCCGCCTCGGCGCTTGCCGTTTCCGCCGGCTTCGGCATGGTGGGCATGGCTGTCCCGATGGCGCTCGCCGCGATCGGCATCTTTGCCTCGATCATCGGCACCTTCTTCGTCAAGACCGGCGAGGACGCCAGCCAGCGCAGCCTGCTGGGCTCCCTCCGCAAAGGCACCTACATCGCCAGCGCCATCGTCGCGGTGGCCTCCTACTTCCTCATCCAGTATGCCTTCGGCGGGCAGCAGACCGGCCTTTTCATCGCGATCCTCGTCGGCCTGCTGGCCGGCAACCTGATCGGCTATTTCACCGAATACTACACCTCGGATACCTATAAGCCCACCCAGAAGCTTGCCGAGTCCTCCGAGACCGGCGCCGCCACCATCATTATCAGCGGCCTTTCCCTGGGCATGATGTCCACCGCCGTTCCGGTTGTCATCATCGGCATTGCCGTTATGGCCAGCTTCGCCTGCTCTGGCGGAATCCAAAACTTTGAGGCGGGCCTGTTCGGAATCGGCCTGTCCGCCGTCGGCATGCTCTCCACCCTCGGCATCACGCTGGCGACCGACGCCTATGGCCCCGTGGCCGACAACGCGGGCGGCATCGCCGAAATGTCCGGCATGGAGGAAAGCGTCCGTGACCGCACCGACGCCCTCGACTCGCTCGGCAACACCACCGCCGCCACCGGCAAGGGCTTTGCCATCGGTTCCGCCGCCCTCACCGCGCTTGCCCTTGTCGCCGCCTATGTCGATCAGTGCAAGGCGATTAAGCCCGATCTGGTTCTCGACCTCTCGATCACCAATCCCTCGGTTCTTGTCGGCCTCTTCGTTGGCTCGGTGCTCCCGTTCGTCTTTGCCGCGATGACCATGTCCTCGGTCGGCAAGGCCGCGATGAGCATCGTTACTGAGGTCCGCCGCCAGTTCCGGGAGATCAGGGGCCTGATGGAAGGCACCGCCGAGCCGGATTATCACACCTGCGTTGACCTCTGCACCAAGAGCGCCCAGCAGGAGATTCTCGCCCCCTCCCTGATGGCGATTATCGTCCCGCTGGTCGTCGGCTTTACTCTCGGCGTCAACGGTGTGACCGGTATGCTGATGGGTGCAACCGCTTCCGGCTTCATCCTCGCCATCATGATGTCCAATTCGGGCGGCGCATGGGATAACGCCAAGAAGTATATCGAATCCGGCCACCTCGGCGGCAAGGGCTCGGATAACCACAAGGCCGCCGTGGTCGGCGATACGGTGGGCGACCCCTTCAAGGACACCTCCGGTCCTTCGATCAACATCCTGATCAAGCTGCTCTCGACCGTCTCAATCGTTTTTGCGGCCCTGATCGTGAACTTCTCGCTGAACCTGTAACCGCTTTTCCCACGCCGCCGGATTTGAATCCGGCGGCGTTTTTTGCATAATTTTTCCCTGCGGAATGTTACATGGCGCGCCGCGCGCGCATAACCAAAAGAGGGGGTGGTCATTTGTTCGGGCAGATCAGCCGGCCGGAGGCGGAATTTCAAAAGCTCTGTGAGGATTATTACGAAAAAATTCTGCGTTATTCCCATCACATGCTCGGCAATGAGGCCGCCGCCCGCGACTGCACACAGGAGGTGTTCCTTCTCGCCTGCCGGAAGCGGGAGCTGCTCGCACAGCATCCCAATCCGGGCGGCTTCCTGTTTCAAAGCGCCAAAAACCTGATCAAAAAGCAGCAGCGGGAAGCGTTCCGGCAGATGGCGCTGGATACCTCTCTCGAGGAGCTGGCATCCGATCCCTCCGACCCCGGTGCGGAGCTTTGGGAATCGCTCGACCGCAGGATCGACGCGCCGCTCTATCTGGAGGCGGTGCTCTCCCGCCTGGATGATGAAAAAAGAAGGCTCTACGCCCTGCGCTATCTGGATAAAAAGAGCATGGCGGAGATCGCTGCCCTTCTTGCGCTGCGGGAGGATGCCCTGCGGATGCGTTATGTGCGGCTGCGCCGGGAGATCCGGGAGATTGTGGAGGAAATCGCGGAGCAAAATTTTGTCTGAGTCCTGTTACATCCCGCCGCGCGGCGGCATATTGAAGTGAACGGACAATCGGCCGATTGAATGTCAAAGAAACCGAAAGGGGGAGAACAATGGACGGTAAGCTGAACGCCATGCGCGCGCTGGACCGGGCGATCGATCTGGGAGAGATGGCCGAAATCGACCGCTGCCTTGACGCCCTCTCCTCCCTCGAAGGAGCTTCCATCCGGGCAGAGGAGCCTGCTGCTTTCTCCGCTCGCATTCTGCATCTGGAAAAGGAGAATCGGCCCATGAAACATTCCAAGAAAGCCATACGGCTCGCATTTGCCGCCGCGCTCGCCGCAGCGTTGGGGGTAACCGTCTACGCCGCGGTCAATCTGCACCTTTTATCCTTCTCGTCGGGAACCCGGTATGTCACCATGCGCACCAATCAGGCGATGACCGAACAGGAGGCGCAGGCTCTCGTGCGGGATGACCTGCAGGAGCGTTCCGACGCCCCGGACGGCAATTCCGCCGTTCTTGCGCCGCAGCAGTCCTTTCAAAGTGTGGAGGAGGCGGAAGCGGCAATGAACATGACCCTGATTCTGCCCTCCGCCATGCCCGAAGTGAAAATGGACAGCATCAAGGGACAGAGCCTCTACAATGAAGCCAGCTATCAAAACAACACTGTCTGGATCGTCTGTTCCGGCCCCGGCGGCAGGATGCTCGGCGTCACAACCACCCGCGAGGTGGTTCCGGAGGGCGCCCCGCTCACCAGCTACACCCTTCACGAGTTTGACGAGGGAAGCGAGGGAAGCTACCGCAGCAAAAGCGGCGTCACCTTCACCACCCTGACTGAAAGCGACGGCACCGGGGAGCGGACCGCGCAGATTGCCACCGTACTGCTCGGTGAATATGAATACTCGCTTGTCTTTGTTGGCTTTGAGCCGCAGGAGTGGCAGAAGATCGTGGACAGCGCCGATCTCTCCCCTTATCAGAACTGAAGCCATGCGGGAGGCTTCGGCGCAAAGGCACCAGCCCCTCTGCCGCAAAGGTCAAGCGCGCTGCAAAAAGGCGGGCCGTCTGTCGACGGTCCGCCTTTTTGCAGCACAAATCAATATCCAAGCTCCTGAGAGATCCGCAGGGCAAACTCCTTGGTCTTGAGCGCCATTTCAATCATCAGATCGGGCGTAATCCGGGCCGCGGGGCCGGAAACATTGAGCGCCGCCACCACCTTGCGCCGGGAATCAAAGATCGGAGCAGCCACCGAAACGACGCCCTCCTCCCGTTCGCTGCGGCTGGTGGAATACCCGAGGGAACGAATTTCCGCCAAACGCTCGACGCTGGTGTAGGGGTCGGCTTCCAGCAGCTCGTCAATGACGTTCTGCGGCTGATAAGCAAGCAGCAGGCGCCCCGACGCGCCGCGGGTCAGCGGCAGGCGGTCTCCGATGTTCAGAATCCGCTTCAAGGGGTGGGTGCTTTCAATCCGCTCTATGCATACACGATAGCCCTTGTTCGGCACATAAAGCCCCACGCTCTCGTTATACAGCTCACGCAACTGCACCATGTACGGGACGGCAATCCGCCGGAAATCCATATGGGAATAACAGAGGGTTCCCAAGCGCGCAATGCTCGGTCCAAGAAAATAGCGCTGGGTTTCCTCATCCCGGTACAGGTAGTTATACTTCTCCAGCGTCGCTAAAATCCGGGATGTCGTGCTGGGAGGAAGATCAATCTCCCGGGCAATTTCGACGAGCGAAAGGCTCAGCTTTTCCTTGGTAAAACAGTTGAGCATTTTCAGCGCGCGTTCAATCACCTTGACGCTGGCATCTGCACTGGCCATCAAACGTTCCTCCCAAACATAAAATCGATTTTCGCGTAGTTAATTGTATCATTATTTACCGGAATGGTCAAGCTTGTAGCGGGAGTTTTTCGCCATGGGTTGACAAAGTGTCCCTCAAAAGGGTAAAGTATTCCTGTTACGTCCCGCGCGGCCGCCGCCGCGTTTTTCTAAAGAGAAGGAGGAATTTCATGGGCTCTCCTGCCACTGAAGAGATGCGCCAGCGTGTGCTGTATTATCTCAACAACATTAAAAATGGCAGCCGCGACTGCCTGAATCAGCGTTTTTTCTACGAGCTGGTCGATTGCAGCTTTGAGGAGCAGTGGATGACGCTGCGCTACCACACCGACGACTGGATGCTTAATCCCGGCGGCGTTGTGCATGGGGGAATCATCTGCACCATCTTTGACATTTCAATGGGCACGACCTCTCTCGCGCTGGGCGGAATCTACAATCCCACAGTCAATCTGTCGGTCAATTTTTTAAGCCCAATGCCGAACCGCGAACAGATTCTGCTGCATTGCAGCTGCGACCGTCTTGGGAAAACACTTTCCCATCTCACCGCCAGGGCAGTCATCGAAACGAGCGGCGTGGTCTGCGCCACCGCCTCAGCAGTTTTTTACCGCGGCGGCGGAGAGCGGCTTGAAATCAGTCCAGAGGGCGAAATTGCAGTGCGGCGCCCTCTTTAGCCCGCAAATGTAGAAGCGTCTCAGAAGCTGTTTTTCGGCCTCTGAGACGCTTTTTCATTTTTCGCTATTTTCACTCGATTTCTGTCGAATGGGATGCAGGCATAAAAGCCGCCACCGGAACCGCGAAGAGCATCCCGCCCATTGCGCCGGCCGCTGCACAAGTGAAAAGCGCAAACAATCCCCTGCCGGGCTTGCCCCTTGTTGCCCCCATCATGGCCGGAACCGCACCAATCACCGGGCCAGCGATGGCGATTAGGTCCCATTCATGTGCCGATCACATCGGCCACCCCTTTTTCATTTTTCTCATTATAGCAACCGCGCTCACAGAATGCAATGAAGAGGCGGCGTCACATTTCAGTCTTTTTGGGGGCTTCAAGGCATGGACCTGCCGCTTTCAGCATACGAAAGAACTGCCCCGTCGTCATGACGGGGCAGTTCCTCTTTTGTGCCGGCATCAACCTATCTTCCCGGGACGTCGCCATCCAAGTATTTTCGGCACCAGTGAGCTTAACGACCGTGTTCGGAATGGGAACGGGTGGGACCTCACCGTAATCAACACCGGCTTGTTCGCCCCTCCCCCCGCCTAGAAAGGGGTTCGGGACTCGCATGCTCTTTTATCTGCACACTCAAAATTGAACAATGAAACCTTCTGCAAGAAGAACCTTGAACGCATCAAGGTCAAGCCCTCGACCGATTAGTACTCGCTAGCTTAACGCCTCGCGGCGCTTACACTCTG
>JACRTB010000028.1 GCA_014385025.1 Yanshouia hominis | reverse complement strand
CAGGCGTATCAAGGCAAGATTAAAGGGCTTGCCGCCTGTTTTACACAGACAACAAGCCCTCTTGGTAGCTTGAACAATTTGAGTTGGAAATATTTGTCTAACTTTTCGGGGTCACTTCACCGCCGACAGCAGCGGTATTTTGCGGGAAAGCAGATCCCCGGCTCCCCCCGCACGCAGTGCGCCAAAGAGAAAATAACCGGTCAGAAAAAGAAAGTACCAGGGGACAACCGGGAAATAGTCCGCGGAAAAAAAGCCCGGGCCATAGATTCCCAGCGGGGCGAAAAGGTCGGTGGAAACCGTCCCCGGTTCGAAAATACGCGCCCCAAAAAGAAACCCGGAGGAAATCCAACGGGTTCCCAGAAAGAGCAGGAAGCTGCCTGCCGCTCCGGCCGCCGGAGGAAGCCTTTGCAGCAGCGGGAGAAATCCCGCGGTCAGCAGCATCGCGCAGCCAAGCAGGTGCAGCACCCCAAAAACGATTCGCTGGCCCGGCATAATCAGAAAGGTCACGACGGTCAGCAGCATCCCGCAGCCGAGCACCGCTATTCCCCGTCTCGCCGGGCGCCGGCTCAGGGAAGCCGACGCTCCCGAGACAAGAATAAATGTCCAGCAGATCATCTGCTGCCAGCAAAAGCCGGACCTCTCATCCATAAACCTGAGCGGCAGCCCATAAAGATAGCGCAGGTCATAGCAGAAATGATAGGCAACCATATTGATCAGCGCAAAGCCCCGCAGGGCGTCCAACGTAAAATAGCGTGTCCTCACACGTGCACCTCCTTCCGGCCTTCTCCTATCATAGAATAGGAAACGGCCCCTGTAAAGGGGCCGTCTGCAAATCGATCAGGACTGGGGGTTCTGAACGTCGGTCATCACTTCTTTCAGAGAAGTCGCAAGCCCGGCCAGCCCCTGAATCTGGGAAGGAATAATGATCTTGGTAGCCTTGCCGTCAGCGGCCTTGGCAAACGCCTCAAGGCTTTTGAGCGCCAGGACATGGTCGCTCGGGGCGGCATCGTTAAGCAGCCGCAGCGAATCGGCAACCGCCTTCTGGATCATCATAACCGCTTCCGCCTCGCCCTGCGCCTCACGGATTTTCTGTTCACGCACCGCGTCGGCACGCAGAATCGCCGCTTCCTTTTCCGCCTGGGCGCGCAGAATCTGAGATTCCTTGTCGCCCTCGGCCACAAGAATTTTGCTGGCTTTCTCGCCCTCGGAGCGCAGGATGCTCTCGCGCTTCTCGCGCTCGGCCTTCATCTGCTTCTCCATCGCATCCTGAATTTCAGCGGGCGGCAGAATATTTTTCAGCTCGACCCGGTTGACCTTGATGCCCCACTTATCGGTCGCGGTGTCGAGAATCGAGGTAATCTTGGTATTGATCACATCGCGCGAGGTCAGTGTGTGGTCAAGCTCCATCTCACCGATGATGTTGCGCAGGGTGGTGGCGGTGAGGTTCTCGATCGCGGAGAGAGGACGCTCTACACCGTAAGCATAGAGTTTGGCGTCGGTGATCTGGAAGAATACGACGGTGTCAATCTGCATCGTCACGTTATCCTTGGTGATCACCGGCTGCGGCTTGAAATCAACGACCTGTTCCTTAATCGAAACCTTTTTGGCGACCCGGTCGATGAAAGGGATCTTGACGTGCAGGCCGGTTTCCCAGGTGGCCTGATAGGCGCCCAGACGCTCCACGACGTAAACAACCGCCTGCGGAACAATCCGCACGTTGGAGCCGACGATGGTGATGATCAGGATCACGATGATCAGAAACATAAGAGTTGGCAGCATAGATTCTCCTCCTTATACAACATGCTCTTTTGGCATCTGCTGCAATATGATCTTTCAACATCTGCCTTCTGCGACGATATGACGGGTCATCCGACCCGTTCGACGATCAGAGTTACCCCTTCAATCGCCTTAATCAATACCCGCTCCTGCGCTTCGACCGGAGCGCCGTCGTCGGTCCTCGCCGCCCAGTCCAGCCCGTTCGCGAGGACACGTCCGGTCCCCGCAACGTTGTCGATCGGGACGGTGACGATCCCCACCATGCCGATCACCCGGTCGGCATTGGTGTTGGTCTTTTTGACATGAAGCACCCGCTTGACCATCGGGCGGGTCAGAGCCAGGGTCAGCAGGCCGACCGCCAGAAACACGACGAGCTGCACCCAGAACGGAGCGCCGACGGCGGCGGGAAGGATTGCGGCCAGTGCGCCGATCGCAAACCAGATAGCCACGAGATCGACGGTCATCGCCTCAAATACTCCAAGCAGGATTGCGATAATCAGCCAGGTCATCGGCATGTAATGCATCAGCGTAATCATAATTCCGCCCATTTATAAAATCTCCCCCTTCAGCCCTTCAACGCGGCACAGACCGGCTCGCATTCCAGGATGTGACGCGCGAACCGCGCAAGCTCGCTGATCCGGCCGGTTTCCGCATCCAGCACCGCCCTGCCCTGCGCGGTGATGCGGTAAACCTTGCGGCGTTCCACCTCGCTGACCACCTCGATCAGGCCATCCTGCTCCATTTTATAAAGGATGGTATATACTGTTGAGGGGCCAAGCGAAATCCGGCCGCCCGACTGCTCCAGCACCATCTGCATAATGCCGTAGCCGTGACGCGGTTCGGTCAGACAGAGCAAAAGCAAAAAGCTCTGTTCACTCATCGGCAGGTACCGTTCGATCAATTCCTCAGTGGAAAATCCCATCGTTCCCGCTTCCTTTCACTCGAATCTCGATATATCATATCTCGATATATCGCATTTCGAATATATCATAAAGCGATATAGATGTCAATCCTTTTGTGCCGGAGTGAAACCAAACTTTGCGGCTACCTTTGCAAAAGCCGGGGTCGCCACCTGATATTGTGCCCCCAGACGCACCGGCTCAAATACCAGGCCGTCAATCTCGCTCTTCCCGCCTTTTTTCAAATCCTTCTGCATCGAGGCGGTAGTACCCTTCGGAGAGGTGTCAATCATCTTCAGGTTGCCGGCAACGATATCCCTGGAAAAGGGGATGCCCATCGCCGATGCGATCGCGTCAATTTCCCGGGAAAGCTCGGCGGCCATCTCCCGTTTCTCCGGATCGGCGGAAATCTCATCCATCGGCGCGTCGTAGTAGGCGCCCACCGCCGCCATCACGCTGATCAGCGCATATTTGGTAAAGCAATCCCGGCGGATTTCCTTCGACAACACCACCCGGATTCCCGCGTGTTCAAGCTCGGCCGCAATTGCTTCCAGCCTGGGGGAAACGCTGCCGTCCCGCTCACCAAACACGATTCGGAAAAGCTTTCCGCCCTGACTGATTTCGCCGGGGGCATTGATATAAGAGGTAATATAGATGCATCCGTCGAGCACATGCGCCGAGGGCAGGCGGCGCTGAAGCTCCGAGCCCGTCCCAAAGATGTTCAGCAGCGGAATCACAACCGTTTCCGGCCCGGCGCAGCGGGCCAGAAGCTCGGCCGCGTCATCGAGCGAATAGCCCTTGACACAGACAAAAGCAACATCCGGCGTTTCACGGTATTCCCCTGCGGTGACCGCCTTGGGATGCTCCACGACGAAATCGCCCTTGATTCCGGAGTGGATCGTCAGTCCTTGCCCGAGCATCGCCTCCAGATGGGCCCCCCGGGCAATAAAGGTTACATCCTGTCCGGAGGCGGCGAGAAACGCGCCGACCGCCCCGCCGATTCCGCCCGAGCCGATGATGCAGTATTTCATAATTGCTCCTCCTGATTGTTCAGTGTCAGATTTTGTGCAAATTTTTCCACATTCATAAAATTTTACAGCTGCCGCTATCATACCGCGTCCCGCCGCGGATTGCAATCCCGCCGCAAAACGGCTTCTACAGATACCATTTTTCCCAGCGGGTTCCCTGCGTCAGCAGATCCAGCGGACCTTCAAACAGCAGATCGTAGAGCAGATCGGTCAGTTCGTCAAACGGAAGATCCTTTCCGCGAAGGAACCAGCGCATCAGGGTGCTTGCTTCGGCGGTGATCAGGGCGCTGACCGCATAGTAAAAACGGCTCTCATCCAGATTGCTGTAGGGGCGCATCAGCTTCGAGGCCTTCTGCTCCACCAGCGTCTGAAGCTTCCTCATAAACTTGGGGTCGCCGCGCTCCCCCGCGAGCAGCATCAGATAGCGGTAATGGTTTTCGATAAAGCCGATATAAAAGCGGATTGTCTCGCAGAAATGCTCCCGGTCCTGCGGGTCAAAGCCAAAATTTTCATCCTTTTCAAAGATCTCCATGATCTCCTGCTCGGTCTGCTCGAGAACGTCATAAACATCCTTGAAATAAACATAAAAGGTGCCGCGGTTGTACCCCGCCAAATCCGTAACCTCGCGGACGGTGATCTGATCCAGCGGCTTTTGCTCGTAAATATCCCAAAAAGCCGTTTTCAAATTCTCCCTCGTTTGTATCGTTTGTTCCAAACGCTTACCCATTGCTCTTCTCCCCGCTTTTCCGACACTCTGTGAAAATTTGTTGATTGACTAATGAAAATCCATCCATCATAATATGATTTATTGTAGCACAACACGATGTTGGTTGAAAGCTTTTTCAAAAAAATTTTCGTAATAATCAACTAATTTTAAATTCAATCTTTGTTCACATCATTCAGCTATACTAGCTAAATGTCAAATCATCACAAAGATGTCACCCGGCTTTCACCAGCCCCCCGTCCACAGGACCGCCACACCTTACCGGTATCATAAATTCAAGATGAAGGGAAACGAACAGGCATGAAAGAATCGCTCACCAAACGAACGCTGCCCATCTTCTGCGCCGCCTTGATGGTCGGAGCGGCAGGATGCTCACCCGCTGCCACAGAAGCAGCAGTCATTGAGGAAAACCCTGCGATTTCCGTCCGCACGCAGCTTCCTACATACGCTTCTCTGGAGCAGAGGGCAACCTTTGCCGGAAAAATTTCTCCCGACGAGACGGTTGCCGTCCTCGGCAAGATCGGCGGAACGGTTCAGCAGACCAACTTCGAGGTCGGCGACACGGTCCGCAAGGGACAGGTGCTCTATGTGATCGATCCCTCCGACATCCAGCTTGCGGTCGATCAGGCGAAGATCGCCTATGAAACCGCGCTCAAGAATGTGGAGATCGCGGAATCCGGCTCGGGGGATTCCCTCAGAGAGCTGCAATATAAAACCGCAATCGACACCGCCCAGCAGGCCTATGAACGCGCCCGGGATAACCTCGATCTCGCCAGTGATGATGACTTCGACATGTCGGAATTCCGCAAGGTGCGCAAGCGCTGGAAGGACGCCACCAAGGCCTATGACAAGAACCAAAACGATGACACCTGGAAAGAGCTGCTCGACGCCGAGGATGACTACTATGAGCTGCTCGACGACTACACCGACTATCAGTCCTATGTCACCAGCTTCGAAAGCGCCTATACCAGCTATGAAAATGCTCTGGAGCAATACGATATCTATAAGAAGCAGCAGACCGGCGAAAACAAGGAAACCTACGAGCTTTCCCGCCAGGCCGCGGAAAACGCCTACCAGCAGGCTCTGCAGAAGCTCTCCTACACCCAGGTGACCGCCCCGATCGACGGCATCATCGAGGAAAAGTACGTCGATACCCATGCAACCTTCGGCACTTCTTCTCCCGCTTATGTGATCTCGAACAAGTCGATTGTCAACGTTGAGTTCTCCGTCTCCGCCGATATCGCCCGCTCGATGGCCATCGGCGACGCGGTGGAGGTGGAATCGGGCAGCACCGTCTACCACGCTGAAATTGTTGAAATCGGCAACGCCGCCAGCTCATCCAGCGGCCTGTTTACCGTCAAGGCGCGGCTCGAGGACGGCTCCGACCTCTTCACCGGCGTTTCGGTGAAGCTCACCGCCATTACCGCCAAAGCGGTTGACGCGATGACCATTCCGCTTTCCACCGTCTATTATGAAAGCGGTGACGCCTACGTTTATGTGGCAAAGGAAGGCGCGGCCGTCAAAACGCCGGTCACTCTGGGGGTTTCCGACAACGAGCAGGCCGAGGTTTTGCAGGGGCTTTCCCCTGAGGATGAGCTGATCACCACTTGGAACCCCAATCTGAACGACGGCGTTGCCATCGAAATTCTCGAGACGGAAGCTTCCGTCTCCAGCGAGGCCGGCGCCGCGGAATCCAGCGAAGCCGACGCCGCTTCCGGTCAGGAGGGCTAAGCTGTGCTGACAAAACTTGCCTTAAAGCGCCCGGTTTCCATCTGCATCCTGCTGGCGGCGCTGATCATCTTCGGCGGTTCCGCCATCTTCTCAACCCCGCTTGAGCTGATTCCCGACATCGATATTCCGATGCTCATCGTCCTGACCACCTACGGCGGCGCGGCCCCGCAGGATGTCGAAGAACAGGTGAGTCAGAAGATTGAGGATGCGGCCTCGACGTTGGAGGGGTTAAAAAACATCCAATCCAGCTCACTGGAAAATATTTCGCTGGTCATGCTTGAGATGGAATATGGCACCGACATGCAGCAGGCGCACGTCGATCTGAGCAACAACCTCGAAATGTATTCCCGTGAGCTTCCCGACGACGCCTCGACTCCGACCATCATCGAGATGAACATGAACTCGATGCCGGTTATGGTGTTTTCCGCCACCACCACCGGGGACGTCGATCTGAAATATTATGTCGAGGAAGAAATCGTCCCGGAACTTGAAAAGCTCACCGGCGTTGCGAATATCGACGTTTACGGCGGACAGGAGGATTATATCTCGGTACAGCTCGTTGAAGAAAAGATGAAGCAGTACCGCCTGAATATGTCCACCGTGATTTCTCTGGTTGAAAACGCCGACTTTTCCCTGCCGGCCGGCAGCGTCGAACGCGGCGATTACGATCTGACGCTGCGCGGCGGCGTCAGCTACAAGACCGCCGACGACCTCAAGAATCTTCCTCTTACCCTTTCCACCGGCGAGATCATCCACCTTTCGGATATCGCCAACGTTTTTCAGACCCAGAAAAAGCTCGACACCCTCAGCCGCTACAACGGCGAACAGAACGTAACCATCAGCGTCACAAAACGCCAGAGCGCTTCTACCATGAGCGTCACCGGCGCCCTGCGCAAGGCGGCCGACCGGATCAACAGCCAAAATATGGGCGTTGAGCTGAGTGTGATCTCCGACCAGAGCGACACCATCAAATCCTCGCTCTCCTCGGTTGCGGAGACGATGATTTACGCCGTCCTGCTCTCGATGATCGTGCTCTTCATCTTCTTTGGAGACTGGCGCGCCTCTTTGATCGTCGGCTCGTCAATCCCCATTTCGCTGCTTGTCACCCTGATCGCCATGAGCTTCATGGGCTTTTCCTTCAACGTCCTGTCGCTGGGCGGCCTTGTCATCGGCGTCGGCATGATGGTCGACAACTCGATCGTTGTCATCGAAAGCTGCTTCCGCCTCAAGACCAAGAACGCGGATTACAAGCAGGCGGCCCTTGAAGGCGCCGGGGTGGTGGCCTCTTCGATTCTCGCCTCAACGATTACCACCGTCGTCGTCTTCCTTCCCATGGCCATGATTCAGGGGATGTCGGGGCAGCTCTTCAGCCAGCTTTGCTTCACCATTGTCTTTTCCCTGATCGCGTCCCTGATTTCCGCCCTGACGGTCGCGCCGCT
This sequence comes from Yanshouia hominis, assembly GCA_014385025.1. Lineage (GTDB taxonomy): Bacteria > Bacillota > Clostridia > Oscillospirales > Ruminococcaceae > Yanshouia > Yanshouia hominis. Next base: position 22,240 of record JACRTB010000028.1, on the reverse strand, counting down.
GGTCTTCTCCTGGCTGCAGCCGATCGAAAAAGAGGTCGGCCTTGTGCAAAAGGTGATGGATAAGCTGGCAACTGCCTACTCCCGCTTTTTGCCGTATACCTTCCGTCACAAATTCATCGTTGTGCTCCTTGCGGTCGCGATGCTTGTCGGTTCGGTGGCTCTGGTTCCCGCCATCGGCATGGAACTGATGCCCGAGAGCGATGAGGGCACGATCGCCATTGATGTGACCACCCGTCCCGGTCTCAAGGTGGAAAAGCTGGATGAAAAGCTGATTCCGCTTGAGGAGATGGTGCGGGCCGAGTCAGATCTTGACCGCTATTCCCTTTCTTCCGGGTCCTCAATGGCGGCAATGAGCGGCGGCGCTTCGGCCTCCGCCACCATCACCGCCTACCTCAAGGACGACCGGGTCCGCACCACGTCTGAGATCATCGACGAATGGCGCGAGCGCACCAAAAATATTGTTGACTGCGATATTTCCATCTCGTCCTCGAGCCAGACCGCCTCGATGGGCAGCAGCTCGGACATCGAAATCAACCTGCAGGCGACCGGCCGCGACGAGCTGGACGAAGCCGCGCTGATGGTCGAGGCTTTCCTGCGCAAAAATCCCTATCTCTCGCACGTCACCTCCAGCGTCTCGACCGGCGACCCTCAGGCAGAGGTCATCATCGACCCGGTCAAGGCGAGTGCCAACGGTCTTGTTCCGGCGCAGGTCATGGGAAACCTTTACACCATCATGCAGGGCAATGACGCCGCAACCTTCCACACCGGCGGGCGCGACTACGACGTCACCGTGGAATATCCGCCCGAGCGGTTCCAGACCGTCAACGACCTCTCTTCCCTCACCGTGACCAACGCGGCCGGTTTGGAGGTTCCGCTGCTCGACATCGCTTCCATCGAATATTCCAACAGCCCGCAGAGCATCACCCGCAAAAATGACCGCTATCTTGTCACCGTCACCGGACAGATTGCCTCCAACGCCCCGCGCACCATCGTAACCGATGTCAACGCGCAGGTGGCGGCCCTTGAGTTCCCTGCCGGAGTCGAGCTGACCCAGTCCGCTAATATGGAATCCCAGATTGAAGAGCTTACCTCGCTGCTGATGGCGACCCTCACCGGCATTCTGCTCGTCTTTATGGTCATGGCCATACAGTTTGAGTCGCCCATCTTCTCTCTGATCGTCATGTTCTGTATTCCGTTCGCGCTGATCGGCTCGTTTCTCAGTCTCTTTGTCGCCGGCTGCAAAATCAGCATGCCGTCGATGATGGGCTTCCTGATGCTGGGCGGTATCGTCGTCAACAACGGCATCCTCTTTATCGACACCGCCAACACCATGCGCCGGGAGCAGAGCCTCTCGGCCGAGGACGCCCTGCTGACCGCAGGGATGCTGCGTATGCGCCCGATTTTCATGACAACCCTGACCACCATCCTCTCGATGGTGCCGCTGGTTGTTGTGCAGGGCAGCAATGCCGAAATGATGAAGGGCATGGCCTGGGTTATCATCGGCGGCTTGATTACCTCCACCATCCTCACCCTGCTTCTGCTGCCGACCTTCTTCCTGCTTGTCAACCGGGGGGACCCCGAGGAACGTGCGGCACGCCGCGCTGAAAAGCTTGCCGCGCGCAGACTCAAGCGTGAGGAAGCCGCCGCAAAGAAAAATCAGGGACAACGTTAAGCCGTTTGAAAACTCCACCGCACAGAAAATCCGCCGCAGAATTCTGCGGCGGATTTTTGTATGATAGCTTTAGCGAAAATCAGTTGTTTTCGCTAAAGCTATCATCAAAAGGGGGCGGAAATTTTCCGCCCCCTATTTCCAACCGGCGCGATCCGGCTTTTCTTTTCCCTCTATCATCAGAATCATCTGAAGCAGGGATTCAAAACGGACTGGGGACTCTCCGATCCGGGTCAGTATCCCCTGCCATTCAAAATTTTCTCTGCCTGTAATCTCGATCCGATAGCTGGTTTCTTCCATCGCAGCCGGGGCCCTTCCTTCCCTCTCCAAATTCCTTTCTGAAATCAGAATACCATACCCAAAAACGAATGTCAATCAAAATATGAATTATTCAATGTATGTTAATCGCATATTAGATCATTCCACTTTCAGACTATGAATTATAGAATGTAAGCAGGTGATGTGAAATGCGTAAATCACGCGGCCGCTCCAATTTATCCGGTCTTGGAAGCGATATCAAAGCGGCCAGAAATGCCATGAGCCTGACCCGCAGGGATTTGGCCGAGATGGTGGGGATCGACCCGCGTTATCTTGCGAATATTGAGAATATGGGAAGTTTGCCCAGTCTTCCGGTTTTTTATGAGCTGGTCCGCATCTGCAAGCTCCCGCTGGAGCGATATTTTTTTGAACTGCCCGAGACGGAAGACAGTGAGCTGCGTCAGCGGGTTTCCCACAAGCTGGAGATTTGTCAGGAGGAATTTCTTCCGGTCGTGGAAGGAACGCTCGACGGAATTTTAAGGGTTCAGGAGGGGGAGACTCTGTGACGGCCGCTGCTCTGCACGGCGTGCAGGAAAAGTTTCACCTTCCCTTCACGCAAAACTTTTTCGCTCAAAATTTGTCTAAAAACTCTTGACAACCTTCCTTTCTTCGGCTATGATAAGAGCAATATTTCAAAATGCGATGAAGAGGAATAGTACAAAACTGTCCCAGCCCACAGAAAGCCGTCGGCCGATGCGAGACGGTGCGGGTCAGATTTGGAACTCACCTCCCAGCAGCCGCCCGAAAGGCGATACGCCGAGTAGACGTGGACGGAATCCCACCGTTATCGAAGGGAAGGATATCAGGCACTGCCTTGTATCCGATAAGGGCACGCCGCCTTCGGCGTGAATGAAAGTGGTACCGCGCGGGATTAACCTCCTTCGTCTTTCTTTGAGAGAGACGAAGGATTTTTTATTGCCCGGCAATCTTCTGTGCCGCATCAGGAAAGGAGTCAACAAGATGAAAAACTATCAGAAATACCAGAGAGGATACTTTATGCCGCCCTGCGAATCCAACCGTTGGGTGAAGAAGGAATATATCGACAAGGCCCCCGTCTGGTGCAGCGTCGATCTGCGCGACGGAAACCAGGCGCTCATCATCCCGATGAGCCTCGAGGAAAAGCTCGAGTTCTTCGACCTGCTGGTTAAGGTCGGTTTCAAGGAGATCGAGGTGGGATTTCCCGCCGCCTCGGACACCGAATATGAGTTTCTGCGCGCCCTGATCGAGCAGGACCGCATTCCCGACGATGTAACGGTACAGGTGCTGACCCAGGCCCGCCCGCATATCATCGAAAAGACCTTTGCCGCCCTGGAGGGCTGCAAGAGCGCGGTTGTTCACCTTTACAACTCCACTTCACTCGCCCAGCGCGAGCAGGTCTTCAAAAAGCCGATGGCGGAAATCAAGGCGTTGGCGGTCGAGGGCGCGGAGATGCTCCGGGACTTTGCTGAGAAAACTCCCGGCAACTTCCGCTTCGAATACTCCCCGGAGAGCTTCACCGGCACAGAGGTTGAGTTTGCCCTCGACGTCTGCAATGCGGTCATCGATATCTGGAAGCCCACCGCCGAACGCCCGGTCATCATCAATCTGCCCGCGACTGTCGAGATGAGCCTTCCCCATGTCTATGCAAGCCAGATTGAGTATATCAGCGACCGCCTCCACTGCCGCGGAAACGTACAGGTTTCACTGCATCCCCACAACGACCGAGGCACCGGAGTGGCCGACGCCGAACTGGGACTGCTGGCGGGCGCCGACAGGATTGAAGGCACCCTCTTCGGCAACGGCGAACGCACCGGCAACGTCGATATCATCACGCTGGCGATGAACATGTACTGCCATGGCGTCGATCCCGGGCTCGATTTTTCGGATATGCCCTCTATTCAGGAGGTCTACGAGCGGGTGACCCGGATGCATGTCTACGAGCGGCAGCCCTACGCCGGCGCGCTGGTCTTCGCCGCCTTCTCCGGCTCCCATCAGGACGCCATTGCCAAGGGAATGCACTACCGCGAGGATCACGATCCCGAGCATTGGAACGTTCCTTACCTGCCGATCGACCCCTCCGACGTCGGGCGGATGTACGAGGCGGATGTCATCCGCATCAACAGCCAGTCGGGCAAGGGCGGCATCGGTTATCTGCTCGAGCAGCAGTTCGGCATCGACATGCCCCCGAAGATGCGCGAGGACTTCGGCTATCTCATCAAGGGCATCTCGGATCACGAGCACCGGGAGCTGCAGCCCAAGGAAATTTACGAGGTTTTCTGCCGCGAATATGTCAACGTTCTCGAACCGTGCCGTGTTGATTCAGTTAAGTTCACCGAGCGGGGCGGTATGTTCGCCGAGGTCGGCCTCAAGGTCAATGGGGTTTCCCACCCGGCGACCGCCGTCGGCACAGGGCGTCTTGACGCGGTTTCCAACGCCATCAAGGATTCGACCGGCATCCATTATACGCTGGTCAACTACACCGAACACGCGATGACCAAGGGTTCCACCTCCGACGCGATGGCCTACGTCGGCATCATCAACGGCTCCGGAAAGATTGTCTGGGGAGCCGGGCGGCACAATGATATCATTACCGCCTCGGTCAACGCCCTCGTTTCGGCGATCAACCGCCGCGATCGGGTGGAATAAACGCCGTCGGCGAAAATTATTCGTAAACTCAGCATTTCCGGCAAAGACAGGGACCTGAAATGATGGGTCCAGAAGGGCTTTCACTGACGTGTGATAGCGCTGCCGCTTTGCCCGCCGCCGAAAAATTATGGTTATCACACGTCTGCATTGTGCCGGCAAATCTTTCAGGAGGTACCGAAATTTCTCCATCCGCACCTCTTATGTCCTACAAAGCCCAAAAAGGAGGGGTGGCCACAGGCTGCCCCTCCTTTTTCTTTCCCCTTTCTCCGCTTGCCCGATGTACGCCGCACCTGAACGGAGGGCGTCACCGCTCATCCAAAGATTCTTACGGGCAGCTCACTTTGCCCGATTCTTAAATCAAAAGCCATTTACCCTCACCGGCGGAACCGGCAGTTCTATTCAAAAGCCGCACGGTGGGATAGCGCGCCCCGAAGCAGTTTGTTTTGCCTGCTTCTTAGAGCAAAAGCCATTTACCCCCACCGGCGGAACCGGCGGTTCTATTCAAAAGCCGCGGTGGGATAACGCTCCCCGAAGCAGTTTGTTTTGCCTGCTTCTTAGAGCAAAAGCCTTTTACCCTCATCGGCGGAACCGGCAGTTCTATTCAAAAGCCGCGGTGGGATAACGCTCCCCGAAGCAGTTTGCTTTGCCTGCTTCTTAGAGCAAAAGCCTTTTACCCTCACCGGCAGAACCGGCAGTTCTATTCAAAAGCCGCACGGTGGGATAGCGCTCCCCGAAGCAGCAAGCTGCTTCGGGGAGCGTTTTGGGGTCATACCCTTTTATACCTGCGGTACCTCATCCGGAGAAGCCGGCCCCAGCGGCAGAAATTCTCCTCTTCCCCTGCGGTCCGGGCCGAGCGGCTTTTACTTCTCAGCTCAGGCTCGGTCCTTATAACCGGACTGTAAAATTTGTGAAAATTCGTGGTTTCTCCCCTTGCCTTCCCGAGGGACATACCGTATAATGAATTTGACAAAAAATAAACAAGCAAGGAGTAATTTCTGATGGCAAATATCATTGCAAGCCCCACCCGGTATATCCAGGGCAAGGGAGAACTGAAAAACCTCTGCAAGCACGCCGAACGGCTCGGCTCCAAGCTCTTTATCCTCACCAGCAATTCCGGGCGCGGACGCGTCGAACCCGCGATCTCCGAGGGCCTGAGGGAGACGGAGTGCACCGCCCACTATGAGGTGTTTCGCGGCGAATGCTGCGACAGCGAAATCAGCCGCCTCAAGGAGCTTTACCTCGCTTCCGGCTGTGACCTCGTCGTCGGCATCGGCGGCGGCAAAATCCATGATACCGCCAAGGCGATCGCCTACTATACCAAAAGTCCGGTTGTCATCGTTCCGACCATCGCCTCCACCGATGCGCCCTGCTCCGCCCTCTCGGTCATCTACTCCGACGCGGGGGTTTTTGACCGCTATCTCTTCCTTCCCGCCAGCCCCAACATGGTCCTGGTCGATACCGATGTCGTCAGTCAGGCCCCCCTGCGCCTGCTTGTCTCAGGCATGGGTGACGCACTGGCCACCTATTTTGAAGCCCGCGCCTGCCAGCGCTCCAACGCGACCAACTGCGTCGGCGGAAAGATAACCCTCGCCGCGATGCGGCTTGCGCGCCTCTGCTATGACACCTTGCTGGCTGACGGCGTCAAAGCCGCCCTTGCGGTTCAGAACAAGGTCTGCACCAGGGCGGTCGAAAATATCATCGAAGCAAACACCTATCTTTCCGGCATCGGCTTTGAAAGCGGCGGACTCGCAGGCGCGCACGCCATTCACAACGGTCTGACCGCGCTGGAAGAAACCCACGCCCTCTATCATGGTGAAAAGGTTGCTTTCGGCACGCTGGTCCAGCTGATGCTCGAGAACGCGCCCGAGGAAGAGCTGGAGGAAGTGATCGATTTCTGCATGGCGGTGGGACTGCCGACCACCCTCGCCGATCTCGGTGTCAAAGAGCCGGATTCCAAGCGCCTGATGGAGGTTGCCACCCTCGCGGCCGCCCCTGGGGATACGCTGGGCAACATGCCTTTCGAGGTTACCCCACAGACGGTTTACGCCGCCATTCTTGCCGCCGATGCGGCCGGCCGCTATTACAAGGAAGAGGTATAACCTCCGCTCCGCGTTGATCCAGTATTTTCCCGGTGGACTTTCTTCCTTTTCGGTGTTAAACTACTTTCAGAAGGATTTGAAAAGAGGTGTGCGCCTGATGCAGCGGTTGGATTTGCAGGACGAGCTTTGCCGGACACGACAGCGGTTTCTGAAAAAGCATTCCGGGATGGAACAGTATCTCCGCCGGGAAAAGGCTCTTCTTCTGGTGCTGATGCTGTTTGTCTGCGCGCACAAGCTTTCGGTGCTGTTCGCAGCCGGTTCGGAGCTGACGGTATCCGGCCTGATCGGCGCCATGCTCGGAATCGGCCTGCCCGCGTTCTTTGCTTTGGCGGTATACAGCGGAAGATGGCAGTACGGGCTTTTTTTCTTCCTGCTGGGAGGATACCTCGCCTTCGATCTGTTTGACTTCGGCGTCACAACCCTTCCGCGGCTGCTGAACGGCTCGCTGGTTCTTGCGGGCTCTCCGCTCTGGTTCTACTGTCTGGCGCTGACCGAGGCGCTCTGCACCGCGGTTTCGTTCTTTGCCGCCTGCTGGCTCACCCTCGTCCCGAAGAACCGCACCTTTGCCGAGCTGGCGCGCCGCATGAACATCGAATGCGGACGCATCGCGCGGGAATCCGCAGAGCAGGACGACTGAAGATCCTTTCTGCCGTGCGCCGCCGGATCACAGAAACTCCGTATACAAAAAGGGCGCTGCAAAATGCACTTTGTGCATTTTGCAGCGTCCTTTTTGTATACTTAAATCGAAATATCGTTGGCGACGCGATACAGGTCCATGTCAATTCCTTTATGCATGGCCAGCGCTTCCTCGATGTCGAGATCGACCACCTTGCCGCCGCGGAAAACGACCACCCGTTTGCCGATTCCCTGCTCGATCAGCTCAACGGCGTGATGTCCCATCTGGCTGGCAATCACCCGTTCTCTGGCGGTGGGGCTGCCGCCGCGCTGGACATAGCCGAGCACCACCGCATTGGTGTCAATCCCGGTCAGGCTTTCAATCTGTTCGGCAATGGCGGGAGCATGGCCGACGCCCTCCGCAACCATGACAATAAAGTTCTGCTTGCCCTGGCGCAGCGAGGAAACCATCTTGGCGACGACGTCCCGCTCGATGGTAAATTCAATCTCAGGGACCAGAACAGCCAGCGCGCCACAGGCAATTCCCGCGTAAAGGGCGATATGGCCGGCATGCCGCCCCATCACCTCAATGACCGAGCAGCGGTCGTGCGACTGAGAGGTGTCACGCACCCGGTCAACCATCTGCACGACGGTATTGACCGCCGTATCAAAGCCAATCGTATACTCGGAGGAAGAAATATCGTTGTCAATGGTCCCCGGCAGTCCGATGCAGGGCAGGCCCTCGCGGCAGAGATCGAGAGCGCCGCGGAAGGTTCCGTCGCCGCCGATCGTCACCAGTGCGTCGATTCCGGCCTTGCGGCAATTTTCTACCGCCTTTTTGATGTTGCGCTGCTCAGAAAACTCCGGACACCGCGAGGAGTAGAGCACGGTTCCGCCGCGCTGCAGAATATCGCTGACACTGCGCAGATCCATATCGTCCATATCATTGGCAAGAAGTCCCGAATAGCCGCGCCGGATTCCCACCACCGAAAAGCCTCTGTTAATCCCCATGCGCACCACGGCGCGGACCGCGGCATTCATACCGGGGGCATCCCCGCCGCTCGTCAAAACGCCGATTGTTTTACGTTCTTTTCCCATACCAGTCGATTCCTCCTATATTTTCGACGAAAACATGAAAATCCATTTCGCATGATGGCAAGCCGTTTCCGTCACGATTCCACTAAAACAACGTTCTTTTCCCCGAGTTCCTCCCGCAAAACACGCAGCAAAACATCACAGGTGCTGACCCAGAGGCTTCTCGGTGCAAGGACCAATTTCCGGTCCTGCTCAAAGTATACATAGACAGGGGTATCCCCGTCAAATACTGCGAGGTATTTTTGTGACTTTATCCATTTTGCGGAGTTTTTTCCCTCCGCTTTTAGATATAATCCCGGCCGTTTTGACTGTTTTTTCCTGTTAAGCTGATTCCTTCCGTCATCTTTTCCCAACATCCCATCATCCATGGGCGGCTTCTTCCCGGCCTGCTCTTCGGGAATCCTCATCTCAGAAAGACGTTTGACCGCTTCAAGCCGCAGCTTGGGCTCCTCATCCTCCCGGAAGGAAAGACGCCCCGAAAGCAGAACAATACTGTCCTCATCGGTCAGCGGTCCGTACTGGGAAAGAATTTTTGGGAAGGCCAAAACTTCAATCGAGCCGCCGAGGTCCTCGGCGGTCAGGTAGGCCATCGTATCTCCCTTTTTGGTAACGGTCAGCTTCTTTTTTTCGATGACCGCCGCGATCTGCACCGGTGCGTCATCCCGATAACGCTCGGACCGGTTCTCCGCCGCCTCCAGAATTTCGCTGATCGGCGCAACCGGAAGCGTTTCGATCAGCGCACGGTAATCCTCAAGCGGATGCCCCGACACATAATAGCCGATCGACTCCTTCTCCATCTTGAGAAGCTGGGAACGCTCGAATTCCTCGGCGGGAGCGATCACAGCCTGATGGGCCTTTCCGTCTTCCGAAGCAGTTTCGAAGAGGTTGACCTGCCCCGCAAGGTTGCTTTTTTGCACCTGTTCCACATCGGCCAGCAACGAGTCCGAGGCGGCAAGCATTGCCCGGCGGGTCAGCCGGAAGCAGTCGCAGGCGCCACACCGAATCAGCGTTTCCAGCGACTTGCGGCGAAGCTCGGCGTCGTACATCCGGCTGCACAGGTCATAGAGGTCGGCATAGGGACCGTCCTGCTCCCGCTTTTCAATCAGCGCCCGCACCACCGCGCGTCCGAGATTTTTCACCGCGAGGAGGCCGAAACGAATCCGCTTTTCCCCGACCGCGGCGAAGCCCTCGACGCTCTCATTGACATCGGGCGGAAGCAGACGGATGCCCATTTTTTGGCATTCGTCGATATATGAGACCATTTTGGAGGTATGATCCAGCACACTGGTCAGCAGAGCCGCCATATATTCGGTGGGATAGTGGCATTTCAGATAGGCGGTTTGGTAGGCCACATAGGCATAGGCCGCCGCATGGGACTTGTTAAAGGCATAGGAGGCAAAGGAGCTCATCTCATCGAATATCGCGTTTGCGGTTTCCTCCGGAATCCCATTGGCGACGCAGCCGGGGCATTCCATGCCGCCGTCCTCACGGCGCAGGCCGTGGATAAAATGTTCCCGCTCCTGCTGCATGATCTTGTGCTTCTTTTTGCTCATCGCCCGGCGGACAAGGTCGGCCCGGCCGTAGGAAAAACCGGCAAGCTCGCGGCAGATCTGCATCACCTGCTCCTGATAGACGATGCAGCCGTAGGTCACATCAAGAATTTTGGCGAGCTTCGGATGCTTGTAGGTGACGAGACTCGGATTATGCCGGTTGCGGATATAGAGCGGGATGGAATCCATCGGACCGGGGCGGTAGAGCGAAACGACCGCGATGAGATCCTCGAGATGCTCAGGCCCGAGCTGCATCAGAACCTGCCGGATTCCGGCCGATTCAAACTGGAAAACGCCTGCCGTCGCTCCTTTGGAAAAAGCCCGGTAGGTTTCCGGATCGTCAATCGGAACGGCGTCGGCACGAAAGTCCGGCTCGCCCCTGCGCACCATCTTTTCGCAGTCCGCGATGACGGTGAGGTTGCGAAGCCCCAGAAAGTCCATTTTGAGCAGGCCCAGTTCTTCGAGGGTGGTCATCGGGAACTGGGTGACGATTGCGCCGTCCCCATTTTGCAGCGGAACGTAATGCTCCACCGGTTCCTTTGAAATAACCACCCCTGCCGCGTGGGTCGAGGCATGACGGGGCATCCCTTCGATGCTGCGCGCCATGTCGATCAGCTCCCGCGCCGCCGGGTCCCCGTCATAGGCCTTTTTAAAATCCTTGGAGCCGGCAAGCGCCTTGTCGAGGGTGATACCCAGCTCCATCGGCACCAGCTTGGCGATCGCATCCACCTGCTGGTACCCCATTCCCAGCGCCCGGCCGGTGTCGCGCAGCGCGGCGCGGGCCGCCATCGTGCCAAAGGTGATGATCTGAGCGACATGGTCGGCGCCGTAGCGGCGCACCACATAATCGATTACCTCGCCGCGGCGCACATAGCAGAAATCGATGTCAAAATCCGGCATGCTCACTCGCTCGGGATTCAGGAACCGCTCGAAGATCAGGTGGTATTTGATCGGATCGATGCCGGTGATGCCAATGCAGTAGGCAGCGAGGCTGCCCGCACCCGAACCCCGTCCGGGTCCCACCGGAATTCCCTGACTTTTGGCATAGGCCACAAAATCATGAACAATCAGGTAGTAATCGACATATCCCATCTTTTCGATGACCGAAAGCTCATATTCCAGCCGCTCGACCACTTCGGAGGCAGGATTCTCACCGTAGTGAAGGCGCAGACCCGCATAGCATCCCGACCGGAAATATTCGCGGTTCTCCCGTCCGTCGGGAGCGGTGAAATAGGGCAGCTTCAGCTCTCCGAAGGTAAATTCGAGGTTGCAGCGGCGCGCAATCTCAACGGTATTGTCGAGCGCCTCCTCAAAGCCGGGCAGCGCCGCCGCCATCTCATCGCGGGACTTTACATAAAATTCGTCGGTTGCGAACTCCATGCTCGGATTGTCAACCGTCGTGTTGGTCTGGATGCAGGTCAGGACATGCTGCATCCGGTGGTCCGCCTTGGTGATATAGTGGCAGTCGTTGGTCGCCGCCAGCTTCACCCCCAGCTCGCCCGCCAAGCGGCGCAGCAGCGGCAGAATCCGCCGCTGCTCCTCGATGCCATGGTTCTGCACCTCGATATAATAATCCTCCGTCCCGAAGATCGCGAGATAGCGCTGGGCCGCCTCCTTCGCGCCGGCATAATCCCCCGCGGCAAGCAGCCGGGGAATCTGCCCCGAAAGACAGGCGGAAAGACAGATCAGCCCCTCCGATTTTTGAGAAAGCAGCTCGAGATCGATCCGGGGTTTCTGATAAAAGCCGTCGATGCATCCCCGGCTGACCAGGGAAATCAGATTTTGATAGCCGGTCATATTTTTGCAGAGCAGCACCAGATGATGCGGAGAGGAATCGATGCGGTGCACCCGGTCCCGCATCGTCCGGGGCGCGACATAGACCTCGCATCCGATGACCGGCTTGATGCCGATCTCCTTCGCCTTCTTATAAAAATCGATCACCCCGTACATCACGCCATGGTCGGTAATGGCCATGGCGGGCTGTCCGAGGCTTTTGGCATATTCCAACACCCGGTCGATCCGGCAGGCGCCGTCGAGCAGGCTGTATTCGGTATGAAGATGGAGATGGACAAACGGTTTCATGACTGCTCCTCCCCTTCGCGCAGGCGCCGCGCCGCCTGCGCAATCTGCCGCAGGCGGTGGTTAACCCCGGACCGGCTCAGCCCCGCATAGCCCGACAGCTCCGAGAGGGAGGCGTCAGGATATTGTTCGCGCAGGGCCGCCACCGACTGTGCCGGCGCGGGCAGCGACAAAAGCGCGCCCGTCTTCCGCAGCAGAGCAATATCGGCGAGCTGCTGGGAAGCAGCCCGCACCAGCTTGTCAATATTGGCTGTCTCGCAGTTGGTCGCCCGGTTGGCACGATTGCGCAGATCCTTATAGACCTTGGTTTCCATCAGCTCAAGGGAGCAGTGAGGCGCGCCCATCATGGTCAGCAGATCCTCGATCTGCTCACTTTCCTTGAAATAGAGCACCGTTTCTCCGCGCCGCACCGAGGATTTCGGCGGATACCCCGCGAGGCTCAATTCCTCAAAGAGCAGGTCGGCTAGTCCGCCGCCGGGCGGCAGGAGCTCCATATGATAGCTCTTGGCGGGCTCGCTGGCCGTCCCGCAGACGAGAAACGCACCGGCAAGAAAAGCCGGAAAAGACTCCCCCTCGATCAGTTCCCGATTGATCCGGCCGGGGGCATGTCCGAAAGAGGCGAGCAGCCTTTCACAGAGCTGCGGGTCGGAAAGCTCCACGGTATAGAGCGGCTGGCCGCGCAGCGTCTTCTGCTCCGAAAGGGACGGGCGCGCCCCCACCGCGTCCCGGATGGCCCAGCCGCAGAGCTTCGAGACGGCGGGATGCTCGGTCGCCGCTTCGATGCCCTGTGGTTCGAACCGGCGGCCAAACAGCAAAAGGCCGTAGCAGAACGCCCTGTAATGGGGCTTTCTGGCCGGCCGTCCCTGAAAAATTTCTTCCTTGATTTTGGCTGAAAAGGACAACGCAACCTCTCCTGATCTTTCCGACATCAGCGCTTGACATCCCGGTGCATCAGCGCCACTGTTTCTCCCTTTCCGTCGAGCTCCGCGGCAAGCCTGCGCGCAAAGGAAACCGAACGGTGGTGCCCGCCGGTGCAGCCGAAAGCGATCACAAGGCTGCTCTTTCCCTCCCGCCGGTAAAGCGGCAGAGAATACTCGAGCAGCGACCGAACCCGGCTGTAAAGTCCGTCGGCCTCCTCAAAGGAAAACACATAATCATAGACCGGCGCGTCGCATCCGGTCAGAAGGCGCAGCGAGGGGATGTAAAAAGGATTCGGCAGGCAGCGCACGTCAAAAACCAGATCGGCGTCGGCCGGAACCCCGTGCTTAAATCCAAACGACAGAATCGTGATCTTCATCGACGACTCCTCGGGATTTCCGAACAGGGCGGTAATCCGCTCCCGGAGCTGCGCCGCGCTCAGATTCGAGGTGTCCAGCAGGTAGTCGGCCTGTTCGCGGACCGATGCCAGAAGCTGCCGCTCCATCACCAGAGCCTGCGCCAGCGTATAAACCTCCCCGTGGATCAGGGGATGGGGGCGGCGCGTTTCCTTGTAGCGGCGCAGCAGCACGTCGTCGGCCGCATCGAGAAAAAGAACCTTGACCGCATATCCCGCCTCCGCGAGCGTTTGCACCGACTCCCCCACATCGCCCGAATAGGCGTTGCTGCGGACGTCAAGCACCGCGGCAAACCGTCCCGCCCGGCCCGCCTTCCGGCACCGTTCGAGGAAATCGAGCAGCAGCTCTGCCGGTATGTTGTCGAAGCAAAAATAGCCGATATCCTCCAGCGTGTGAATGGCCTGTGATTTGCCCGCGCCCGAAAGCCCGGTGACAATCAAAAGTTCCATCGGTCCTCTCCTTTACGGCTCCGGCCGTGATCCCAACAGTTGAACCTCCGGCTCAAGCAGAATACCGGTCTGGCGAAACACCTCGGCCCGCACCCTCTCGAGCAGCTCTCTGACATCGCGGCAGGTGGCGCCGCCGGTGTTGATGATAAACCCGGCGTGCTTTTCGCTCACTCTGGCCCCGCCCACCGAAAAGCCCTTGAGCCCGCAGGAATCGATGAGGGCGGCGGCATAGCCTTCCTTCGGGCGCTTGAAGGCGCTCCCCGCGCTCGGATAATCCAGCGGCTGCTTCTCGACGCGCTTGCGCAGCGTTTCCGCCATCCTTGCATCGATCTCCTCCGGATTTCCCGGCGAAAGGGAAAACACCGCCGAACAGACAATTTCCCCGCCCGCAAACCGGCTGGTGCGGTATCCGAACCGCACGCCGGCGGCGTCGGTTTCAAACGGCTCCCCCTCCGGGGAAAGGGCTTCCACACGGGTCACCACGTCTTTCGTCTCCCCGCCATAGGCCCCGGCGTTCATCCGCACCGCGCCGCCGACGCTGCCCGGAATTCCCCAGGCAAATTCCAGCCCGGAAAGGCCCTCCTGCTGGGCAAAACGGCAGAGCTGAGAAAGGGTGGCTCCCGCCTGCGCGAGAAGCGCGCCGCCCTGCCGCGCAATCCGGCTCATCGGCGCTCCGAACGCAATGACCACGCCGCGCACCCCTTCATCGGCGACCAGCAGGTTGGAACCGTTCCCCATCAGGAAAAAGGGCATCTCCTGTTCCCGGCAGGCGGCAAGGACCGCCGCTGTCTGCTCCCGGTCCGACGGGGATACAAAAAGCTCCGCGGGGCCGCCGATTCGAAACGAGGTGTGCTGGCTCATCGGCTCTTCGCGGAGGCAGGCACAGCCCAAGGCGCCGAGCCGTTCCTTCAATCGCTCTGTCCGGTTCATTCAAATCTCTCCCGCCGTTTAATTTACTGCCAGTAGCTGTGCAGCTCGGGCGTCACCTGCGGAGGAAGGTCATCCTCCGGCATACCCAGACTCTTCATCAGTGCGTGCGGCGCGCTGTATCCGAGCTTTTTCAGCCGCAGGTTCATCGTGGCCGCCTCGATGATCACCGATAGGTTGCGCCCCGGTTTGACCGGCACGGTGACGCAGGGAATCGGGATTCCCAAAATATCCATCTGAGGGTTATCCACCCCAAGCCGGTCGTAGGCCTTTGTCTCATCCCAGAGTTCAAGCTGGACGATCATCAGGATTCGCTCGGCGATTTTGACCGCTCGCATCCCGTACATTCTGCGCGCATTGATCACGCCGATGCCGCGCAGCTCCATAAAGTGCCGGATGTTCTCCGGCGAGGTTCCGACCAGCGTATGGGCGTTGATCCTGCGGATTTCCACCGCGTCATCCGCCACCAGCCGGTGGCCCCGCGCAATCAGCTCGATCGCCGTCTCGCTTTTGCCCACCCCGCTGTCGCCGAGAATCAGCACGCCGTCGCCGTAAATCTCCATCAACACGCCGTGGCGGGTAATCCGGGGGCCGAGATCGACGTTAAGCTGCGAGATCAGCGCCGACATAAAGTCGCAGGTGTTGTCAGAAGTGCGCAGCAGCGGGATATTCTCATGGCGCGCGGCATCCAGCAGCATCGGCGGAACTTCAAGCGAACGGGTGACAACCATGACCGGAGGGCGCAGCGCGCAAAGCCGCTCACAGCGTTCGACCGCCGTTCCATGGTCGAGCAAGTGGATAAAGGTAATCTCGCTTTTTCCGAGAATCTGCACCCGGTGATGATCAAATACGTCAAAAAATCCCGCGAGCTGGAGCCCCGGACGGTTTACCTCCGTGCTCGAAACTTTGATTTCCTCCGCGGGGCGGGGCAGAAAAATCGTCTCCAATTTAAAATCCTGGATCATCTTGGCCAGAGAAATATCAAATTTACTGGTCATCGTGTAAGCACCCGCTCTCATCATTTGTATGGTATTTCCTATTATACTAGAAGCTGTCCCTGATTTCAAATACAATCGGCGGACGGAGGGCATCTGCAGGAAATCTTTCTCCGATTCTATATTTTTTCCCACCCCTGTGGTATAATGTGAACACTTGACGCGCCGGGCCTATGGAATCGCGGTACGTTTCATAAAAGCTTATGCCGGCGCTGACGGTTATTCTGGGAAAAATTTTGCAGAAAATCATATCAGGAGGCAGATTCATGAGAATCGCGATCTTTGTCGAGACCTATCTTCCCTATCTCAACGGGGTGGTCACCCATGTGAAAATCCTGCGGGAAGGGTTGATTCATAACGGGCATGAAGTCCTGATCGTCACCGCCGACAAGACGGTCAAAGAGCATGTGCTCGAGGACGGCGTCCTGCGCTGTCCCGCGCTTGAGGTCAAAAAAATCTATGGCTATGGGCTTTCCAGCCCGATCAGTCTGACCCTTATGAAGCGGATCAAAGAATTCCGCCCCGATGTCATCCACATTCAGCAGGAATTTTCCATCGGTCTCGCCGGAGTCAGGGCCGCGCGCGCTCTGCATCTGCCCCTCATCTACACCCTGCACACCATGTATGATGACTACATTTATTATATTGCGCCCGGCCCGCTGACCGGAATCGCACGAAGAGTATCGCACAACTATGTGCGCTTTATCGCCCGCCGTGCCGATATCGTTACCAGTCCTTCGAAGAAGTGCCTTGATTATCTCTCAAACGCCGGAGTGCACCGCAAGGTATATGTTATTCCGAACTCGGTGGAGCTCGACGATTACAGCGAAACGGCCACCACTCCGGAACAGCGCGCCGCGATTCGTGAGCGCTACCACATTCCCGCCGACGCTTTTGTCGCCTGCTTCTGCGGGCGGATCGGGAAGGAAAAAGGCGTTGACAACCTCATTAAGCTCTGGCATGCCCAGTGCGGCGGCGATCCCAGCCTCTACCTGATGATTATTGGAGAGGGTCCCTTCCGCAAGGAGCTGGAGGCGCTCGCTCAAAGCTACGGACTGGGCGGCCGGATCATTTTTACCGGAGCGGTCCCCCACGAGCAGATATCCCCCTATTATGCCTGCTGCAACGCCTACGCCACCGCTTCCCTCTCGGAAATGTACTCGATTTCAATGCTGGAGGCGCAGGCCTCCGGCCTGCCGGTTGTTCAATGGCTCGATCCCGACAATATCGATCAAATCAAGGTCGGAGTCAACGGCTATCTTTTCGAGACGGCGGAAGAATTCGGCAGGATTATCCATCAGCTTGCCGACGTGACTCCCGAGCAACGGGTTGAGCTGGCCAAACGGGTTCGCGATTCGGTCAAGGAACGCAGCAGCGACTCGATTGCAAACTATCTGCTCGACCTCTACCAGCAGGCAATTAACAAGCACCGGTAAAAGGCGGAGCGATCAAACCATGTTTTGAACACGCGGTATGCGCCGGTGCTAAAAGCGCATGACGCCGGCTCGTTTTGCAGGAGATATCGGACCCGTTCGCGCATCAGGGGCATACCCGGGCGGAGGCTACCCTGTTCTCGCCGCCCGGGAACAGGGAGACGGGATTTGACACTGTTTTCCGCTCCGGTTCCTTTTCCCGCCGCCAGCCGGGCGGCATGACTGTGCGGAGGGTGCACCGTTCACTGTACTCAACCCCTGCCAGCAAAAGGATTGGATTGCTCCCCGTCATAACCGGTGGATGCCAGATACAAAATCCGAGGGGCGGGCCGCAGAAAAATTTTCTGCGGCCCGCCCCCTTTTTCGAACAAGCACCCGTTATTGATACAGCGCGGTCCGGCGGCCGGCCGGAAAATAGCGGTAGGGCAGAACCGACGGTTCGCCCTCGCGATACGCTTTGAGCAGCGCAGGAGAAATTCGGGCCGTCAGCAGCGTCTCCTCCTGTGAAAAATTCTCGCAGACAACCTCGCCGTCCGGGTCAAAGAGGACGGTACCGCCCGAAAAATGTCCGCCAATTCCATTGCCGCCCACCAGATTACAGCAGCCGAGATAAACCCGGTTGTCATATGCCCGGGCGGGCAGATACTTCATCCATGTTTCTCGGCGCAGGGAGTCCTCCGGAGAGGCGAAAGGAGCCAGCACCAGCTCCGCGCCCTTCAGGGAAAGGGTTTCCACCAGCGCCGGATAATGGGTGTCATAGCAGACAGCCATGCCGATCACGCCCTGTGCGGTTTCAAATACCGGCAGCCTGTCCCCCGCCGAAATCCATCCGGCCTCTTTCCCGCCGAGATGGGTCTTGCGGTAAAACCGGCGGATTCCATCGGGTCGGCAGAGCATCTGTGTAATAAACACACGTCCATCCGGCGCCCGCTCGAGCAGGCCGACCGCAATCAAAAGCCCCAGTTCCCGCGCGAGGGCGGCAATCCGCAGGCAGGGCGTGGAATCAAGCGAGAGGGCAAATTCCCTTGCGCGCTCGGTGCTGTATCCGGTCAGCGCGCCCTCCGGGAAGCAGAGAATAGCCGCGCCCGCTTCCGCCGCGCGGCGCGCATAGGCGATCATCTTTTCAAGATTCCCCCGCTGATCAAGGCAGGAGCTTTCAATCTGAGCGAGGGCCAAAGTACATTCGGTCATTGCGTTTCTCCTTCCAATGGGATTGAGAAGGGGCCGGATGATCCTCCCGATCAGCCGGCCCCGCTTTCCTTTCTTATTTCTTTCTGCCCAGCAGCCGGATCAGATACAGGAAAAGGTTGATAAAGTCGAGGTAGAGTTCCAGCGCCGAATAGATGGAGGCCTTATCGAGCAGTTCCTGATTTCCTTCAAAGGCATAATAAAGGTCCTTCGTCTTTTTGGAATCATAGGTGGTGATTCCGAGAAAGATGGCGACACCGGCCAGACAGATCATCGTGTCAAAGCCGTCAAGCCGCAGGAACAGATTGATCACCTGCATCACAATCAGGGCAAGCAGCCCGAAGATGACCAGAGACCGGAAGCCGGAAACATCACGCCGGGTAAGCAGCCCCGCCGCCGCCATGCAGCCAAAAAAGAACGCCGAAACGCCGAAAGCCAGCATTGCAACGCCTGCTTCATAGGCCGCCAGCACCGCGCCGATGGTAATGCCGGTCAGCGCGGAATATATGACAAAAACCGCGCGGCAGGCATTGACCGATATTTTGGTCAGCCTTGCGCTGAGAAAGATCACAAGCCCCAGCTGGGCCACCAGAAGGACCAGAGAAAGCATCGGAACGGCATAGAAGAAAAACACCAGATTGCTGGCGTAGAGAGTCATACCAACCGCAAAGGTAATCGCAAGACCAAAGAACATCCAGAGATAGGTCTTGGCAACATGTTTATAAAGCGGGTTTCGGCCGCGCTCCGCCTCAAGGGTAAGCTCATCGTTCGGGAACATAGAAACTCCTCCTTCACGTCCGGGGTGTGCCCGGGAAATTCGCAGGGCATAATGAAAGAAACTGTTTTGCAGGAAACTCCTAGCAGTATTATATTATCACAGGCAGAGCAATCCTGCAAGAGACAGGACTTTGATATCCGATCGAAGTGAAGTCCCCGCATTGAGGGCATGAATTTCTCCCGTTCTCAGAGGGCATACTGCCGGTTTGCTTCTCAGAAAGCCGGGTCATTTTTCACCACGCGCCGCAACCGCTAAAATAGTGGTTCTGTTCCGCCTCGCTTCTGCGCCTTCGGATTCATTGCCGTTTCACCGTGCTCAAGCCCGTTGGAGAAAACATATTTCTGTTGCCTGCCGTATGCCCTCCACGCAATACGGAATCAGCACCCGAACGACGCCGGCCCTCACCGTGCCGCGGCAGAGTAAAAATTCCCGCCGCGGATTGGACGCGACGGGAATTTTTGAAGCTTACACCTGTTCGAGAGCCTGTGCAATATCGGCAATCAAATCTCGGGAATCCTCCAAACCACAGGAGAAACGGACCAAATCGGGCGAAACACCGGCGGCCGCCAGCTCCTCATCGTTCATCTGGCGGTGGGTCGCGGAAGCGGGATGCAGGCAGCAGGTCCGCGCATCGGCCACATGGGTTTCAATCGCGGCGAGTCTGAGGTTTTTCATAAAGGCTTCGGCAGCCCCGCGACCTCCCTTGACCCCAAACGACACGACGCCGCAGGAACCATGAGGCAGATACTTTTGGGCCAGCTCATAGTAGCGGTCCCCCGGCAAGCCGCAGTAGCGAACCCATGAAATCTTCGGATGGTTCCGGAGAAATTCAGCGACCGCCTGCCCGTTTTCGCAGTGGCGCGCCATCCGGACGTGGAGACTCTCCAATCCGAGATTCAGCAGAAAAGCGTTCTGCGGCGACTGGATGGAACCGAAATCACGCATCAGCTGTGCGGTGGCCTTGGTAATGAAGGCGCCGCCGAGTCCAAACCGCTCGGTATAAGTCACGCCATGATAGCTGTCATCCGGCGTGGTGAGACCGGGATACTTATCGGCATATTGGGTCCAGTCGAACTTTCCGGAATCGACGATGCAGCCGCCTACACCCGCGCCGTGGCCGTCCATATATTTGGTGGTCGAATGGGTGACAATGTCGGCGCCCCATTCAAAGGGGCGGCAGTTGACCGGGGTGGCAAAGGTATTATCAATAATCAGCGGCACGCCATGCGCGTGGGCGGCATGGGCAAATTTTTCGATATCCAGCACGGTGAGGGCAGGGTTGGCGATTGTCTCGCCAAAAACCGCCTTGGTGTTGGGACGGAAGGCGGCCTCCAGTTCCTCAGTAGTGCAGTCCGGATCGATAAAAGTAAAGTCGATCCCCATCTTTTTCATTGTCACCGAAAACAGGTTATAGGTTCCCCCATAGATCGCAGTGGAAGAAACCACATGATCGCCACAGTTGGCGATGTTAAAAACCGAATAGAAGTTTGCGGCCTGTCCGGATGAGGTCAGCATGGCGGCAGTGCCGCCTTCCAGCTCGCAGATCTTGCCGGCAACCGCATCGTTGGTAGGGTTCTGAAGACGGGTGTAAAAATAACCGCTGGCCTCCAGATCAAAAAGCTTTCCCATATCCTCGCTGGTGGCATACTTAAAGGTCGTGGACTGGACAATCGGGATTTGACGGGGTTCTCCGTTTCCGGGAGTATAGCCCCCCTGGACGCAGACGGTATTAATCTGATAGTTGCTCATGGGCGGTTCCTTCTTTCCTGTTGGATTGGCGCCGGCGCGGTTCTGAGCCTCGAGCCGGTCGTTAAATGCGACTTTGGGTATCATTATAGCATCGCTTTTGCGGCGAAACAAGGGATTCGCCCGAATCCGGCAGAAATATCCTGAAAATTTCCCAGCCTCTACGAGAAAAAAGTTGCACTGTTTAGAGCTATACTGCCAGTTATAAACAATTTCAACCATGTTTTCAACATTCACACTGCAAAATGGCTTGTCTTCGCCGTTGAGGAAATAAATTCTTAACAAATTTAAGAGCTATTCTTCAAAAATCATTTTACCTCCGTTTCAAAAACAACTGATTTTTCCAAACTATACTGAAAGTCAAACCCCAAAATTGGAAAGTACGCAGATTGATTACTTTTTAGGAAATCTATGGGTTGCAAACATATTGATCCGGAAACTCATTGGGATAAAGTCAGTTGTGAAGTCTTATGGGAAAGCCATTGGAACGGCAGCCACAGACAAGAAGCTATTGGTTAAGATCGTCAAATAACCAGAAGCTGCGAAAATGGAACAATCCCAAGTTTTGTGTAAACCTTCGATGCGGTGTAGAATAGAAGCACCACATCGGAGGTTTTTACTATGGGAAGAAAGAATCGGAGTCCCGAAGAAAACGGGCGCAGAGCAAAAATCCGTGAACTGCTGCAAGCCAGAAATATCAGCAGCATGGATGACATCCGGAATCTGTTCAAGGAAACCATTGCCGAATTCATGGAAAATGGACTCGACGCAGAACTGGAGGACGAACTCGGTTACAGCAAGTACGATTACAAGAACAAAGATACCCACAACAACCGGAACGGGCACAGCAGTAAGACGCCGCGTACCAGCTTCGGTGATGTGGAGGCTTCCGTTCCGCGAGATCGCAAAGGGGAATATGAACCGCAGCTTCTGAAGAAGAACCGGACCAGCATCAGTCAGGATATCGAAGAAAAGATCTTGTCCATGTATGCAAAGGGCATGACAACCAGCGGCATTGAAAACCATATTCGTGATATTTATGGCATAGATGTCTCGGATACGACGGTAAGCCGGGTAACGGACAAAATCCTTCCCATCGCAAAAGAATGGCAGCAACGGCCACTGGAGACCGTCTATGCGGTGGTATTTCCGGATGCCATCCACTGCCATGTCAGAAGCGAAGGGCAGATTGTCAAAAAAGCAGGCTGTATCGCCATTGGCATCAATCTCGATGGGCGGAAAGATGTCCTGGGAATGTGGGTCGGTGAAAACGAAAGCGCCAGGTTCTGGGCAACTGTGCTCAACGGTCTGCGCAATCGCGGTGTGGAAGATATCTTCAT
>JACRTB010000027.1 GCA_014385025.1 Yanshouia hominis | reverse complement strand
GACATATTTGTTATTCATATCGTCGCCTCTCTTTAGTTTCGCTACTTAGGCTTGCTAAGTAGCAACTATATTATATCTCTTTCGAGGTATCAGAGTCAATAGTCTTAACGAAAAAGTTATAAGATGCGTGCGTAAGGCAATATCGGAATAATGGGCTGCTGTCTATCAAATTCTTGTGTGTTACTTTATGGCACATGAGCATTGGCGCCGGGGTTGTCGTTGCCGTAACCTTCCAGCAGGTTGATAACGCCCCAGATACCGAGACCGGCACCGAGCGCGATAACGAGGGTCTGAAGAACGGTGATTGCCTGTTCAAAAAATGCCATATAGTTTGTTAGCCGGAATCTGATTAAAAAATAGGTTTGTCATGTTTCATAGGCATACAAAAGCCGGAACAATCTGCCGCCCGGTTTCCGGGGGCATGATTCCGGCTGTCCTCCTTTTTCATTATTTTTTCTCGCGATTGTCCGCTTTGTACGCCAATGGCCCATAGAGGGCAGATGCGGCGAATAGATAAGATCACTCCCTTCTAAAGCGGAACGAAATTAAGCGCCCTTTGTGTCTACTTCATATACATCGCAGACCTCATTGGGCTTGAGTTTCAGCCTTGCGGACAAGAATGCTTCAATATCAAAAGCGTTCTTGTCATCCGCGTCGGCAGTGTACTTGAAATTGGGGTGCTTGGTGATGTCGTACTTATCCGAAAGGAAAGGACGCACACCGCGCAGCTGGAGGATACACTTGCCGCCATCCATAACAGCAAGCTCATCCTGGCTCATCAGCTCTTTCCCCAATTTTTGATAGTTGAGTGAATGGGATGTTTCCCTCCCACGGCTCTCTCCGGTGTTGTAGGTGTCGATGGTTTCCTTACCCAGCACGGCGGCCAGCTCCTTGAGAGTGGTCGGCTCCTTACCGCCCAGAAAGATGGAAGTATCCATGTTTCCGATAATGGTATCTGCGTTATCCTTATAAATCGCCTTGAGCTGACTCTGCGCCTGCAACACCAGACAGGCGGAGATCTCACGGCTTCGGATG
The DNA here is from genome assembly GCA_014385025.1 of Yanshouia hominis. GTDB lineage: Bacteria > Bacillota > Clostridia > Oscillospirales > Ruminococcaceae > Yanshouia > Yanshouia hominis. The sequence goes on along the minus strand of JACRTB010000027.1, from coordinate 32,150 downwards.
GTGGCCACCAGCTTTTCCAACTTGGGTATCTGGCCAATGTTGGCGCACTCGTCGATCAGACAGCGCACATGAACCGGCAGTCTGCCGTCGTACACATCGTCGGCCTTTTCGCAGAGCAGGTTAAACAGCTGGGTATAACACATGGATATAAGGAAATTAAAGCTGTCATCAGTGTCACTCATGATGAGGAACAGGGCAGTTTTCCTGTCTCCCAGAGTATCCAGCTCCAGCTCATCATAAGCCGTGACCTCACGCAACTCTGCAATGTCGAACACGGCAAGGCGAGCGCCGCAGGAAATCAAAATCGACTTGGCTGTTTTTCCCGAAACGAGTTGTCAAGGACTTTTTATCAAAAAAATAAGCAACAGTATTATCTGTTGCACTATGCTTGTTGTGTATGTCATTTGGCTGTATAATTAATAATATAAATTTTACTGACGAGATCGGAGGTCATTGCAAGTGGATGATACTGTTTTATTTTTAAGCGCATATAATTCGACACAGTATAAAGCGACAAACTGGTTTTTACGAAAACTTCGTAATGTTATCCCGCACAAAAAGAAGCAGATGCAATCCTTACTGGAAAAGCATCATCTTTCTTTCGTGGCAACAGACGAGACTATTACTTCTGTTGATGGGAAAATGGAGGTAACGGCCCAATATGATTATGTACATCAAGCGACTACATTTTCCTTCAAATCAAAAGATTCAGCTGAAAAAGAAAATAATGCAAGTGACTCTTTGAAAGATTCCGGTTTCTATATCAATCTTAGGCACGCACAATCTATCTTAGTTGATGAACGATATTTCAAAATCGAATTTACTTTCTGGCTAGAGCCATTTTTAGTTTGGATAAATGGTCAGATGTATCAAATTGATGCCGGTGCCTTTATGATGAACAGTGTTTTGTTCATTGCTTTTGAAGTCATAAACTACAAAACAGGAAAACCACTTGCCAAAGATGATGTCGGGGCAAAAGCAGATAACTACAACCTACTGTCTGTGGAGAAATATCAATTCTTTGATGAAGAGAAACCTGTCGAGGCAGGAATGAAAATTTCTGAAATAATATATGAAAATATTTCTGAGTTTATCTGGGAATTGACAAATAAGTGTTATCGTTCCCAAGAATATTTCTTTGTGCATGACACATTGGTCTTTTCGAATAATATTGAAAATATTTCAGATTACTTTTGCAAACTCATTGATACGAAAGCGCCTGCTGAACCAATTAAGGACATTAGTACAGTGGAAATATACCAATATTATCCACAAGCTGGTTGTAGTGTAGTTTCTGACTTTGATTGTGATAACTTTCAACCAATTTTATATTCGGCCATTATATTGGAATCGCTAAAACTCTATATTCATATTTTTCAAAACTCTAACCTTGAAAATGAAACAGATCTTCGGCGGTCGGTACGAAATGATATTTACTTGCAGAATCTTTTTTGCTCTCCTAATCTTCCAATTGAAACTCATAATTTATTGAACTACATTAAGGAAAGCGAGCCTTACAAAAAACATGCAGAAGCTCTTCACCTAAAAATATCCTATTTGACTGCACAAAATGAACTAAAGAAAAGCAGAAACTCTGCGATTTTGAATGTTCTGCTATACATTATTTCTTTACTCAGTGCTATCGGAACTCTTGATGTCATAGAAGCACATTTTGGTGTACCATTCAAATACAGCTTTATTATTGTGGTCACGCTGTTTATTCTCGGACTGTTTTGGGGAATAATAGAGTATCGAAACCATAGAAAGCTCTAAAATTCGTAACAACGTGCCAGAAGCATTTTATTGCTTCTGGCACGTTTGCATGTGAATTATTGGCGTCCACTTAGTAAATCGTCGCAGATATACGCATATTCCGGCAGCTGGTTGATATATGGTTCCCAGCGCCGCTTGATTTCGGCCAATTCCAGCGGATCGGCTGCTTCCAGCGCGTGATCGTTGCCCGTCATATATAAAACATCCGTAGCTACATCGTCCAAACACCTGTAACAGAGATCGGCGGCAGATTCGATTCTGATACCGGTATCCACATAGACTGGATTTACGCCAATCGCCAGCCAGACATAGCCTACCTTGTCCGACCAAAACAGTTCAAAATCAGGGCTTTGCCGCAGATGTTCCGCAAAGACCTCCTTTACTCGTTCAATTTCATGCTTCTCTTTTTCTGTGTAAAGCATTTTCGTGTCCTCCTTGACAAAAATTTTGGTGCGTACCATCATCAGTTTAGCACAAGGCGGCTTCGTTTATCAGTCTGTCACATCTGCTGAATTTCATTTTTGAGCATACGCTTGATTTTATCGCTCATGGTTTCTGTGCTGGTATTGCTGAAATGGACATGAACCTTGTAGGTTGTCTTGCCGATTTTCTTTACCATCGCTGGCGTGTTTTCCGGCGCTCTGGACGCAGTAGCGGCGTCTGCCACCTGCATAGTACGGGGTTCTCTGTTCATGGCGCTCCTTTCTCCGAACGGGTCTGTGCCGCCCGGTAAAAAATCAGTCTTGCTTACTGTTTACAATGTCTTTTGCTATCTGTCGGGTAGCACCGGCATTTTCTTCCCGGAAATTCTTCCCGTCAAAAAGAATCGGCGCACACCGTTCCAGAATACGGTCATAGATACGGGCGTGGGCCAGATCAGGCGGGTTTTTCAGCTCGGACAGTTTCAAGTTTGTTGTGATAATCATGGGCCTGCGGCTGCGGTAGCGGCTGTCGATGACGAAAAACATCTGCTCCATAGCATATTCGGTACTGCGCTCTACACCCAAATCGTCAATGATAAGCAGGTCGTACTCATCAAAGCTGGCAATAAACTCCGACCTGTCCTCAGAGAACATCCCGGTCAGGCGGTTCAGAATGGTGGGAAAGTTCGTCATCAGCACCGGCACATCTTGGTCAAGTAGAGCATTGGCGATACATCCGGCGAAGAAAGACTTGCCGGTTCCCACATCCCCGAACAACAGCAGGCCGGTGTTGTTTTTATATGCCTCCTTCCAGTTCTCCACATAGGCGCGGGCCTTGTCCATCAATGGGTTTTTGCCGTTGTCGTTGGCAAAGGTGTAGTCATAGAGATAGCGGTCTTGCAAGCCCTGTGCCTTTCGGCGTTTGATACGCTCCATGCGGCGCTGCCGTTCTTCAGCAGCCTTGCGCTGCTCCTCAGCCTCCCGCTGACACTGGCAGATACAGCGGGGCATGAAGTAGCCGGGTTTCCCAAAGCATGGCACAACGGTCTGCCTCTGGCCGCCGCACTTTTTACAGTGAATGAGGCCGTCTGCCGGGTCTATGTACTCGTCCCCGGCCAGTTCCATACCGGCGGCTGCCTTGTCGATCAGCGCCCGGATTTCTGCGGTAATCTCCATCATACGGTTTCATCCTCCTTTACGCTGTAATCCCGGTTGCGGGTGGGCGGGGCCGCCTTTTTCGCGTCCTCACCGGCCCAGCGCCGGATGGTGGCGGCATGGCTCTGATACCGCTTACCGGTAGAGGCCATGTATTCGGACAGCTTTTCGATGTACTGGCCCCATACAGTGGGAAAACTGGCCTGCAAGTCTGCCAGTTCCTCGTCCGTCAGGAAAACATTCTGGTAACGGCCATAGGCGCGGGCGGAGCGTCCCTTCTCTATCTCTCTCTTTATCTCTATCTCTTTCTCTAACTCTATCTCTATCTCTGGTGGACGAATGTCGGACAAATGTCCGCCGTTTGTCCGGGGCGCAGAAAGAGCCTTATTTTGAAGCCTTGCAGCCCGCTTTCGCTCGGCCTCGGTAGAGGACTGGCCGATTAAAAGTTCGATGTTGCTCATGTAGAATGTGCCGCTGTCCAGCACTTCCACAAGACCCAGCTTCAAAAAGATCTGCAAGGCTCTCTCCACAGTGCCGATCTGCTGGCGGGTAATGGTGGCGATCATCTGCGCCGTGTAAGGAATGTCCTCGTCAAGCTGGAGCCGCCCGCCATGTTTCAGCGATTTCAGATACAGCTTGAGCAGAATGTTGGAATACAGCACACCATCCTGCATACTTTCCAGCAGCACGATGGAATCATCGTCAAAATAGTTTTCTTTGAGTTTCAGGTAATAATATTTTCGGTTGTCTGACATAGGGTTCCTCCTTGGGGTTTCTCTTGGGATTCTGTACGCATTTTAAGGCCGTTTTAGGGGTCGGAGGATAAATCTATCAGCCTGCCTTTGACACCCTCGAAAAAATCCTTGATTTACAAGGGTTTTTCAGCCCCTAAAGCGTGACATTTCTCCCGTTGTTTCCGCTTGCGCTTTGCGGCGTTGATCCGCTTCATGCGTGCGGCACATTCCGGGCAGTATTTGGCCCGGTTGGAACCGGGGGTAAACAGCGCCCCACATACGGCGCATTTCTTCGCATTCAGCCGGTGGAACAGCGCCGTTTCCAGTTCCTTATCCTGCGGCAATACCGCCGTCCGAAACCACCTGCACAACAGGGAATAGGAAATGGACTGGACACAGACACATTTCTCCCCATCGTCCAGGGCGATACAGTTTTCGTCGATGTAGTTACAGCACTCATGCACCAGCCTCCGCACTCTGCGGTACTGGCGGTAATCCATGACTGGGATAGGTTCAGACTTATTGTTCTTCATAAATGATTTCTTTCATAAAGCCGGTAACCTCCTTGAATGAATTTATTGTTAAATATTCGTGCAAAGTATTGTTTTCTTCGTGCAAATGGCATATACTATAATTGCCAGCAGAAAGGGGTTGATCGTATGGCTGGAAATACCACAAACATCAGTATCCGCATGGACGCAGATTTGAAAGCGCAAGCGGACGCACTGTTTACTGAACTTGGCATGAACCTGACTACGGCGTTTAACATCTTTGTGCGCCAGTCGCTTCGTGAAGGCGGCATTCCCTTTGAAGTAAGGCTGGAACAGCCGAACAAAGAAACGGTTGCTGCCATGCTGGAAGCGGAAAGGATTGCAAAAGACCCGTCTGTAAAGGGCTACAATGACCTTGACGAGTTATTTGCTGACCTGAAAAGATGAAAGAAACCAAATATACCGTCAAGTACACGACCAGTTTCAAAAAAGACTACAAACGAGCCATCAAGCGTGGCTTGAAGATCGAGCTGCTGGAGCAGGTCGTAGCGTTGCTGGCGATGGGCGAACCGCTGCCGGATAAGAACCGTGACCATGACCTATCCGGCGATTGGGCAGGTCATCGGGAATGTCATATTCTCCCGGACTGGCTGCTTGTCTATCGCATAGAGGATGATGTTCTGGTGCTGACGCTGGCCCGCACCGGCACACACAGCGACTTGTTCGGCAAATAAACCGTCTGCCGCCGTATGGGGAAACCTGTACGGCGGTTTTTCTGTATGCAAAGGTATGTCGTGAAACGCGACGCACTTGACAGGGGTACGCCAAAACGCGGTAGCCTTTACCGCTCCGGCTCACGGTCGTGAGACTTGTCCCTTTCCTGTCGGGACAGCTGCTCGGCGGTTTTGCGGAGCCGTTCCACTGCTTTCAAATCCTCCCGCATGGATTTCATGGCAAGCGTGTCCGTCTGCTTTCCGGCGGTCAGCTGGTCGATTTCCCGCTGCCATGCCTTCGGGGTGATTTCCTCGCCGCTGGCTTTCAGTTCTTTCAGATACCGGGCCGCCGCGTCATAGAGGATCAGTTCCCGGCTGTGGCGCTGCTCAAACTGTTCCCGCTTTTCCGGCTTTACTTTGGCAAGCTGCTTGTGGATGGACTTGTACTGGTTGTACTGTTCCCACATCTCCCCGCGTTCGGTAAGAATGGCGATCCGGCGCTCGGCCTTGACGATCTTACCACGCAAGTCATAGTAATGGCTGTTCATATCAGCGATTTTTTCATGAAGCTGCTGCATAGACTGGATGCCGTTTGCCTGTAAAAAGCTGAATAGTGCAGCGCTTTCCTGCAAAGCCCGGATTTTTCCGGTACGGGTGCGGGGAGCGTTCAACTGCTGCTGAGCCTCCCACAAGGCGGTCAAGCTGCTTTGCTGTGTTTGTGGTTTTTCCGCTTCGGCTTTCGACCAGTAATAAAGACGGGTAATGCGGGCTTTGATTTCTTTCAGCAGCTTGTTGTCGGCGGCGATCTGCCGGTTTACTTCTCCCTTGTCGGTGCAGATACCGCGCTTTTCCATTTGGCTGGCGGCTGGCCCCAGATGGACAGACGGAATCTTATCAATGCCCTGCCGCTTGTAACTGCGGTGGTCAATGCGCTCCGGTCTGCCGGCAGATTCCAGCGCCCGGTTGGTGCAGGCCGCCCACGCTGCCCTCCAAATCTCCACATTCCCTTTATCGTTCCAGTTGGTCGTATCCTCTCGATGATTTTTCCAGCCGCCTTTCCCATCCGGGATACGCTGTCCATTCTCGTCCAGATCGTATGCCTTGCGGCACTTTGCGCCCCACTGTCCATTTTCTTTCAAAGGCCGGAGCGTCAGCATGATATGGACATGAGGGTTGCCGGTTCCCTTGTCATGGATAGCAAAGTCGGCGCACATTCCTTTGTCTACAAAGTTGTCCTTCACATAGGCACGCACAAGGGCAAGCTGCTGTTCGCCGGACAGTTCACGGGGCAGGGCTGCTTCAACCTCGCGGGCAAGCTGGCTGTCCCTTGCTTTCTCGATTTGCTCCACGCTGTTCCAGAGGATAGAACGGTCTGCAAATTCCGGCGGGGCGTGGGCAGGCAGCATGATCTCCGCATGGACAATGCCGCCTTTCCGGGTGTAGTCGTGGGTCATTCCATCCCATTCATTTGTCAGCTTGGTTCCGCTGCGGTAAGCAGCTGCGGCAACAGCAGAACGGCCTGCGCTGCGCTTGATGATACTGACGGGGATATGACAGAAATCTATGGGGAACACCTCCTTTCAGTGAGGGGATAACAGGCTCTGTGGAGCCGGGCATACGCAAAGCGGGTGTCTGGCTGCGCAGAGCGCACAAGGGGTTTGGGGAGCGTAGCTTCCCATCGCGGACGAAGTACGCAACGCTCCCGGCAGGGCGCACAGCACCGGCAACGGTGTATAAGTGCGCCCTTGTAAACAAGGGACTTATGGCGTGTCCCCGGATTTTGGCAGGTTTGCAGTCAATTCCGCCGCCCCCGGAAGATGGGACAGGGCAATCAGAAATGCTTTGACCTCCGCGCCGGAAAGGTCGGGAGCCAGCGGGAAAATCCCCTCCAAAACGGCTCCGCGCTCAATCAGGCGGCGGGTGCGAACCCTGCGTTCTTCGTTCCGCTGCTTGTTCTCCAAAATCTTCTTTCGGTTTTCAAGCTGCCGAATCTCCTTCAGGACTTTCTCCCGTTCTTCTTTTTGGGGGTGGGCTGTAATTTTTTCGTTCATGTCAGGCACCTCTTTTCTTTGAAAATACTCATAGATTGACCGTCCATTTCTGTCGAGCAAAGTACCGGCGCAGCCTCCGCAGTGCAGCGTGGATGGATTTTCCCGCCTGTGATGGCGTGATACCCTCCATTGCGGCAATATCTTTCACTTTCATACCCAGCATATAGCGGGCGTGAACACGGCGAGCCTGCATAGGCGACAGGGAGGAAATGGCTTCATACAATCGCCGTATCAGTTCTTCGTATTCGGCTAATTCTTCTTTTTCTATCAGGTAGTCCTCCGGCGATGGCTGCGCCCAGCCGATGGCGGCATTTTCGATTCCATCGTTACAATCGAGGGAATAAAACGCCTTATACCGGAACATCTTGCGATCTCTGGCGGCCTCGGCTCTCTTATCCAGAAGAAACGCTTCGACGATCTCATCGGACACCTCCAAAAAAATGTCCTCTTTGCAAAATGGATAATATTGTTTGAGATTGATAGTCTGCATAGGCACGCCCTCACTCTGTTTGGAAAAGGCCATCATAGCAGCGGCGCATATTCCGCAGACCCCGGCGGATGGCAACGCTAACCTTGCTGCTGTGGATACCCTCTATCCGAGAGATTTCCGGCTGCTTGATACCAGCAATGTAGTAGGCGTGAACACGGCGGGCCTGTGTCGGAGTGGCATGAGCCAGAGCCACCGGCAGAGCTGCAATCAGATATAGGCGGGTGGTCATTTCTTCTCGTTCCAGCAAAATATCTTCCGGCGATCTGCTGTGTTCCAGTGCGTAATTTTCCAGCCAGCTGTATGCGTCCAGAGAATAGTAGGCGCGGTGGTAGACTTTCCGACGCTCATAGTTCTCCATCTCCCGCTGGGCCTGATACATCGCTGCCCATACCTCGTCCGTAACATCCACAAACTCGTCATGCCGGTAGTGGGGATACATCCACCGCAGATTGATTGTTTTCATAGGCTTACCTCCTGAAAATCGGATGGGCGGGCAGCTTGTCCGCTGTCCGCCCATCGCTGAGATAAGGGAAATAATCCCTTTCACTTGGTAGCCAGAAAACAGGTCATTCGTTAAGCCTGTTCTCAAAGAAATTTATAAATTTTTTTCTGACCGCCTCCACACTTTGATAAACAGCCACTTTGGAGCAACCGCACAGCACACCGATCTCTGCAAGGCTCAGCCCGTCAAGCGCATAGAGTAGGAACCGGCGGCGCTGGGCCTCGGTACAGGTGTCCAGAACAGCCATCAGCTCATGCAGCGTTTCCATGCGGCAAAGGTATTCCTCCGGCGTTTCTCCGTAGGTTCCTACGCCTTCGGTGGTAATGATGTACTCGTCAAACTCCCGGCCATCCCAATGCCGCCGCTGCTCATGGAACAGGTTCTCCGTTTTGTGATCGGCCCGGTCAAGAAATTCATAGACTTCCAGCGTGACCTCCACGGTCACAGCTTGTCCGTTATAATTGATGGTAACTTCCATCTGCCTTTCCTCCATTCAGATTTTTTTGGTAAATCTGAATGAGGCGGCGGGGAGCGGCACCGGGGATAAAGTTCGGGCCATGCTGACCCGATGTTCCGGCTCCATAGGGACAAAAAAACGCCCGGACGGCATAAAGCCATACGAGCGTAATAGAGTATATTTTGCTGTTTAGTTACATGGTATAGTGCATACTTCTGACCGCATTGCTCCACTGCTGGGAACAGGCTTTTTTTAACTGGTGCAGATCATGGATACTGCGAAATAAGAAGAAGGACACGGTAAATTAACCTCCAATCAGCTACCGTGTCCCTGCAAGTCGTCATTGGTTTGTGCAAACGCAAAGAAACGGCGGCTCTGAAAATCAAAGCCGCCGTTTCATAGGCGCGTGAAAATATGTCTGCTCTGCGACGGCTTTTTTCTTTTGCCGTCGCGCGGCAGAGTATTATTCAATATTTAATTCAATGTTTCCAGTGAAATTCTCACATTCAATGCCAATATAATTTCCACCATCAGGAAGTGTAATTGTGTCACTATAAGTTCCGGTTGCTTCAATCAACGTGACTGCTTCATCAGATCCAGAAATCCAAAATACTTTTGCAGTACCTTCCGTAATCTCCAAGGTGCAATCAATGGACAGCTCCTTACCGGCTTCTCTCTTTATGGAAGTTCCTCCGAACAAATACTCTGTACCTGAAAAGTTCGTATAATCAGCCGTATAAGTCCCTGTATAATCATCAATGCCTTTTTCTTTTTCCCCTTGCAGTGACGATTTCCCTGTCAGTTCTATGGAGCCCGCAGATTGAACAATGTTATTGTAATGATTGAGAATTTCATCTTTTGAACAGCCAGCAAGCATAAAACTTCCCACAAGGACGAATGTTAATGCTAAAACTATTTTCTTCATACAATCATCACCAGCCTTTCTTTGGAGCTACCTTTTTGGCCTTTTTCTTTGTTTGGGTTGCTTCTCGTTCTTTCATGCACAAAATCAAGATGGCAGAAATAACGACAGCAAGCGCAAGACTGCAAGAACAGGTTCCGATATTCCAGTTGACTGCGGTATCATAGCTACGGTAGCCTACCATTCCAAGACTTGCGGTAATCGGATAAAGGTTTGCTAATGTCATATTTCCTGCGGCAAACATCCCTCCATATCCATAGACAAAAGCAATGATTACACCGACTAAAAAGCTACCTGCCCTCCGACAAGTAAGAGCGATAATCGGCAGAACCGCAAGATATAAAAAGGAATTAACCGCAGTAATCTGCAAGGCTGCTTTTAGAGCTAAGGAAATCTCAAAGCCGGGAAATCTCACAATCATTTCTGCTATGATTGTAAACAGACTGCATATCAGCCCGAAAATAATAGACAATACGCCGCACACAATCAATTTTCCGGTCAACAGTTTCTTAAAAGAGATCGGCACAGTCAGAATATTTTTCAATGTATCATCCGTCTGCTCACGAGAAATCATATATCCAGCAATTAGGCTGATACACATCGGAAAAATCATGGACATATTGTTTTTGATGACCTGTTCTGTAAGATAGGCAAAATCCCAAACGGAACCATCATTCGCCATAGAGGTAAACAAGGTCAGCAGGACGGATAGGAGCATGAGTGCAACGCCCGCCCAAAGGATATGATACCTTTTCAATTTATAAAATTCTGTTTTTACAATGCGAACCATGTTTATTCCCCCCTCTGCTTATATAATCTGTCAATCAGTAAGAACGAAACGAATGCCATGATCCCAAGAATGAATACAACTTGAAATGTTGAGGGAATTAGCCCTGTCATTTGCTCCAAGTCCATTTTTATTCCATGAGCCGCCATATCTCCCGCACTCCAAAATGTAGTCAGTGGCGTGGGCAGAAGCCATAACATGGTTTTAGGCAGTGTGTCAAACAATGCCGTAGCACTCATGTTCAGAACGCTGTAAAAGACACACAACAAAATGGAAAAAACATAGGTCTTACTGAAAAAGACAACAAGGACAATCAACGGGAGTGTTCCTGCCGTAATGAAGATCCCCGTTTCAACCGCCAAAAACAGCTTATAACCAATTCCATAAACTTCTAATGTTCCAATTCCGCAAAGAATTGTTGCAATGGTAGAAGCCACGCAAAAAACAATTCCAAAGATAAAAAGGACAATAATCTTTGCAAGTACCATTTGCGTGCTGGTTACGGGAATTGTACGCAGATTTTTGAATGTATCGTTGTCGCGTTCCATAAAAAACAGAATAGCGGCAATCACTCCGATAATGCAGGGCAGTAAAAACTGGATACCATATCCCAACACCATGTTAAATAGTCCATCGAAAGCATCTGCCCGATCTGTATATCGCTCCATCATAGAGGGCGTTGTCATCAGATAAGTCAGCGGGATTGGAAACAGGAACGCAGCCAAAATAATCAGCGGAATAAATTTCTTCCGTTTCAATTTCCAAAATTCGCATTTGATTAGTTTAAGCAATTCCTTCGCCCCCTGTCACACGCTTGAAGTAATCTTCAAGACTTTCTTCACAGGTATGTGCTTCTGATACCTCCAATCCGTTTTCTACAAAAGCAGTTACAATTTTCCCCACAGACAGATCAAGGTTGTGCAGGCGCAGATTGTGGTCGTCTTGTATGGAAAAATGGGTTTCATGGAAATTGCGTTCCAAAATTCTTGCCGCCTGTGCAGTATCAGAGAGCGTAAACCGGATATGTTTACTGCTTTTTTGCTCCAGCTCAGCAAGGCTTTCTTCTTCCAGCAATGCGCCGTGGTCGATAATTCCAATATCGTCAGCCAGCAAGGAAATCTCCGAAAGAATGTGACTGGAAATCAAAATAGTCTTTCCTCTTGCGTCGCAAAGCTCCCGAATAAAGGAGCGTACTTCTGCAATACCGATGGGATCGAGGCCGTTGATCGGCTCATCCAAAATCAAAAGCTCCGGATCGTGCATAACGGCAAGGGCGATGGCAAGCCGCTGCTTCATACCAAGAGAATACTGTGAAAAGAGCTTTTTATCTTTGTAGGGCAGTCCTACCAGATCCAGAGCATCTTTGATAGCATGATTGTTTGGTACGCCCCGCAGAGTAGCAAAGATACGCAGGTTCTCTGTGCCGGTCAGATTGGGATAAAAACCAGGGGACTCAATCAAACTGCCAATGCGGGGCAGCAACTTCTTTTCATTTCCTTGCAAAGACTTTCCCCAGATTTTGACCTCACCGGAAGTAGGCTTCGTTAAACCCAACAGCATTTTCATGGTAGTGGTTTTTCCGGCTCCGTTTCTACCCAACAGACCATAAATTCTCCCACGCTTGACATGGATATTTAAGTCAGCCACACTCTTTTGTGAGCCGTATTGCTTCGTCAGATTTTTTGTTTCAATGATATAATTTGTATCCATATTCAAAACCTCCTGTTCTGTAAGGTATTCTATCATGCCAACCTTGCATTAACCTTGCCGCAACCTTGCATTAACCTTGCAATTTGAAATCCAGTAAAACGACAAAGGCTCCCGCCATAAAGACGGGAACCCGCTTAACTCTCCAAAGGAAAAAGCAACATAAATTCAGTTCCTTTTCCCGGCAAACTTTCAACTGTTATACTTCCACCCATCTTTTCTACAAGCTGATGGACAATAGAAAGACCAAGTCCGCTGCCTTTTTCAGAGCGTCCTTTATCACACTTATAAAGCCGTTCAAATATGTGTTTCAAATCTTCTTTCTCAATTCCCACTCCATTATCCGCCAGCAGCAGCTCCATGTTATTTTCCTTCTTCGATAGGGAAATTTTGATTTTGTCCGCATGGCTGTGAGCGATTACATTTTGAATAAGGTTATTGATGATCCTCATATAGCTATCCATATCCAATCTTACCCGGACAGGCTGTTCAGGAATATCAATGTCATAATCAACCTGTTTATCCTCAAAAATCGGTATCCAGTCGATTAGAATATTTCTTGTCAGCTCTGCGGCCTCAACGCTCTGGATCTCCAAAGCAAACTCGTTAGAATTTAACTTAAACCAGTCAAAGAGCACATCAATATATTCTTTCAGATCATGGGCTTTCCGTCGGGCGGTTTCAATATAATCATCCCGGTCTTTTCCTGTGACCAGTCCTTTGTGTGCGGCGTCAAGATACCCAATCAGAGTAGTAAGGGGCGTTCGCACGTCATGGGAAAGGCTCGTCATAAGCTGGCGGTTGGTTTCTTCTGTCTGCCGTACAGTTGAAAGTCTGCTTTCATAGGCCACAACGATCTCATTGATTTCATAGGCAAGAGGTGCTGTCAGTTCATTTGTTGCAGATAGAATACGCCGGTTGCCATTTCCGTTTTTCACATCAACCAGCACATCGGTCATTTCTGCTATTTGTTTTTTTACACGCCGAACGAGAACGATGGAAGTCAATACAGCCACAACAGCAATCACAATGGACAAGAATACGATAATTTCCATGCTGACTACACCTCCTTATTAAACCGGTAGCCAATCCCTTTGACCGTTTGTATATACTTTGGGCTTGAAGGATTGACTTCTAATTTTTTACGAAGTCGGCTGATAATCGCCATAATGTTACTGTCATCATAGAAATATTCTTCGCCCCATACTTCCTCATAAATCTGCTGTTTGGTCAAAATTTTCCCTTGATGTTTTGCACAGTACAGGAGCAAATCAAATTCCTTTGGGGGCAGTTCAAAAGCGCCGTTTGATGTAGTAACAGAACGATTTTCAAGGTCAATCTGCAATCCGTCAAAATTTAGCTTTTGTATGGCTCCAGCTTGCTGATTAAAGCGAGTGTAGCGGCGAATAAGAGACGCAATACGGGCAATCAGTTCATCCATATCAAACGGTTTTGTAAGATAATCGTCCGCTCCGGCCCGTAAGCCCCGTACTTTAGAAATGCTGTCATTTTTAGATGTGAACATCAAAATCGGCAGACTGCTCTCTTTGCGGATTTCTTCCAGCGTTTCAAAGCCATCCATACCAGGCATCATCACATCCAACACCACAAGCTGATACTCCTGCTCTCTTAATTTTTGTAAGCCCTCTTTTCCGGTATTACAAAAATCAGCTTCTATGTTTTCTGCTTGTACGCTACGTTTAATCAAAGCGCACAGTTCTCTGTCATCATCTATAATCAGGATTTTATTCATGGTGCAACCCCTTCCCTTGTTTTGTCCTTCCGTCAATCGGCTTTTCTGCGTTCTTTGGGATCAGCCAAACACCAGCCATCTTCACGGCGCCGGGAATGCGCCCTCCGGCGCAATAATAATTTACCCTACGAGGTGTCACGCCCCACTTTTCGGCGGTCTCTTTCAATGTCATATAGTCCATTTCGCACCTCCACAGAGTACATTATAGTTCTCTTTCTCGAACAATGCAAGGAACGAAATGTGAATTATAAACTTCAACCAACCTGCATATAGCAACATTCCACGGGCGAAGTATGAATTATACAATGTAACTTGGTGATGTTATATGGCGAAAGTTGAAGATTGTCCCGGTTTTGAAACCTTCGGCGCAGATGTCAAAGCTGCACGAGAGGCAAAGCGTCTGGCACGAAAAACATTGGCAGAAATGGTTGGGATTGAATGGCGGTATCTTGCCAACATTGAGAATCAAGGTGCGATTCCGAGCCTGCCTGTGATGATCCAGTTGATTAAGGTCTGCGGACTTCCCGTGGAACGGTATTTTAACCCGGAGATTATGCGAGAAGAAAGCGAACAGCGGCAACGGGTCAGCCACAAGCTGAAGCTTTGCCCTGAAGAATACCTGCCGATTATCGAAGGTGCCATAGACGGGGCGCTCAAAATGGAACAGACTGCAAAGCAGAAGGAGGACGCATAATCGCGGCCTCCTTCTGGCGTTTCTGTATCATGTTTCCCTGCACTTTTCCAAAAGTTCCCGGCACCTCTGCTGGATTTCTCCGGTTTCTGTCACAGTCAGGTCACGGTCATTTCCAGTAATCTTATCTTCCAGAAAGTTGGCGTATGTACCCAACAAAGCGTTCCGTAAATCCTCCGGGGTTTTCTGTATTTCAGCGCTGTACCAGTCATTCCGGTGGGGTTCCCATGCCATCAATGTATAACCGTGGCTGGTCTGAACCACCTCATACAGTGGATCATCATCCAGATATGCCTGAAACACTTTCAAAATCTTTTCAAAGGTCAGCATTTCCCGCACCTCCCATTCAGCTGCAAATCAGTTCCCTGATTAAAATTTCCTCAATCTGTGCCGTTAATGTGTTCATCAACCCCACCCAACGAATAGGGGCACAGGCTTTCAATTCCTCAGTGACACCCGCAGTCTCCATCATGTGAGGCAACATGGTGTCCACGCGCTCCTGCGCTGTCCGGTCAATCTCTAACAGGTGTGGATACAGCTTCTCGCTCATCAGCAGTTGGTTGTAGAGAATGGGGCGATGTTTCTTTAGGTAGGATTTTCTCATCCTGCCGTACTTGCCGATAGAAGTTTCCGGCTGTTCAGAAAGTTTTAGGTTGGGTATATCATAATCTCCACAACGAATGTAAGTCAACTTACTCATTTTCATTCTCCTTTGCTTCGTGATGATTAGACTGCTACGCTGGCTGCTATGCTGCCTTTGCGCGGTTCTTCTTTTGGCAGCTGACCGATAGTAGAAAAAACACCTTTTTTCATATCCTCAGCCCGGATCAGGGCTTTCTTAGCGTCCATTTCCGCTTTTTTCTTCGCCTTGATTTTGTCCTCATACCGTTTTTGTGCGCCGCTGGCTTTCCGCTTCAAATAGTTCTGATGGAGCCTGTCCTTGCGTCCTTCTTGTTTCCGCAATTCTTCCTGCTCCTCTGGAGTTAAAGGAACCGGCTGTAAGGATGGCGGGATATAGCGTCCTAAAAAATTGAAGTAAATTTCAATTTCCTGCGTGGTATCCTGACTGCCTTTTCGGGCGCGTTCGTGGACAAGGATTTTCTCTACAAACTCGTTGAGCATGGTGTTTGTCAGCGTGTCAAAATTCTCGTACTTATCAATCAGGGCTATAAATTTCTCCGCTGATTTCTGGCTTTGCTCGTAGCCGGTAACAGCCTTTTCCAGCTCCGCAATTTCAATCTCAAGTGCGCCCTGCTCTTTGGCATACTGTGCATCAAGCGCCCTATATCGTGCGTCCGGCAGCTTGCCGAGGGCATTGTCCTCATAGATTTTGCAAATCAGTTTTTCCAGTTCTCCGGCTCTCTTTTGAGCAGCAGCCAGACGCCTGCGCTTTTTCGATATATCGGCACTCTGTTGAGCAACCTGCGTTTCCTGAACGGTGTGAATAAATTCCGTCCGGTCATTTCTGGAATATTCAGCGATAGCCCGGAGCGTGTCAGAAACCAATGTCAGAACAGCACTCTCATTGATACGGTGTTGTGTAGAGCATAGTGTCCCACACGGAACTTTGGTATAATTGGAACAGGTATATTGAGAAACCCGCCTGCCATTGTTGGTGCGGTGGACATACATCTTGCCGCCACAATCGGCACAATAGAGCAAACCTGTGAGGGGAGCCGCTTCGCCCCAGCCGTTTGGATAACGCCGTACATTGCTACGGATTTTCTGCACCAGATCAAAGGTCTGCTGGTCGATAATGGCTTCATGGGTATTCTCAAAGATCGTCCATTCGTCCTCAGAAACATAGTGGCTTTTCTTGTCCTTAAAGTGCTTGCGGGTCTTGAAATTGATGGTATGCCCTAAATACTCTCGTTTTTTCAAAATATTCACGATGGTAGATGATCCCCATCCATAGGGGTCTTTGACCGGCTTTGAACGGTTCACACCCTCGTTGAAGCGGGCAAGGTGTACGACAGGAATTTCAATCCGGTCTGTGGATAATTTGCCGGCGATCTGGTAAGGCCCATATCCCTCCAGCGTGAGGGAGAATATACGGCGTACCACTTCGGCAGCTTCCTCATCTACCAGCCAATGCTCCCGTTTTTCGTCCCATAAGTAGCCGTAAATCACAGTGCCGGTCAGGTGCTTGCCACTCATGCCTTTTGACTTAAACACAGAGCGGATTTTCCGGCTGGTATCACGGGCGTAAAATTCATTCATAATGTTGCGGAACGGGGTAAAATCGTCATCGCCTTTCAGACTGTCCACACCGTCATTGATTGCAATCAGCCGAACTCCGCGCTGCCGCAAAACCTCCATGACCTGACCGACCTTCAGATAGTCGCGCCCCAACCGGCTCATGTCCTTGATGACGATTGCCTCTACACGCCCTGCCTCCACTTCCTCCATCATCGCCAAAAATCCGGGGCGGTCAAAACGGGTGCCTGAGATACCATCATCGGTAAAGTGCGTAGGGTTGGGCAGCCCGTTCCGGCGGGCAAAATCCTCTAACATCTGTTTTTGGTTGGATATGGAGTTGCTCTCGCCCTGTAACTCATCGTCCCGGCTCAGGCGCTCGTACAGTGGGGTAATTTTTTCATTTCTCATGGCTGTACCTCCTGAAACAAAAATGCTCTAAGTGATTGCTTCACTAACCATGACAAAATCATGATTAAGAAGTCACTTAGAGCATATATCACCGGCGGCCAGCTTATATTTCTTATACTGGCGCACCGCAAAGTGGTTTGGCTTCTCGGCTTCCAGTGCATCAAACATCAGGTCTACGGGGTTTTTGAACTCCTCGTCATCCTCACGGACTTCCATGGCGTTGATGAACTCAATGAGGGTGGAGAAGTTTTGTTCCTCCACCGGAGCCTCATAATGGATATAGCCAATAAGCGCGCAGTACAACAAGGTTTCTGCTTTTACCCAGAAATCGTCTCCGGCCTTGCCTTCGCCTTTGGTATTGGCGATCAGCGTTGTTACCAGCTTCAAGATGTCCTTTTCGCTATGGATATAGGCGAAAGGGTTATAGTGCATGGACTTCTTGAAGTTAATGGTATTTAGGACCTTGATTCGGTACGGCTCATAAATGACCTTGCCGTGCTTATCCTTCATAGGCTTTCCGTCTTTCCCCAGCTTGGGTGCGCCCCTTTGGAGCATTTTTCCGCACTCCACCAAAATGGTTCCCTTCGGGTCTGTGACCACATAGGAACTGTGCATCTGCATCAGATTCGGTTTGAGCCAGAAGCGGGTCTTACCGGAACCGGAGCCGCCAATCACCAGCACATTTTTGTTTCTGGCGGTCTTTGGGTCCTTGGGGCGGCTGTTCATTGTCAGGCTCTCCGTTTTCGTCAGAATCACATTGTTCTGGAATACCGGGTCGATGTAGGGTGTAATGTCCTCATGGGTTCCCCACCGGGCGGAACCGTATTCCATGCCGTGCCTGTACTTCTTGGCGTTCTTGCTTTTCAGGTACACAGCCAGCCGCAGGCCGCCGCAGCAGCACAGGCCCACCAGCAGGTCCAGCGGGTGCAGGCTGGGCCACCAGCTGGCCAGCGCCACTGGCAGCGTGGAGAAGAACGAGAGCATTTTTGCCGAAGCGTCCGCACCCACGGCCATCCGCCACGCTTCACCGAAGTTGGTGGAGAAAAGCCCCATCAGGATATACGGCAGATTCAGCAAAATGAGCTTTTTGATGTTCAGCTGCTTTTTCATCGTTCCAGCTCCTTCCGCTTGTTCCGGTCCACGACGGCGTGTTTTACCAGTTCTTTGAACTGGCTCAGCTTTGCCAGCACGGACGGGCGCTCGGATTTCTCCGCCTTTCTGACCTTTTTCCCGGTGTACTCGGTAAAAGCAGCGGTCAGGGCATCCGCGTCCCGACCCTTGAAAAAGATCAGGTACTTGGGTGGGGAGCTGCTGCGGTCCTTCTTCACCGCATAGTCCACGCCGTATTTCCGGGCGATCTTCTCAAACTCCTTGATGGAGGGGTCGGTGATCTCGATGTTGGAAACCCCTTGGTTTTGACCAATCAGCTGTTTCACCGTCTGCTTGCCCTGGGGCTTCACAGGCGCGTCACGGCTTCTCTGCTTTTGCAGCTTCTTTTCCTTGCGGTGGGCAAGGTACTTGCTGATGGCGGCTTTGAGCAGCCTGCCGGTGAACTTTGTTCCGCTGACAACCAGCGTTAAAGTCCTGTTTTCCACTTCTTCCTGCATTTTCATCGCCTCCTTTCCACAAAATGTGCAGGGGTGGTGCATTTATTTCTAAGGCGGGACCACCAGCCGCCGGAGAAGGTATTTCTTCATCGAACCGCCCTCAACGAATTTGCTCAGAACGGTCATAGAGCAAATCTCCATTTCTGACCTTTGCATGACTGAGAATCTTGATCTGTCCCTTTGCCTGACTGTCCAGAGCTTTTTCATAGCCCTTATCTGACAAAAACAGGCGGGTTCGTTCACCTTTCCAGCCCACCGGGGAGTCATGCGTCAGCACATCAAAAATAATCATGTGCCGGGTGTTCTCAGCAAATCGCTGGAGATCCATGTAGTCATGGCCGTGATAGTTCTGCGCTCCAGCTTTCTGGCGCATTTCTTCCATCAGCTGACCGATTGTTTTGCCTTCTGGCATAAAACTCACTTCCTTTCCCACTCTCATACAACCATCAAAATCATGTCTCTCAGCTGAGCAAAGTAGAGTTTGCCTTGCGGGGTTATCAGCGTATAGGAGCCGATATGCCCGTGATTGCAGTAGTCTTTGACACAAAACAGTCCTTCATTGGCTGGCTTTGCATAGGGCAGTACATTACCGGATGCGGTGCGGTACACAAAACGCTTTTCCAGAAGGAAACGGACAAACCGACGCTCCGGGACAAGCAACTCTTTGGCGGTGGTGCGGAGGTTGGTACTGTGATTGAGGTCGATGAACAAATCATAAAAGGCTGCCTTACTCTCCAGCAGGGCATTTTCCTCTCGTAGCGACGCATTTTCTTCCCGCTCAGCAAGCAGCTCGGAGCAGAGCTTTATCAGAGCTTCCGGAGAAGTGGCTATCTCCCACAACTTCTCTTTTGTGAGATAGGCTCCGTGCTTGCGAATGGCAGGTAGAACTTCATCAAACACCCATTGTTCAAACCGTTCCGCTGACGGCAGTTTACTATGGGCGATCAGACGATATAGATCACCTTCGGGGATAAAGAGCATTTCGACCATTTGTACCGCGGGGCTTCCATCTGCCTTTTTCCCAGTCTGGACCCCTATGGAACATTTCGTTCCACCCCTGGTATGGTCGCGGACGGCTTTGCGTGGATTGGTATATCCCAGCGCTGTTGCCACATCTGTACCGCAAAATAATACTTTGCCATTCTGTTCCAAAGTGCGAATGCTTCCGAACTCTGGACTATTGAAAATTTCAATCTGATTCATGCTGTGCCTCCTTTGGTGTAATACAAAAGCGGCTGATTACCAGCCGCCTGCGTGCATATCGTGATTTACCAGTGAAGTGTAGTGGTTATTCATGGTGGTAGGAGCGTTGAACAGCACTGCAAGCAGGTACTGCTTGATGTTGTGTACCTGGGTGGTGTTCTTTTGCAGACAGTCCATGACAAACTCGATGTGAGAGCTGTCCAGCTTCAAAAAGCGGGAGCGTACAATTTCATGAGGAAAGTCCGCACCAGAGATCCGGGTGGTCTTTCGTTTGGCACAGACCGTTTCTACCAACAGCTCTACGATCTCATTCAGGTCATCCAGGTAGAGAGGATAACGCTGCTTCAGACAATCATACTCGATATTCTCCAAAATCAATTCCCGATAATTTTCTATCTCTGTGACAGACATCGCATCCCTTCCTTTCCGTTCCGGCGGTATTACCGCCGCTGT
Source organism: Yanshouia hominis (assembly GCA_014385025.1). Lineage (GTDB taxonomy): Bacteria > Bacillota > Clostridia > Oscillospirales > Ruminococcaceae > Yanshouia > Yanshouia hominis. The sequence goes on along the minus strand of JACRTB010000027.1, from coordinate 11,632 downwards.
TTCCCGGAAGGGAATGGAATCGGTATTTGATCCATGAGTATTTTGTTTTTGGGTATTTGATTTCTTAGTATTTAATTGTGTTGGATTTTCCGGTAACGGATTTACCGCTGACGGGTTTACCGTTATCGGGTTTTCCGACAACGGCTTATCCAACATCGGTTCTCCCTCGATGGGACGCTCAAAAATGGTATACTCATTGGCTGCGAATTTACCAGAAGCATCAGTTGTCTGTCTGCGCCGAATGTATCCGGCTGTTTCAAGCTCATTGACAGCAGAGCGGATTGCATCTTTGCTTTCTCGATTGATATAGCTGAGTCCTGACAGCGTATAATCCCAGTCATCAGGCAGAGATAACATTTGCGACAAGAGACCCTTTGCCTTCAAAGAAAGTCGTTTGTCTTTTAGATGAAAATTGCTCATAACCGTGTAATCGCCAGTGCGTTCTACACGAAAAACAGCCATTTACTTCACTCCTTTCATTTCTCAGGTATGAAAAAAGCCGCAATTCATAAAAGAATTGTGGCAGCGGTTAGGGTCTGTCTGTATCTTTTTTCTTGCGTCGGTAGGGGCGTTTTGGCATTGGTGGTTTATCAAACAGATCCCTTTCCTGAGAAAATGGTAAGGTTTGAAAAACACGGTCAATCTCGGTGGATTCCATATCACGCTGTGAGCGGCAATCTTCTTGAATAGCTTCTCGGATTTCTCTTACAGTACACATATTCATTCCTTTCCTTTCGTTGTATCGGTTATGAACGACGGTGTTTTTTAGGCTTGAAGTCGAGGATATGCCCCTCAATAACATGGGCATATCTCTTAATTTTGATTTCTCGACGCTGCTGGCTTTGCAGAGCTGACTGATACCCGTCCTCTGTGAGAAAAAGCCTCATTTCGTCACCAGGTTCTCCATAAGCAGTAGGGCGCAAGACAGTAAACTCAATCATCCAGAAAGTGCTGTCCCAAAATCGCTCCACTGCAAGAATGTTGTGGCCTTTCAGTTCCCTTGCTGCAATATCTTTCATAGGCTCTCCCTTCATCGTTCCTGATCTCGTTGGCGTTTTTTCTGCCATTGTTCCAGCAGTTTAATAATGGTTTCCTGCATTTTGGCCGGTGTATAGCTTTTGGGGAAATACTTTCGCAAGGTATCGCTGCTCAAGGTCACTTTATCCAGATCACCCTTTTTTTCCTCTGACATGATGGCAAGCATCACATCTTCTGACAATTTCCCTTCCTGGCTGAACTTTTTCATTCGCTGAGCCTGAGAGAGAGAAGGGGTAGCCTGCTCATAGTCCATTGTTTCCACCAGCATTTGCTGTTCGTCCGGTTTCAAAAAAGAGAGTTCATAGGCTGGGTTAAATGCGATTTTCTTTTCATCCACCATATCCAAAAGCTCTGGAATCAGTTCAGTCAAACGAACATATCGCATTACCTGGATACCGCTTCGTTCACCGGCTTCTTTTGCCACCTGGTCTCTGGCGCTCAACTTCTGTTCAACTTGAACAGAAGTCAGGTCTGTTCTTGCTCCTTGATGTTTAATGGCTTCCAGCTTCATTTTGTAGGCAAAAGCCCTTTCACTGGGGAGTAGATTTTCTCGCTGCAAATTGCTGTCAACCATAATAATTGTGGCAGCATCGTCATCCAAGTCGCGCACAATGACAGGCATGGTTTCTTTTCCGGCCAATTCGCTGGCTCTGCGGCGTCTGTGACCGGCTACCAGCTCATAACCGCCATCAGGCAGTGGTCTGGCAATCGCAGGAACCAACACACCATACTTTTTGATGCTGTCTGCGGTTTCTATCATTGCATCATCATCCTTGACCTTGAAGGGGTGATCCTTGAACGGATGCAGTTCAGATAGGGGAATTTCCTGAATTTTTTCCAGTTGCTCGTCTTGCCGACTTTCTTCTGTAGAAAACAGGTCATCTACTGAGGCCAGCTCTATTTTTTTCGCGCTGCTTTTCAAGTTTCAATACCTCCTTCGTCAGATTTTTGTAGCCCTCAGCCACTTTGCCATTAGGATCATGGGCATAAATGCTTTTTCCTTCAGCACTGATTTCTTTAGCCCTGACAGAATGAGGAATTTCTGATGTAAACACCTTGATCTTACTGCCATAGGTTTCGCGCAGAAGAGCGGAGATTTCTTTGGCAAAATTGGTTCGGCTGTCTACCATCGTCAGCAGAATCCCATCAATTTGCAGCTTGGGATTGATTTGTCTGCGAACCTTATTGATAGTTTGCAAAAGCTGCTCCAAACCTTTAGCTGGAAGATACTCTGCCTGGACGGGGATTATAACCCTATTAGCGGCAGCCAGTGCATTGACCGTAAGCATACCCAGGGAGGGCTGGCAATCAATAAGGATATGGGAGTATTGCCCCTTCAGCGTGTCCAGATATTGTCGCAGAATGGTTTCTCGGCTCATAGCGTTTACCAGAGATACCTCCATACCAGATAGCTGGATGTCCGCAGGCATCAGGTCTACGCCCTCAGGGTGGTGCAGGATACCCTCGCCGGGACGAATTGGTTCATCCATCAAAATACGGCCCATAGCGTCTGACAGTGTAAAGGGCAGCTTATCAGGCTGAGGATTGCCCAAGCTGATGGTCAGGCTTCCCTGTGGGTCTCCGTCAATCAGAAGGACTTTCTTCCCGGACTGCGCCAGACCAATTCCAAGATTGGCACAAGTGGTTGTTTTGCCGACACCACCTTTTTGGTTGGCTATGGCAATAATCTGTGTATTCATGATTTCACCTCATTTCTTTCTAAGTTTAGATATGAAAAAAAGTGCCTGCTTTACCTTTCCTGAGAAAGATAAAACAGGCACTTTCACTGGCTCAATACCTCTTGTAATGAACCTCTATGTATGGTAAACTATGTCCACGATACCATGAATATAATTAAGTCTCGACGGGAATTGAACTTTTGGCTAACGCCAAATTTCGCGCCTTTGCAAACAGAGTGCAAACAATAGGGGGCTAAAATCCTTTGTTTTTGCTTGATTTTGCTTGTACAAGGTTTATAGAGAACATGGAGAAAAGCCTTGATATAACTGCATTTTCTTTATCCCTGTTGATAGGGAATATATGCACTGGGTCCATCTCCTAAGCAGTAGGCCGGGGATTCGAGTTCCTCCGGGCGCGCCATAAACCCCGTCGCAATGCGGTTTTGCGGCTTTTCCAGTTGCTAATAGAAAAAATCACGCGACTGGAAATTGGAAATCCCGTTCCCTTTTGATTAGCAGCGGTTCTTGCTAATAATCACCCCTCAATTTTGAGGGAAAACCCCTGCTTTTCGGGAAATTTGCTAATACAGCATTCCGGGCTCCCATCTGCTCTTTGCTAATAATTACCGGTTATTAGCGGCCTGGACGGACTGAAGGATTTGTGTTAGCAGTTCGGGATTTTCCTCAGCGAGTTTCAAGAGAGCTTGTATCCCTGCAGGTACACTCTTTTGAGGCTCGCTTTTTTCCTCTCTGCCGTAAAATTCTGTGTCCAGTTTTTCAGCGATCTGCCTGCGGTTTTCGTCCAGGATATGGGCGTATCGCTTTGTAACCATGTCAGGTGTGTTCCAGCCGCCGTCTCCCTGCACCGCCTTCAGGTCGCCGCCCGACAACACCAGCTTTTCACTGGCGCTGGTGTGACGAATGCTGTGGAAAACCAACTCATCCGGGTTAATCTCGGGATCATTCATTTCCGCCAGCACCTCTTTGAAGCGTTTGTTCAAGTGCTCGATCATGATGGAGCGGCCGTTGGCCTGGCAGATCACCAAGCCGTAATCCATGTAGCCATCCGGACCCAGCTCCATTTTCAATCGCTCCTGCATCTGTTTCAAAGCGGTCAGCTTTTCCACAACGGTATCCGGCAGGTATGCGGTGCGGATGCTGCCCTCTGTTTTGGGCTGCTTTAAAACAATTGCTGTTCTGGTTCCGGGATAGAGATTAGGGAAGGTATAAACAACCTCCATCTTCGGGAGTTTGGCGATCAGCTTCTTATCCACCCGGTCGATCACCCGATCCACATAGAGCGAATGCTGATCCAGAAACATCCTGTCCCACTGCAAGCCGCCAATCTCTCCTCCGCGCATGGTGCAGGACAGCGCCAGATGCATAGCGCAGTGGATCAAATAACAGTCATAGTGGTCCGGGCGGTCGGTGAACTCCAAGACTTTGAAAAGCTGTCCCGGCGTCAGAGCGATTCTATGCTTTTCCTTGTGCTCCGGCAGTGTTGCATCCAAGAACGGGTTTTTGGCGATGTACTCCCACCGTTTGGCCTGATTGAAAGCACAGCGCAGGACCTTGTGAATGTCGTGGATAGTGGAGGCAGTAATCCTTTCCCGCTTCGGTTTTCCCATGTTGGTTGCCGGCTCCGCCTCTGTCAACAGGAAGTGATGATAGTCATCCACGGTCTTTACCCGGATGGAGCGCAGCAGCTTGTCACCCAGATAGGGATGGACGTAGTTTTCCAGCAGCCCCATATTTCTGTCATAAGTGGAGGCTACCCATCTTCGTTCCCCGTACTTTTCCAAGAACTCATACAAGAATTCGCTGACGGTCAGATCGTTTCGGTCGATGTGGACGTTGTTGGCCTGATCCAGTTCAAGCTGTGCCTTTCGTGCTTTGGCGGCGGTATAGCTTAGACCGGAATCCCATACCTGGTGCCGATTTTTCCCTTCGCCTTCATAATGAACAACAGAATAAGTTTTTCCTCTTTTTACGATTGATGCCATGCTGACCTCTCCTTTATCATTCAGTGCGGTCCAGCCATGCGTCAAAGGAAGCCCTTGAAATCCGTACATATTTGCCAACTTTCACAGTTTTGAAGCAGGATTCTTTACAAAGTGCATAGGCTTTGCTTTTGCTGATCTGTAAAATATCTGCAATTTCCTGTACGGAGTAGGTTCTCTTTTCTTGCATAACCGAACCTGATTGTAGGTTTGTACTTCTATCGGCCGTCATAATAACTCTTTTCTGAATGCAGCCGAAACGAGGCACAGCATAGCCCTCTACAGGTTTATTATACCACATTCTCCGTTCGACTGCACTTCCAACCTCCATTTTTAATCCATTGAAAAAGATTGGCATTGCTCTTGAAATCTATCATTTAGCACTCAGACAATGCAAATTCCAGCCGCCGGAACAGCATTTTGATCTGCTCTCCAAGGCTTTCCGATCCCAATGGCTCGTAGCATTCCGCTTGGGCCAAAAGGAATCCTTCCAGCTCCCTTACTGAAAAATGGCAGGCGCCGGCCTCCCTGAGCGAAGCCGTTTCCATCAGATGTTCCACCAAATCTTCCTCTTTGGTGGATAAGACAGCAGTGACCCGCAGAAGCTGGTGCTCTTTGATGTTCTGGACGGTGACAACCCTGCCCTGCACCCAGGCAATTGAACAGAACGGCTGCTCTTCACCAATGCTTTTAGCCGTATACCAGCACTCCTCTCCTAACTGAGCCAGAAGATGGGGGCATTCCTTTTTACTCAAAAACTGCATCACAATCTCATTAAAATGGGCGGAGCCGATATGGCCCCGCCCATTTCCTCCTTCCACAAGTTTTAGAATTCCGAATGGAATTTCCGTTTCAGCACCTTCAGGATGGCCCCCGTGGGGACGCCGTCGTGAATGCCGCGCACATAGAACTTTACAAGGTCGCCCATGTTTAGCTCCACCGTCTGCGGCCGGGCGTCGGGAGTGTATCCATCCACGCCTTTGGACTCAAAAACCGTGTAAAATCCGGGTTCCAGGTCCGGGATCTGGATGAGGCCGGACGCCGAAGTTTTGTAAGTACCAATCAGATTGTTTTCCTTTTTGACGGTAAACTCCACACCCTCCAAAGGCTTATCCTCATCGGTCTTTTTATAGATTTCAATACCGTTGAGGGGCCTGTTTACCAGCTCCACCACCGCAGGCTCGCCGATTTTCAGCTCCACCTGCTTCGGTGTGTCGTCCAGGATGTGGCCTTCCACATAGATCTCCTTGACTAAGTACCAGCCTGGTTTCACACCGGTGCAGACCGCGTAACCATTGCGTCCGGTTTTCAGTTCGGCCACAAAGCCGCCGTCGATGGTGAGCACCTGGATCACACAGCCCTCAATCGGCCGGCCATTGGTGTCGATCTTCTTGATGAGGATGGGATTCTCCGGCTCATTCTCAAAATAGGCCTCTGCCACCTTGCCCCATTCCACCAGGATCTCCTGCTCCGGATTGAGGGCGATGTATCCCTCATAGGGCAGTTCTTTGATCTGAACATAGCCCGGATTGATATTTTCCAAATAGATTTCGCCGTTTTGGTCGGTCACATATTCGCCCAGTGGGGCGCCATCTTTATAACTCAAAGTGAAGTGAACGCCGGCCATCGGCTGCTTTGTGGCAGAATCGGTCTTCACGATCCGCAGGGAGGGCTTATGCCGGTTTTTAACGACAATCTCCTTGTCCTCGCCGGAAACCAGCTCCACATGGCCCACCGTTCCATCCAGCAGATAGGAGTCCGGGCAGGAGATCTCCTGATAGGACCACCAGCCGGGTTCCAACGCTTCTTTAATAATGCCATCCGGACCGGTGGTGACGTCCCTGTGTTCGCCGTCTTTCGAGAAACGGAAAGTCACCCCTTCGATCCCCTTGAGGGTCTGCTCGTCGATCTTCCGCAGGGTCAAAACAGGGGTGGAACGGTTTTTGATGGTAAATTGATGATTCTCACCGGCTTTCAGTTCAATGCGGTGAACGGTATCGTCCAGCACAAAGCCCGCCGGGCTTCGGATCTCCTGGCAGAGAATGAATCCCGGCTCCATATCGGTGAGGCGGATGTATCCGCCGCCCTGGGTGGTGTAGTCCTGGTATTCGTCCACGCCCTCCCGCCAGACGCGGATGACCGCGCCATCCAGCCCGCGGCCGGTGGCCTCGTCGATCTTCTGGATGGTGAGGGTGGGCTTGCGGTAGTTGGTATAGCGCAGGGTAGTCGTAGTGCCTGCCACCAGCTCCACATCGCGGATGGTGCCGTCAATGATGGTGCCGTCCGCGGCTTTCACTTCAACCACCTGGTACCAGTCCTCCTCCAGGCCCTCCACAAGCACAGTGCCGTCCGGCCCGGTGGTGACCATGATGTACTCCGCCGAATCCCGGCGGCTGACCTTGAAGGTGCAGTTGGGAACAGGGGTGTCGTGCTCGTCGATTTTTTCAATCAGGATTTTGGGCTTCTCTTTGTTTCGGAAAATGAGGGTGATGTTGTTTTCCAGCGCATCCGGTTTGATGAGGATGGTGCGGGTATTGTCCTCATCCAGCAGATGGTTGACCGGCGGCTGCCGTTCGACCACGGTGTAATACTGGTTGCTCTCCAGCTTATCGATGACGATGCGGCCATTGTCGTCGGTCTGGAACTCACCGAGAAAATCCAAAGGATTCGCTTCGGTGCCCTGATACAAGCCAAAAACAGCGCCCTTCAGCCCACGGCCGTCGGTTGCCGAGACCTTGCGAATGGTGAGACCGGAATAAGGCTCGTTCTCCCAGGTCAGTTCAATAGTCTCATAGGAGCCGTCCGGGATCACCACAGTTTCCACCTTTGTGGAGGGCAGGAAATAGGGCGGCGGGTCGATCTCCTCGATCCGGTACTCCTCATTGGGCATGAGGTCGTTGAAAATCGCCTTACCGTCCGGGCCGCTTGTCGCAGTCTTTGACATCCCATTGCTGATACAGGTGGCCTGGAAGGTGGCTCCCTGCAAAAGTTGCCCGGAAACGGCGTCCTTCTTCCAAACGATCAGCTGAGGGCGCTTGTCGTTGGAGACATCCACCTGCTTGTCCTCACCCTTCTGAACGGTGACATACTGGGTGGACACCTCGCCGATCTCATAGCCGCCCTCCGGAGCCTCCAGCTCCTCAATGACCAGGGTACCGGCGGCGGGCAGCGGGTCGATGGTGATTTTGCCGTCCGCCCCGGTGGTCATCTCCCAAACCTCGGCGCTGATGTCCGGATCGGCATAGCGGATGCGGAATTTCGCCCCGGCCAGCGCCTTGCCGAAATTCCCTTTTTCATATTTGTAGATGGTGAGGGAACAGGGCTCCGGGTAGTTGACGAAAGACACTTTCGCCACATTGACCTGCGCACCAGCGGTGACGGTAACCGTCTGCGGGGTGGGGTCCGGCTGATACAGGTCCGGCGCTTTTACCTCGGTGACGGTGACATCCACCTGCGTCTTCCCTTCGGGAATGGGGATGACAATGACCGCGCCCCCATACGGAACCGCAAATGCCTCGTCGATAAAGCCCTCGCATTCCACACGAAAAACGGCGCCGCCCAATGGAAGATTGGTGGCGCCGTCATACTTGGTGATTTCCAGATAACCGATGCTGCCCTCTCCGCCGTCCGGCGTATCCGGGGGTGGAGCAGCATCCTGTGCAAATTTCATATATCCGATGCCCGGGATGGCGCCGGCCTCCCAGGAGGCTTTGTCCTGGATGTTCTGGTCGTTGACCCAAAAGATCAGGCCGCTGCCGCCGTCGCCTCCCGACCACTGGACGAATGCGTCCCCTCTTGGTTCGGAATTGGATGTGACGGTGAGGGTATCGCCGCTGACCGAATACTGGAAAGCGGCAGCTGAAGAGAAATCTTCCGGCCGCATAGTGATGTTTCTGTTGCTGTTCTCCAGTTCAATGCTCCAGGAGCCGCCGTTCTCGGTCATGGAGTAGTAGGGCGCGTCATTTTTGTTCTCTCCCATAAAGGAGGGAATATCGCCGCTGAGATTTTCCATCTCGGACAGGATATCTTCATACTCTGAGGTGAGCCCATTGACGGGGATTACATCGTTATAGATGCTGCCGCTGCGGTGCCCCTGCCCGGCGGCGATCTCCCAGATGATGGCCTGGGTCGCCAGATACATCCGGTGGTTGGAAGAACCGGCGCTGTTGGCCGCAATGGCGCGGGCAATGTTCAGCTGTTTTTCCTTCGAGAGTTTGTCATATTGAAGCTGGCCTGTCACCACATGCCCGTTGGTGGAATTAAAACGCGCCGGTTCAATGCAGTAAGCGGTGCGGCCGTCCGCCGTGGTGAAAATATATGCCGGCATGGTGGAAGTACCGCTTCCAAAGGGATACCGGTGGGTCATGCTCCAGTCAGACTGGATATAGATGGCGGTCTGCTGGGAACGGGCGCTGCGTGCTTTCTGCATACCGCTGCCCGAATCCAGATACAGCACATAGCCGTCCGGGATCAAATAGTCCTCGCCGGAGCTGCCAACCGTGAGGCCTTCCTTCTCTTCCGGCTGCGCATTGGGATCTGCATCAGACTCCAAAGGGCCGGAGTCCTCCTCCAAATCAGAAGATGGCGGCGGATCGGAAGGCTCCTGTGGAACAGAAGACGTTCCTTCCTCTGGGGCGGAGGGAGGTGCGTCGGGATCAAGATCGGGCAGGTCACCCTCGCCCTCGGTGGAACCGCTTGGCTCCTGCTCCACACCATCCGGCAGGGCGCCGCTTCCTTCGGTACTGCTTGTGGCGCTGCCGGTCATATCAATTACCGTCTGCAGGTCGTCATAGCCCATGGCAAAAGACGGGACGGCAGAGGTGATCAGCATCATTACGGCAAGCGCCAGAGATACAATGCGCCTGCGCGTATTCTGTTTGAACATTTAGTTGATCCTCCTTTGAGTAAAAATGGACACAAAAAAGCCGCTGACTCAGCAGCGGCTTTTGAGAGTTTAGGATTCTGTTTTATTTGGCGAACAACTGGACAACTGAGATGGCGGTCTTTTCGTCGTTCCACTGGACGCCGATACCCGCATACACAGCGTCCTCATTGAGGATATTGGCGCGGTGGCCGTCCGAGCGCATGAGGGCCTCGATCTGGGAATAGGGGTTGTTGCCCGAGCCGATCCAGTTTTCACCGGCAGCCCGCAGGCTGGTCTCGTATTCCTCAAAGATGGTGTACCACTCGGAACCGTCCCCGCGTTTGTGGCCCCAGCGGTATTCCTCGATCCTCTCCTGCGCCATTTCGGTCAGGGTGAGGTCGGTCACCAGGGCCGGCAGCCCATTCTCCTCCCGAACGCGGTTAATCTCGGCAAGATGGGCAGCGGCGAACTCCTCCAGAGTGTACGCGCAGCCGCTTTCCACAGTCTCATGTCCGGGCTGGGACTGGATGTTTTCCGAAGAATCCGAGCCCTCCGGCAGCTTGTCCGTCTGGGAAGCAGGCGGCGTTTTTTGCGTCTCCCGCCCGCTGTCCGGTGCAGTCTCTGCAATCACCGTGGACTGGGCCGAGGGCACGAACAGGACATACCCATCCGGGATCACGCCCCACTCGCTGTCGCCCTCCGCAGCGTAGGCCATCGTCCCGCCGGCCAGGCTGCAGCAAAGGGCTATGATGACTGCCATTGTTCTTTTCAACGATCTTTTCATGTGTGGTTCCTCCAAAATTAAATTTCTTGAAAAGGTTCATTTTCCCCCTTCACCCATATATGTAGTGTGGGAATTATGAACTGTTTGTAAATTTTGAAGAAAATCAAAAAATTATTCAGCCGCCTGGACGCAGAGCCGTTTCTCCGGCTTACCGGAGATGCAGGTGATGAGGGTCAGCTGGTTTTCATCGGTATATCCCAGGGTTGACCAGTCGGAGGCGTCAATCTCGCCAACCGATTTCACCGTATAGCTTCGCTCTCCCAGGGCGGTCTTATACTGGATGACGTCTCCCTCAGAGAGGGCATACAGGTTTTTGAAGTAACCGTCGCTGCCGTCAAAATTGACATTGTGGGCAGACAAGCCGATATTGCCGTCCCAGGCGCTGGTGGAAGAAAAGTGGGCAACGCCCTTGGTCATGGCCTCCATCTGGTCGGGGCTTTCAAACACATTGACCGAAACTCCCAGCTTCTCTATGGTCAGGACACCCAGGCTGCCGTCCTCCATCTGCGCCGCTTCAACCGGCGTGTGGTTCCCGGCATACGTTTCCTTGGTCCATATCCCGTCCGGGTCTGCGATCAGTTTACTGTCGGAAGCCGCCGTTGTCAATTGTGGGGAGACGATTGGCGTGGCGGAGCCGTCAATGACAATCTCCCCGTTGGCGGAATCGTAAATTTCCACCTCCTCGCCAAAAACGCCGGCGTCATGGATGCGCCCTTCGGGGATCACCCCGGCGCCGCTGTCCGGGCCTTTGATGATGGCGGTGCAGAGAAAGGCCGCAGCGATCCCCACCGCTGCAAGAGCCGCGGCAGCGGTCAGGAATATCTTTTTGTGGGCCAGGACATAGCTTTTGATTTCATTCATTCTGTTTCCTCCTCCCAGGCCTGCGGTTGAGGTTCTTCCTCATAAGAGGGCGGCTCCGGGCCGCTGCCGGCATACCGCTGGGGCGGGAGCTCCTGCACCAGACTGCCGGTGATGCCGATGCGGTAGTTGGTGAAGCGGCCGATCACAAAGACCTTCTGGTCGTACAGGGATTTGACAAACCGCTTGTCAAAAACCAGCCGATAAAGTAAGATAAGTTGCGCAAATTAAAAAAGAGATAAAAAGAGAGACAAGGTTTGCAGATCTCTGATAGAATGAAGTTGCGACACCACCATTCTGAAAGGAGAAAGCAAACCATGCCTGAAAAGATTGTACAGCTGAATGAGGAAGTAATCAAGGGTCAGATCAAGGAATTGGTTCGTGGCAGTGTGGAAGAGACCCTGAATGA
>JACRTB010000026.1 GCA_014385025.1 Yanshouia hominis | reverse complement strand
GCCCAGCCATTTTTCCGGGACAGGTCTGTCCGGCGCAGGATAAAGGAATACAGCACCTTTGCTTCGTTGGACAGGGGCGTGAATGTGGGGGCTTCAAAAAGGAAATTCGGAAGCCGGGTGAAGCTGACCGATTTCTCCGGTTGATGAATATAAATCGTGTTTGTCATAGTGTGCTTTGTGGACAGTTAGAACGGCATTTCCGGGGGCAGACGATATTTTATATGACCTGCCCCGGTTCTGCCCTCTGGAAGCCTTATAAATCAAGGCTTTTTTCCTGCCTAATTGTCCACACTCGACCTCCTTTTCCGTTCACTTTCCGCTTTCTGCCGCCTGTGAACTCTGGCGGCACAGTCCGGGCAGTATTTCCCCCGGTTGGACTTTGGGACGAACACGCCGCCGCAGACCTCACAGCGTTTCAAGTCCTTATCCCGGAAAATTTCCGCTTCCAGTGTTCCGACCAGCGGCAAGACCGACCAGCGGAACCACTTACAGCAGACCGAGAAAGAAATCATCTGCGGGCAGGTATGACCGTCCCCGTCGTCAAGAGCGATACAGTCCCCGCCCTCACAGTTGCAGCACTCCCGGCGGATCAGGGCGTTTGCCTGTTTCCTCTGCGCCGGTGTCATGCGGTAGAGGGAACCGTCCGGCCTGCGCTCCAAGGACGGCAATCGCTTGTATAAATTTTCTTTCATGCGTTCCTCCGTTTCCTTGCTGCCGTTCTCCCCGAAAAGGCTTCCTGCCCCATTCCTGCGGCGTGTTCCGGCGTTGGCACGCTCCCCGGACTTCGGGACATTTTGTCCCGAAGCTGGCTCGTTGCGGTGCTTCCCCTGCCGGGATATTCCTTTTCGGACGGTCATCCTGTTTTCAAGGTGCTGTTCACCGATGAACTAACCTAAGTCTACACCTAAATGACCGTCCGTCCCGTATATCCATAAAGTCGGAAATCAGCCCGGAAAACTCCCTATTTCCACGCTCTCGGAATTGTGGTACAATAAAAATATCCAAACAGCGAATCGAAATAAGGGAAAAAATATAGGAGGAAAATATATGGGCGCATGGAATTATGGCGTTTTTGATGATGATACTGCATATGACGCTTTGGACGACCTTAAAGCATCATCAAATATAATCGCTGATATTGAAAGATACTTTGATGAGGTTATACAGGCAGAATATGTCGGTTACGACGAAGCGCATTATGCTTTGGTATCAGCCGCATTTATTGACAGTGTTATAAATGATACTCAATATAGGTGTGATGGTGATGATTATTTTGAATGGACGAGATTGCAAAAGTGCTTTGATTTCTCTCCACTCAAACATAAAGCTGTAAAAGCCATTGACGCTGTTCTTTCTGATAATTCCGAATTAAAAGAATTGTGGGAAGAAAACGAGGAATTGTATGAAGCATGGAAAGAGGATAAACTCTCAATAAAGAAAAGGCTTCAACAATAAATAGCTTTTATTATCGCTTATTTATCGGGCAGATGAGGAGGGAGAGCATGGAATTATCCATACAAGAACGATTGAAAGACCTGCGTGTGGAGCGTGGGCTGACGTTGGAACAACTTGCGGAGCAGACGCACCTCTCCAAGTCTGCGCTGGGAAGCTATGAAGCGGAGGACTTCAAGGACATCAGCCACTATGCCCTTATCAAGCTGGCGAAGTTTTACGGCGTGACCTCCGATTATCTGCTGGGGTTGTCCGAAACAAAAAATCACCCAAACGCCGATCTTGCAGACCTGCGTTTGAGTGACGATATGATTGAACTGCTGAAAAGCGGGCGGGTGGACAATTCCCTTTTATGTGAACTGGCGGCGCACCCGGATTTTCCCCGGCTCATGGCTGACCTTGAAATCTATGTGAACGGCGTGGCGGTGAAGCAGGTGCAGACCGTAAACGCCATAGTGGACACCATGAGCGCAACCATTATGAAACAATACAATCCCGGCTTGACCGACCCGCAGTTAAGACAGCTTGTCGCCGCCCATATTGACGACGACAGCTTTTGCCGCTATGTGATACAGCAGGACATAAACAGCATAGCTCTTGACCTGCGGGAAGCCCACAGGGACGATTTTTTCAGCGTCCCGGAGGATACCCCGCTGAAAGGATTGTTGCAGGCCGCCGATGAAGTTGCCAGAGAGGACAGCGACCCGGAGCAAGCGTCGCTGGCGTTTATCTGCAAACGGCTTCGGCTGAATTATAAGAAGCTGTCCGAGGAAGAAAAGAAATGGCTTAAAAAGATTTCGGAGAAGTCCGACTTGCTGAAAAATCCGAACCCACAGCGAGGAAAAAGGGGGTAGTACATGGAGAATGTCGTTGCATACTTAAAAGACCACTGGCAGTATGTGGTGATTGCGGGCGGTGGGCTGACACTGTTGGGAGCAATTTTTAACTGGCGGTGGGTCACAAGCCCGGATGGAGAAAGACCAAACGGCCCCGGACGCTTTATCTATGACATATTCGGACAGGGCGGGTATCGTGTCTTTATGGGCGTTCTGGGCGTTGTAATTATTGCTTGTGGGATTTTCTTTCTTTTTGTGGGAAGATAAAGCAAAAGAACAAATCGAAATATGGAGGAAATGCAAATGGGAATGATTGCAAATTATCAACCAACCACTGACATTGAATTAGAAAAAATCACGTGCCTTGATGATGTGGAAGAATTACAAGAAAGTGAGGACATAGAAATTTGTGATATAGATAAAATGTGGGACGCACTTCATTTTTTACTGACGGGGAAATCTGCCAGCGAACCGATTGAAGATGATTTAATCAGTGAAGCGATTGTAGGACAGTTCAATATATCTGAAGAAGACTTTATATCTGGAACGAAAGCTGATAGGGTGAAAGAAATAGCCAGGGCGTTGCAAGAAATTGATTTTGAAACATATCTTGATAAATTTGATATGAGTGCGTTTTCCCAAAATGATATTTACCCCAATATTTGGGGATACGAAGATGAAGCAGATGAAATTAAAGATGATTTAAGAAATTCATTTGAAAATTTGAAAAAGTTTTATGAAAAAATGGCAGCACAAGAGAGCGCCGTTTTAGTGTCAATCTATTAACTGTATAATTTCAACTGTTGCTGAAATAGCAAAGTCAGCCGATCCAGTCAACGGTCAAGATGAACGGCGCATAAATGCGCCGCCGTTGACAGTCCCGTCCGCCTTTGCTAATAGGCAATCAAGGCGGGAAAGCCCTTAAAATGGCTTCCCGCCCATTTCAATTTTGAGAGAAAAATCCGGCTGCTTTTTCGAGAGTGTGTCCACAAGTTCGGGACATTTTGTCCCGAAGTCTGGCGTGGGACGAGGGACGGGGGCTTTCATATACGCCCTGTCTGCTGATGAAACCAGTCCTGCGGTTGCGGCTCCACGCCACGCAATCACAGCCCCGTTTTCCTGCCGCTTCAAATGCCCTTGCCCTCCCCGGCGGCAATGGCATTTTTACGGCAACGCCGACAGAGCGTATAACACACTACACTTTGCAAGCAAAGTCGTGTGCCAAGGGGCAAGCCCCTTTGGAAACCCCGGACAACAAAACAGGCTGAATATCTCGCACTTTCCCGGTGCTTGATACTCAGCCTTTATTTGTTGTCAGCAGCCCCCGTTTCGTGGTCTACGTGTAGTTCCTTGTAAACTGACCTAACCTTTTGCTCAAACTTCTTTCTTGAAGTCTGTACCTTCGGCACGAAACCTCCCTTTCGAGTTTTGCTACAGTAGAAGGTAAATCCCAGAAAATCAAATGTTTCAGGCTTACATTCTCCTCTTGCTCTACGATTCTGCTCTGCAAATCTCCCAAATTCAATCAGTCTGCTTTTACTACTTTCCAGCTCCAGTCCAAACTTTTCCATTCGTTCCTTTAACTCTTTATAGTATCTTTCAGCTTCTGACTTATATTGAAATCCTGCAACAAAATCATCCGCAAAGTTGACGAGAAAACACTCTCCCTGCATTTCCCTTTGCACCACCAGCTTAAACCACAGCGTCAGCACATGATGCATGTATATATTTGCAAGCATCGGACTCATTACTGAGCCTTGTGCCGAACCTTCCTCTGTTGGCTCGAATTTTCCTTGCTCCATTATTCCTGCTTTAAGGTATTTACGTATTAGCCACAATAAGTTCTTATCCTGTATATTCCATTCAAGGAACTTCATCATCCAATCATGGTCGATATGGTCAAAGAAACCTTTGATATCGGCATCTACGATATAGCTGATTTTTCCATAGCTTATCCGTTGGTATACTTCTTTTATTGCTTCGTGACACCCCCTATTCGGTCTGAATCCATACATGCAGTTTAGGAATCTCGGTTCATAAATAGCTCCCAGTATTTTCTTCACTGCCATTTGTACAATCTTATCTTCATAGGAAGCAATCCCTAATGGTCGTTTCTTTCCATTTCCTTTAGGTATATATACCCTCAGTGACGGAAGTGGCTTAAAGGATTTGTTTTTCAACCTCTGTACCAGTTCCTTGATATTTCTATCAAGGTTCTTCCCATACTCATCCTTAGTTACCTTGTCAATTCCGACTGCTTTGTTCCCATCTAATTCCTTATGGCATTGCTTTAGCATATCTTCATTTATCAAGTGGTACACTGATGTAAATATAGGATGTTTTGATGTTGCCGATATCTCAGCTATTCTTACTAATTTCGTTTCCATTATTTCCTCCGTCCCTGAGTACGGATAATGTGTCCTCAGTAAGACCTTTACTATGCAATCCCCTTCCCTCCATCGGCATTGCCCGATTTCTACAGTACTATGGGATTGTCCGACCACCTACCATTCATTTGAAATCCTCCGTTTTCAGTTGCAACCTCATACTCTTCTTCGAGAAATGGCAGGTTCTCCCCAGTTGATGTGTATTCACAATGTAAAACATGATTGGTTCTCTGACTCCGCAGTGCCACATAACACTCGCCATATCGCATTACATGATATTGTCTTCCGCACCAGTTAAGACGTCGACCGACTGAAGTTAACGTTTCGAAGCTCAATCACTATTCAACCCTGCTTTCTTGCTGTCTACGCTTGTCAGATGCCGTTACCGGCATCATCCCAAGACTCGCTATTATCTGGTTGGCTAAACCTTGGATAAACCGGAATCCCACCGGCTTGACTACACACCCTTAGCTGGGCGCACAACTGGAATTTGTCAAAGAGGATTATTCCAATATTCCACAGTATTTCTATTTACATCATAAAAAGTAATATTACCCGCATTTATAGGCAAGACAATCGCAAAAGGTTTATTGCGGTCAATATCAACCACTTGAATTGTGTTGCCATCATCTATTTCAAGTTGTTGCACCTGCTGTTGATTCATAGAAATAAATGCTCGTTCATTATATCCCTCTACAGTAAACTCCACAATTCCTCTTTGAATCCCCGAAAGAGTTCCACCTCCACGGAAAAAATATCCGAAGGAAAGTCCTGGACGATTGACATAGACGGAAAAAGAATGGTCACTCAAATCCTGAGGGTAAGAAATATATGCAGCCATCGTGCTGGAAACGCTTCCATCGACCGTCCAATCATCCTTAATCTTCTGCGACGAACGAATATCTGCCTCCAGCTTAGATGAAGTCACGCCGATCTCATTGTTCGTATAAAGAAAACAAACAAATAAAATACAAGCAAGAACAACCCCTATCACAATTTTAAGAAATATTTTTTTCACGCTATCAAAACTCCTTGTCAACTTTCGATTTGTCATAATCATTCTACCATACCGTTATGAATAAATCATCTCTTGCAAAATAATTTCTTCTGCCCGGTTGTGAATGTTATTGCAACGCTGCACCCATTCCATTTGATGGGTACGCTTCAATTCCTCGGTCACACCATCGGCAGCCTTCATCTGCTCCATGATGGTGTCTAACCGTTCCTGTGCCTGTTCGTTCAGGTCTGCAAGATATGTCCATAACTCCCCGGTCAGTGTCAATGTGTTCAATCTGGCTGGATGGGCTTCTCTTAAATATTCCCGGTGCATCCGTCCGTACTTTCCGATAGGGCGGTGTTCCTCCGGCAGCTTCAAATCTGGGATATAGTAATCTCCGACAAGGATATAATCAATTCCGTTTTCCGTTATTCTTGGTTTCAATTCGCTCATGTTCCTTACCTCCTGTGGAAGCAGGCTCGTCTGGTACTAACTCAATCACATCGGTAATCTCACAATTCAGCGTTTCGCAGATACGGGCTAATGTATCCATGCTGATGTGCTTTCCCTCTTTGCTCATGTTGGCAATCATATTCGTTGTCATACCGGCGGCAAGCCTTAAATCTTCTTTTCTCATATCACGCTCTAACAGTGTATGCCAGAGTGGTTTATAGCTGATGTGCATATTGTTTTCCTGCCTTTCTATCCATACCACCGGGGCGGCTGCCCCGGCAGGAACTTTTCTCTTATTATAACACCAATCTTGTGTAATCACAATTTATTCTTGTATCCTGCCGCTGATACCGTCTGGATTGTGCTTTTCCTTTCTTTTTGTTCCCTTTAATTAGCCATAAACTGCTTGATGCCCTGACTTTTTGCTTATGTGTGATAAAGAAGTAATAGAAGTGTAAAAAATTTTGCCTTTCCTATCCGATACTTGTCTTTGGTATCGGATAGGGCAGGCGGTCATTCGGGCAAGTCCACCTTGCCGACGAAAGAATAGTAAATCTCAATATCCTGTCTGCGTGTGCCGTTTTCATCGTAGCTGCACTCATGCACAACGATTTTCTCTACAAACTCACGTAAGAGGGTGTGGGTCAGTTCTTCAAAGTTCATGTGCTTGCGGACAATGTTCATAAACTTTTCTGCGTTTACGGTAGCTTCCTGTGCTTTGGAAAGCTCCGCCTGTATTCTGGCAACACGCTCTTTCAATTCCTGCTGTTCGGCTTCATAGTCTGCCGAAAGCTCCGTGAAACGCTCGTCAGAAATGCGACCGCCTACGCTGTCCTCATACAGCCGCTTGAAAATAGCGGAAAGTTCACCGATACGCTTTTCGGCAGCTTCCAGTTCCTTTTTCTTGGCGGCGTTCCGGCGTTTGCCGCCGTCCTCGTTCTGCTCGATCAGCAGCTTCATAAACCGGGCTTCATGCTTTGCCGCATAGCTCGTCACTTTCCGTAGATTGGAGAGAACGCCCGCAGTCAAAAGGTCGGTGCGGATAAAATGTGCGGTGCAGTCATGGGTGCGCTTTTTGTAGTTCCCGCAGATATAGCAGTCCTGTTTCCGCTTATCGGTCTGGTAACGCTGCTGATACATGACGCTGCCGCAGTCCGCGCAAAAGAGCATACCAGAGAACAAGCCCACTTCATCATAGCGGTTCGGACGCTTGCGCTGTTTGCGTAATTCCTGCACACGCTCCCATGTCTGGGTGTCGATGATAGGCTCATGGTGGTTCTCGAAAATTGCCTGTTTCTCAATGGGATTTTCTATGCTGTGCTTGGTCTTGTAGGACGGTTTCTCCGTCTTGAAGTTCACCAAACAGCCCATGTACTCCCGGTTTTCAAGGATATGCACCACGGTATTTGTCGCCCATTTGCACTCATAGCCGGGGTGATAGCGGCGTGTGCTGCCCGTCCTGCGGTATTCCAGCGTTCCCGGCGTTGGGATTTCCTGCTCGGTCAGCATACGGGCTATCTTGGTCGGACCGTTCCCGGCAAGGCACAGACGGTATATCTGCTTGACCACGGGTGCGGCTTCCTCGTCAATAATGAAGTTTTCGTCCTCGTCCATGAGGTAGCCGTACACGGGTTTGCTCGTAACAGGCTTGCCGCTCATGCCTTTTGACCGTTTTACAGCTTTGATTTTCTTACTCGTATCTCTCACCAGCCATTCGTTGAAAATGTTCCGCAGAGGGGCAAAATCATTGTCGCCCTGTGCGCTGTCTACTCCATCGTTGATGGCGATAAAGCGGACTCCTTTTTGTGGGAAAATCATCTCGGTATACATTCCCACCTGCAGGTAGTTTCGCCCTAACCGTGACATATCCTTTACGATAACGGTAGCCACTTTCCCGGCTTCAATGTCCGCAAGCATGGATTGAAAGCCCGGTCTTTGGAAGTTCGCACCAGAATAGCCATCGTCCGTGTACCAGCGCAGATTGGAAAAGCCGTTCTGCTTTGCGTAGGTTTCAAGGATACGCTTCTGGTTGGAAATGGAATTACTTTCGCCTTGCAGCTCGTCCTCATGGGATAGTCTTGGATAAAGGGCAGTGATTTTCTGGGTGGTCTGTCTTAACATAAAATCCTCCGTTTCCGACAGCCAGCCCCACTATTCCGTATTTCGATTATACCACATGGGGCGGCTGTCTGTATAGTGGCTTCTGCTTCTTTACCGCCTGTCAAAATGACGATTTTTTACTGTGCGGCTTGTAGCGTTAGGGCGAAAGCTGGGCTTTGTGTCCTGCGGCGGCTTCCGCCTCCAGCACTTTCATCATCTTATCGGCTGCGGTGTCGGTGGTATCTTTTTTGAAAAAGCCGGAAACGACAAGGACGGTGTTGCCCATGCGGATCTCTGTCACGCAGTCCGGGCGGCGTTCCGGGGTGGTGTTCTGCTTGTTCTCTGCCATAGGCAACTCCTTTCATTTCATCAATTCTTTTAGTCTGTTCAGCTTGGCCTGCGCCGTTTCACGGCGGAAGTTCTCTCCCGTAAAGAGGATAGGGGCGCACATTTCCAAAAGGCGGTCATAAATCCGGGCATGGGCGGTGTCCAGCGGATTTTGCAGGCTGTCCAATGTCAGATTGGTAGTAACGATTAAGGGCTTGCGGCTGCGGTAGCGGCTGTCAATCACATTGTAGACCTGTTCTAAACCGTACTCTGTGCCGCGCTCCATTCCAAAATCATCAATGATAAGCAGAGGAAAACGGCAAAGACGCTCGATATACTCGTTGCGCCCCTCAAAGCTGGCGGTCAGGTCATTCAAAATCGCAGAGAAGTTCGTCATGCGGACAGCGACTTCCTGCTCCATGAGGGCATTAGCGATACACCCGGCAAAATAGCTTTTTCCTGTGCCGACCTTGCCCCATAGCAGATAGCCGATATTTTCCTCGCGCATGATTTCCCAATGCTCCACATAGAAGTGTGCAATCTCCATTTGCGGGCATTTCCCGTTGTCGTTGGCAAAAGTCCATTCCTGCATGGTAGGATTGGTAAATCCCCGGCGTTTCAAGTCCTCCACGGTGTCAAGGTGCTTTCTGCGCTGTTCGGCGGCTTCACGCTCCAAACGCTGGGCTTTCTGGCAGTCACATTCTGCCGGGTGGCGGTCACGCCCAAACAGGGCGGCTTGCTTTTCCGGGAAGTAGGCTTCTTTCGGAGTGTGACACTTGCCGCAGTAAAGCAGTCCGTCCTCGCCCGTGTAGTCCTCCGGCTGTGGGGTAACAGCCGCCATATTCAAAACTCGTTCTGTAAACAGATTACTCATAAGCTCTCGCCCTCCTTGCAGGTGTATTCGGGTATGCCCTGTTTCGGGGCAGCCTTTGCGGTATCGTCTGCCGCCCATCTGCGGATAGTGGCGGCGTGGTTTTTATATTTCTTGCCCGTGGACGCGATATAGCCGGAAAGCCGATCAATGTAGTACGCCCATTTTTCGGGCAGCTCCGCTTGCAGTTCGGAAAGCTCCGTATCAGTCAGAAATACATTCTCATATCTGCCATAGCTGCGGGCGAGGGCTTGTCCCTTTAACTCTCCCTCTTTTTCTAACTCTATATCTATCTCTTTCTTTATCTCTATCTCTGGTGGACGAATGTCGGACAAATGTCCGCCATTTGTCCGCGGCGGCAAAAGTGTCTTATTTTCAAGCCTTGCGGCGCGTTTCCGTTCCGCTTCGGTAGAGGATTGACCGATCATCAGCTCGATGTCGGTCATATAAAGCAACCCGCAGTCAAGCTGCTCCACAAGCCCTAACTGCTGGAAGATGGCTAATGCCCGTTCCACCGTCCCGATTTGGTGACGGGTCAGCGTGGCTATCATCTGGGCGGTATAGGGGATATGCTCGTCAAGCTGCAATCTGCCGCCATTTTTCAGCGATTTTAAGTACAGCTTCAAGAGGATATTGGAATACAAAATCCCGTCTTTCATGTCCTCCAACAGCACAATGGAATCGCTGTCGAAGAAGTTTTCTTTCAGTTTGAGGTAGTAATATTTGCGGTTATCTGCCATTGGCGGTGTCCTCCCTGTGTTTCCATCTCTTAGAGAAATACCGGGGGCAGAGGACGATAATCGCCCGGAAGCTCTGCTTGCAGCCGCGTGTGCAGCTCCGGCAAAGGTCATTGTAGGTAATACGGTTTCGGTGGTTGAGGAAAAAGCTCCATTCCAACCGCCGCTTTTTGCTCATGCGTGGCATTTCTCGCTCCTTTCTGCCGTTTCCGCTGGTATAAGCGGATAGGTCGGTAAAAATGTGGTTTCTCGGTGTCATTTTCGGGGATTTCCTGCGCTGTGCGCCCCGTTTCAAAGGTGGGCAGTATTGCGGATAGGGTGCAGGGCATATCCCCGTTTTGGTATCGTTTCGGGGCGGTTTTTAACGCTCATGTTCGTGCTTTTTCTCTCTGTCTTTCTCGCCTTGCAGGATTTGAGAAAGATTGCTTTTCACGGTATGCAGCTCCTTGACACGGGCTTTTTTCTCCCGGTATTCGTTGTAATGGGCGTTCTTTTCGGCGGTAAGCTGCTCGATTTCCGCTTGCAGGGCTTTATGGCTTGGCAGCTTGGAAACGCCATGCGCCCGAAAATAACGGGTGGCTGCGTCCGCTATGATAAAATCGCTTTCGTGCCGTTCCCGGTAGGCGCTGCGGGCTTTTTCCGTTTTCTGCGCTTTCAGACCGTCACGGGCAGGCTTGGTCTTGGCATAGGCAAGCGCCTGTGTCTGAAGTTCCTTTTTCTCCCGGATAGCAGCGTCCAGGGCTTTCAGCTTGGCGGTGCTGTCCTGTAAATCCGCATTGGCGGATACAAGGGCTGCGTCCAGCTCCTCCGGCGAATAGCCGTACTGCCCGTAGGCGGCAACGGTAGCCGCCATTTGTTTCAGATTGTGGACTGCCGCCCAGCGGTCATAGCCCGCGCCCTTTCCCTCCGCTCGCTTCGCTGCCCGGTCAACCATGCGCTGAATACCGTCCTTTTCCGGGGTGGTTTGGACAGCTTTTTTGCCCTGCAAACGCTCCCTTATGTTGCGGGGGTATTCGGGTACGGTTGCGGTCTGCTCGGCGGCTCTGTGGGCGTTCTGTTCCAAAAGGGCAAGAACGGCAGCGCGGTCAAAATCATCTCCCAGCTTGCGGGCGGTAATGGGCTTTGTCCTGTCCGGCGTGAGGTAGGATAGCCGCCCTCGGCTCTCCTTGACAGTCACGCCCTGTTGCAAGAGAACGGCGGCGAACTCGCCATAGCTTGTGGCAGAGGACAGCGCGGTGCGTATGGCCTGCCGCAATTTTTCCTTGTCTGTTTCAAACTTCGTGGGCTTGGCTGGCTGCTCCTCGGCTGGCAAGGCGGCAGCTTCCTTGTCCAGCTTTGCCTGCCCTTTCCGCTGCGCCCAATACTCACGCTCGGTAATGCGGTTTTTGCTGCCATGCAAAAGGTCGATTTGATAGAGATTTTCCCGGTGGCACAGCTCCATGACTTCGCTCTTGAAATATTCCATAGCGGCGTTGGTGCAGCGGTGCTTGCAGCCCTCCCGTGTGTCGGCTGGTCTGTCCATGTAGGGCAGAAGCGGGACTTCGTAAATCCGCAGGGAGTTGATAACGATATGCACATGGATATTGCCGCTGTGGTTGTGTCCGTCCGGGTGGGTGCAGACAATGGCTTGGTGTCCGGGAAACTGCTTCCGGCAAAATTCCTCGCCCAACGCCTGCGCCCGGTCTACGGTCAAACCGTTGTCCACCGCGTCCCGTGGGTCAAAGCTGATAATGTAGTGGTGGCTTTTTACATCTTCCCGCTTCTGGTTCTTCCCATAGCGGAGATTGGAGCGCATACAGGCAACGGCAAAATCCTCGTCGCCGCAGTTCAGCGTGGCTATTCGATAGTCCTCCCTGAGCATGAGCCGCCCGTTTTCATCAAGGGTGGGCTTCATGGTAAACTCGTCATGTTCAAAGGTGAGGTACTGCTCGGCTGCGCCATAATCCGCATTTTTAGAGCTGATATGTTTGAATGTTGCCAACAGCGTCACCTACCTTTCGCAGGACTTCAAACTTCAAGGCAGCAAGGTCAGAAATGGCGGCGCGGACTTCAACGGACAGGGCGTTGTATGGTGTGCCGTACTCGTTGAGGGCGCGGGCAATCTGATTGAGGTTGCCACCGATTTTTCCGTATTCGGCGGTCAGCCTGCCAACGGCGGACAACAGTTCATCATTGACCGGGGAAACGGTAACGATGGGGCGAATGGTCGCCCGTGTAATGGCTTGCCGGATAAATTCGGATTGGCTCATGTCATAGTGTTTCAGCCGCTCGGTAAAGTCGGCGTATTCTTCCTCGGTCATGCGGGTTTTGACCACATGGCAGCGGTGGGGTGTGTTATATTTTTTCTTCAAGCGTTGACCTCCTTTCTCGCCCGACAGGGCGCATGAGCAGGGTTTGGGGAAGGCACTCCCCAACAAGATTTACCAAAGGGGGCAAAACCGCAGATATGCGGATTTTGGCACCGTGGTAGAATCTTGCTCTAAAAAACTACCGCTTTCCTCGGCGGCTCTGGTTTGCGGATATACTGGCTTGCTCCACCAATATAGCGATTGCGGCGGCGTGTTCTGCCCGCTGTTCACCACTACAACGGTGAAAAGGGGGCGTTTTGGCAAACGCAGCGGAAATTTTTTTGTTTTCCCTGTCTGCTCCCTACAACAATCCGGCGGTGTGGTTTGCCAAAGATTTTTGAAAATGGGCGCAAAAAAAGCAGTAAACCTTTTCAAGATTTACTGCTTATCTGCCGCTGTGATGGGCGGCGGTATTAAATTGTCAGCCGTTTTTCAAATGGAACTTATCTGCAATCGCTTTCTTTCTGCTTTCCAATTCCTTTTCTGTAATCTTCCATAATCCTAATGCAATGATCTGCTATCTTTTGCATTCCGAGTTCTTCAAAAAAGGCAATTTGTATTTTCATCAGTTCTTCACAAACAGTCAACTTCTGCTCATCCATATTGCTAATAGCAAGCCATGGGAACGCTTTATATTTCTTAGTGTCCCCAATGAGAAAATTGTACCCTATCAACTCATTTTCACGGAAAACGAAATAGAATTGTGGGCCTGAACCTGGAACTGACTTTTCCATAATTTGCTGCATTGTTTTCACGCCGCCGTATGCCGGAAAAAAACCTATTCGCTCAAGAGCATTTAATATGTCAATCCTTTTATCTGTGGGTATGTCTCTATAATTGATAATCTGTTCCATTTGCTCTACTCTCATTGAAGTTTAATTTGTCAGGCTCTAATTATACAACTTTTCTGTTTAGCGGTCAAAGCGGAACTTCAACAGGCTTTCTATCAGTTGCCTGACGATATGCTCCTGCATATCCGTGTTAATCTGTCCGTCCATTTTCGCACAAGAGCGGATATATCCTGCATAATGGGATAGGACGGCGGCAACAGCTTCCGGGTCGCCCTCGCTTGCCTTAACGATTGTCTCATAGGGAAGTAGCTGGTTCATAGGACAAGCCCTCCAACTCTGCCCGTAGCCGCCGTAAAATCATCTGAATACGCCGCCCGGTTGTGTTGCCAGCCCGTCCATATCTCCGTCCAATCTCCCTATGCGTCAATCGTTGGAAGTAGTACAAGAAAATGATTTCCTGTTCCATCTGTGATAGTGCGGACAGGGCTGCGGCAAGCTCTGGACTTTCCAAAAGCACCATCTGACCACAGACGAAAAGCGGATAGCTGGTCATGCCGGATTGCTCCGCAAAGTATTTATCTGTGGTACTGAATGGATAGTGTTTTTCTTCTATCAGATATTCAAGCGAGATTTCCCGCTTGCGGTGGCTCCGTATGCTCCGGGCTGCGTCTATGGCAGCGTGGCGAATAACAGTCTTGCAAAAGGCATCGTGTGTATGCCGGATATGTTCTTGATACTTTTCGTGTTCGGTCATGGAAAATCCCCCTTTCTGAATAATGGCAGAGGGCGGCAGCATCTTGTGCTGTCGCCCTCTTGATTACCGAACAGCAAAGACGGGCGGGGCTGTCAACGGCGGCGCATTTGCGCCGTTCATCTTGACCGTTGACAGGCTCGGCTGGGTTTGCTATCTGCTCACGGCAATTCACTCTCATTGATAGGAATTGCTTCAAGTTCCGTATTCAAATTGTTCCAATAAGAGCCAATATCCGCACTTGTGAAATACTTAAAACCGCCTGCTTCTGACTTCAATTCGCCGTTTTTAACTCCATAGCAGGCGTAAATCAAATCGTAGCTTGTTCCATCTGAGAGGTTAAATCTAAAGCTGGTCACATCTGCTCCGGCAGTTTCCTCAGTTGTTTTGTCTTTTAAGGATAAGCCCTTGAACTTATCATACAGGGTCTTTATATCATTTTCAGCAACAACTACTTTCTTTTCTGCTGATGCAGGCACTCCGTCATAGTGGTACATTTCAACGCTTTCGACATCTTCAACCTCAAATGGGAAGTCGATTTTGACAGGCTCATAAGCAATGTTTATAGGTAACAGAAAGAGAGCTGCAAAAATTGCAATGATACAAAGAGCGATGGAAACGAGAACAGCAATCGTTATCTTTTTTCTGCCTCTCTGCTTTTCTTTTGCCTCATGGCGCATAATAACGCTTTCGCTTTCTTCGTGAAGAACATCTTCGTTCGTGTGAGAAAGCAATTTCTGATAAATTGCGTTACAGTCAGCACAGGCGTTCAAATGCTCTTTTACCATCTCTGCGCTTGCTTCGCTGCAAGCACCGTCAACATACAGCGGAAGAATATCTCGAACAATATCGCATTGTTTACTCATGCTTTTCATCCATCCTTTCTTGAATTTTTAGCTTTGCACGATGATAAGTAACTCTCGCCCATGATTCTGTTTTTCCAAAAATTGCAGCGATTTGTGAAAAAGATAGTTCCCCGAATACGCGAAGCTGAAAGACTTCTTTGTATGGTTCTTCCAAACGGTGAAGAACGAGGTGTATGCGGAACGCCATGTCAGAATCTGCAACTGAGTTCTCAACATTTTCATTTGATGGCAAGTCATTGATTTCACTCACATCAGCTACTCGCTGACGGCTTCGCATTTCATCATGGTAAAGGTTTTTTGCTATGGAGCAGAGCCATGTCAATTCATCTGACTTACCTTTGAATTGTGATGTTGTAGAAACAGCCTTATAGAATGTGTTCTGCGTGATTTCCTCTGCTATCTCACGATTTTTGGCAAGAGAAATAGTATACGAGTATACCTGTAAATAGTAGGCTTTATAGAGCTTTTCATAGTCCATACTTGTCATCACCTCCTTCAGCTTCATAGGTTAGACGGAGAAATCGGAATTTCGTTACAAAGAAGTTTGAAATTTTTATACCTTTACGCTACTCTTGCTTTCTGCGGACTATTGGTAGACGCGCATTAACGGCAAGTAAAGAGATTGCTGTGTCAGCTTGATATGTTCAAATGCTAATTAAGTATAGCATACAGCTATGAATTTTTCTATTGCGTTCCCCTGACTTCGGAATAGTGGCAGGGCTGGCTATCCTTGTTTTGCTTTGTGCTTCTCTACCGTACATGAGCATTGGCCGCCGCATTGTCCGAGCCGTAGCCCTCCAGCAGATTGACCACGCCCCACACGGCCAGACCGGCCCCCAGGGCGATGACGAGCGTTTGAAGGGTGGTAACAGCGGTAGCGAAAAACTGCATAATGCCTCCATTTCTCCGGGGGCAGGCCCCCGGCCATGAAAAAAGCCGCCCTCTCAGGCGGCGACTTCCACCTCTGGCCACACTGGCCAGAAGCTATACAAAGGCGTCCGGGTCGTCGAGATCATCATAGTTGAGGATGTCCTCGTCCTCTTCTAAGTGCTCGTCCGGCACGTCCACCTCGTACACGGTATATTCCTCGTTGGGGTCTATTTTCCTCATGCGCCGAGAGGTCAGGCGGCCCAGGTCAAAGGCGTTGCGCTTGTCCGCCTCGGCGGTGTACTTGTAATTGGGGTGACTTTTCAAATCGTACTTGCGGGAGTAAAAGGGCGGGAGCCCCCGGAGCTGTAAAATACAGTAGTCGCCCGGCATGGTCGCCAGCTCGCTGGGGGTCATCAGTTCCCGGCCAAGCCGCTGGGTGTTCAGATTGAAGCTCTCCGACTGTCCCCGCGTCCGGCCCTCGGTCTGCATGGAGATGGTGGCCTTGCCCAGCCAGTTCTCGGAAATCTCCTTGATGGTGGAGCCCTCCCGCCCGCCGAGGAAGATCACGCTGTCCATGTTGCCTAAAATCGTTTCTGCGTTGTCCTTGTAAATCGCCTTGCACTGCGCCCATTGTTGGTAGAACAGGCACAGACTGACCTCGCGGGAACGGATGACGGCCACCAGCTTCTCCAGCCCCGGCACCTGTCCCGTGTTGGCCGCCTCGTCCCACAGCACCCGCACATGATGGGGCAGGCGGCCCCCGTGTACGTTGTCCGCCCTCTCGCATAAGAGGTTGAACATCTGCGAAAAGGCCAGGGCCACCAAAAAATTGTAGGTCTGGGTGGTGTCCGAAATGGTGAAGAAAACCGCCGTTTTCCGATCCCCGATGCGGTCAAGCTCCAGCTCGTCATAGCTCATAATCTCCCGGAGCTGGGGGATGTCGAAGGGGGCCAGCCGGGCCCCGCAGCTTATCAGGATCGACTTGGCGGTTTTGCCAGAGACGAAAAGTCAAGGACTTTTTCATCAAATTCACAAAGAAGTTACATTTTGCGGACTTCCTCACGGAGCAGACGCTTGATTTTGTCCTCCATTGTCTCTTTTGCGGTCTGGCTGAAATGCACACGGACGATATAGGTTGTTTTGCCGATCTGCTTTCTGACAGTCGGGCAAGTAGCGGTGTTGGTTGCGGTATTGTTCATTCAAAATCCTCCTGTAAATGAAAAATGCCCGGTGACTGTTCATCATCGGGCGGTGTCAGTATGAGGGAACAAGGCAAGGCGGCAACATTAAGGTATCTATAAAACCCTTGCCGTCTTTGCCACGCTTGCCGTGTTCCTGTTGTCAGTCTCGGAGATAGCAGACCCATGCTGTGCCGTCTTTCTCGGTCACAAGTCTGTCCCCGATACGGCTCTTTGCCGTTCTCATGGTGCGTGAGGAAATCCCACGCTCATTGACTGCCTTTTCCAGCTCTGCGCTCGGCATACGCTTTCCGTCCGCAAGCAGTTCCAGAATGAGCATTTGCGCTTGTGCGGTCTTGCTCTCGGTCTTGGTGTTGTCTGCCCCGGCAAGAAGCTCGTCAGCGGTAATGTCATAAGCTCCTATCCATTCAAAGCCTTTCTCGTCTCCCAGAGAAAAGGCAAGGGACTGTCCGGGCGGCGCAAGGGAGCTTTTCTCATGGATAAGCACCCTCGTTGTGGGGCTGTCCTTCAGCTTGCCGATAAAGAGCAGACTGCGGACTGCCGCCGTAATGTCGATAGACCCTAAGCCCCGGTAGGTGCTTTGCGTTCCTGCGGCTTTGTTGAGGTGTCCGATCAGCACGATAGCGCACCCGGTAGCCTGTGCAATGTCTCCCAGACTGCGGAAGATGGGACGGACTTCATTTGCCCGGTTCATGTCCACATCTGCGCCCAGAAACGCCTGCACCGGGTCAATGATAACCAGCCTTGCGTTGTTTTCCCGGATTGCCCTTGCTATGCGCTCATCGGCAAGGGTCAGCGGTGTGTCCCTATCGTCAATGACAAGCACTCTTTCAAGGTCTGCTTCCGCTTCCATCAGTCGGGGCTTGACGGTATCGCCCAGACCGTCCTCTGCGGTCTGGTAGATGATGTTGAAAGGCTCAAGGGTCTCCATACCGGGTAAAGGCTTTCGGTTGGTACAAGCCGCCGCAAGACGCATGGCAAAGTAGGTCTTGCCCTCGCCGGGGTTGCCCTGTATAATCGTCAGCTTTCCAAAGGGGATATAGGGAAACCATAGCCAATCCACGCTCGTCAGCTCCACATCTGCCATGCGGAGCATGGGAACAGGCTGGGCGGTGGGCAGCTCTCGCAGCGTGATTGTCTCGGCTATGAATTTGCGGCTGGGAATGTCCCCTTGCTGACGGAGAACATCGTTCCAGTCTTTCCTTGCCGGGACAAGGCGAATGACGGCGATCTCGCCGGGAATGGACTGTGCCAGTCGGGTACAGGCTTCGCTTCCTGCGGTGTCGCTGTCAAGGCAGAGGAACACTTTTCGGGTGTCCTTGCGTTCAGAAAGAAAACGGTCAAGGGCTTTGCCTGAAACGCCGCCCAGGGCAAGGTAGCTCCTTGTCTGCCAGTCCTGCGGATAAAGGCAGATAAAGGACAAAAGGTCAATCGGTGCTTCAAAGACAAAGAGCTGGTTGCCGTTTCCCTCATAGTGGAACGGATAGGATTTGTCAGACCCGGCAATGTCCTGTCTGAATGGGTCTGCCGTTCCTCGCACATGGGCGTATCTCGGCGTACCGCTTCGGTCTCTGCCGACAAACACAACATTGTGCCGCTTTGCGTCCTCGTAAATATCCCCGGAAAGAAGAAAAGCCTCAACAAGCGTTTTGTTGAGACCTCGGCTTTCGCAAAGATATTGAATTGCTCTGTCGGCTGTTCTGTTGTGCAAGGGCAAGTGAAACGCTGTGGGCGGTGCTGTGCTGGCTTCGCTCTGTCCCTCGGCGCTTTCGCCGGTTAAGAGCTGGACTGCTTCGGGAAAGGACTTGCC
The DNA here is from genome assembly GCA_014385025.1 of Yanshouia hominis. Taxonomy (GTDB): domain Bacteria; phylum Bacillota; class Clostridia; order Oscillospirales; family Ruminococcaceae; genus Yanshouia; species Yanshouia hominis. The sequence continues at coordinate 14,644 of JACRTB010000026.1, read as the reverse complement.
GTAAAACTCCATGACAAAATCAATGGGATAGCCGCCCTTGCTCTGGCTGTGGCGAAACCATTTGTTTCCCCGGACGGTCAGGCTGTCATGTTCTTTCCAGCGGTATTCCCGTCCGCTTTTGATAAGCGTCTCTCCCTTTGTGCGGAGAAAATCTTCCAGACTGACGGCGTTCGCCCGGTCAATCTGTGCTTGGGTGTACTGCATGAGCGTCCTCCTTACTTCTTGAAAACATCGCATCGTCTGCAAACGCCATGCTCACGCTCGTCCAACGTGTAGGGGCAGTTTGCACATTCCTCGCCGTACTGTCTTGTGGTAACAGGCAGATAGCCCAGCTCCTGCAACATATCAATCTGGCGGTCGGTGAGGGTGGCTTCAAAGGCAAGGCATTTCCGGGTACGCTCGTCCAACTCAATCAGGTCGGAAAGCGGTCTGCCATCGGTCAAAGGCTCACCGCTTAACAGGCGTTTTGCCGTTCTGCGGATGGGGTTGTACTCGTTCTTCCAGTCGTATTTTTTCATCGGGTCATATCCTCCTTTTTGTGTCGTGTTTGGGGTCGATTTTGGAGCTTTTGTTCCTCTGTATGCTCGTTAAATCGGGCGGCGGTATCTACGCATGACTTGACCCTCCAAAGGCGGTGTAAATCGTCTCTGACGGTCTTAAATTCGCCGTAGGTGGTTTCATGCGCCTGTTCCAGCTCGTCATACTCTGCGGACAGCTTTTTCATATCCACTTTGCCGTCCGGGAACTCCCCGGTCAGCTTGCGTCTTGCGGCGTAGAACTGTTTCAGTTCCGCTTCATGCTCTGCCTTGTACTTGGCTCTGGGCTTCTCAAACTTGATTTTCTGCAAGCCGTCATAGACAGGCTTCAAGCTCTGGAAAGCAGCGGAGCTGTCATAGAGCTGCTTAATTGCTTTCATTCGGGCGGTCTGTTCGTCCAGCGTTTTCTTCAAGCTCTCTGTGGCAGCACTGTGTTCGCTGACACGGTGCTCCAAATCTTCAAGGGAGTAAATGCCGTTTGCCCGGAGATAATTGAAGGTCTCGTTCATCTCCTTTAGGTTGCTGACCTTGCCTTTCTGCGAATATGCCCCGGCTCTGCGCTGGGTGTAATAGGCGTTCAGCAGAGAAACAAGGTCGGGTGCCTGCGGTTTGGACAGCTCGGCTTTCATATCCGCTATCCAGCCGATAAGGGACGCTATTTTCTTCTTGATGTCCCGAATAACGGCATTGGTGGCTCTGATCCAGCGGTTGAACTCGCCTTTCTCGGTGCGTATGCCTTTCTTCTCCATTGCCCGGACGGTTGCGCCCTCATGGACGGTGGGAAGAAGCTCCACGCCCTGACGCTCATAGCTCCGGTGGTCGATACGAACGTCAAGCCCCTTTTCTGCAAACTTGGCGTTGCATAGCTCCGCCCATGTCTGCCGCCAGTGTTCCAGCGTTTCGGGACTGCCCCAGTCGGTAGTGGGAACGGCGTTGAACACAAACTTTCCGTCTGCGTCCCGGATACGGTTGCCGTCCTCGTCCAGCTCGTACACCCGGCGTTGCTTTAGCCCCCATTTGCCGTTCTGCTCAATGGGACGGATAGGGCAAAGAACATGGAAGTGCGGGTTTGGTATGCCGCCGTCCTCCCGGTCTGGCTGGTGTACGGCGAAGTCAACCACCATGCCCCGGCTCACAAAGTTCTCCAATAAAAATTGCCTTGCAAGAGCGATGTTTTCCTCAAGGGAAAATTCATTCTGCAAGGCAATGTCAAAGCTGTATGCAAGCTGGGCGTTCTTTCCTCGCTCGGCTTTTTCCACGGCGTTCCATAGCGTCTGGCGGTCTGCGTATTCTGGCGGCGCATGGGACGGCAGGAGAATGTCGGAGCAGATCACACCGCCCTTTCGGGTGTAGTCGCTGTATTCGCCGTAATACTCGCTGTACAGTTTTTCTCCGGCTCGGTAGGCGGCAGAAGCGATAGCAGACTGTCCTGCGCTTCGCTTAGTCTGCGTGACGCTCAGATGAAATAGTGCCATCGGCTTTCAGCTCCTTTTCTCTGTTCGCTTGGCTGATATGGGTAATCGCCATGTGACGGACAGCTCGCTGGACTTCTGCCAGAGAGAAGATGTACTCCATCAGCTCTGTCATTTCGGTGCGTGTGAGATCTTTGACCTCCGGGGCAAGGCTCTCAATCGTACCGCCCAGATTGCAAAGGCGGTGGGTGCGTTTGGTGCGTTCGCCTCTCTCCAGATACTTCTTTCGGTTTTCCAGACGTTCCAGCTTGTGCTGTTCCTGTGCAAGCTGCGTCTCGGCTCGCTCCTTTTCGGCTCGAAGCTGGTCAAGGGTTTTCGATTTTGTCATTGGGATTGACCTCCTTTTTTGATTTTGGGGATAAAAAAAGACCGCTGACTTTGTGCGCATACGGCGCAGGTCAACGGTCTGATTTTCGGTATTCGGTTTTTCAAACTTGCTGGCGGCGAACAGCATTTCATGCTGTTTGCGGACGGCAAGTCCACAGGGGATAGCCGCTTTAGCGGCGCAAGGGGGTGTAGCCACCTTGACGGAACGAAGTGACGAAACATTCTCGGTCGGGCAGTTTTCTTCTGCTGACCGGGAATGAAGCTCCGCAGGACGCACTACTCTCGACAGAGAGTATAGAAGTGCGCCCTTTAGTTCCTAAAGGGTTTTTGGCTTCTCCCTCGTTCAGAGATTTTTTACACATGAATATGCCGAATTATCTTGAAATTAGGGAGGGTATTGAGTATAATTATTGCGTGTCCTTATGCACAGAAGGAGGACAGCTATTATGCAAAATACAACGCTCATGAATAAATCTATTGAGCTTTTTTGTGGAACGGGTGGTTTGGCATTAGGTCTGCAAAATGCCGGTTTCCAACATACGGCTCTGTATGAATGGGATAAAGATTCGTGTGACAATATCAAGGCAAACATTGCCGCTGGTTTTGATGGAATATCCGACTGGAATGTGTACCAGTCGGATGTTAGAACGGTATCGTATGATGGGCTGACAGGCAAAATCAATATGATTTCTGGTGGACCGCCGTGCCAACCTTTTTCTCTCGGTGGAAAAGCTCAGGCTTACAATGATAAGCGGGATATGTTCCCAGAAGCGGTTAGAGCTGTTCGTGAAGTCATGCCTGAAGTTTTCATTTTTGAAAATGTGAAAGGCTTATTACGGAAATCTTTTAGCCTTTATTTCAGCTACATTATTCTTCAGCTAACTTACCCCAGCATTGTAAAACCGCAAGGTATGACATGGGAAGAACACCGCACTTTATTGGAGCAGCATCACACCTCAAACAGACACGGAGATTGCGAATATAACGTAGTTTTTCGACTTCTAAACGCTGCTGATTATGGTGTTCCCCAGTTGCGCCATCGAGTGGTTATTGTTGGATTCAGAAAAGACGTTGATGCGCATTGGTCTTTCCCTAATCCAACACATTCTAAGGAAGCCCTGCTATATTCAAAATGGGTTACAGGAGATTATTGGGCGCGGCATAATATGGCTATGCCTATGAGTAATCCACTTAGCAAACAGGCAATAAAGAATATTCGGTCTGCTGTTGAGGAATGCAATGCACCTTTGCGTCCTTGGCAAACAACCAGAGATGCCATAGGTGATTTGCCCGATCCTCAAAGCAAAGAAGCTGCCGCTTTTGATAATCACATTTTCAGAGCAGGCGCGAAGATTTATCCCGGTCATTCTGGAAGCGTTTTAGACGAACCGTCTAAAACCATAAAGGCGGGGGCGCATGGAGTTCCGGGCGGTGAGAATATGCTCGTGCTGGACAATGGTGATGTTAGATATTACACCGTCAGAGAAAGTGCGCGTATTCAAACTTTCCCCGATGACTACCACTTTGTCGCGTCATGGACAGAAAGCATGAGACAGATCGGAAACGCTGTGCCGGTTAAGCTGGCAGAAGCCGTTGGTAGTTCTGTCTATGCACACTTAAAGGAGATAGACCATGCCAAGAGAAGATATTCCAATAATTGAACCATATAATCCTCTTGATAAGCGCAATTTGGGCGCAAGTGTAGCAGCGGCTATGCTTGCCTCACCTGTACATACGCTCCCGCCAGAACCGTTTATTGGTGCTGGGGTATATGCAATATATTATCGTGGGGATTTTGCTCCGTATAAGCGTTTGGTAGACTTAAATAAAGAGGGGTACAATGTTCCGATTTATGTTGGAAAAGCTGTACCAGCAGGCGCGAGAAAGGGTGGTCTTGGTATGAATGTAGACCACGGACTCGCCCTGTTTAATAGGTTGTCCGAACACTTTGGATCAGTTTCAAAAGCGAACAATCTCAATGAAAAAGACTTTATGTGTCGATACCTTGTCGTGGATGACATTTGGATTCCGCTTGCCGAATCTATGCTCATTGAGCGTTTTAAGCCTTTATGGAATAGATGTATTGATGGTTTTGGAAATCATGACCCCGGCAAAGGGCGTTACCAACAGCAAAAATCTCCTTGGGACTGCATTCATGAAGGTCGGGAATGGGCAGAGAAGCTTAATCCCAACACCACCTCAAAAGATGAGCTACTCGAAAAAGTTGCCAAATACCTCGAAAACTATACAGTGCAGTTTTGAGAAAGCCAGAGCCGTTTATGGGATAGTAACCCATAAACGGCTCTTTTCTTATGTTACTGCTTGTCTCCTTAACAGGTCAAAGAATATTGGAAACTTAGCAGGAGAAATGTTCTCAATTTTAATTCGTGCCGTTATAGCGGATTCCTTAATGCTATCATCAGACAGTAACGGCAAAATTTCTTTAAGCCGCAAACAAGTATCGAACTGTTCGTTGCAGCCTATTTTTGATACAATCTCGCGTTCTTCATCGGATAATGCCAGCAAAACCGTTGCTTTGACGGTACGGGTATTGCCGCTAACCTCAATAAGCTGAACTGCAAAATATACGTCATTACTTTCAGGCTGTTGCGACGTGTACTGCGCCAATGCGTCTGCGTCACTGCAATGAGAATATTCCTCATCTGGCAAATCATCTGAACGCATAAATCTCACAATGTAACCGTTATCCATGCTGTACCTCCTCAATCATAAATCAGCTCAAACTTCACGATTTCCTCTGCTTGTGCCTTGCAAGCGTTCATCAAGCCTACCCATTTCATAGGGTCTTGGGCTTTGAGAGCTTCTGTTGCGCCCACGCTTGCGGCAAGTCGAGGAATGATAATGTTAAGACGGCTTCTGGCGGCGTCCTCAATCTCTGCGCAATGCTCATAAAGCCGTTCGCTGGCGGTAAGCGCGGCGTAGAGGTCGGGGCGATAGCTCTCAAGATAGGCTTTGCGCAAATGCCCATAATGTCCGATATGGGGGCGCTTCTTTTCGGGACTATGGCTGCTGTCGATGATTCTTCTCATGCGGTCTGTACTCCTTTCTTTGGCTCCTTTGCGGGCAACTGCGATACTGGAACGAACACGCCCTTTGCAATATCCTCCGCACGAATGGCGGCTTTCTTAGCTTCAATTTCCGCCTTGCGCTTGTCCTTGATTTTGTTCTCGTATTGCTTCTGCGCTCCGCTGGCTTTCCGCTTCAAGTAGTTCTGATGAAGCCTGTCCTTGCGTTCCTCACGCTTGCGGATTTCCTCTAATTCCTCTGGGGTCAGTTCCACTTCGCCAAACGCCGGGGGAACAAAACGCCCAACAAAATTGAAGTAAATCTCGACTTCCTGTGTGGTCTGCGTACTGCCTTTGCGGTCACGCTCATGCACAAGGATTTTCTCGATAAACTCATTGAGCATGGCAATCGTCAGCTTATCAAAGTTCTCGTACTTGTCAATCAGAGCGATAAAATGGTCAACATCTTTCTCATGCTTTTCGTACCCATCAACCGCTTTTTCCAAAGAAGCAATCTCTGAATTAAGTTCAGACTGCTCTTTTACGTACTGCGCGTCCAGAGTTGCATATCTGCTGTCGGACAGCTTTCCTAAAATGTTGTCCTCATAGATTTTACAGAGAAGGACTTCCAGTTCAGAAACTCTCTGCTTCGCGGCGGCAAGGCGTGTGCGCTGTTTTCTAACCGCCGCTGTCTGCTGGCTGGACTGTGCTTCTTGCACCACACGAACAAACTCGGCGCGGTCATGTTTTGCATACTCGGCAATGGCTTTGAGCATATCGGACACAAGGGACAGTACCACGTCTTCATTTATACGGTGCTGTGTGGCGCAGAGCTTTCCGACCGGAATTTTGCTGTACTGTGAGCAGGTATATTGAGAAATACGCTTGCCGTTGTTGGTGCGGTGGACATACATCTTGCCGCCGCAATCGGCGCAATAGAGCAAGCCTGTGAGCGGTGCGGTCTCACCCCAGCCGTCCGGGTAGCGTCTGACCTTGCTGCGGATTTTCTGCACAAGGTCAAAGGTCTGCTGGTCAATGATGGCTTCATGGGTATTCTCAAAAATCGTCCATTCGTTCTCCGGGACATAATGACTTTTCTTGTCCTTGAAATGCTTTCGGGTCTTGAAATTGATGGTGTGTCCCAGATACTCACGCTTTTCAAGAATATTGCAAATGGTGGAAGAACCCCAGCCGTACACATCTTTGAATGACTTGTTTTTGTTTACGCCCTCGCCGTGCTGGGCAAGGTAAGCGGACGGAATGAGTATCTTTTCCGATTTCAGTTTGCTGGCGATCTGATACGGACCGTAGCCGTCAATCGTCATAGCAAAGATACGCTTGACCACCTCTGCGGCTTCGGGGTCAACTAACCATTGATCCCGTGCTTCGTTCCAAAGGTAGCCATAAATGACTAAGCCTGTGAGGTGCTTGCCGGACTTGCCTTTGGATTGGAAAGTGGAGCGGATTTTACGGCTGGTGTCTCTGGCGTAATACTCGTTCATAATGTTGCGAAAAGGGGTAAAATCATCGTCCCCTCTGGCACTATCCACGCCGTCATTGATGGCGATAAGGCGAACGCCACGTTGACGCAGGATTTCCATAATCTGACCGACTTTCAGATAGTCACGACCCATGCGGCTCATGTCCTTTAGACACAGGTACTCCACATTCCCGGCTTCAACCTCTTTCATCATTGCCAAAAATCCGGGGCGGTCAAAGCAGGTGCCGCTAATGCCATCGTCCGTGAAATGGACAATGTTCGTAAAGCCCTGCCGGGCGGCGAACTCCTCCAACATTGCCTTTTGATTGGAAATGGAATTGCTCTCACGCTGTTGGTCATCATCTTTGCCAAAGTCATCACGGCTCAGTCGTTCGTACAGAGCTGTGATTTTCTCGTTTTTTCTCATAGTTTGCGCTCCTTTCTTCGGTTTTGGGTTATGTGTTCTAAGAGACTTCTCACTTGCTTGATTAAGAAGTCTCTTAGAGCATACAACACCGCTGCTTAATTTGTACTTGCGGTATTGCTTCACCGCGAAGCAATCCGGCTTGCGCTTTTCCAGCCCGGCGAACATATAATCCACCGCGTTCATGTAGTCCTCGTCATCCTCTTTTACTTCCATGCCGCTGATCATATCCACCAGGGTATTCATATTCCTGTCCTGCTCCGGCCCCTCGAAAATGATATAGGCAATCAGGGCGCAGTAGAGCAAAGTCTCTGCCTTTGTCCAAAAGGGATCACCCTCCTTGCCCTCGCCCTTGGTGTTGGAAATCAGGGCATCCACGAACTTTAGAATGTCCGCCTCGTTGTGGATATAGGCCAGCGGATTGTAGTGCATACTCTTGGAAAAATCAATGGTATTGAATACCCTGATCCTGTACCCCTGCTTTTTTTGAAGGAAATACCCTACCTGGGAGAGCACCCCGCCCTTGGGGTCAACGCAGACATAAGAACAGCCATTTGCCTGGAGTAAATTAGGCGTGAGCCAGAACCGGGTCTTGCCTGAGCCCGACGAGCCGATGATGGCGCAATTCAGATTGCGGGCGTTGCCGGGGATTTTGGGACGGGTGTTCATGGTCAGCCGCTCGGTGGCGGTGAGGATGATATTGTTTTCAAACTTGGGATCGATAAAGGGCTTGATGTCCTTTTCCGTCCCCCAGCGGGCGGAGCCGTACTCCACGTCAGGCCGGTACTTTTTTGCCTTTTTGGTCTTGAAGTGGATGAGCAGGCGGAAACCAACCGCCCCCAGGATGCCCACCAGCCAATCGAAGGGGACGAGGCCCGGCGCGAAGTCCGCAAACGCCGGGCCGATGGTCTGGATCGTCCCCAGGAGCTTTTCACCAAATCCGGCCCCCGCCGCCAGCCGGTAGGCCGTCCCCACTTTCAGGCAGGCCCACAGCACAAACAGATAGGGGATGTTGGGAAGAATGTACTTGCGCAGCTTATCTGTCCTCACGCGCCACCTCCTTTTCCCGGTCACGCTGGAGCTCCGGCTGCCGCCGCGCTTGCTCCTGTGCCTGCTTGAGCTGTTCCCGCATGGGGAGGCGGCGGCCCTTGCCCCGGTTCAGCATACGCTGGGAGTATTCCGAAAAACAGCCGGTGATGGCATCGGCCTGATTTGCCTTGAACAACAACAAATATTTGCCCTTTTGCACGGGCCGGATAGCGTAGTCCACGCCCCAGCGCCGGGCCACCCGGTCAAAAAGCCGAGTATCGCCGGGCAGCTCCATGCCGCTGGTGTCCCCGCCGTGGCGCATGAGCTTCCTCGCGCTCTGCTTGCCATGGGGCGCTTGCCCGGCCCGCTGGGCCTTGCGGATCTGCCGGGCCGCCGCTCCCAGCGCGTAGGCCAGCGCCCGCGCCGTCAGCTTGCCGGTTTTGACGTAGACGGCGATGGTGCGCCGGGAAACGTCCTCGTCTATCAGGAAAACCCCTCCTTTCCGGGGGCGCGCCTCTGGCCAGGATGACCAGAGGTATCATCGTTCATTGCGCTTGACGGTGGGCGCGGTCTTTTCCTGCCCCTCTCGGGCCGCCGCGATTTTTGCGTTAAACTCCTCAATCGTCTGGCGGATCGGGGGCCGCTCGGCGGCCTGTTCCAAATGTCCCAGCCGATTGAGAGCGCCCTCCGCCCGGCCTTTCATAGAGCTCAGGAGGGAACGCTCCGCCTTGAAGGGGCCAGCCAGGGCGCGGGCCAGAGCGCCGGGGCCCTTGGGCTCCGCCACAGGCTCCCGGCCCGTCACGGCCCGAAGCGCGTTTTTCAGGTGGAGCCCCGCCTCGTGGTACTCCGTGGCCGCCGCCTGGATTGTGGTCAGCGCGTTTTCGTCGTGGGCGATGGCCTTGTCCAGCTCCCGCCCCACAGCCTCCAGCGCCGGGCGGATGTGGAAGAACTCCGCCGTATGCGCCAGCGCCGAAACGCCCTGTTCCTTGAACGCCGCCACCGCCCGCTTGCAGCCATCGACCACAGCCGCTTTCACAGCGCCCAGCCGCTCCCGCAGGGCGGCCACACTCTTTTCCAGCGCCTTCACCGCGTTCTGCAAGGTGCGCTTTACCGGGCTTTCCCGCGCCTCCGCCAGTTCCCGGCGCATAGCCGTCAACTCCTCCACCGCCGCATTGAGCTGTTTTTCCAGCCCCGCGATCTGTTGGAGCATCGCCAGCATATCCCGCTGGCCCGGCGCGTTGTGGGCGGCCATAAGCCCCAGGAGCTCCTGCACAGCGGGCTCGGAGAGCAGCGGAGCGCCCGGCCCGCCCTTCTTAGCGGCCATGCTTGCCCCGGCCCTGTCCCTTCACAGTCAGGATGCCCTCCAGGGTGGTGGCCGTGATCCCCAGCCGCTGGGCCACCGCGATGTCGTTTTTCATGGACTCGGTGACGGTATGGCCGCACACCACCAACACACGGGAGCGCCGCAGCAGATCACGGCCCATGTCGATGCCGTTCTTGTGCTCCTCCGGCACCCCGTCATTGAGAAACAGGGGAAGGAACAGCGCCGGACAGATCGGGGAGAAGCCCGCCTCGTACACGGAGCGGCAGTATTCCGCCGCCTGATCCGTGGCCGCGCAGGGGTCGCCGCTCCACGCGGCGGTAATATACGCAAGGGGTCTTTTCATATCGAAAACCTCCACTTCTAAATTGAGTTGTAGGGGGGACGGGTCAGCCCTATCCCCCCGCCCTTCCCCATTCATGGGGAAGGGGGCGGCTCTGGAGGATATGCCCCCGTCGCGCCGCTGGGTATGCCACAGCCGGGGCTGTCCGTCAAGGGCAAGCCGCCGCAAGCGGCGGTGCCGGGGCCCCTGCCCCACCACCCTTGACGGCCATCCCCGCCTGTGCCCGAAAATAGGCGGCGACGGGGGATATTCCACCAGAGCCATGATCACGGGGACGCGGCGGGGGAATAAAGCACCTCTGGCCACGATGACCAGAGGTTACTTTTCAATCTCCACCTTTTTGTCCCCCCTGCCCAGCTCCGGGGGATGCTTCTCTTTGTCCTCAGCCAGCAGGGCCAAAATCTTGTCCTTCATATCCTGGGGGGTAACTTCTTTGTCAAAGAACTCTTCCAATTCAGTGTAAGGGATAATCACGTCACGATCCTCCTTTTTCTTTTCTTCACCCATAATTCCGTCGATCCTGTCAGGGGTTAGCTCCCCTTTTTTGTCCAGCTCCCGCATCCGCTTTCCCTGGCCCTGGGAGGGGGAGCCCAGCCCGTCAATGGAAACGGCAATATACTTTTGGAGCTTGGGCCGGATGCGGGAAATCTCCACGGCGGGGGTAAAGGACAGCTTGCCGCCGTCCATGCGCTCTTTCAACTCCGGCACAAGGTCATCCAGCCAGACATACCGCTGCACCGTCTTGACGCTCATGCCGTTGCGCTCACCCACTTGGGCCAGGGAGAGCGTTCCCGCCTCCTCGTCGTCGCCACGGGCCCCCTGGTGCTTGATGGCCTCATATTGCTGTTTAATGGCAAGGGCCTTTTCGCTGGGAAGCAGCTTTTCCCGGTGCCGGAGGTTATCATCCGTCATAGCGATGATCGCCTCGTCATCGGTCATTTGCCGGACAATACACGGCATATTGAAATACCCGGCCAGTTCGCTGGCCTTGTGCCGCCTGTGGCCCGCAATAATCTCATAGCCGCCGTCCTCGCGGGGGCGCACCAGAGCGGGCTGGTTCACCCGGCCCGACTTGACGCTTTCCACAAGGGCTTTCATTTCCGTGTCATCCCGCACCCCGAAGGGATTTAGCGGGGAGGGGTGGAGCTCGGAGAGGTTGATATATTCAACCTTCTCCTCCACGCCGCTGGAGGCGTCGCGGGGAACGGTAGGCTCAGGCGCAGGGGCCGGAGCCGGGGGCGCCTCCTTGATCGGCGCGGTTTTTCCCTTCTTGGGCCGCCCGGCCTTGCGCGATGCGGTCGGCGCGCCCTTGGTGGGGGCCTTGTCCTTGGCGGGGGGCTTATCAGCTTTCGCACCCTTGGCCGTCCTACCTTTGGAAGAACGGCTCTGGCGGCCCTGGGCTTTCGTTTCCGCCTCCAGCTCCTCCCACGATTTTTCCCACGGCTCCCGGTCATCCGGCCCAGCACCAGAGCCGGAGCGCACGCTCTTGTCCTTGGGCGCAGCGTCCTCCACCGTGGGCTGCTCCTTCTTTTCAGCGGCGGCCCGCGCCGCCGTCAGATCGACAACCTTGCCCGTGGAGACAGAATTGTCTCCCATGCCCGGAATGATACCCTGCTCCTCATGCCCCTCCGGGGAAGGGCCGTCGAGCGTTTCAGGAGCGGGATGCTCCGCCCCAGCAGGGGGGCCCGGCGTTTCAGGAGCATGGGCCTCCGGCGCGGGCGTTTCATCCGCGCCGGGGATTTTCGTTTCGTCTGCCATTCACATTTACCTCCTTTTTCAAGGCATGAAAAAAGGCCAAACCTTTCGGATCGGCCTGCGGGAGTATATGAAAACGCCGCCCATAGTCTCCATTGGGCGGCGTTGACATTCTCTAAATTATAATGTAGGATAGAGAAAACCTTGATAATCGGGTGCTTTCCTACGTATCAAAGCGCATCTCCGAGTTCCATTTAGAGGGGTATGTAACCGATGGACTCGGGAGAGCGCTTGAATGGCATTCAAGAGGTCAGGAGTTCGATCCTCCTTATCTCCACCAAAAGAAATCGCTTGTTTAAGCCATTTGTTTGGCTAACAGGCGATTTTTTGTTTTGCTTTATCGCCATTTTTTAACACTTTTTCTAACACTTCTCTATCTCCTTCGCTAACCTACCTCCTGAAATGGTTGTTCCAATTGACTGGCAATCCCAATTTTTCGGCTAATATCGAGATGGGCATATACATTAGCCGTCATCTTGATGTCAGAATGTCCTAACCACTCTTGAACATCCTTAAGGCTATATCCCATTGCAATTAGAAAACTAGCACAGCTATGACGTAGATCATGAAAGCGGATATGTGGGAGCTCATGTTTTTTAAGCAGAGAGTTAAAACGTTTGCTAACATAATCGGTCGAGAAGGGCCTGCCATCGACCCATTTGAATATATAGTCGTTGCGGCAATATTCTTTGCCAAACAATTTTTGATTTTCCTTTTCCTGCTCCTTAATTGCCCGGAAAAGGTTGGCCGCTTCTTTCGTAAGAGGGAAGGAACGATAACTTGAAGCGTTTTTTGTTTTGTCCTTCTCTACTGCTGTTTTGACCTTAGCAACCGTATGGCGAATAGTGAGACTGTTTGCTTCAAAGTCGATGCTGTCCCATTTCAAACCAAGAGCTTCACTTCTCCGCAGGCCATAAAGCGCAGTAATTTTCACCAGCGGGGAAAGGGATTCTTCCTTGATTGCATCAAAAAGCCTGTTCAGTTGCTCCACTGTATAGAATCCGTTTTCGTGACGGTTTGCTTGCGGCAAGGATACAAATTCACAGGGATTTGTTGCAATCAGACCATCTCTGACAGCTCCTTTCAACGTCTGGTAAAGGATATTCTTATGCAGTCGAAGGCTGGCGGTAGAAAGCCCTCCTTTCCCGTCCATACGTCCATGTTCCCGCTTTTCATTGATGTAGGTTTGCAAAGTGGTTCGTGTGACGTCTATAAGTCGAATTTTGGTTTTGTCAAAGTAAGGAAGGATATGGCATTCTGCCAATGTTTCATATCCTTGGAGGGTTACTTCATCCACCCGGACAGCGGCTTCTTTAAGCCACAGACGTACCGCATCGCTAAATCACAGGTGGGCTTGATTTGTTGCATTTCATAGGCGTTTAATGCCTCCCGTAACAGCTTTTCCGCCCTCTTTCTGTTCCCTTTTACAGGGAGGTCGGTTGAAATCCATTTCTGCTTTCTTTTTCCTGATTTGTCATATAGATTCAGTACCATATAATATGTATCTTTTTTAACTTGCAGGCTGCCTGTCATTCAAAAAACTCCTTTCAGACAGTTAAATTACCTGCCATTACAGAGTTATATTATAGCGGGCAGACTCAATAAAGTCTATCAAGCAGTGTTTTGGCACAAGTATTTTCTTCCCAATTCGTTTGCTTCCTATTACCCGGTTATTCACTAATTCATATGTTTTATTAAGTCCAATTCCAAGTGCTTGAGAAACTTGCTTTACTGTCATTACATCGGGATAATCCTTAAACATGGGCTTGTTCGCTCCCCTCCGGCCAAGGTGATTCGGCCCAGTCTACCACAGGGAGAATAGTCTTTTGCGTTCCGTCTATCTGTTGATAAATAACATGATGGATGCGTCTTAAGAATGCCTGATAGGTTTCAGGTTCTTCTACCTGAACATTTGGATACTGCTTATCAATGGGAATATTTGTGATAAGGAAGACTTTGGTATAACATGCCTGACGATCAGAATAACGGCAGGGTAGTTCCAGAGGATAGCCATCCAGATAGTTCAGCATTTCCTTAGCGGGTAAGCTGCTGCGAAATTCCTCAAAGACAATGACATCCTGTCCTTTATAACCATCAAAAGGGTGCTGGTAATTTGTAACGCGATATACGTTTTGATATCCATATTGTTCCATGACGCTTCTCGTTTTGCCTACACCGGTATCTCCATAAATATAGGAAACTTCTAACTGGCGAAAAAGATTTTTTTGCTTCTCTTGTAAAAGGGTTTGTCTGGCCCGTTCAATTTTGTCAAGACGGTTCATCGCACTAGGAAAAGATTCTAGGATATCGAAATTACTGGCACCATCTTTCACCATTTCATAAATGATCTCTGAATCTGTTTTCCCGGCTACGCGGTCAGGCGGCATTTCTCCTCGTTCCTCAAAGGTTTCGGGGAGATTGGTTTCATGTTTTTGATCATCGGACCATTTACCATAAGGTGCAAGGGGTTAGTATTACCCCTTGCACGTATTGAAACCTGTGTACACTTTGAGAAAGGGGCCTCTATGGCAAGAAGCAAATCCAGTCGAAAATACCAATTGACGATCAATAATCCTGAAATCCATGGCTATACCCACTCACATATTTGGGAAATACTTGAGCAGTTTCCAAGTCTTGTTTATTGCTGCATGTGCGACGAAATCGGAGAAAACAAAACACCTCATACGCATGTTTATACGGTGTTCCGCAATGGCGTGATGTTTGATACCCTCCATGAAACGTTTTTACGGCGCACACATTGAGCCTGTACATGGTACGCATCAGGAAAACCGCGACTATATCCGCAAAGAGGGTAGCTTCAGCGAAAATAAACCACCAGCTATGCTGGTGGAATAAAAAATCTTTAGATACAAGAAAACCTCCTTTTGCTAAACTAAGCGCAGGTTTGCCAACCGCATTCAGAGCAAAAGG